>NZ_JBSFSI010000012.1:0-248076 GCF_053589675.1 Streptomyces sp. NPDC003284
GCGCCGCTGGTGTCGCTGAACGACGGTGCGGGTGCGCGGATCCAGGAGGGTGTCTCGGCGCTGGCCGGGTACGGCGGGATCTTCCAGCGGAACACGAAGGCGTCGGGTGTCATCCCGCAGATCTCGGTGATGCTGGGCCCGTGCGCGGGCGGTGCGGCCTACAGCCCGGCGCTGACGGACTTCGTTTTCATGGTCCGTGAGACCTCGCAGATGTTCATCACCGGTCCGGACGTCGTCAAGGCGGTCACCGGCGAGGAGATCACGCAGAACGGGCTCGGTGGCGCGGATGTGCACGCCGAGACGTCGGGTGTGTGCCACTTCGCCTACGACGACGAGGAGACCTGCATCGCGGAGGTCCGCTACCTCCTCTCCCTCCTCCCGCAGAACAACCGCGAGAACCCGCCGCGGGCCGAGTCCTCCGACCCGGTCGAGCGCCGCTCCGACCTCCTCCTCGACCTGGTCCCGGCCGACGGCAACCGGCCGTACGACATGACGAAGGTCATCGAGGAGATCGTCGACGACGGCGAGTACCTGGAGGTCCACGAGCGCTGGGCGCGGAACATCATCTGCGCGCTCGCCCGGATGGACGGTCAGGTCATCGGCATCGTCGCCAACCAGCCCCAGGTGCTGGCCGGTGTGCTGGACATCGAGGCCAGTGAAAAAGCTGCGCGCTTCGTCCAGATGTGTGACGCTTTTAACATTCCGATCGTCACCCTGCTGGACGTTCCGGGCTTCCTGCCGGGTGTCGACCAGGAGCACGGCGGGATCATCCGGCACGGCGCGAAGCTGCTGTACGCCTACTGCAACGCCACGGTGCCGCGGATCTCGCTGATCCTGCGTAAGGCGTACGGAGGTGCGTACATCGTGATGGACTCCCAGTCGATCGGCGCCGACCTGACGTACGCCTGGCCGACCAACGAGATCGCGGTGATGGGCGCCGAGGGCGCGGCCAACGTCATCTTCCGCCGCCAGATCGCCGACGCGCCCGACCCCGAGGCCATGCGCGCACGCATGGTCAAGGAGTACAAGGCCGAGCTGATGCACCCGTACTACGCCGCCGAGCGCGGTCTCGTCGACGACGTCATCGACCCGGCCGAGACCCGGGAAGTGCTGGCCAAGTCCCTCGCGATGCTGCACACCAAGCACGCCGACCTGCCCTCCCGCAAGCACGGCAACCCGCCGCAGTAGGCGCGGCAACCGCCGTAACCCGGCGGACGCACCGCGGTCACCCCGCGGACCCCTCAGCCACGGAGACTGACACCCATGGACATGCCTGACATCCGCGTCGAGAAGGGCCACGCCGAGCCCGAGGAAGTCGCCGCCCTGACGGCCATACTCCTGGCCCGCGCGGCGGCCCGCCCCGCGGACACCTCCCTGACCCGGCACGACCGGCACAAGGCCCGCTGGCGGCGCCTGGAGCGCGAGAACGGCTTCCACGCCCCGCACAGCTGGCGCGGCTAGGACCGGCCGCCGGGCCGCCGGACAGCCGGACGGCCCGAACCCGCCGAAGATCGCCGAAGGGCCCCTCTCCTGTGCGGAGAGGGGCCCTTCGGCATGTCCGGGGCGGGCTACCGCAGGCGGGCCATCAGCGCGTGCTCGACCAGCGTGATCAGCGCCGACTTGGCGTCCGCGCGGTGACGGGCGTCGGTGGTGATGATCGGGGTGTCGGGACCGATCTGAAGGGCCTCGCGGACCTCGTCCGGGTTGTAGGGCTGCTGGCCGTCGAAGCCGTTGAGGGCGATGACGAACGGCAGTCCGCTGTTCTCGAAGTAGTCGACCGCCGGGAAGCAGTCGGCGAGCCTGCGGGTGTCGACCAGGACGACCGCGCCGATGGCGCCGCGCACCAGGTCGTCCCACATGAACCAGAACCGGTCCTGGCCGGGCGTGCCGAACAGGTAGAGGATCAGGTCCTGGTCCAGGGTGATGCGGCCGAAGTCCATGGCCACCGTCGTGGTGGTCTTGTCCCCGGTGTGGGTGAGGTCGTCGATGCCCGCCGACGCGGATGTCATGACGGCCTCTGTGCGCAGCGGGTTGATCTCCGAAACGGCGCCGACGAACGTGGTCTTGCCCACGCCGAAGCCGCCCGCCACCACGATCTTCGCGGAAGTGGTGGAGCGACTTGGAGAAACCGGCCCTCCGCTAGAGCTTGCGAAGTCCACTGAGCACCCTTTCGAGCAGTGTCACGTCTGGCTGGCCGCCGGCGTTCTCGTCGCCGCCGGGCTGATGGATGGCGACCAGGCCCGCCTCCGCCAAGTCGGCGACGAGAATCCTGGCCACGCCGAGAGGGATCGTCAGGAGGGCCGAGATCTCGGCCACCGACTTGATCTCGCGGCACAGATGGCAGATCCGCTGATGCTCGGGCAACTGGCCCTGCATCTGGTGCGGTTGCGCGGTGGTGTGCACCAGGGCCTCGATGGCGAGCTGGTAACGCGGCCTGGTGCGGCCGCCCGTCATGGCGTACGGGCGGACCAGAGGGTTGTTCTGCGACGCCGGTGCGGGCATCGGCTCGGGGGAGTACCGCTGCGGCTGCACCGGCTGGATGCGCGGCGCCGGCGGCTGGTCGTACGGCGAAGGGCCGGGGCCCTGCGGGGCGTAGGGCTGCCGGTGCTGCGGAGCGGAGGGGTAGGCGTACGGGTCGACCGGGCCGTTGCCGTGTCCCTGGGCGGGACCGTACGACCAGTTGCCCGAAGCCGAACCACCTGGGTGTGTTGCCACTCTTACTCCTCCTCCGACTGCGCCGGGCACCCCACAGAGGGGAAGCCGCGTCCCGAAACCTTACGGCCCCGGGACACCGATACGCACCGTACGTCCTTCAGTTGAGAAGGCTTCCCTGGAGCTCCGCACGGAGATCCGGGGTGAGGACCGTGCCCGCGCGGTCCACGAGAAGTGCCATTTCGTACCCGACGAGACCGATGTCCGCTTCCGGGTGGGCGAGGACGGCAAGGGACGATCCGTCGGAGATGGACATGATGAAGAGGAATCCCCGCTCCATCTCCACAACCGTCTGGTTCACGCTGCCGCCCTCGAAGATGCGCGAGGCACCGGCGGTCAGCGAGGTCAGACCGGAGGCGACGGCCGCGAGCTGGTCGGCACGGTCGCGGGGAAAGCCTTCGGACATCGCCAGAAGGAGTCCGTCGGCGGAGACCACCACGGTGTGGGACACCCCGGGGGTGTTGTCCACGAAGTTGGTGATCAACCAGTTCAGGTTCTGTGCCGCCTGGCTCATCGGGCTCACACTAACGCTCCTGGTTGTAGGTGCTGTCAGGACCACTGTGTTCATTCCTTGTGGCCTGGCCGTTCTTTTCACTGCCCGCGCTGCGTCCCCGCTGCACGCCCTGGCGCAGGTTGCTCAACCTGCCCCGGACGTCCTCGGGGGCGCGGGAGACCTGTGGGCCGCCCTGCGGGGTCGATTCCGCGGTGCCCTCGACCAGGTTGGCCTTGGGCACCCGCCGCGGCAGACCGGAGGAGGTGACCCCGCCCGCCTTGGGCTTCTTGAGCTGCGATGCCTGCTGCCACCGCTCGTCGTTCGCCGAACGCCAGCCGCTGCCACCGCCGTTGCCGTTGCTGTTGCCGTTGTTCTCCGCGTCCGGGGCCGGTGCCTGGGGCACGGGTCCCGAGCCGTTCACGGTGCCCGCGGTGGAACCGCGGCGCGGCAGTCCGGCGTCCGTCAGTGCGTGTCCCGCCCCCGCGTCCGGCTCCGGCAGGCCGAAGCCCGTGGACTCGGCCCCGGGCGCCTCGGCGGTCCGCGCGGCGTCCGGCTCCGCCTGTGGAGCGTACTGCTCCGGATAGCTGTTCGGGTAGCCGTCCGGCTGCGGCCAGTCGTCCTGGTAGGGCTGCTGCGGGTACGCCTGCTGCTCCTGGTACCCGGCGTACGCGTCGGCCGGGTAGCCGCCGTTCTGCGCCGGGGCGCCGTCGGGCGCGTAGTACGCCTGCTGCTCGTACGGCTGCTGCTGGTCGTACCCCTGCTGCTCGTACGTCTGCTGCCCGTACGGCTGCTGGTCCGGGGCGTACGCGGCGGGCTGGTCGTAGCCGGGCTGCTGCTGCGGGTACGGCGCCGGGCCGGTGCCGTACGGCTGCTGCTGCCCGGTGGACTCCTCCGGGTGGGCGGCGGGCGCCCCGGCGGTCGCCGGACCCTCCTGCGGCGGGGACTCCAGGGTGGCGCGGCGCTCCTCGCGCTTGAGCGAGCGGCCGACCGGGTCCAGTTCCCGGATGTCGTCGGGGACCTCGGCGTAGCGGCTGTCGTCGAAGCCGAGTTCGGCGGCCGTGCGCAGCGACGGCCGGCCGTCCGCGCCCTGGCCCTGCTGTCCCTGGAACTGCTGCTCGGGGATGATCTGCGGAACGGTGAACTCGTCGCCGCCCACGCCCTGTTCGGCGCTGCCGCCATGGGTGATGGCGTCCGGGAGCATGACCAGCGAGGTGGTGCCCGCCTGCTCGCCCGAGGGGCGCAGCTGGACCCGGACACCGTGCCGGTCCGCGAGCCGGCCGACCACGAACAGGCCCATGCGCTGGGAGATCGCGACGTCCACGGTGGGCGGGTTGGCGAGCTTGTGGTTGATGTCCGCGAAGTCCTCGGCGGTCAGGCCGATGCCCTTGTCGTGGATCTCCACCATGATCCGGCCGTCGGGCAGCCGGGTCGCGGTGACCCGGACCTTGGTCTGCGGCGAGGAGAAGGTGGTGGCGTTCTCCAGCAGCTCGGCCAGCAGGTGCACCAGGTCGGTGACCGCGCGGCCGTGGATCTCGGCCTCGGGGACGCCGGACATCTCGATGCGCTCGTACTGCTCCACCTCGGAGGAGGCGGCCCGCAGCACGTCGACCAGCGGGACCGGCTGGTCCCAGCGGCGGCCGGGCTCCTCGCCCGCGAGGACCAGCAGGTTCTCGCCGTTGCGGCGCATCCGGGTCGCCAGGTGGTCCAGCCGGAAGAGGTTCTCCAGCTGGTCCGGGTCGGCCTCGTTGTTCTCCAGGTCGGTGATCAGGGTCAGCTGGCCCTCGATCAGCGACTGGTTGCGGCGCGAGAGGTTGGTGAAGATCGCGTTGATGTTGCCCCGCAGCAGGGCCTGCTCGGCGGCGAGCCGGACCGCCTCGCGGTGCACCTGGTCGAAGGCGCGGGCGACCTCGCCGATCTCGTCGGTGGACGTGATCGGGATGGGCGCGACCCGGGTGTCGACCCGGCCCGGGTCGGTGCGCGAGAGCTGGTCGACCAGCATCGGCAGGCGCTGCTCGGCGATGCCGAAGGCCGCGTTGCGCAGCCGTCGCATCGACCGGCTCATCTGGCGGGCCACCAGACCGGCCAGCAGGAAGGCGGCGAGCAGCGCGACCACGACGACGGCGCCGGTGACGAACGCCGACCGCTTGGCGTCGGCGGCGATGCCGGACGCCTCGTCCACCGCGTTGTCGGCCATGTCCGACTCGATCTTGCGGTACGCGTCGAACTTGAGGGTGTTCACGGCCCACCAGTTCTGCGCGGTGATGCCCTTGCCCGCCAGCGCCTGGCGCTCGGACGCCTCGGTGCCCTTCAGCGTGGCGAGGGCCGTGACCATCTTCTGCGGGTCGGACGGCGGGGCCACGTAGTCGGGGTCCTTGGTCTTGGACTCCTCGGCCAGCGCCGCGGCCTTGGACCGGACCTCCTGGTTCTGCGCGTCGAGCTTGTCCGCGTCCGCCTGGGTGCCGCCGCCGAGGTACTCCTTGAGGGCGATGTTCTCCAGGTAGGCGTAGGAGGACAGGGCGATGCGCTGGCTGGCCAGGTTGCCGCCGTCCGGGCCGGGCGCGATCAGCAGGTGCATCCCGATGGAACGTTCCAGCGACAGCGCGGCCTGCGTCAGCGACATCGCGTAGACCGTGCGGCCGTAGGAGGTGATGTTGCCGGTGCCCAGGCCCAGCTCGTTGGCGAACTCCATCAGCGGGTGCGCGACCTGGACGTAGCCCTCCTCGGTCTGCACGCCGTTGAGCTTGGAGGTGTATGCGGCGGCGCGCAGCGACTCCAGCTGCGGCTCGGCCTCCCGGAACAGCTTCAGACGGCGCTCCAGACCGGCCTTGTGCGGCATGCTCTTCGCGGCCTGGTCGAAGGCGTCCGCCGCCCGGTCGGTGAGGCCGCGGGCCTGCACGACGGCCGTGTCCTTCTGGCCCTTGCCCTGGAGCAGCGGAGCGGCGGTGGTGTCCCGCTCGTTGTACAGGGCGTTGGCGTAGGTGAGGGAGGCCCGCACCAGGCGCGCGGTGTGCTCGGCGTCCTGGGCGTCCTGCCAGGTGTCGATCGAGCTCTTGACCTGGAAACCGCCCATGACCAGGCCGACCAGCACGGGGATGAGCAGGATCGCGTTCAGCCGGGCGGGCACCCGCCAGTTGCGGGGGGAGAGGCGGCCTCCGGCCGGCGCGGGTGCGGCGGCCGGCTCGGCCGCGGGCACATGCGTGGGCGCCGCGCCGCGCGGCGGCGGGGTGAAGTTGCCCCGGGCCGACGGCTCAGGACCGTTCTTGCTTCGCCTCACTCGACCAACAACCTCTCGGCGGTCGGCACCTACGTTGTGCCGCAGTGTCTCAGAGCCCTGTCCGCCGTGGACGGACATCACGACCACTCGGTACGGCTCAGCGCGTCCTCGCTGAGCGGTACGTCGTCGGTCATGGGGCAGTTCAGGCATTCCAGCACGCCGACATGCGCTCTTCCAAACAGTGGAAAGCACCGATTGAGAGTGATGTAAGTCCCAGATAAAACGGTCATAAAGAACGAGCCGCGCCAAAAAGCGGGGATCTCGTGCGCACAGCGACACCGAATGTGCGCGACGCGTTGCGTCACCACCCGATTCTTCTGCCGAAACGTTATGAACGCCGAGGCCGGCCGTGTCCCACGACACAGCCGGCTCCGGTACGTCTACGGCAACTGCCGTATGGCCTTGCCTACTTGGATGCTAGGCGAAAGCTGTCCCCGGTGTCACCGCAACCGGGCCATCAGCGCGTGCTCGACCAGCGTGATCAGCGTCGACTTGGCGTCGGTGCGGTGCCGGGCGTCGGTGGTGATGATCGGCGCGTCCGGGCCGATCTGGAGCGCCTCGCGGACCTCGTCCGGCGTGTACGGCTGCTGGCCGTCGAAGCCGTTGAGGGCGATGACGAACGGCAGCCCGCTGTTCTCGAAGTAGTCGACCGCCGGGAAGCAGTCGGCCAGACGCCGGGTGTCCACCAGCACCACCGCGCCGATGGCACCCCTGACCAGGTCGTCCCACATGAACCAGAACCGGTCCTGGCCGGGGGTGCCGAACAGGTACAGGATCAGGTCCTGGTCGAGCGTGATGCGGCCGAAGTCCATGGCCACCGTCGTGGTGGTCTTGTCCCCGGTGTGCGTGAGGTCGTCGATGCCCGCCGACGCGGACGTCATCACGGCCTCGGTACGCAGCGGGTTGATCTCCGAGACGGCACCGACGAAGGTCGTCTTGCCGACGCCGAAGCCGCCCGCCACCACGATCTTCGCGGAGGTGGTCGCCCGGCCGCCGTCAGAGCTTGCGAAGTCCACTGAGCACCCTTTCGAGCAGCGTCACATCCGGTGCGCCACCGTTGTTCTCGTCGCCGCCCGGCTGGTGGATGGCCACCAGCCCGGCTTCGGCCAGGTCCGCGACGAGGATCCGCGCGACGCCCAGCGGCATCGCCAGGAGCGCCGACACCTCGGCCACGGATTTCACCTCGCGGCACAGATGGCAGATCCGCTGGTGCTCCGGGAGCAGTCCCATCAGCGCTGCCGGGTCGGCCGTGGTGCTGATCAGCGCCTCGATGGCGAGCTGGTAGCGCGGCCGGGTCCGGCCGCCGGTCATCGCGTACGGACGAACCAGCGGCTGGTCGCCCTCGTCCCCGTACGGCTCGGCGTACGGATCATGATGGGCGGTGGGCGGGGTCATGAATCCTCCGGGCGGGACAGCAAGTCGGTCGGGCGAGCCGTCGGACGAGGCCGGTGGGGGGATTGTGTCGGCCGGACGGTGATGTGGTGACGCGGGTGGTGCCGGGGCCGGTCAGTGGAGCAGACTGCCCTGTAGTTCAGCGCGCAGGTCGGGCGTGAGGACGGCCCCCGCGCGGTCGACGAGCAGCGCCATCTCGTAGCCGACGAGGCCGATGTCGCACTCCGGGTGGGCCAGTACCGCGAGGGACGACCCGTCCGAGACGGACATGAGGAACAGGAAGCCGCGCTCCATCTCCACGACCGTCTGCGCCACGCTGCCGCCCTCGAAGATGCGCGAGGCACCGGCGGTCAGCGAGGTCAGACCGGAGGCGACGGCCGCGAGCTGGTCCGCGCGGTCCCGCGGAAAGCCTTCGGACATGGCCAGAAGGAGTCCGTCCGCGGACACCACGACGGTGTGGGACACCCCCGGGGTGTTGTCCACGAAGTTGGTGATCAACCAGTTGAGGTTCTGTGCCGCCTGGCTCATCGGGCTCAACTAACGCTCCTGCTGGTGAGTGGGGCTCGGGAAGCTGCCCGTCTGGCCGGTGCCGGCCTGACGACCCTGTGCGATGCCCCGACGGAGATTGGTCAGCCGGCCGCGTACGTCGTCGGGCGCACGCGAGACCTGCGGACCGCTCTGGTGCTGTTGCTGCTGAGCCGTGCCCGGGACGAGGTTCGCCCTGGGCACCCGGCGCGGCAGGCCGGAGGTGGTGACGCCGCCCGCCGCCGGCTGCCGGACGCGCTCGGCCTGCCGGACGAGTTCGTCGTTCGGCGAGGTGCGCCAGGCGGAGGTGGCGGGACGCTGGGGGCTGGCGGGAGCCGGGGCGGTGGGGGGCGCTTCCGGGGCCTGGGGCTGCTGGGGCTGCTGGGGCTGCTGGGGCGCGGCCTGCTGGCCCGCCTGCTGCTGCCGCTCACCGCGGAACCAGTTGGTCTCCAGGGTGTCGAACAGCGGCGTCCTGCCGTCGCCGGGACCCGAGGCCGGGGGCAGCGCCCACTCGTCGCCGGGCGCGCGGCCCGCCTCGGGCTGCTGCGGGGCCGGCGGACGCGGGGCGCCGAAGTCGGCGGGACCGGACGGCTGGGGCCGCTCGAACTGGCCGGTGGACGACGGGTCCTGACGGACCGGCAGCGCGTGCCCGCCCGTGGCGGAACCGTCGTGACCGGGCTGCGCGAACTGCCCCGTGGAGCCGTTGTCGTAGCCCTGCGGGGCGTGGAACTGGCCGGTGGAGCCGTTGTCGTAGCCCTGCGGGGCGGCGAACTGCCCCGTGGAGCCGTCGTCGTAGTGCTGCGGAGCGGCGAACTGGCCGGTGGAGCCGTTGTCGTAGCCCTGCGGGGCCGCGAACTGGCCGGTGTCCGCCGGGTTGCCCTGGCCGAAGCCGGGGCCGCCCTGCTGTACGGGGTTCTGCGGGGTCTGCGCCGGGCCGAAGATGTCCGAGCGGACGAACGCGCCCGGGTTCTGCCCGCCCTGGGCACCTTGGTCCGGGAACTGACCCGCGGACCGGCCGCCGTCGGCGTCCTGGCGCGGCGCCTCGAAGCCGGGGCGGCCGTAGGCGCCCGTGTCCGCCGGGCCGGGGCCCTGGCGGCTGTCGGGTCCGGGCAGCACCGGCATCTCGGCCGTGGCGGCCGGACCCCGGTGGTCCTCGATCCGCGGCATGCGGGAGGTCTGCGCCTGCTCCGCCTCGTCGTGGCCGCGCGGGGTGTCGGGCGCGCCGGGACCGGCGTTCTCGCTGCCCCAGCTCGGGGTGCGCGGCTGCGGGTTGCCGCCCGGCAGCTCCGCGCGCGGACCACCGCGCGACGGCAGCTGCGGCTGCCTGCCCTGCTCGCCGCCGTTCGGGCGGCGCGGCGGCAGCGCGCCGCGTCCGCCGCCGAAGGCGTCCGGCCGCTCACCGCCGAAGGCGTCCTGCCGGTTGCCGCTCTGCTGTCCCTCGCCGAAGCCCTGGCGGTTGCCGCCCTGACGGCCGTCGTCGAAGCCCTGCGGAGCGCCGGTGCGGGTGTCGTCGCCGAAGCCGCCCTGCCGGTTCCCCGGCTGCTGTCCGTCGCCGAAGCCCTGGCGGCCGCCGCCGAAGACGTCCTGCCGGGCGCCGCCCTGCTGTCCGTCGCCGAAGCCCTGCGGCGCGCCCGGCGCCCGGCCGCCGAAGCCGGACCCGGCACCCGCCGGTTCCGGACGGCCCTGCTGGGGCAGACCGGGACCCTGCTGGCCCTGGCCCTGCTGACCTGGCTGGCCCTGCGGTCCGCGTGCTCCGCCCGGAGCGCCGGGGCCGCCCTGGCGGCCACCCGTGCCGGGCAGCGCCGCCCGCGGACCCTGGCCCGCGCCGACCTGACCACGCTGGGCGCCGGGGCCGAGCCGGTTCGCACCGCCCGGCGCGCCCGCGCCGAGCGGACCGCCGCCCGCCTGACCGCTCTGGCGCCGCGCCGCAGCCGCGCCCGCGGCAGCGGCGGCAGCCGCCGGACCGCCCACGGACGGACCGCCGGCCTTGCCGGGGGCCGGCTTCTTGCCGCCCTGGGCGACGTCCACCGGCAGCATGACGAGGGCCGTCGTACCGCCCGAGTCGGACGGGCGCAGCTGGATGCGGATGCCGTGCCGCTGCGACAGCCGGCCGACCACGAAGAGGCCCATGCGGCGGGAGACGGAGACGTCCACGGTGGGCGGCGAGGCCAGCCGCTCGTTGATCGCGGCCAGGTCCTCGGGGGAGAGGCCGATGCCGGTGTCGTGGATCTCGATGAGGACCCGGCCGTCCGGCAGCGCGTGACCGGTGACCTTGACCTTGGTCTGCGGGGAGGAGAACGAGGTGGCGTTCTCCAGCAGCTCGGCGAGCAGGTGCACGAGGTCGTTGACGACGCGTCCGGCGACCTCGGTGGTCGGCACCGAGGCCAGCTCGATGCGCTCGTACTGCTCCACCTCGGAGGCGGCGGCGCGCAGCACGTCGACCAGCGGGACCGGGCGGGTCCAGCGGCGGCCCGGCTCCTCACCGGCGAGGACGAGGAGGTTCTCGCCGTTACGGCGCATACGGGTGGCGAGGTGGTCGAGCTTGAACAGCGAGGAGAGCTGGTCCGGGTCGGCCTCGCGGGACTCCAGTTCGGAGATCAGCGACAGCTGGCGCTGGATCAGGCCCTGGGAGCGGCGCGAGAGGTTGGTGAACATCGCGTTGACGTTGCCCCGCAGCAGGGCCTGCTCGGCGGCGAGCCGGACCGCCTCGCGGTGCACCTCGTCGAAGGCCGCGGCCACCTGGCCGATCTCGTCCCGGGAGTGCACACCGACCGACTCCACGGACGTGTCGACGTCCTGCGGGTCGGACTCGGAGAGCTGCTTGACCAGCTCGGGCAGGCGGTCCTGGGCGACCTTGGTCGCGGTCTCCTGGAGCCGGCGCAGCGAGCGGATCATGGAGCGGGCCACGACGAAGGCGCCGACCAGCGACACACCGAGGACGAGCAGGATCAGCGCACCGGAGATGATGGCGTCGCGCTCGGTGGCACTGCGCAGCGAGCGGGCCTTCTGCTCCATCTCCTCCAGCAGCGTGTGCTCGATCTTCTTCATCTGCTCGATCTTCGTCGAGCTGTCGTCCACCCAGTCGCGGTAGGAGCGCTTGCTCTGCTGGGCCAGACCGGTGGAGCTGTCCAGGGCGCGCTTGGCGTAGGTGTCCGCCGACTGGATCGTCGGGTTGCCCTCCTCCATGGGCTTGATCAGCTCTTCCGCGCCGTCGCCGTAGATGTTGCGGAAGCTGTTGATCTCGGAGGTCTGGCTGTCCAGCGCCGACTGGGCGTAGAGCCGGTCGTTCTCGGCGAGGTTGCCCGCGGAGGTGTTGTTCGCGGGCAGCGCGGCGGCGATGACGGCACGCTGGACGGAGGCGTACTCCTTGGCGGAGGAGAACGCGGACAGCGCGCGGGTGCGCTGGATCATCTCCGGGTTGCTGGTCGCCTCGGCCATGTCCTGGGAGAGGCTGAGCAGCTCGGTGATGAGCCGGTGGTACGCCTCGACGGTCTGGGTCGAGTTCCGGTCGTGCGCGTAGGCCGTCTTGCGGATGGAACCGAGGTGGTTCAGCTCGCTGGCGAGGCCGACCAGGGTCTCGCGCACGCCCTGGAGGTTGCCGCCCTTGCTGGCGCTGTCGATCTCCTCGGAGGCGGCCAGGAAGACCTCGGTGGCCCGGTCGGTCTTGTCCCGGAAGCCCTTGACGGTGATGGCGCTGGCGCTGGAGGGGTGCGAGAGCGGACCGGCGGACTGGTCGCGCTCCTCCTGGAGCGCGGCGGCCAGCTCGGTGGCCTGCTTGGTCATGTCCGTCAGCAGCTTCATGTTGTCGAGCTGCTGGATGTCGTCCAGGTTCTGGTCGATGCGCAGGGCGCCGAGGGTGGTCGCCGCGATCACGGGGAGGGCCAGCAGCGACACCAGGCGGGTGGAGATGCGCCAGTTGCGCAGGGCCACGCGCGAGCCGGGCCCGACGGGGGCCGGGGTCTTGGCGGACTTCTCGCTCTTCGCGGACTTCGCCGACTTGCCGGCCGGGGCGGGGCCGCCGGGGCTGGGCGCGGTCGGGGAGGCACCCGCGCCGGGGCGCGCGGAGCTGTCACCGGACGGGGCCGGGCCCTGGTTCTGGGCGTGCGGGGGCGTGGAACCGACGGCCTTGGGGCCAGTCCCGCCCTGCGGCTCCGGCTCCGCCGAAGCGCTGCCATCCCTCTTGAAACGTCCCTGCACTAGCGTCGCAACCTCTGGACCAGGCGCCCTCCCGCGCGAGCGGCAAGGCGGTGTCGGCGTCGTGGGAAGCGCCCTGAAAACGCTCCCCGGTGGTCGTGAGTGACCGGCGCTGGTTCCCCCTTCTCGCCGCCCACTCGGCGCTGCGTTGCGCCCCCTGCGCGCCGGCTCGATCCCGCGGCGGTCCGTGGCATTCCAGCACAGTGCAGGATCTCCAACAAGGCATGTGGGCCAGCCTGTGACCTCTGTGACAGCGCGTGAGGACCGAGTTACGAGATGTGGAAAGCGGTACCCCGCATACCGGGCATATCTCTACGAGCCGCTGGGTCGCCACAGGTGTCCCAGTCGCCATGATCGGGAGCGGAATGGTGGCTTCAGTGGTCTTATGCCCGATTCGGCGGAGCGTGATCCGGTCGGTAATTGTCCGGATTGTGGATCACGTCGTGAGCAAACTCACATGGAGATCACGGTCTCTTCCCGTCTTCGGCCGGGAATCGCGCGTTTAGCCTGACGCTTTACATAAGGCGTGCAACTGCCCACCCGCGCCCGCGCGGGGGTCCCGAGGCCCTCCAGGCGCCTGTCCACGACAAGGTCTGCTACCACCGTGAAGACGACGATGATGTTCCGCAACATAGCCAACCCCCGACGCACCACGCTGGCGCACCTGGAGGACGCCGAAGCGCTGGAGACGCCGGAGGCGCCGGAGCACCCCGTGACCCTCCCCGCGCAGACCGCCAACCCGCGCCGCACCGTCCTCATGGAGATGCCGGTGGCGGCCGCGGTCGCGGAGTAGACCCGGCGGGCACCGCCCGCGCCCGCTCGCACAGCCGTACGCCGAAGGGGCACCCCACGCCGAAGGGGGTGCCCCTTCGGCGTACCCGCGCCACCGGTGCGCGAGGCGCGGGCCGGTGGCCGCGTTAGCCTGGAGCGTCAGACTCCCGCCAGCTCAGTCAAGGGGCCAAGCAACCCGTGCGCATCGCCAGGTTCTCCATCGACGGGAACGTCGCCTTCGGCGCGGTCGAGGGCGACCAGCCGGACCAGCTCGTCCTCGACATCATCAAGGGCATCCCGTTCGCGGACTTCGAGCTCTCCGGCACCAAGGTGCCGCTGAGCAAGGTGCGACTGCTGCCCCCGGTGCTGCCCAGCAAGGTCGTCGCCTTCGGCCGCAACTACGCCGAGCACGCCCGCGAACTCGGCAACGAGGTGCCCGAGGCGCCGTTCGCCTTCTTCAAGCCGTCCACCTCCGTGACCGGCCCCGGCGACCCGGTCCCGTACCCCTCCTTCACGCAGGAACTGCACCACGAGGCGGAGCTCGCCGTCGTCATCGGCCGCATGTGCCGCGAGGTGCCGCGCGAGCGCGTCAAGGACGTGATCTTCGGCTACACCTGCGCCAACGACATCACCGCCCGCGACGTCCAGCGCCGCGAGAAGCAGTGGGCGCGCGCCAAGGGCTTCGACGGCTCCTGCCCGCTGGGCCCCTGGGTGGAGACCGGCATCGACCTGGAACGGGCGGGCGACCTGACCGTCCAGCTCACGGTCAACGGCGAACAGCGCCAGCTCGGCCGCACCAGCGAGATGATCCACCCCATCGCGGATCTGATCGTCAACATCTCCGAGGCCATGACGCTGCTCCCCGGCGACGTGATCCTCACGGGCACCCCCGCGGGGGTCGGCCCCCTCAGCGTCGGCGACGACGTCGCCGTCACCATCGAAGGCATCGGCACTCTCACCAACAAGGTTGTCCAGCGTGGCTAGCGCATCAGGCTCCCCCGTCCGCGTCCGTTTCTGCCCCTCGCCCACCGGTAACCCCCACGTGGGCCTGGTCCGCACCGCCCTGTTCAACTGGGCGTTCGCCCGGCACCACCAGGGCACCCTGGTCTTCCGCATCGAGGACACCGACGCGGCCCGCGACTCCGAGGAGTCCTACGAGCAGCTCCTCGACGCGATGCGCTGGCTGGGCTTCGACTGGGACGAGGGCCCCGAGGTCGGCGGCCCGCACGCGCCCTACCGCCAGTCGCAGCGCATGGACATCTACGCCGACGTCGCCGCCAGGCTCCTGGACGCCGGCCACGCCTACCGCTGCTACTGCTCCCAGGAGGAGCTGGACAGCCGCCGCGAGGCCGCCCGCGCCGCCGGCAAGCCCTCCGGCTACGACGGCCACTGCCGCGACCTGAGCGCCGGGCAGATCCAGGCGTACGAGGCCGAGGGCCGCGCCCCGATCGTCCGCTTCCGCATGCCCGACGAGCCGGTCACCTTCGACGACCTGGTCCGCGGCGAGATCACCTACCTGCCGGAGAACGTCCCGGACTACGGCATCGTCCGCGCCAACGGCGCCCCGCTCTACACGCTCGTCAACCCGGTCGACGACGCCCTCATGGAGATCACCCACGTCCTGCGCGGCGAGGACCTGCTCTCCTCCACCCCGCGCCAGATCGCCCTGTACAAGGCGCTCACCGAGCTGGGCATCGCGAAGACCACCCCCGAGTTCGGCCACCTGCCCTACGTCATGGGCGAGGGCAACAAGAAGCTCTCCAAGCGCGACCCGCAGTCCTCGCTGAACCTCTACCGCGAGCGCGGCTTCCTGCCCGAGGGCCTGCTCAACTACCTCTCCCTGCTGGGCTGGTCGCTCTCCGCCGACCAGGACATCTTCGGCATCGACGAGATGGTCGCCGCCTTCGACGTCAAGGACGTCAACCCCAACCCGGCGCGCTTCGACCTCAAGAAGTGCGAGGCGATCAACGCCGACCACATCCGCCTGCTCGACGTGAAGGACTTCACCGAGCGCTGCGCCCCCTGGCTGAAGGCCCCCGTCGCCCCCTGGGCGCCCGAGGACTTCGACGAGGCCAAGTGGCAGGCGATCGCGCCGCACGCGCAGACCCGGCTGAAGGTCCTCTCGGAGATCACCGACAACGTCGACTTCCTCTTCCTGTCCGAGCCGGTCCTCGACGAGGCGAGCTGGGCCAAGGCCATGAAGGAGGGCTCGGACGCCCTGCTGCGCACGGCCCGCGAGAAGCTGGACGCGGCCGACTGGTCCTCCGCCGAGTCCCTCAAGGAGGCCGTCCTGACCGCCGGCGAGGCGCACGGCCTCAAGCTCGGCAAGGCCCAGGCCCCCGTCCGCGTCGCCGTCACCGGCCGCACGGTCGGCCTGCCCCTCTTCGAGTCCCTCCAGGTCCTCGGCAAGGAGAAGACACTGGCCCGCGTCGACGCGGCGCTGGCGAAGCTCGCGGCGTAGGCCCGGACAGCGACAGGGGCGGCACCCGGAGCGACCGGGTGCCGCCCCTTCGTGCTGCCCTCCCGCGTGCCGCCCGGCGGCGGTACCGTCGGTCCCATGGCGATCAGAGCGGTCCTGTGGGACGTCGACGACACCCTCTTCGACTACACCTCGGCCGACCGGGCCGGGATGCGGGCGCACCTGGTCGCCGAACGGCTGCTGGACGGGTACGGCACCGTGGACGCGGCGCTGGCGCACTGGCGGCGGATCACCGACGCGCAGTGGGCTCGCTTCGCGGCGGGGGAGACGACCTTCGAGGGACAGCGCCGGGACCGGGTGCGGGTCTTCCTGGACCGCCCGGAGCTGACCGACCCCGAGGCCGAGGCGTGGTTCGCGCGCTACCTGGGGCACTACGAGGGCGCCTGGGCCCTCTTCCCGGACGTGCTGCCCGCCCTGGACGCCCTCGCCGCCAGCCACCGGCACGCGGTGCTCTCCAACTCCAGCCTGCACGTGCAGGAGCGCAAGCTGCGGGTCCTCGGGGTGCGCGACCGCTTCGAGGCGGTGCTGTGCGCGGCCGAGCTGGGGCTGTCCAAACCGGCCGCCGGTGCCTTCCACGCGGCCTGCGAGGCGCTGGACCTGCCGCCGCACCAGGTCGCCTACGTCGGCGACCACCCGGAGATCGACGCGCGGGGCGCCGCCGACGCCGGGCTGCTGGCCGTGTGGATCGACCGGGCCGGCGTTCCCGGCGGCGCCCCGGCGCGGCCGGACGCGCACCGGATCGCCTCCCTGTCCGAACTCCCCGCGGTGCTCGGCGCGGATACCCGTTTTGGAGCCCCGTCCACCTTCAGGTAATGTTCTTCCTGCGCCGCGGGAGCGGGCCGGAAGGCCGGAAGCCCGAGGCGCACTACTAGAACAAGAACCCCATCGGGGCTTGCGTTCCAGTGGCCTATGGTGTAATTGGCAGCACGACTGATTCTGGTTCAGTTAGTCTTGGTTCGAGTCCAGGTAGGCCAGCTCGCAGATGCTTCAATCTGCACCCGCGGATCTCATCCGCGAGCCCCCGTTGTGTAGCGGCCTAGCACGCTGCCCTCTCAAGGCAGTAGCGCCGGTTCGAATCCGGTCGGGGGTACAGATCCTTCCCGCGAGGACGGCCAGGGTAGCTCCCACCGACCTCGATGCAGGATCGCTAGGGCCCCCGTTGTGTAGCGGCCTAGCACGCCGCCCTCTCAAGGCGGTAGCGCCGGTTCGAATCCGGTCGGGGGTACTGACTGGTCTAAACCATCATTGGTCTATGGTGTAATTGGCAGCACGACTGATTCTGGTTCAGTTAGTCTTGGTTCGAGTCCAGGTAGACCAGCTCGGACCTGCGGCGGCTCAGTATGAAACGCTTGCAGTGTCCAGGCCCCCGTTGTGTAGCGGCCTAGCACGCCGCCCTCTCAAGGCGGTAGCGCCGGTTCGAATCCGGTCGGGGGTACAAGATCGGCAAGGGCCCTCCCTCGGGAGGGCCCTTCGTCGTGTCCGCTCCTCCTGCCCGCGCCGCCCCGCCCCGGCTCACTTGCCGTCGAAGCGGCGGCGCGACTCCTCGGACTCCGCCAGCCGCCGCAGGCTCAGCACCACCGGCTCGTACAGCACGGTCAGCGCCACCGCGGCCTCCACCTGCTCGTCCGGCGTCCCGTACCGCTCCACCAGATCCAGGTCCGCCACCGCGATCCGCTCCATCGAGCGGGCGTAGGGCTCCAAGTCGTCGGTGGCGCACGGGTAGCCGAGGCGGGAGAGCGTGGCGATGGCGGTGACCAGCATCGCGTACGCCGGGGCGGCCGGTGCCTCGGCGGGCGTCTGGCCGGACGCGTCGGCGTAGCCCCAGCCCATCCGCTCCATGAGCGCGCCGGCGGTCCGCCGGGCCGTCTCGGTGGCCGGGTCCTCCTCGTCGGGCGCCGGGCCGTGCGGCAGCGCCCACACGGCGGTGCCCAGGCGCTGGTTGCGGTCCAGGTCCTCGTCGGCCAGGACGGCGAGGACGTCGCGGGCCGACTTCACCGGGATCCGCCCCACCTGGATCAGGGCGCGCACCAGCCGCAGCTTGCGCAGGTGCTCCTCGTCGTACTCCGCCTCGGTGGCCGTGACCCGGCGGCCGGGGGGCAGCAGCCCCTCGCGCAGGTAGTACTTGATCGTCGCCCGGGAGACCCCGCTACGTGCGCTCAGCTCCGCCAGTCGCATGCGTGCCGTGACCTTCCCTGCTTGTCTTGCGTATTGGAGAGTGCCACGATCCAATCATAGATAGCATTGCTATCCAGTGGGTCGGTGGAAGGAAGTGGGGAACCGCTCATGAGCGACAAGCCGATCGAAGGGCGCATGACCGCCGAGAGCGAGAACGAGGTGGTGGTCTTCCTCATCGGGATGAGGATCAACGACTTCTCCGCGGTGCGCAGTTGGTGGCCGGTGGCCCGTGCCATGCGGCCGATGCTCCAGGAGCTGCGGGCGGACAAGGCGCGCGGGCTCCTCGGCAGCAAGACCATGATGGGCGGGCTGCGCGAGATCTACCTCGTGCAGTACTGGGAGTCCAAGGAGAAGCTCCTCGCCTACGCCGCGGCGCCGGACCGCAACCACCACCCGGCCTGGGCCGCCTTCAACCGGCGGCTGCGCGAGGGGAACGGCAAGGTCGGCTTCTGGCACGAGACCTTCGTCGTCCCGGCGGGCGCCCACGAGGCGATCTACATCAACATGCCCGCGTACGGCCTGGGCCGGGCCACCGGGGTCATCCCGGTCGGCCGCCGGGGCGAGCGCGCGGGCGACCGCCTGCGGACCGTCTGAGGCGTGCCCGGGGGGCGCTCGCGGGGTGCTCGCGGGACGCCCGGAGGATGCTCGCGGGGCGCTCGCGGGCGGGCCGCGGGGTGCCGGGGCCAGGGCCCGAGGGTGGGGCTGGTGCGGGAGGGGCCGGTGAGGCTGCCGTGACCGGTGGGACGGGGGTGGCCGGGCGGGGCGGCCGGGCGCGGGCGCGGACGGGGGCGCCGCCGGGTGCGGACAGCGAGAGGGCCGGTCGGCGAAGGGCCGACCGGCCCGTGGGCTGGTGGGGCTGGTGGGACTGGTGGGGCGTCCGGGTCCGCGGGGGCGGGCCCGGGAGCGGGTCGTACGGGGTCCGGGGGAGGGCCTGCCGCGGCGTTGAGGCTGGCCCTGCCCGGGGGACCCGGGGAGCGGGAGGTGTCAGCCGGTGCGGCGCAGCGCCTCGGAGAGGCGGCCGGCGGCGTCGATGACGGCCTGGGCGTGCATCCGGCCCGGGTGGCGCGTCAGGCGCTCGATGGGACCGGAGACGGAGACCGCGGCCACCACGCGGTTGGACGGGCCGCGCACCGGCGCGGAGACGGAGGCGACGCCCGGCTCGCGCTCGCCGATGGACTGGGCCCAGCCCCGGCGCCGTACGCCCGAGAGGGCGGTCGCGGTGAAGCGGGCCCCCTGGAGCCCGCGGTGCAGCCGCTCCGGCTCCTCCCAGGCCATCAGGACCTGGGCCGACGAGCCCGCCTTCATGGTGAGCGTGGAACCGACCGGGACCGTGTCCCGCAGTCCGGACAGCCGCTCGGCGGCCGCCACGCAGATCCGCATGTCGCCCTGGCGGCGGTAGAGCTGCGCGCTCTCGCCCGTGACGTCGCGCAGATGCGTGAGGACCGGGCCCGCGGTGGCGAGGAGGCGGTCCTCGCCGGCCGCCGCCGCCAGCTCCGCGAGGCGGGGGCCGAGAATGAAACGGCCCTGCATGTCACGGGCCACCATGCGGTGGTGCTCCAGGGCCACGGCCAGCCGGTGGGCCGTGGGTCGTGCCAGTCCGGTCGCCGCGACCAGACCCGCGAGGGTGGCCGGACCGGACTCCAGGGCGCCAAGGACAAGGGCTGCCTTGTCCAGGACGCCGACGCCGCTACTGTTGTCCATGAAACGATACTCCCGTCTCACTCTGTGAAACGCAAGTTCAATTTTCCGTGGAACACGCCACCCTGGAAGACACAGCGGCCCGTGGACCGGCGGGCCGGGCGGCGGCTGCCCTGAGGGGGAAAGCGGGGGCCGCCACCTCGGATCTCTAGTTGGGCCGGCGCCGTGCGCCAGGCCGAAGGGAAAGCGATGGGTAGGACACTCGCGGAGAAGGTCTGGGACGACCACGTCGTCCGGCGCGCCGAGGGCGAGCCCGACCTCCTCTTCATCGATCTGCACCTGCTGCACGAGGTGACCAGCCCGCAGGCCTTCGACGGCCTCCGCAAGAGCGGCCGCGGGGTGCGCCGGCTCGACCTGACCATCGCCACCGAGGACCACAACACCCCGACCCTCGACATCGACAAGCCCATCGCGGACCCGGTCTCCCGCGCCCAGCTGGAGACCCTGCGCAAGAACTGCGCCGACTTCGGCGTCCGCCTGCACCCGCTGGGCGACGTCGAGCAGGGCGTCGTGCACGTGGTCGGCCCCCAGCTCGGCCTGACCCAGCCCGGCACCACCGTGGTCTGCGGCGACTCGCACACCTCCACGCACGGCGCCTTCGGCGCCCTCGCGTTCGGCATCGGCACCTCCCAGGTGGAGCACGTGCTGGCCACCCAGACGCTGCCGCTGGCCCGTCCCAGGACCATGGCGATCACCGTCGACGGCGAACTGCCCGAGGGCGTCACCGCCAAGGACCTGATCCTGGCGATCATCGCCCGCATCGGCACCGGCGGCGGCCAGGGCTACATCCTGGAGTACCGCGGCTCCGCCATCGAGAAGCTCTCGATGGAGGCCCGCATGACCATCTGCAACATGTCGATCGAGGCCGGTGCCCGCGCGGGCATGATCGCCCCCGACGAGACCACCTTCGCCTACCTGGAGGGCCGCCCGCACGCCCCCGAGGGCGCGGACTGGGACGCGGCGGTCGCCTACTGGAGGACGCTGCGCACGGACGACGACGCCGAGTTCGACGCCGAGGTCGTCATCGACGCCGCCGAGCTGTCGCCGTTCGTCACCTGGGGCACCAACCCGGGCCAGGGCGCCCCGCTTTCGGCGGCCGTCCCCGACCCGGCCTCGTACGAAGACGCCTCGGAGCGCCTGGCCGCCGAAAAGGCCCTGGAGTACATGGGGTTGGACGCCGGGCAGCCGCTGCGCTCGATCGCCGTGGACACCGTCTTCGTAGGTTCCTGCACCAACGGCCGCATCGAGGACCTGCGCGCCGCCGCCGGTATCGTCCAGGGCCGCAAAGTCGCCGAGGGCGTACGGATGCTGGTCGTGCCGGGCTCGGCCCGGGTGGGCCTCCAGGCCGTCTCCGAGGGTCTGGACGTGGTCTTCAAGGAGGCCGGCGCCGAATGGCGGCACGCGGGCTGCTCCATGTGCCTGGGCATGAACCCGGACCAGCTGGCCCCCGGCGAGCGCTCCGCCTCCACCTCCAACCGCAACTTCGAGGGCAGGCAGGGCAAGGGCGGCCGCACCCATCTGGTGTCGCCGCAGGTCGCCGCCGCCACCGCGGTCCTGGGCCACCTGGCCTCCCCGGCCGACCTGTCCGACGCCGACGTCCGCACGCCCGCTGGAGTCTGATCAGCCATGGAAGCATTCACCACGCACACCGGCCGGGCCGTCCCGCTGCGCCGCGGCAACGTCGACACCGACCAGATCATCCCCGCCCACTGGCTCAAGAAGGTCACCCGGGACGGCTTCGAGGACGGGCTCTTCGAGGCCTGGCGCAAGGACCCCGAGTTCGTGCTCAACCGCCCCGAGCGGCAGGGCGCCACGGTCCTGGTCGCCGGTCCGGACTTCGGCACCGGCTCCTCCCGCGAGCACGCCGTCTGGGCGCTCCAGAACTACGGCTTCAAGACCGTGATCTCCTCCCGTTTCGCCGACATCTTCCGGGGCAACTCGCTGAAGAACGGGCTGCTCACCGTGGTCCTGGAGCAGCAGACCGTGGACGCGCTGTGGGAGCTCACGGAGCAGGACCCCACCGCCGAGGTCACCGTCGACCTCCAGGCCCGCGAGGTGCGCGCCGCGGGGATCACCGCCCCCTTCGAGCTGGACGAGAACTCCCGCTGGCGGCTGCTGAACGGCCTGGACGACATCTCGATCACCCTCCAGAACGAGGACGACATCGCCGCGTACGAGGCGAAGCGTCCGTCGTTCAAGCCGCGGACCCTCCAGGTGTGACCTGACAAGTCGAGTTTCGGCCACCGCGAAACGCCGCTGTACCCCCGATCGCCACGATCGGGGGTACAGCTGTTTCCGGATCCTTCCCGCCCGGCGCGCCGCCGTGCGCGAGGCCAACTTCCCAGGTTAGGACGGTTGTTGCCGGGGTACTCGTCAGTCACAAAGCCGACCGGCCGGCACGCCAGAAGGCCCTCCGGAGGCGGCAGTTGCCCCCTGCGCAGGCGACAACTCGCCCCAGATGGCACAATCTGTGCATGGACAACGACGGCCAACTCGAGCTCTATACGGCGGTCGCGGTCCGGCTCAAGGAAGCGCACGCAAGAGTGCGCGCACTGCAAGTCCCGGAGGGCGTACGGATGGCGCTGACCCGGAAGCTGCTGGTCATTACGGCCGCGGCCAAGCACGATCTCGCCGGTGCGGCAAGGCGTCTGGAGCGGTTCACCGCCGATCTCGACGAGGGCCGAATCCCCGGTGAGGAAGGCTGAACAGCCCGAGACCGCCGAGTCCGTTGCGGCACAAGGGTGATTAGCCCGTTTCGTGTTTGATTTGCGGTATATATCTGCCTAACGTGCGAAAAAGCTTGAACACTTTCGTTCCGGCCAGGTCTCCGAAGGGGAAGACGTGAACAAGGCGCAGCTCGTAGAAGCGATTGCCGACAAGATGGGTGGCCGGCAGCAGGCCGCCGACGCCGTCGACGCGGTACTGGACGCCATCGTCCGCGCGGTCGTCGCGGGAGACCGGGTCTCGGTCACCGGCTTCGGGTCCTTCGAGAAGGTGGACCGCCCGGCCCGCTACGCCCGCAACCCGCAGACGGGTGAGCGGGTGCGGGTCAAGAAGACCTCCGTGCCCCGCTTCCGGGCCGGTCAGGGCTTCAAGGACCTGGTGAGCGGCTCCAAGAAGCTGCCGAAGAACGACATCGCGGTGAAGAAGGCCCCCAAGGGCAGCCTGTCCGGCCCGCCCGCCACCATCGCCAAGGCGGTCGGCAAGAAGGCGGCGGCGAAGAAGACCACCACGGCGGCGAAGAAGGCCGCCGCGAAGAAGGCCACGACGGCGAAGAAGACCGCGGCGAAGAAGACGACGGCCGCCGCGGCGAAGAAGACCACGGCAGCGGCCAAGAAGGCCACGGCCGCGAGCGCCGCCAAGAAGACCGCCGCGAAGAAGGCCCCGGCGAAGAAGGCGACCGCGAAGAAGGCCCCGGCCAAGAAGTCGGCCGCCCGCAAGACCGCCGCGAAGAAGACCGCCCGCAGCAAGTAGGCACCACAGGCATCACAGGTACCGCAGGCATCACGGGCACCACGGGTATTCACGCGCCGGGCCGGACTCCCTCGGGAGCCCGGCCCGCGGCGTGTTGTCCGCCGTACGGCGAGGTCATTCACGCCTGCACGTACGGCGAGGTCAGAACGTCTGCAG
Organism: Streptomyces sp. NPDC003284; assembly: GCF_053589675.1. NCBI lineage: Bacteria > Bacillati > Actinomycetota > Actinomycetes > Kitasatosporales > Streptomycetaceae > Streptomyces > Streptomyces sp. NPDC003284. Next base: position 23,344 of record NZ_JBSFSI010000012.1, read on the forward strand.
CGTCACGAGGGTGATCCGGCGCGCGTCGCCCTCGCCCTCGGTCTCGATCCGCACCCGCTGCCCCGGGCGCAGCAGCCGCAGCCCGCCCGCGTCGAAGGCCGGGGCGCCGAACGGCACCGGTGTGCCGTCGTCCAGGAGCACCTGCCCGCTGCGGCTCGCGGGATCGTACGTGTATGCGGTGGCCTGCATGGGGAGCAGCCTACTGCCCGGTCCCGCCGCCCGCCCGGCGGTCTCACGGCCCGGGGATCAGCAGCCGGGCCGCCGCGAGAGCCGTCCGGGGGCCCACGCCGAGCGCCAGGGCCGCGCGCAGGTCGTCGCCGGTGTCCACGTCCTGGCGTACGGAATCCACCGCGTCCGGCCCGAGTTCCACCGCCCCGGATTCCCGGTGGCGCAGCCGCGAACCGGTACCGAAAGCCGGACGCAATTCCCGGCCGGCCCCGACCGCGAGCAGCGTGGTTCCGATACCGGCGGCGTCCGCGAGGAATGCGCGCGGGAATCGGGCCGCCGCACTCAGCACCCGGGCGAGTTCCGCCGGCCGCAGCGCCGGGAGATCCGCGTTCAGGGCCGCCACCGGACCGCCGCCCGCCGCCCGTACGGCCGCCGCACCGTGCGCCAGCGCGGCGTTCAGACCGGCCCGGGGGGTGTCGGGGACGATCCGCGCGCCCAGCGCGGCCAGCTCCCGCGCGGCCAGCGCGTCGTCCGTGACGACCGCCACACCCGCGACCTCGGCGCAGGCCAGCGCCGCGGCCACGGTGTCCTGGGCGAAGGCGAGGGCCAGCTGCGGGCGCACCCCGTCGTGGGCGGTGTCCGAGAGCCTGCTCTTGGCCCGCGCCAGGGGTTTCAGGGGGATCACCAAGGTCCACTGCACGGGCGTTCGTCCCTCTCTCGTCGCGGACATTCTCTCCGGCCCCTCGGGTGCCGCGCAGGCCGGGGCGTACGGTGTCCCTCGACAGACCGGCGGCCTGGGGCGACACTTGTGCGGCCCCCCGGCCCACATGTCAGCCCAAGAGGAACCAAGAGGAAGGTGTTCGTGTGCCCCGCCGCAGAATCGGCTTCTGGTACCGCTTCGCTGCGGTGATCTGCAAACCGCCGCTGATGGTTCTGGTCAAGCGGGACTGGCGCGGAATGGAGAACATGCCGGCCGAGGGTGGATTCATCACGGCGGTGAACCACAATTCGTACGTCGATCCCTTCGCCTACGCCCACTTCCAGTACAACACCGGGCGCGTCCCGCGATTCCTCGCCAAGAGCGGGCTTTTCAAGAAGGGATTCGTCGGCGCCGCCATGCGCGGCACCGGACAGATCCCCGTGTACCGGGAGAGCACGGACGCGCTGAGCGCCTTCCGCGCCGCGATCGACGCCGTGGAGCGCGGCGAGTGCGTCGCCTTCTACCCCGAGGGCACCCTCACCCGCGACCCCGACGGCTGGCCGATGACCGGCAAGACCGGCGCCGCCCGGGTCGCCCTCCAGACCAGGTGCCCGGTGATCCCCGTGGCCCAGTGGGGCGTGAACGAACTCCTGCCGCCCTACGCCAAGAAGCCGGACATCCTGCCGCGCAAGACGCACCGCGTGCTGGCCGGACCGCCGGTGGACCTCTCGGAGTTCTACGACCGGGAGATGACCCCGGAGGTGCTGAAGGAGGCGACCGCGGTCATCATGGCCGCCGTCACCCGCCAGCTGGAGCTGGTCCGCGGCGAGAAGGCCCCCGCCGTGCCCTACGACCCGCGCCGCGAGCGGATCGAGCAGCGCCGCAGGACCCAGCAGCAGACGCAGGACCGGACCCGCTCCCGCGGCGACCGTGGCGAACACGGCGACCGCGGCGAACACAGCGACCGGGACGACCGGAACGAGCGCAGCGGCCGGTCCGGCGAGGCGCACCGGCAGGTACAGGAAGAGGGGCAGGGCACGTGAGCAAGCCGGACCAGCGGGTCAGGGCGGCCGTCCTCGGCACCGGATCGTGGGGGACCGCCTTCGCCGTGGTCCTCGCCGACGCCGGCTGCGAGGTCACCCTGTGGGCCCGCCGCGCCGAGGTGGCCGAGGCGGTCAACTCCACCCGGACCAATCCGGACTACCTGCCCGGCATCGAACTCCCGGCCGCCGTACGGGCCACCACGGACCCCGCCGAGGCCGTCCGCGACGCCGACTTCACCGTGCTCGCCATCCCCTCCCAGACCCTGCGCGCCAATCTCGCCGAGTGGCTGCCGCTGCTCGCCCCGGACACCGTCCTGGTCTCCCTGATGAAGGGGATCGAACTGGGCTCGGCGATGCGCATGAGCGAGGTCGTCGAGGACGTCACCAAGGTCGGCCCGGACCGGATCGCCGTGGTCACCGGCCCCAACCTCGCCCGGGAGATCGCCGCCCGCAGGCCCGCCGCCGCCGTGGTGGCCTGCACCGACGACGCCGTCGCCCGGCGCCTCCAGGCCGCCTGCCACACGCCCTACTTCCGGCCGTACACCAACACCGACGTGATCGGCTGCGAACTGGGCGGTGCCGTCAAGAACGTGATCGGCCTGGCCGTGGGCATCGCGGACGGCATGGGGCTCGGCGACAACGCCAAGGGCTCGCTCATCACGCGCGGTCTCGCCGAGACCACCCGCCTGGGCATGGCCCTGGGCGCCGACCCGCTGACCTTCTCCGGTCTGGCCGGGCTCGGCGACCTGGTCGCCACCTGCTCCTCGCCGCTGTCGCGCAACCACACCTTCGGCACCAACCTCGGCAAGGGCATGACGCTCCAGGAGACCGTCGCGGTCACCCGGCAGACCGCCGAGGGCGTCAAGTCGTGCCGGTCGGTGCTCGATCTGGCCCGGCGGCACGGCGTCGACATGCCGCTCACCGAGACCGTCGTCGGCATCGTGCACGAAGGCAAATCCCCGCTGACCGCCCTCAAGGAGCTGATGTCGCGCAGCGCGAAGCCGGAACGACGCTGAGCGACCCGCGTTTCCCACGCTGCCCCGGGGCTCTGCCAGCGGGTACGCTCATCGCGATATGAGCACCGAGAACCTCCCCCAGAGCCCTGAGCAGCCGCCGCGCAAGCCGCGGGTGGCCGTCGTCTGCGGTGGTCGCAGCTCCGAACACGGGATCTCCGTGGTCACCGCCGGTGCGGTGCTGCGCGCCATCGACCGGAGCAAGTACGAGGTCCTGCCGATCGGCATCACCCGCGACGGCCGCTGGGCCCTGACCGCGGACGACCCGGACCGCATGGCGATCACCGAGCGGCGTACGCCCAGCGTCGACGACCTGGCCGAGTCCGGCGAGGGCGGTGTGGTGCTCCCGGTCGACCCCGGCAACCGCGAAGTCGTCTACAGCGAGCCCGGTTCGGTGCCCAAGGCGCTCGGCGAGGTCGACGTCGTCTTCCCGGTGCTGCACGGCCCCTACGGCGAGGACGGCACCCTCCAGGGACTGCTGGAGCTGTCCGGTGTGCCCTATGTCGGCTCGGGCGTGCTCGCCTCGGCCGTCGGCCAGGACAAGGAGTACATGAAGCGGGTGTTCACCTCGTTCGGGCTCAAGGTCGGCCCGTACGTGGTGATCCGGCCGCGCGAGTGGGAGCGGGACGCCCCGGCGGCCCGGAAGAAGATCGTGGACTTCGCGGGCGAGCACGGCTGGCCGCTGTTCGTGAAGCCCGCCCGCGCCGGTTCCTCCATCGGCATCACCAAGGTCGACGACCTCTCCGGCCTGGACGAGGCCGTCGAGGAGGCCCGGCGCCACGACCCGAAGGTGCTCGTGGAGGCCGCGGTGCGCGGCCGGGAGATCGAGTGCGGGGTGCTGGAGTTCGAGGACGGCCCGCGCGCCTCCGTGCCCGCCGAGATCCCGCCGCCGCAGGAGCACGCGTACTACGACTTCGAGGCGAAGTACATCGACTCCACGCCCGGTGTCGTACCGGCCCCGCTCACCGAGGAGCAGACCGCCGAGGTGCGGCGGCTCGCGGTCGAGGCGTTCGAGGCGGCCTCCTGCGAGGGACTGGTCCGCGCGGACTTCTTCCTCGGCGAGGACGGCGAGTTCGTGATCAACGAGATCAACACCATGCCCGGCTTCACGCCCATCTCGATGTACCCGAAGATGTGGCAGGCCACCGGCGTCTCCTACGAGGAGCTGGTGGACCGCCTGATCCAGGCGGCCCTGGACCGCTCCACCGGCCTGCGCTGAGCGCGGCGGGAGCATCCGGAAGCAGCGGCGGCACCTAGGACAGGTCCTAGTCGGCGATCCCTTCGGGGATCGCCTTCTTCACGGCCGGGGCGAGGTGCACCAGGGGCGCCGCCCCGTGGCCGGTGCGGCTCGCGGGCAGGCTGACCTCCACGTACGCCCTGCGCAGCGTGGTGGTGAAGCGGAAGGAGCCGTCGGCCAGCTTCTCCAGGAGCCAGCCGACCCCGTCGACCTCGGCGCCGTCGGCGTCGGGGTCGTTCATCGCGGCGGGCCGGGGCACCCCGCAGCGCAGTATGATCGCCGGGCTTCCCCAGCCCGCGGTGAGCGCCGACGCGGGCCGGGGGTCCGTGCGGCTCAGCCCGTCCACCTTCTGCGGCAGTGCTCTGTCCAGGTCCCCGCACAGCTTCGCGACCGCCGGGTCCGGGCTGGGAACCGCAGCGGTGGCACTGTCGTCGCTTGAAGAACAGCCCGCCGCGGTGATCAACGCGGCGAGGACGACGGGCAGACCGGCTCGCCGGTGGCGGAAGGAACTCACCGGCCCAGGGTAGACGGGGGCTACAGATGCACGACCGGGCAGGTCAGGGTGCGCGTGATGCCCTCCACTTGCTGCACCTTGGCGACCACCATGCGGCCCAGGGCGTCGACGGTGTCGGCCTGTGCGCGCACGATGACGTCGTACGGGCCGGTCACGTCCTCGGCCTGGATCACTCCGGGCAGCCGGCCGATCGTCTCGGCCACGGTCGACGCCTTGCCGACCTCGGTCTGGATCAGGATGTACGCCTGTACCACGGAACCTCCAGGGCGACCACGAGGATCATGTGGGGAAAAGGAACGCCACGGTATCGCGTCGCCGAACGCCGCGGGGAGACCCGGGACCGACGTGGCCCGCGCGCCGGGGTGCAGGTAGGACTGAGGTTGACGGTCACCTCGACCGTAGCGAGACCCGCGCGGACGCGCGAGCGGGGACGCGACCAGGAACGCACAGGGACAGAAGGGGCGTAAGGGCCATGAAGGGCACTGTTGGTGAGCTCGGGGAGTTCGGGCTCATCAGGGAGCTCACCTCCCGTCTCACCACCACCCCGGCGGTCCGGGTCGGACCCGGCGACGACGCCGCGGTGGTCGCCGCCCCCGACCGCAGGGTCGTGGCGAGCACCGACATACTCCTGGAGGGGCGGCACTTCCGCCGGGACTGGTCCACGGCCTACGACGTGGGCCGCAAGGCGGCCGCCCAGAACCTCGCCGACATCGCCGCCATGGGCGCCGTGCCGACCGCCCTGCTGCTCGGCCTGGTCGTCCCCGCCGAACTGCCGGTCACCTGGCCCACCGAGATGATGGACGGGCTGCGCGACGAGTGCCAGGTCGCGGGCGCCTCCGTGGTCGGCGGCGACGTGGTCCGCGGCGACACGATCATGGTGTCCATCACGGCCCTCGGCGATCTGCGCAACCACGAACCGGTGACCCGGGCGGGCGCCCAGCCCGGCGACCGCGTCGCCGTCACCGGCTGGCTGGGCTGGTCCGCCGCCGGATTCGCCGTGCTCTCCCGCGGCTTCCGCTCCCCGCGCGCCTTCGTCGAGGCCCACCGCAGGCCCGAACCGCCCTACCACGCGGGCCCCGCCGCCGCCGGGCTCGGCGCCACCGCGATGTGCGACGTCAGCGACGGACTCATCGCCGACCTCGGGCACATCGCGGAGGCCAGCAAGGTCCGCATCGACGTCCGGTCCGGCGCCATCGACATCCCCTCGCAGATGAACGACATCGGGCAGGCCGTCGGTGTCGACCCGCTCCAGTGGGTGCTGACCGGGGGAGAGGACCACGCGATCGTGGCGACCTTCCCCCCGGACGTGAAGCTGCCGGCCCGCTGGAAGGTGATCGGCGAAGTGCTCAACCCCTCGGCCCTGCCCCAGGTCACGGTCGACGGCGCCCCGTGGACCAGGAAGGGCGGCTGGGACCACTTCGGGGACATCGAGTCATGAGCACCGCACCCGTACCCGAACCCGGCTCCGTACCGGTACCCGCGCCCGGCCCGCGCCCCGCCCCGCCGCGCGTCCTCACCGTCGCCGGGTCCGACTCCGGCGGCGGCGCCGGCATCCAGGCCGACCTGAAGACGATGCTCGCCCTCGGCGTGCACGGCATGAGCGTGCTCACCGCGGTGACCGCGCAGAACTCGCTCGGTGTGCAGGGCGCCTGGGAACTGCCCGTGGAGGCGGTCCGCGCCCAGTACCGCAGCGTCGTCGACGACATCGGCGTCCAGGCCGTCAAGACCGGCATGCTGGCCTCCGCGGAACTGGTGGAGACGGTCGCCGCGTTGCTCGCCGGGACCGCTGCCCCGGTGGTCGTCGACCCGGTGGGCGTCTCCAAGCACGGCGACCCGCTGCTCGCCGCCTCCGCCCTGGAGTCGGTGCGCGCCGAACTGCTGCCCACCGCCACCGTCGCCACCCCCAACCTCGACGAGGTGGCCCAACTGACCGGCGTCGAGGTCACGTCCGAGGACGGTCTGCGCGAGGCCGCGCACGCCGTCCTGGAGTACGGCCCCGCCTGGGTGCTGATCAAGGGCGGCCACCTGGCCGGGGACGCCGTGGACCTGCTCACCGACGGCTCCGCCGAGCACTGGCTGCGCGCCCCGCGCCTCGACAACCGGCACACCCACGGCACCGGCTGCACCCTCGCCTCCGCCATCGCCTCGTACCTGGCGCTCGGCCGGTCCGTGCCCGAGTCGGTGACGGCCGCCAAGACCTATGTCACCGGGGCGATCGCCGCCGGGTTCGCGCTCGGCGGCGGGATCGGCCCGGTGGACCACGCCTGGACCTTCCGGGAGCCTCACGCCGCCGGGTAGCCGGGCAGGTCGATCGCGGTGGCCGCCTTCTCCGAGAGCCGCTTGAAGAAGCCGGCCAGCAGCCGCGAGCCGAGCAGCCGGTACATCCGGTCCCGGCTGCGGATGCGCCGCTCGGTCGGCGGGGCGAAGAACGGGCCCGCGTTGGCGGAGGTCTTCTGGCAGCCCTTGGCGAAGCCCTCGATCCGGCGCTCGTACGCGGGAAACGCCACCCGGTGGTCACCGCCCGCCAGGGCCAGTTCACCGGCCAGCACATACGCGCCGACCACCGCCACACCCGTCCCCATGCCGCCCATGGTGGCGCCGTACCCGGCGTCCCCGAGCAGCGCCACCCGCCCCCGGGTCAGCCGGTCCACGTGGATCTGCGCGATGGCGTCGAAGTACAGCTCGTCGGTGTCCTGGAGCGCCGCCAGCACCTGCGGAGTCCGCCAGCCCATGCCCGCGAACCGCTCGGCCAGGATCCGCTTCTGCGCGGCCACGTCCCGCCGGTCGTACGCCAGCTCCTCGGACCGGAAGACCAGCAGGGCACCGGCGCGCTCCGGGTCCCCGTCGTAGTTGCCGACGGCGACCGCGCGGCCCGGTTCGCTGTAGAGGAGGCCGCGGCGGCACAGCCCCAGGTCGTTGGGGACCGGGAAACCGGCCACGTAGTGGTCGTGGAAGCGCAGATGGCGCGACTCGTCGCCGAACACCAGCCGCCGGGTGCGCGAGTGCAGTCCGTCCGCGCCCACGACCAGGTCGAAGCGGCGCGGCGGGCCCTGCTCGAAGGCGGCCTCGACGCCGTCCGCGGTCTCGGTGAGCGCGGCGATCGAGTCGCCGAAGACGTACTCGGCGCGGTCCCGGGTGCGCTCGTACATGATCTGCGCCAGCTCGCCGCGGAAGATCTCCACGTCGCCGCTCATCATCTCGGCGGGCAGGTCCACGCGCGCGGTGCCGTCGGCGTCGACGACGGTCTGCCGGCCCATGTGCGTCTGGCGGGCGTGGATCTCGTCCCAGATGCCCATCTCGGTGAGCACCCGGCGGTGCACATGGCCGCGGAAGTCCACGGCGAAGCCGCCGCCGCGCAGGGCGGGCGCCTTCTCCACGACGGTGACCCGGGCGCCGTGGCGCAGCAGGTTCAGGGCGAGGGCCGGACCGGCGACGCTGGCACCGGAGACGAGCACGTGCAGGTGGGCGAGGGCGGGAGCGTTCTTCGGGTTCGTCATGGCCACAGCCTCGGCGGCGGCGCTGACCGTCCGCCTACCGTCCGCTGACCGCCGCCGCCCGCAGCCGTACGCCCCGCTCGAAGGCCGCCGCGTACGCCTCGGGCGTCAGCCGCTCCCGCACCGCCCGCGCGGTCCGTACGACATCGGGGTCCCCCTCGGGGCGGGCGCCCCGCAGCCCCGCCCCGGCGCCGAGCAGTTCGGCGGCCCGCTCCGGGCAGGGCGCGACCTGGGCCAGCGCCTCGGCGGCCTCGGCGAGTTCGAGGACGCCGGGACTGTCCGCAGCGGCGGAGGCGGCCTGCCGGAACCAGTCGCGGGCCTCCTCCTCCCGCCCCTCGGCGGCGGCCGTGCGCCCCAGCCCGATGAGGATCCGCACGGCCTCACCGACGCTGGACCAGGTCGCGGCGCACTCCTGGAGGGCCTGTTCGTAGTGCACGCGCGCGCGTGCGGTGTCCCCGGACAGCCGGGCCGCGTCACCCAGGCCGCGCCGCGCGCCCGCCACCTTGTCGGCGGCCCCGGCCCCGCGCGCCAGCTCCAGCGCCTGCCCGAACCCGGCCGCCGCCTCGTTCGCGCGGCCCGGATCCAGACCGAGCAGCACGGTGGCCCGGCTGCGCAGCAGATCGGAGGTCTCCTCCGGCGCGGCCAGCTCCCGTACGTGCGCGAGACCCTCGTCCAGCAGCTCCAGCGCGTGTGCGCCCTGCCCGCGCAGATGGGCGTGCAGGCCCAGCAGGTCCAGGCAGTTGGCCATGCCCCAGCGGTCGCCCGCCGCCCGGAACCCCTTCAGCGCCCGGGAGACCAGCTCCCGCGACCCGTCGGCCTCTCCCGCGAACTGCTTCTGGTAGGCGAGCCCCATGTCCAGCAGGGCGCGCGCCCACGGGTCCTCGCCCGCGTGGGCCAGAGCCCGCTCGTCGGCGCCCGGCCGGGGCCCGGCCACCACCGACCACAGGACGAGCAGGTACGGCAGCCTGAGCGGACCCGCGCAGCCGTCCAGAAGGCCATCCACGCGCGCGTGCAGCCGCTCGTCGGCCGCCGGGTCGCCGCCGTCACCGGAGAGCGCGTTCAGCGCGCAGAGGACGTACTCCTCCGTCAGGCCCGGCGGCGGCGCACCGCCCACCGCGGCCAGCAGCGCGCGGGCCGCCGGCACCTGCTCGCCGTGCAGCCCGCGCAGCCGCCAGAACCACGACAGCAGCGCCATCAGACGCAGCGCGCCCGCCGGGTCCCGGCCGGTCAGATGCCGCAGCGCCGCGTCCAGGTCGGCGTGCTCGGCCGCCAGCCGCTCCAGCCAGGGCAACTGCCCGGCCCCGCGCAGACCGGGCTCCGCCCGCTCGGCCAGCTCCAGGAAGTACGCGGCGTGCGCGTCCCGCAGCCCGCTCGGCCCGGTGCGCTCCCCGTCCGCCGCGGCGTGCTCGGCGGCGAACGCGCGGATCGTCTCCAGCATCCGGTAGCGCCCGCCGGACACGTCGAGGAACGACTTCTCCACCAGCGAGGCCAGCAGGTGCTGCGGGTGCGGCACCGCGCACACCGCCCGTACGGCCTCCTCCGTGGCGCCGCCGCAGAACACGCTGAGCCGCGCGGCCAGCTCTCGTTCCCCGGCGTCCAGCAGGTCCCAGCTCCACTCCACGACGGCCCGCAGCGTGCGGTGGCGCGGTGCCTTGGTGCGGTCGCCGCGGGAGAGCAGCCCGAACCGGTCGTCCAGGCGGTCGGCCAGCTCCTCCGGTTCCAGCGTCCGCAGCCGCGCCGCCGCCAGCTCGATGGCCAGCGGCAGCCCGTCCAGGGCGCGGCAGACGTCCGGCACGCGCGCGTGCCCGGTGAAGCCCGGCCGTACGGCGCGCGCCCGGTCCAGGAACAGGCGCTCGGCCGGTCCCGGCGGCAGCGCCGCCACCGTGATCAGCACCTCACCGGTGATGCCGAGCGCCTCCCGGCCGGTGGCGAGGATCCGCACACCCGGGCAGTGGCCCAGCAGCAGCCCGGCGATCCGGGCCGCGTCCTCCACCAGGTGCTCGCAGTTGTCCAGGACCAGCAGCAGTTCGCGGTCCTCCAGGGCGCTCAGCAGCCGGTCGGTGACATCGGCGGCCGGGGCGCGGAACCCCTCGCGTATCCCGAGGGCCGTCAGCACGGCGTACGGGATCCGGGCGCCGTCGGCCAGCGGCGCCAGCTCGACCAGACAGGCCCCGCCGTGGGTCCGGGCCGCCTCGACGGCGAGCCGGGTCTTGCCCGCCCCGCCGGGCCCGGTGAGCGTGACCAGGCGGGATCCGGGGTCGGCGAGGTGCGCGGCGATGGCGGCCAGTTCGGCGTCCCGGCCGACGAACCGGGTCAGCTGCGCGGGCAGCGCGGGCGGCCGGGAGCCCGGCTCCCGGCCCCGCAGCAGCTCCAGGTGGAGCGCGGCCAGCTCCGGCGACGGGTCGGCGCCCAGCTCGTCGGCGAGGGCGCGCCGGGCCTCCTCGTACACGGTGAGGGCCTCGGCGGGCCGCCCGGCCGCGTGCAGGGCCCGCATCAGCAGGGCGTGCAGCCGTTCGCTCAGCGGGTGCCGGGCCAGCAGCGCGCGCAGCTCGGGCACGAGCGCGGAGCCGCCGCCGAGCGCGAGCTCCGCCTCGATCCGGTCCTGGGCGGCGGCCGCCCGCAGCTCTTCGAGGCGGGCCGTCTCGGCGTGCGCGTCCGGCAGATCGGGCAGGGCCGGGCCGCGCCACAGGTCCAGCGCTTCGCGCAGCACGGCGGCGGCGTGAGCGGGATCACCCGCGGCGAGGGCCGCCCGGCCCTCCTCGGCCAGCCGCGCGAAGCGGTGCGCGTCGACGGAGTCGGGGTCGGCGGCGATCCGGTAACCGGCCGCCGTCGCCTCCACGGGCGGGTGCGGGCCCAGGCGCCTGCGCAGCCGCGAGATCTGCGACTGGAGGGCGTTGGCCGCCCCGGCGGGCGGCTCGGCGCCGTAGAGGCCGTCGGTCAGCCGGTCCGTGCCGACCGTGCGCCCGGCCGCCAGGAGCAGCAGGGTGAGCAGGGCCCGGGGGCGCGGGCCGCCGGGGTCGACAGGGGCGCCGTCGTCGGTGCGGATGTCCAGCGGACCCAGGATGCCGAAGCGCATTCCCCGGATTCTGGCAGGTGGCGGGCGCGCGGGGGACCGGCACCGGTGAACGGGTACGGCAAAAAGCCGGCCCACCAGAGGTGGACCGGCTCAGTGCAGCGAACCGGCAGTGGCCGCGCGCTCAGCTGAGCGTCAGCGCGAGACCTTGCCGGCCTTGATGCACGAGGTGCAAGCGTTCACGCGCTTCGGCGTCCCGCCGACCACGGTACGCACACGCTGGATGTTCGGGTTCCAGCGACGGGACGTACGGCGGTGCGAGTGCGAGATGTTGTTGCCGAAGCCCGGCCCCTTGCCGCAGACGTCGCAGTTGGCAGCCACGGGTCACTCCAAAGACTTCAGATGCACTTACGGTTGATCCCGGCATGCCGGGATCAGGTCCGGAGGCTCGACGAGCGCGCTGAATCTGAGTGGCGGTGCCAGGGGGAGAGCCCGACCAGGTCGGGCAACCGGAGCAGCATACAACGCCTGCTCCCGTACAACGAAACTACCATGGCTGCCCAGGGGCCCGGCCCGGCCCTCTTCCGGTGCACACCGCCCCTGGGTCTACGCTGCCGTCCGGTCCGGCAGCTCAGAGGAGGCGCAGGTGGCACAGGTGGCGCAGACGTTCGACGCGCCGGCGGTGCGCACCTGGTGCGGACTGGCGCTGCGCGCCCTGGGACGGGCGCGCGAGGAGATCGACGCGATCAACGTCTATCCCGTGGCGGACGGCGACACCGGCACCAACCTCTACCTGACCGTGGAGTCCGCCGCCGCCGCCGTCGAAGCCGTGTTCGCGGGCCACGAGGCGGGCGGCACCGGCCCCGGTGGCCCCTCCCTGGCCGAGGCCGCGCGGGCGATGGCGCACGGCGCGCTCATCGGCGCGCGCGGCAACTCCGGGACGATCCTCGCCCAGCTGCTGCGCGGCATGGCCGAGGTGCTGGCCGCCGACGGGGCGGAGGCCCGCGCCGACGGCCACGGACTGCGCCGCGCCCTGCGCCGCGCCGCCGACTCGGCCCGCCAGGCCGTGGCGCACCCCGTCGAGGGCACCGTCCTGACGGTCGCCTCGGCCGCCGCCGACGCGGCCGACGCGGCCTGCGGCACCGAGGGCGACTGCGGCGCGGTCGCGCGGGCCGCCCACGAGGGCGCGCGGACGGCCCTGGCGGCGACCCCGGGCCAGCTCGCCGCGCTGGAGCGCGCCGGGGTGGTCGACGCGGGCGGAAGCGGCCTGGTGGCCGTGCTGGCGGCCCTGGTCGAGACGTTCACCGGGCAGGCGCCCGCCGCCGCGCGGGGCCGGGGGACGGGGACGGGGACGGAGGCGGGCACGGGTCCGGCGGGTGCCCGGCGGCAGGCGCAGAGGGCCGGGGACCGTCCGGCCGTGCCGCACGCGCGCGTGTGCGGCCGTGATGAGCCGGACGCGGGCGGGCCGGACACGGCGGACACGGCCGATGCAGCGGACGCAGCAGACACGGCAGACACGGCGGACGTGGCGGACACGATGGACCGTGAGGCTCCCGCGACGCCCGCACCCGCTGCGGTCCCCGCGCCCGCCGCCCCGCCCCCGGCCTGCGCGCACACCCCGCCGGTGCCGTCCGCCGCGCCCGCCGCCGCACCGGGCCAGGGCCCCGCCTTCGAGGTGATCTACCTCCTGGAGGCCGACGACCCGTCCGTCGCCCGGCTGCGGCGGCGGCTCGACGCGCTCGGGGACTCCCTGGTGGTGGTCGGCGGCGACGGACTGTGGAACGTCCATGTGCACGTGGACGACGCCGGTGCCGCCGTGGAGGCGGGCGTCGAGGCCGGCCGCCCGCACCGGATCCGCATCACCCACTTCGGCGCCGGAGACGCGCACACCGGGGCCGCCGCGCGCCCGCCGCGCGAGCGCGCCCAGCGGGCCGTGGTGGCCGTCGTGCCCGGCGAGGGACTGGCCGCGCTGTGCACCGAGGCCGGGGCCACCACGGTCCTCGCCCGGCCGGGGGAGCCGCCCGCCAGCGGCGAACTGGTGGAGGCCGTACGGCGGGCGCACGCGCGCGAGGTGGTCCTGCTGCCCAACGACGCCGAACTGCGCGACACCGCCGCCGCCGCGGCCGAGCAGGCCCGCGGCGAGGGCGTGCGGGTCGCCCTCATCCCCACCCGCTCGGCGGTCCAGGGCATCGCCGCCCTCGCGGTGCACGAACCCGGGCGCCGCTTCGACGAGGACGTCGTCGCCATGACGTCGGCGGCCGGTGCCACCCGCCACGGCGAGGTCACCGTCGCCGAGCACCGCTCCTGGACCAGCGCCGGGATCTGCCAGGCCGGCGACGTCCTCGGCCTCATCGACGGCGACGTGGCCGTGATCGGCCCGGACGTCGCGGACACCGCGCGCGCGGTCCTGGACCGGATGCTCGCGGGCGGCGGCGAACTGGTCACCCTCGTCCTCGGCGAGGAACTGCCCGACTCCGTCGCCGACGGCCTGGAGACCCGCGTCCGCGAGTCCTACCTCGCCGTCGACACGGTCGTCCTGCGGGGCGGCAGGCAGGGCGCGCTGCTGCTCATCGGCGTGGAGTAGCCCGCCCGGCCACCCGCCGGTCCGTACCGCGTCCGCGGATTGTCAGTGCCGTGGTGTGCAATGGATCCCGTGCCCGCACTGCCAGAACCACTGCGCCAACCGCTCAAGTCGGTGCTCGGCCCCGCCACCGCGAAGGTGATGGCCGAGCACCTCGGCCTGCACACCGTCGGTGACCTCCTCCACCACTACCCCCGCAGATACGAGGAGCGCGGCCAGCTCACCCACCTCGCCGACCTCCCGATGGACGAGCACGTCACGGTGGTCGCCCAGGTCGCCGACGCCCGCCTGCACTCCTTCGCCTCCTCCCGGGCGCCGCGCGGCAAGGGCCAGCGCCTGGAGGTGACGATCACCGACGGCAGCGGCCGCCTCCAGCTCGTCTTCTTCGGCAACGGCGTGCACAAGCCGCACAAGGAGCTGCTGCCGGGCACGCGCGCGCTGTTCGCGGGCAAGGTCTCCGTCTTCAACCGGCGGCTCCAGCTCGCCCACCCCGCCTACGAATTGCTCACCGGCGACACCGACGACCCCGAGGAGACCGTCGAGTCCTGGGCGGGCGCCCTCATCCCGATCTACCCGGCCACCGCCAAGCTGGAGTCCTGGAAGATCGGCAAGGCCGTCCAGACCGTCCTGCCCACCGCCCGGGAGGCCGTCGACCCGCTGCCCGACACCCTGCGCGCGGGCCGCGGCCTGGTCACCCTTCCCGAGGCCCTGCTCAAGATCCACCGCCCGCACACCAAGGCGGACATCGCCGACGCCCGCGCCCGCCTGAAGTGGGACGAGGCGTTCGTCCTCCAGGTCGCCCTGGCCCGCCGCCGCCACGCCGACGCCCAGTTGCCGGCCGTCGCCCGCCGCCCGCGCCCCGGCGGCATCCTCGACGCCTTCGACGACCGGCTGCCCTTCACCCTCACCGAGGGCCAGCGCAAGGTCTCCGGGGAGATCTTCGCCGACCTGGCCACCGAGCACCCGATGCACCGCCTGCTCCAGGGCGAGGTGGGCTCCGGCAAGACCATGGTGGCGCTGCGCGCCATGCTCGCCGTGGTCGACGCGGGCGGGCAGGCCGCCATGCTCGCCCCCACCGAGGTGCTGGCCCAGCAGCACCACCGGTCGATCACCGAGATGATGGGCGAGCTGGCCGAGGGCGGCACCCTGGCCGGACCCGAGCACGCCACCAAGGTGGTGCTGCTCACCGGCTCCATGGGCGCCGCCGCCCGCCGCCGGGCCCTGCTGGACCTGGCCACCGGCGAGGCCGGCGTCGTCATCGGCACCCATGCGCTGATCGAGGACAAGGTGCGCTTCCACGACCTCGGACTCGTGGTCGTCGACGAGCAGCACCGCTTCGGCGTCGAGCAGCGCGACGCCCTGCGCGGCAAGGGCAAGCAGCCGCCGCACCTGCTGGTGATGACCGCCACCCCCATTCCGCGCACGGTCGCGATGACGGTCTTCGGCGACCTGGAGACCTCCGTCCTGGACCAGCTCCCGGCCGGCCGCTCGCCCATCGCCAGCCATGTCGTCCCGGCCGCCGACAAACCGCACTTCCTCGCGCGCGCCTGGGAGCGGGTGCGCGAGGAAGCGGCCGAGGGCCATCAGGCGTACGTCGTCTGCCCGCGCATCGGCGACGAGGAGGACGACCCGAAGAAGGCGTCCGGGAAGAGGTCCGCGAAGGCCGGGAAGACGGCGGAGGGCTCGGAGGGCGCGGCGGGCGCGGAACCCCCGGAGGGCGCCGACAAGCGCCCGCCGCTCGCCGTCCTGGACGTGGCCGCCACGCTCGCCGAGGGCCCCCTGAAGGGGCTGCGGGTGGAGGTGCTGCACGGCAGGATGCAGCCCGACGACAAGGACGCGGTGATGCGCCGCTTCGCCGCGGGCGACACCGACGTCCTGGTCGCCACCACCGTCATCGAGGTCGGGGTCAACGTCCCCAACGCCACCGTGATGGTGATCACCGACGCCGACCGCTTCGGCGTCTCCCAGCTGCACCAGCTGCGCGGCCGGGTCGGCCGCGGCACGGCCCCGGGCCTGTGCCTGCTGGTCACCGAGATGCCCGAGGCGAGCCCCGCCCGCCAGCGGCTGAACGCGGTCGCCGCCACCCTGGACGGCTTCGAGCTCTCCCGCATCGACCTCGAACAGCGCCGCGAGGGCGACGTCCTCGGCCAGGCCCAGTCCGGGGCCCGCACCAGCCTGCGGGTGCTCGCCGTCATCGAGGACGAGGAGATCATCGCCGAGGCCCGCGAGGAGGCCGCCGCCCTGGTCGCCGCCGACCCCGCCCTGGAGTCGCTGCCCGGACTGCGCACGGCCCTGGACGCCCTGCTGGACGACGAGCGGGAGCAGTACCTGGAGAAGGGCTGACAGACTGGGTACGGCCCGCGTCCGAGCCGTACCCCCGGGCAGCAAGCAGCACCCGGCACGGCACCGCCGGGCCCCTCCCGCACCGCCGAGCACCGACAAGGACCCAAGGACATGACCCGCGTGATCGCCGGCCGGGCCGGTGGACGCCGTCTCGCCGTACCCCCGGGCCAGGGCACCCGGCCCACCTCGGACCGCGCGCGCGAGGGCCTCTTCTCGACCTGGCAGTCCCTCCTGGGCGGCCCGCTCGACGGCGAGCGGGTCCTCGACCTGTACGCCGGCTCGGGCGCCGTCGGCCTGGAGGCGCTGTCCCGGGGCGCCGGGCACACCCTCCTCGTCGAGGCCGACGCCCGCGCCGTGCGCACCGTCCGGGAGAACGCCAAGTCCCTGGGCCTGCCCGGCGCCGAGGTGCGCGCGGGCCGGGCGGAGCAGATCGTCCAGGCACCGCCCGCCGCCGGACCGTACGACCTGGTCTTCCTCGACCCGCCGTACGCCGTCTCCGACGACGATCTTCGCGAGATCCTGCTCACACTCCGTTCGCAGGGGTGGCTCGCCGAGCGGGCCCTCGTCACCGTGGAGCGCAGCACCAGGGGCGGCGAGTTCGGCTGGCCGCCCGGCTTCGACGCGATCCGGGCCCGCCGTTACGGCGAGGGAACGTTTTGGTACGGTCGCGCCGCCGCTACGTGCGAAGACGCACGATGACCGGACCGGAGAGCGAGGGATCTCAAGTGCGCCGCGCCGTCTGTCCCGGGTCGTTCGACCCGATCACCAACGGACATCTCGACATCATTGCCCGCGCCTCCCGCCTGTACGACGAGGTCTACGTGGCGGTGATGATCAACCAGTCCAAGAAGGGCCTGTTCGAGATCGAGGAGCGCATCGACCTCATCCGCCAGGTCACCGCCGACTACGGCAACGTCCGCGTCGAGTCCTTCCACGGCCTCCTCGTCGACTTCTGCAAGCAGCGCGACATCCCGGCCATCGTCAAGGGCCTGCGCGCGGTCAGCGACTTCGACTACGAACTCCAGATGGCCCAGATGAACAACGGCCTCTCCGGTGTCGAGACCCTCTTCGTGCCCACCAACCCGACGTACAGCTTCCTGTCGTCCTCCCTGGTGAAGGAGGTCGCGGCCTGGGGCGGCGACGTCGCCCACCTGGTGCCCGACGTGGTCCTGGAGCAGCTCACCGCACGGCTGCGGCGCGACTGAGCGCCTGACGTCCCGTCACCCGGTGTCCGGCGGCTGCCGCATGGTCGTACAGTCGTCCCGTCCGTTACCCGCACATCGGTAGAGAGTGGCGAGCACACCGTGGACGTGCAGAAGAAGCTCGACGAGATCGTGAGCACGGTCTCCGGCGCCCGGTCCATGCCCATGTCGGCGTCCTGCGTGGTCAACCGCGCCGCCCTGCTCGCCCTGCTCGAAGAGGTGCGCCAGGCCCTGCCCGGCTCGCTCGCGCAGGCCCAGGAGCTGATCGGCGACCGGGACCAGATGGTCGAGGAGGCGCGGCGCGAGGCCGAGCGGATCATCGAGACCGCGCACGCCGAGCGCGGCTCGCTGATCTCCGACACCGAGGTGGCCCGCCGCTCCCAGGCCGAGGCCGACCGGATCCTCACCGAGGCCCGCCAGGAGGCCGAGGAGGTGCGCGCCGAGGCCGACGACTACGTCGACTCCAAGCTCGCCAACTTCGAGGTGGTCCTCACCAAGACCCTCGGCTCGGTCGGCCGCGGCCGGGAGAAGTTGCTCGGCACCGGTCCCGGACTGACCGAGGACGGCTACGAGGACGAGGACGCCCCCGAGCGCAGCCCCGACCCGGAGACCCTGCGCCGGGACGCCGACGCCTACGTCGATCTCAAGCTGGGCGCCTTCGAGGCCGTGCTCGCCAAGACGCTGGAGGCCGTCGGCCGCGGCCGGCAGAAGCTGCACGGCCGGATCGCCACCGACGACCTCGGCGCCCTCGCCGACGACACCGGCACCGTGCAGCACTCCAGCGACGCCGACTACCTGGCCGGTCTCGCGGAGATCAGCCCCGCCCCCGCCCCGGCCGCCGCCCTCGCCGAGGCCCCGGCCGCGCCGCAGCAGCCGGTCTACGAGCCGCAGCCGGACTACGGCTACCCCCAGACCGCGCAGACCGCGCAGCCCGACCCGTACGGCGGCTACCAGCCGGCCTACGCCGCCCAGCAGGACCCGTACGGCTACCAGCAGCAGGCCGACCCCTACGGCTACCAGGGCTACGACGCGCAGCAGGCAGGCGGCTACGACCCGAACCAGCCCCAGCAGCCGCACGAGCCCCACCAGACCCAGCAGCCTCACCAGAACCAGCAGCCGCAGCAGGGCCACGCGCAGCAGGGCTACGCGCTCGACGAGACCAGCCTCTTCGACACCGGCATGATCAGCGCCGAGCAGTTGCGGGCGTACGAGCAGGGCCGCGGCCTCTGAGGGAGCGGCCGGTCCGCGGGCCGGTCAGGAGGCCGGATTGGGCCGTGAGCGAAAGGTCCAGTATCCTGGCTCTTCGGTCGCGCGTAAGTGCGCGGTCAGCGCTGCCCGGGAGCACCACCGGGGCGGCGACCCTCCGAGTTCGGAAACCGAAAGCAGGAATGGCTCACAACGCCCGCCTCGACCACCGCAACCCTCTAGTGTTCGACACACATGAGCTGGGGCGGCGTCCTGGTGCGCTGCAACGCCAGACCCGCGAGATCCCGGCCCCCCGGGACCTCGGTATCCACGGAGTGATCGGAGTGCCGGAAGGCGCCCCGGTCGCCCTCGAACTCCGCCTCGAGTCGGTCATGGAAGGTGTGCTTGTCACAGGCACCGCCCGTGCACAGGCCGAGGGGGAGTGCGTAAGGTGTCTGGAGCCGGTCGGGCTGGAGCTCGAAGCGGACTTCCAGGAGATGTTCTCGTACCCTGACGCCGACGACCGGGGCCGCGTGATCGCGGAACCGGGCGACGACGCCGAGGACGACGAGGACAGGCTCCTTCTCGAGGACGGACTCTTCGACCTCGAACCTCTGCTGCGCGATGCGGTGGTGCTCGCACTGCCGATGCAGCCGGTGTGCCAGGAAGACTGCCCGGGTCTGTGCTCCCAGTGCGGAGCGCGGCTCGCGGACGACCCGGACCACCACCACGACGCCGTCGACATCCGTTGGGCGGCTTTGCAGGGACTCGCCGGCACCACGTCGGACGGCGAGAAGGACGAGATGAGCGGCGGCGCGCCTCAGTCAGCACGCGCCGACGAGAAGCAGGAGAAGTAGCCGTGGCTGTTCCGAAGCGGAAGATGTCGCGCAGCAACACGCGCCACCGCCGGTCGCAGTGGAAGGCTGCGGTCCCCACCCTGGTTGCGTGCGAGCGCTGCCACGAGCCCAAGCAGCAGCACATCGCGTGCCCGTCTTGCGGCACCTACAACAAGCGCCAGGTCCTCGAGGTCTGAGCGGCTGGTGAGAGGCACCGTGTCCACGGCTAAGAAGAACGCTTCCCGCGCAGGCGGGAGTGGCCCATCGGACAACACCGCCTCGTCCCACACGCTTCTGGAAGGGCGGCTCGGCTACCGGCTCGAGTCCGCCCTTCTGGTGCGCGCGCTGACCCACCGTTCCTACGCGTACGAGAACGGCGGCCTGCCGACGAACGAGCGGCTGGAGTTCCTCGGTGACTCCGTCCTCGGTCTCGTCGTCACGGACACGCTGTACCGCACCCACCCCGACCTGCCCGAAGGCCAGCTGGCCAAGTTGCGGGCCGCGGTGGTCAACTCGCGTGCGCTGGCGGAAGTGGGCCGCGGGCTCGACCTGGGTTCCTTCATCCGGCTCGGCCGCGGTGAAGAGGGCACGGGCGGCCGGGACAAGGCGTCGATCCTCGCCGACACCCTCGAAGCGGTGATCGGCGCGGTCTATCTCGACCAGGGCCTCGAAGCGGCCTCCGAACTGGTGCACCGCCTGTTCGACCCGCTGATCGAGAAGTCCTCCAATCTGGGCGCAGGCCTGGACTGGAAGACGTCGCTCCAGGAGCTGACCGCGACCGAAGGGCTCGGTGTCCCCGAGTACCTGGTCACGGAGACCGGCCCCGACCACGAGAAGACCTTCACTGCTGCCGCCCGCGTCGGAGGCGTCTCGTACGGCACCGGCACCGGCCGCAGCAAGAAGGAGGCGGAGCAGCAGGCCGCCGAGTCCGCCTGGCGGTCCATCCGGGCCGCGGCGGACGAGCGCGCCAAGGCGGCCGAGGAGGCCGCCGCCGCACAGGACGCCGACGCGTCCTCCGCCTCCGCCTGACAGAGCACAGCACCCGAGCGCCCGCCCCCACCGGTTCCCCGGCGGGGGCGGGCGCTCGGACCGTCCACCGGAGCGGACCGTACGGTCCCCACGGTCCTTCACGGGGGTCCCGATGCCCGAGTTGCCCGAGGTCGAGGTCGTCCGCCGCGGACTGGAGCGCTGGGTCGCCCACCGCACCGCGGCCGACGTCGAGGTGCTGCACCCGCGCGCCGTACGCCGCCATCTCGCGGGCGCCGACGACTTCGCGCACCGGCTCAAGGGCCACCACATCGCCGTGCCCCGCCGACGCGGCAAGTATCTGTGGCTGCCGCTGGAGGAGACCAACCAGTCCGTCCTCGCCCACCTCGGCATGAGCGGCCAACTGCTCGTACAGCCGCAGGAGGCGCCCGACGAGAAGCACCTGCGCGTCCGGGTCCGGTTCGCCGACTCCCTCGGCACCGAACTGCGCTTCGTGGACCAGCGCACCTTCGGCGGCCTCTCGCTGCACGACAACACGAGCGACGGACTGCCCGACGTCATCGCGCACATCGCCCGCGACCCCCTCGACCCGCTGTTCGACGACGAGGCGTTCCACCAGGCGCTGCGCCGCAAGCGCACCACCATCAAGCGCGCCCTGCTCGACCAGTCGCTGATCAGCGGAGTCGGCAACATCTACGCCGACGAGGCGCTCTGGCGGGCGCGCATCCACTACGAGCGCCCCACCGCCGCCTTCACCCGCCCCCGCACAGCGGAACTCCTCGCCCACATCCGGGACGTGATGAACGCGGCCCTCTCCGTCGGCGGCACCAGCTTCGACAGCCTGTACGTCAACGTCAACGGCGAGTCCGGCTACTTCGACCGCTCCCTGGACGCCTACGGGCGCGAGGGCCTGCCCTGCCGTCGCTGCGCCACCCCGATGCGCCGGCGCCCCTGGATGAACCGCTCCAGCTACTACTGCCCCAAGTGCCAGCCCGCGCCCCGGAGCCGGGCCTGAGCCGCACCTGATCCCGGCCGGTCAGGCGCCGCGGGAGTCGTAGGCGGCGCGCGCCGCGAGCACCTCGTCCATCCGGTCCTCCACGCAGTGGATGAGGGCGAGCAGCCGCCCCGCGACCTCCCGGCCGAGCGGGGTCAGTTCGTAGTCCACGCGCGGCGGGCTCGTCGGCTGCGCCTCCCGGTGCACCAGTCCGTCCCGCTCCAGCGCGTGCAGCGTCTGCGACAGCATCTTCTCGCTCACGCCGTCCACCCGGCGGCGCAACTCGTTGAACCGCAGCGACCCCTCGTACAGCGCCCCCACGGTGAGCGCCCCCCACCGCCCCGTCACATGCTCCAGCGTGCCGCGCGAGGGGCACGCCTTGGCGAACACGTCGTACGGCAGGTCCTGCTCCGCGGTGCGCTCCTGCGTGATGCCCATGACACGAGCGTACGCGACCGGCCCGGACGTCCAGGGGCCACGGATCACGTCTGGGCCTCCTGGATCCGCGCGGCGAGGCCGTCCCCCGCGCGGCGAAGCCGTCCGCCAGGATCACCAGGACCAGGTACGTCCTCGAAGACCCGTTGAGCAGTGTCAGACCGCGCTCCAGAATCGCGGCCAGCACGACGAACACCCCGAGTACCGTCGCCAGACTGGGCTCTCGCTCCGCCACCGCCGCGCCGCCGCGCTTCTCCGCCAACGGAGCCCCCGCCCTTCGGACACGGACGGCCCGGCCGTCTCTCGCGCGCAGGGTAGCGCTCAGTACCCGAAGTCCTGCGTCCACCAAGGGCCGCCCGCGCCGAAGTGCGCGCCGACGCCCAGGGTGGTGAAGCGGCAGTTCAGGATGTTGGCGCGGTGCTCGGGGCTGTTCATCCAGGCGGACATGACGGCCGCCGGGCCGGACTGGCCGCGGGCTATGTTCTCGGCGCCGAGCCCGGTGATCCCGGCCTTCGCCGCGCGGTCCCACGGGGTCGCGCCGCCGGGGTCGGTGTGGGCGAAGAAGCCCTGGTCGGCCATGGCCCTGCTGTATTTCTCGGCCAGTGAGGTCAGCGCGCTGTTCGCGGCCACCGCGCCGCATCCCGCCTTCGCCCGCTCCAGGTTGACCAGGCGCACCACCTCGGCCTCGGCCGCCGCCTCGGCGGACACCGTCACCGGAGCCCCGGTGGGGCGCGGTGCCGGGGCCGCCGCGTGCGGCGGGGCGCTCGGGCGCGGGACGGGGGCGGTGGCGGTCCCGGCGGGCGTGGGGGTGCTCGGCGGGGCGGTGGCGGGCGGTGCGGCGGCCCTCTGCGGCGGGGTCGCCCGCGAAGGGGCGGCCGCCGTGTCCGGGGCCGAGACGGAGGGGGAGGCGGGGGCGGTAGCGGGAGCTGAAGAGGGCGCGGCAGGCGTGGCGGGGGAGGAAGGTGCGGCAGCGGACGGGGACGGCGGGGGCGTGTCATCGGTGCCGCGGCTCGGGGCCGGACCCGGATCCGGAACCGGACCCGGTCCGGGGGCCGCCGGGCGGGTGCCGGGGAGGGCGCCGCCCCAGGTGCCGCCCTGCTCGCTCGCGCCGTTGGACGGGGCTCCCGCCGCGGGCGTCCTGTCCGCGCCGGAGGTGCTGCCGCCGCCGAGCCGGTACTCGTGCAGTCCGGGCACCACACCCGCGGCGACCGCGACCGTGCCCAGGGCGAGGGCCGCCGTGACCCCGAGCAGCCCGGCCCGCACCGGGACCCCGGCCCGCCCGCGACGGCGGCGGCCGCGCCGAGGGTCCGGCGCCGGGGCGGGGGCCGTGCCTTCGAGGCCGGGCGGCAGCGGCACGGTGCCCGTGGCTCGTGCGTAGTCGTCGTCCGTCGCGTAGAGGTACCGCTCGGCCCTGGCGTCGACGGCGGCGTACGGGTCCGGGACCGGAGGCCGCTCGGGGCGGCCGGGCGTGCCGCCGGTCCCCGCCGCGCCCCCGGCCCGCGCGGCGCGGCGCGTGGCGGAGCGGCCGGCGTCCGGGTGTCGGTGCCGTCCCATGGTGCTGGCCTTCCTCGTCCCTGCGGCCGCCGCGCGTGCTGAGCCGTCGCGGTCAACCCATGTCACTCGATCGAGTGAGTTTCATATGAAATGCATCGGGTCGGGACGGTACCTCATGGGTCCGGGGGCCCGGCATGCCCGGGGGGACGGCACCCGGCTAGGTTGCAGGCATGAGTGAGGAAGCACGGCTGGTCGCCTGGGTGCGCGGCCATGTCCAGGGTGTCGGGTTCCGCTGGTTCACCCGGGCCGCGGCCCTGGAGATCGGCGGACTGAGTGGTTTTGCTCTCAATCTCGCCGACGGGCGGGTGCAGGTGGTCGCCGAGGGGCCCCGTACCGCCTGCCAGAAGCTCCTCGACTGGCTGGAGGGCAGCGACACGCCCGGCCGCGTCGACGGTGTCACCGAGATCTGGGACACACCGCGCGGCGGCTACGACGGCTTCGCGATCCGCTGAGCCGGTCCGCCCGGTCCCGCACCGCGGCCCGGCCCGCACCTGCCACCGGCATCTGCCCGCGCGGAAAAGGGCAGGTGACTGCCGAGAGAGGCTTGCCGTGACCTGCCGCGCAGGGGCAGGATGACCGCCATGCCCCCCGGGGCCCGCAGGAGCCGCAGCGCCACCGGTCCCCGGTCGCGCGCCCCCGGGACGCCCGTCGATACGGGGTGTGATCGTGTTGACCGTCAAACTTTTTGGTGAGACGCTGAAAGCCCGCGCACCTCAGCTGTTTGGCATGGAAGAACGGCAGTGAAAACTCAACAGTGCCAAGCACCACGGGTGCGAATCCCTCACGACCCACACCGATTCGGTCGGTCACTCAGTGTGGAGGACCATCCATCATGGCAAAGGCGCTTCTCGGTTACGTCGGCGGCTCCGACCCTCGACTCCTCGCCGAGATGCGACGGCTCCAGCAGCGCGTCCAGGACCTGGAATCCGAGCTCGTAAGGATCCAGGCGGAGAACGACGCGCTGGCGGCTGCCGCTTCTCACGACAGGATCATGGAGCGCGTCGACGCACACCAGGCGGAGCCTGCGCTCACCTGATCACTGCATCGACACCGCGACACAGTGGTTGGGCTGCCCGTGTCAACCGCTCAGTTGTCAGAAGTTTGCAAGGGACGCTTCGGCGTCCCTTCTTTCTTTCCGGCCCCGCCCTTCCCCCCGGGCCCCCGCTCCGAGCCCCCGCTTTCGTTGCCCCCACACACCCTTTCAGGCTCTTCAACGTCTGGTGTGCCCTTGATGTACAGAGGCGAAACCGCGCGGTTGCGAGGGTTCACGAAGTGAGATAGCGGCGGCGGGTAGAGTGCGACGGCGTGCACCTCAAAGCCCTGACCCTGCGAGGCTTCAAGTCGTTCGCCTCGGCGACCACGCTCCGGTTCGAACCGGGCATCACCTGCGTCGTCGGTCCGAACGGCTCGGGCAAGTCCAATGTCGTGGACGCGCTCAGCTGGGTCATGGGCGAGCAGGGCGCCAAGTCGCTGCGCGGCGGCAAGATGGAGGACGTCATCTTCGCCGGCACCACCGGCCGCCCCCCGCTGGGCCGCGCCGAGGTGTCCCTGACCATCGACAACTCCGACGGCGCCCTGCCCATCGAGTACGCCGAGGTCACCATCACGCGGATCATGTTCCGCAACGGCGGCAGCGAGTACCAGATCAACGGCGACACCTGCCGCCTGCTGGACATCCAGGAACTGCTGTCCGACTCCGGCATCGGCCGCGAGATGCACGTCATCGTCGGCCAGGGCCAGCTCGACTCCGTCCTGCACGCCGACCCGATGGGCCGCCGGGCCTTCATCGAGGAGGCGGCGGGCGTCCTCAAGCACCGCAAGCGCAAGGAGAAGGCGCTGCGGAAACTGGACGCGATGCAGGCCAACCTCGCCCGCGTCCAGGACCTCACCGACGAACTGCGCCGCCAGCTCAAACCGCTGGGCCGCCAGGCGGCCGTCGCCCGCCGCGCCGCCGTCATCCAGGCCGACCTGCGCGACGCCCGCCTGCGCCTGCTCGCCGACGACCTCGTACGCCTCCAGGAGGCGCTGAAGGCCGAGGTCGCCGACGAGGCCGCGCTCAAGCAGCGCAAGGAGCACGCCGAGGCCGAACTCCGCCGGGCCCTCCAGCGCGAAGCGCACCTGGAGGACGAGGTCCGCCGCCTCACCCCGCGGCTGACCCGCGCCCAGCAGACCTGGTACGAGCTGTCCCAGCTCGCCGAACGCGTCCGCGGCACCGTCTCCCTCGCCGACGCCCGGGTCAAGAGCGCGACCTCCGCGCCCGTCGAGGAACGGCGCGGACGCGACCCCGAGGACCTGGAGCGCGAGGCCGCCCGCGTCCGCGAGCAGGAAGCCGAACTGGAAGCGGCCCTGGAGGCCGCCGAACGGGCCCTCGACGACACCGTCGCCCACCGCTCAGAGCTGGAACGCGAACTCGCCGCCGAGGAACGCCGCCTGAAGGACGCCGCCCGCGCCATCGCCGACCGCCGCGAGGGCCTGGCCCGGCTCAGCGGCCAGGTGAACGCCGCCCGCTCCCGCGTCGCCTCCGCCCAGGCCGAGATCGACCGCCTGGCCACCGCCCGCGACGAGGCCAGGGAACGCGCCGTGCACGCCCAGGAGGAGTACGAGGCGCTCAAGGCCGAGGTGGACGGCCTCGACGCCGAGGACCACGAACTCGCCGACCGCCACGAGAGCGCGAAGGCCGCGCTGGCCGACGCCGACGCCGCGCTCACCGCCGCCCGCCGGGCCGCCACCGCCGCCGAACGCGAACGGGCCGCGACCCGCGCCCGGCACGACGCCCTCGCCCTCGGCCTGCGCCGCAAGGACGGCACCGGTGCCCTGCTCGACGCGAGCGACCGGCTCACCGGACTGCTCGGCCCGGCCGCGGAACTCCTCACCATCACCCCCGGCCACGAGATCCCGCTCGCGGCGGCCCTCGGCGCCGCAGCCGACGCCCTGGCGGTCACGCACCCCGCCGCCGCGGCGGAAGCCCTGCGCCTGCTGCGCAAACAGGACGCGGGCCGCGCCGCCCTCCTGCTCACCGGCGCCCCCGAGGAGCCCGGCACCGCCCCCGACCCCGGCACGGAGGGCCTGCCCGCCGGGCAGCGCCGCGCCGCCGACCTCGTGCGCGGCCCCGCCGACCTCATGCCCGCCGTCCGCAGGCTGCTGCGCGGCGTCGTCGTGGTCGGCACCCTGGAGGACGCCGAGGACCTCGTCCACGCCCGCCCCCACCTCACCGCCGTCACCGCCGAGGGCGATCTGCTCGGGGCGCACTTCGCGCAGGGCGGCTCGGCCGGAGCGCCCAGCCTGCTCGAGGTCCAGGCGTCCGTGGACGAGGCCGCGGCCGACCTCGCCGACCTCGACCTGCGCTGCGCCGGGTCGGCCGAGGCCGAGCGGCTGGCCGGTGAGCGGCGCGAGGAGTGCGCCGCGCTCGTCGAGGAACTGGGCGAGCGCCGCCGCGCCGCCGACCGCGAGAAGTCCGCCGTCGCCCAGCAGCTCGGCCGGCTCGCCGGCCAGGCACGCGGAGCCGCCGGGGAGGCCGAGCGGTCCACGGCCGCCGCCGCCCGCGCCCAGGAGGCCCTGGACCGGGCCCGCCAGGAGGCGGAGGAACTCGCCGAACGGCTCGCCGTCGCCGAGGAGAGCCCGGTCGAGGAGGAACCCGACACCTACACCCGTGACCGCCTCGCCGCGGACGGCGCCAACGCCCGGCAGACCGAGATGGAGGCCCGCCTCCAGGTCCGTACGCACGAGGAACGCGTCAAGTCCCTGTCCGGCCGGGCCGACTCCCTGGACCGGGCCGCCCGCGCCGAACGCGAGGCACGCGCGCGTGCCGAGCAGCGGCAGGCCCGGCTGCGCCACGAGGCGGCCGTCGCCGCCGCCGTCGCGGCCGGTGCCCGCCAGTTGCTGGCGCACGTCGAGGTCTCGCTGACCCGCGCGGAGCGGGAGCGGAGCGCGGCCGAGGCCGCCAAGGCGCTGCGGGAGCAGGAGCTGACCGCGGCCCGCGCCGCCGGGCGCGATCTGAAGGCCGAACTCGACAAGCTGACCGACTCGGTCCACCGCGGCGAGGTGCTCGGCGCCGAGAAGCGGCTGCGTATCGAGCAGCTGGAGGCCAGGGCGCTGGAGGAGCTGGGCGTGGAACCGGCGGGCCTGGCGGCGGAGTACGGACCGCACCAGCCGGTGCCGCCCTCGCCGCCCGCCGAGGGGGAGGAGCTGCCCGAGGACCCCGGCCACCCGCGCAACCGGCCCCGCCCCTTCGTCCGCGCCGAGCAGGAGAAGCGGCTGCGCGCGGCGGAGCGCGCCTACCAGCAGCTCGGCAAGGTCAATCCGCTGGCCCTGGAGGAGTTCGCGGCGCTGGAGGAGCGGCACAAGTTCCTCAGCGAGCAGCTGGAGGACCTGAAGAAGACCCGCGCCGACCTGCTCCAGGTGGTCAAGGAGGTCGACGAGCGGGTCGAGCAGGTCTTCACCGAGGCGTACCGGGACACCGCACGCGAGTTCGAGGGCGTCTTCGGGCGGCTCTTCCCGGGCGGCGAGGGCCGGCTCGTGCTGACCGACCCGGACAACATGCTCACCACGGGGGTGGACGTCGAGGCGCGCCCGCCGGGCAAGAAGGTCAAGCGGCTCTCCCTGCTCTCCGGCGGCGAGCGGTCGCTGACGGCGGTGGCGCTGCTGGTGTCCATCTTCAAGGCCCGGCCCAGCCCCTTCTATGTGATGGACGAGGTCGAGGCGGCCCTCGACGACACCAACCTCCAGCGGCTCATCCGCATCATGCAGGAGCTCCAGGAGGCGTCCCAGCTCATCGTGATCACACACCAGAAGCGCACGATGGAGGTGGCCGACGCCCTGTACGGCGTCTCCATGCAGGGCGACGGCGTCTCCAAGGTGATCAGCCAGCGGCTGCGCTAGGGACTCAGCCGGCGGCTGCGCTAGGGACACGGTCCGGCCCCGAACGGGCGCCGCGTGCCGCCGCGACTTCGGGGTATTCGGAGCATGTCCCGCCAGTTGATTTCAACACTTGAACACAACTCACCTCGGCGGGTCGGTCAATTTCACAATGGACCGACTATGACTTCGAGAGTTGAAGACATAGTCTCTGCAACGTTGCTTTCACCTTCAGGTCTCAAGACCTGGAGGGGCTGACCCCACCCCGGCAGCGTTGCCGGTGTGCCCGAGGAGTACACGTGACCAGCACAGCGCAGGCGCCGACGCCAGGAGCCCCCACGGCCCATCCCGATCATCTCGGGCATGTCATCTTCATCGCGGCGGCGGCCGCCATGGGAGGGTTCCTGTTCGGCTACGACAGCTCCGTGATCAACGGCGCCGTCGAGGCCATCCGGGACCGCTACGACATCGGCTCCGCCGCGCTGGCCCAGGTCATCGCCATCGCGCTGATCGGCTGCGCCATCGGCGCCGCCACCGCGGGCCGGATCGCCGACCGCATCGGCCGTATCCGCTGCATGCAGATCGCCGCGGGCCTCTTCACCGTCAGCGCCGTCGGTTCGGCGCTGCCCTTCGCCCTGTGGGACCTGGCCCTGTGGCGCATCATCGGCGGCTTCGCCATCGGCATGGCCTCCGTCATCGGCCCCGCCTACATCGCCGAGGTCGCCCCGCCCGCCTACCGCGGCCGGCTCGGCTCCTTCCAGCAGGCCGCGATCGTCGTCGGTATCGCCATCTCGCAGCTGGTCAACTGGGGCCTGCTGAACGCCGCCGGCGGCGACCAGCGCGGCAAGCTGATGGGCCTGGAGGCATGGCAGGTCATGCTCGGCGTGATGGTGATCCCGGCCGTCCTGTACGGCCTGCTCTCCTTCGCCATCCCCGAGTCCCCGCGCTTCCTGGTCTCCGTGGGCAAGCGCGAGCGCGCCAAGGAGATCCTCGAAGAGGTCGAGGGCAAGGACGTGGACTTCGACGCGCGCATCGCCGAGATCGAGCACGCCATGCACCGCGAGGAGAAGTCGTCCTTCAAGGACCTGCTCGGCGGCAGCTTCTTCTTCAAGCCGATCGTCTGGATCGGCATCGGCCTGTCGGTCTTCCAGCAGTTCGTCGGCATCAACGTCGCGTTCTACTACTCCTCGACGCTGTGGCAGTCGGTCGGTGTCGACCCGACGCAGTCGTTCTTCTACTCCTTCACCACGTCGATCATCAACATCATCGGCACCGTGATCGCGATGATCTTCGTCGACCGCATCGGCCGCAAGCCGCTCGCGCTCATCGGCTCGGCCGGCATGGTCGTCGGACTCGCCCTGGAGGCATGGGCCTTCTCGTCCCCGCTGGTGGACGGCAAGCTGCCCGCCACCCAGGGCTGGGTGGCCCTGGTCGCCGCCCACATCTTCGTCCTCTTCTTCGCCCTGTCCTGGGGCGTGGTCGTGTGGGTCTTCCTCGGCGAGATGTTCCCGAACCGGATCCGCGCCGCCGCCCTGGGCGTGGCCGCCTCCGCCCAGTGGATCGCCAACTGGGCCATCACCGCGAGCTTCCCGTCGCTGGCCGACTGGAACCTCTCCGGTACGTACGTGATCTACGCGGTCTTCGCGGCGCTCTCCATCCCGTTCGTCCTGAAGTTCGTCAAGGAGACGAAGGGCAAGTCCCTGGAGGAGATGGGCTGAGCCGCCCGGCAGCCGCCCCCCCCCGATCCCGAGGAGACGGGCCACGTCCCCGCTGCCGTCTCCTCGCACCGTCCGCCGCCCCCGCCCGGTCAGCACCCGGGCGGGGCGGCGGTGCCGTACGGCGCGGCGCGGCGCGGGTGCGCGACCCGGGTCAGGCGTCCGGACCGGGTCCGGTGGCGCCCGGGTCCGGTCCGGCGAGATGGGCGTCCATGGTGGCGTTGAGGTCGCTGAGGAAGGACTCGAACCGCGCCAGCAGCTCCGGTGGGTAATGGGCCATGGCGGCGTCCATCCGGCGCGCCAGCGGACCGAAGAAGTCGTCGGCCCGCTGTTGGACGCGGTCGCCGCCGCGCAGGGTGACGACGCGCCGGTCGGTGTGTTCGCGGGTGCGGGTGATGTGGCCCGCCGCTTCCAGCCGGTTCAGCAGCGCGGTGGTGGCGCCCGTGGACAGGGCGATGCGCTCGCTCAGGCGGGCCGGTGAGAGCGGAGTACCCCGCTCCTCGGCGGCGGCGATCTCCAGCAGGGCGGTCGCGTCGGTGGAGTGCAGGCCCAGCCGGGCGGCGAAGCGCCGGCCCAGTTCGGCGTGGTGCCCGCCGTAGACCCGCAGTTCTTCCATCAGCCGCTCGCGCCGTGCCGCCACGTCGTCGCGCACCGGTTCCGCCATGGAGGCCCGCCACCTTTCTGCTGCCGCTCGCCTGCTGCCGCTCGGTCCGCGTCGGCGGCTCGCTTTGACAACCTACAGCGTCCCTTTTACCTTCATGGTGGAATTACTTCACGATGGAGGTATTAGGCATGGGCGACCCGTCCGCCGCCGGTGAGACCACCGCTCCCCACCGCTGGCGCTGGCTGATCCTGGTGGTGATGCTCGTGGCGGAGATCATGGATCTCCTGGACGCCTCGATCGTCAACGTCGCCGGCCCCGACCTGGAGAGGTCCCTGTCGACCGGATCCGTGGGCCTGCAATGGGTGATCGGCGGCTACGCCCTCACCCTGGGCGCCGGACTGGTGCTCGGCGGACGGCTCGGCGACCGCTACGGACGCCGCCGTATGTTCCTGCTCGGCCTGGCCGCCTTCACGGTCTGTTCCCTGCTGTGCGCGCTGGCGCCCGGCACCGGGTGGCTGATCGCCTTCCGGCTGCTCCAGGGCAGCGCCGGGGCGCTGCTCCTGCCCCAGGGGCTCGGCCTGCTGCGGGAGAACTTCTCGGGGCCCGAACTCGCCAGGGTCTTCGGGATCTTCGGCCCCGTCCTCGGACTGGGCGGCATCGTCGGCCCGGTCCTGGGTGGCTTCCTGGTCGAGGGCGACTTCTTCGGCCTGGGCTGGCGGTCGGTGTTCCTGGTCAACCTGCCCCTCGGCCTCGCCGCGCTGATCACCGCGGCGAAGTTCGTGCCCGGGAGGCCGGGCGGCCGTGCGGTGCGGATCGACCTGGCGGGCGCGGCGCTGGTCGCGGTGTCCTGCGCCCTGCTGGTGCTGCCGCTGAACCAGGGCCAGGAGGACGGCTGGCCGCTGTGGACCTGGCTGTCCATGGCCGCCTCCGTCCTCGGGTTCGCCCTGTTCGCGCTGCGGCAGCGGAGCGAAGCCGCGGCCGGCCGGGAACCGCTGGTGGCCCCGGCGCTGCTGCGCAGGCCCGCCTTCGCGGTCGGGCTCGGCGGTATCGCCCTGTTCTTCGCCGGGCTCGTCGGCACCCAGCTCGTACTGACCCTCTACCTCCAGATCGGCCGCCACTTCACCGCGGGCGACGCGGGCCTGGGCAATCTGCCGCTCGCCGTCGGCACCGCGATCGGCGGCGCGGTGAGCGGCGCCTTCCTCGCCGACAGGATCGGCCGCAAGGTGCTCCAGACCGGTCCGCTCGTCCAGATCGCCGGCGCCGCCCTGCTCTGGTACGAACTCGGCGGTCTCGACAGCGCCTCGTTCTCGGTCCGGGACATCGCCCCGGGAGTGGCCGTCTGCGGCATCGGGGCGGGCATGGTCATCGCCGCCCTGTTCAGCTTCGTCCTCGCCGCCGTCGACGACGACGAGATCGGCTCGGCCTCCGGTGTCCTGTCCGCCGTGCAGTCCCTCGGAGGCTCCCTCGGTGTCGCGGTCTGCGGCTCGGTGTTCTTCTCCCGCGCCGGGTCCGGCGACGTCACCGGCGGCTTCCGGCACGCCCTCGTCGTCCAGGCGTGCCTGCTGGCCGTGTTCCTCGCCGTCACCTTCCTGCTGCCCAGGAAGGGCCGGCCGGAGGACGACCCGCACACCACGGCCGACGAGGGCGCCGGCACCGCCCGGCGCGCGGCGGCGTGAGCCCCGGGGGACGGGCGGGCGGCCGGCGCCGGGACCTCAGGCGGACAGTGTCTTCGACCGCTCGGCAGACCCGGCGCCCGCCGGGGCCGGGGCCGCCGGGAGCACCGCCGGTTTGGGCAGGGCCAGGTACAGCAGACCGGAGATCACGATGGTGGCGACCCAGCCGAGGCCGTACTCGCCGACGACGTTGTTGTGGGCCAGCGGGCCGGTGAACCAGTCGGAGGTGGTGAACAGCAGACCGGCGGCCAGGCCGATCGCCCAGGAGGCGACGGCGGCGGGGGAGAAGCCGCCCTTGTACCAGTAGGCGCTGGTGCGCGTGGTGTCGGCCAGGGCCGCGCCGTCGTACTCGGTGCGCCGCAGCATGTCCGCGCCGAAGACGCCCACCCAGGCGGAGAAGGCCACCGCGAGCAGCGACAGGAAGGCGATGAAGGAGCCCATGAAGCTCGTCGCCACCAGCATCAGCACCCCGCCGAAGGCCAGCGAGATCACGGCGTTGACCGAGACCGCCCAGTGCCGCGGCACCTTGAAGCCGAGGGTCTGCGCGGTGAAGCCCGCCGAGTACATCGACATCGAGTTGATCAGCAGCATGCCGATCAGCGCGATCAGCAGGTACGGCACCGCGATCCAGGTCGGCAGGATCTCGCCGAGGAAGGACACCGGGTCGGAGGCCGAGGCCAGATCGGGGGTGGAGACCGCCATCACCGCGCCCATCAGCACCATCGGCAGGACGACGATCCCGGCGCCGCCCACTGAGGTGCCGACGATCGCCCTGGAGGAGGCGGTGCGCGGCAGGTAGCGGGTGAAGTCCGGCGCGGTCGGGATCCAGCTGACGCCGCCCGCCGCGATCATGCCGATGCCGGTGATCACCGCGGCCGTGGAGCCCGCGGAGTGCGCGAACACCTTCGACCAGTCGGTGTCCACGATCAGATAGACCAGCACCAGCACGGAGAAGAGGCCGAAGAGGTAGGTCGCGTACTTGTTGCACTTCTGCACGGCGCCGATGCCGAGCCCGGAGATCGCGAAGGTGGCGACCACGAAGGCCAGCAGCGTCACCAGGTCCAGCACGCTGTCGGCCGTCAGGCCGAACACGATGTCCAGGATGCTGAGCATCGCGTAGGCGCCGGTCACCGCGTTGATCGTCTCCCAGCCCCAGCGGGCGACCCAGATCAGCGAGCCGGGCAGCAGGTTGCCGCGCTGCCCGAAGACCGCGCGGGACAGCGCCATGCCGGGCGCTCCGCCGCGCTTGCCGGAGATGCCGATGAGCCCCACCAGACCGTAGGAGACGACGGGCGCGGCGACGGCCACGACGAGCGCCTGCCACAGATTGAGGTGGTACGCCACGACGAGGCTCGCGCCCATCGTGAGCAGCAGCACGCTGATGTTGGCGCCGACCCAGGTGGGGAACAGCTCGCGGGTCCTGCCGGTGCGCTCATGATCGGGCACCTGTTCGATGCCGCGGGTTTCCAGGGCGCCTTCGACCTCGGCGGTCTTGCTCATGGGGAAGGTCCGTGCCTTGTTCGTGGGGGGAGTGGTCGCGGGGGAGTGTCTGTGGGGGGTGAGTCTCTGCGGGGGAGCGGAGAGGCGCACTCCGTGCTCGGGAAGGAGTGGCGGACGCCGTCCGCGGGCGGCGACGTCGGGGACTCTACGCGTGTTGACCCGCGCTCCACCATCGTACTTTGATACTACTCGCGTCTTTAGGTGGCGTTTGTCTCTCGGGGGAACCCACAAACGGCCTGTGGCCGGGACCCATGGCCGATACTGGACGCGTTATGGAAACCATCATCCTTGCTGTAGTCATCGCCGTGGTGGTGCTCGGCGCGCTCGGCGGGCTCGTCGTCGGAAGCCGGCGCCGCAAACCGCTGCCCCCGCCCCCGCCCGGCCCGCCCGACATCACCGCCGCCCCGCCGGCCGAACCGCACGTCGGCGAGGAGGCCGAGACGCCGCGCGAGGAGCCGCGGCGGACCATCGAGGAGGTGGACCTTCCGGGCGGCTCGGCCCCCACCGCCGTGGAGGAGCCGCCCGTCGTCGAGGAGCTGCCGGCTCCCGAGATCGAGGTCCCGGAGCCCACCGCAGGCCGTCTGGTCCGGCTGCGCGCCCGCCTCTCCCGGTCGCAGAACGCCCTGGGCAAGGGCCTGCTCACCCTGCTGTCCCGCGAGCACCTGGACGAGGACACCTGGGAGGAGATCGAGGACACCCTGCTGACCGCCGACGTCGGCGTCCGGCCCACCCAGGAACTGGTCGAGCGGCTGCGCGAGCGCGTCCGCGTGCTCGGCACCCGCACCCCCGAGGAGCTGCGCGCCCTGCTGCGCGAGGAGCTGCTCACCCTGGTCGGCCGCGACCTGGACCGCGCCGTGCGGACCGAGCCGCCCGGCGGCGGCCCCGGCATCGTGATGGTCGTCGGCGTCAACGGCACCGGCAAGACCACCACCACCGGCAAGCTCGCCCGGGTCCTGGTCGCCGACGGCCGCAGCGTCGTGCTCGGCGCCGCCGACACCTTCCGCGCCGCCGCCGCGGACCAGCTCCAGACCTGGGGCGAGCGGGTCGGCGCGCACACCGTGCGCGGCCCGGAGGCCGGTGACCCCGCCTCCGTGGCCTTCGACGCGGTCAAGGAGGGCAAGGAGCTGGGCGCCGACGTGGTGCTCATCGACACCGCCGGCCGCCTGCACACCAAGACCGGCCTCATGGACGAGCTGGGCAAGGTCAAGCGGGTCGTGGAGAAGCACGCCCCGCTGGACGAGGTGCTGCTCGTGCTCGACGCCACGACCGGCCAGAACGGCCTGGTTCAGGCCCGGGTCTTCGCCGAGGTCGTCGACATCAGCGGCATCGTGCTCACCAAGCTCGACGGCACCGCCAAGGGCGGCATCGTGGTCGCGGTCCAGCGCGAGCTGGGCGTCCCGGTCAAGCTGATCGGCCTCGGTGAGGGCGCGGACGACCTGGCGCCCTTCGAGCCGGAGGCGTTCGTCGACGCCCTGGTCGGCGACTGACGGCCGACGCGAGCGCGGTCGGCCGGCCGCCCCGCGCCCCGCAGCGGCGCCCGCCCCCGGATCCCGGTGGGGACGGGCGCCGCTGCCGTACGGCACGGGCCGCCCGGCGCGGATCACAGCGCCAGCAGACCGGCCGCCGTCTCCCGGAAGCCGCAGGCGTCGAGGTAGAAGGGGCGCAGCCGCGCCTCGTGGTCGACATGCAGCCACGCGCATCCGGCGGCACGCGCCCGCCGGGCCGCCGTCGCCACCAGCTCCGCCCCGATTCCGCGCGACCGGTGCTCCCGGGCCACCACCGTGTCCAGCACGAACGCGTGCTCGCCGCCGTCCCAGGCGACATTGACGAACCCGATCAGCCGGCCCTCCGACCGGGCGCACACCCAGCCGAGACTGTGCCGCAGCAGCCGCGCCCGCCACCCGGTCCGCCCGACGGGATGCCCGAACCCCTCCGCGTGCAGCGCTTCGAGCGCGGCGTCCTCGAACTCGCCGCGCCACTCGTACGTGATCGCCTCGCCGCCCGTGACCGTCTCGTCCGTGATCGTCATGCCGCGATCGTACGAGCACGCCCGCCCGGCTTCTCCGGGCGAGCGCGGAACCTCCCCGGGGCTACCCCCGGAACCGGTGCGCCACGTACGCCAGCGTGCCCAGCAGCAGCCGGGCCTCCGGCGGGTCGGCCGTGTCCAGGGCGGGGGAGCGCAGCCAGCGGGCCGGGCCGAGGCCCGCGCGGTCGGACGGCGGCGCCGTGAGATACGTACCCGGGCCCAGGCCGCGCAGGTCGAGGCCGGAGGGATCGTCCCAGCCCATGCGGTAGAGCAGGCCGGGCAGCTCGGCGGCGGCGCCGGGGGCCACGAAGAAGTGGACCCGGCCGTCCGGGGCCGCCGTCACCGGGCCGAGGGGCAGCCCCATGCGCTCCATCCGGGCCAGCGCCCGCCGCCCGACGGGCTCGGCGACCTCGATCGCGTCGAACGCGCGCCCGACCGCCAGCATCACCGCGGCGCCCGGCAGCTCGGCCCACGCCCCGCTCACCTCGTCCAGGGTCGCCCCGGCCGGGATCGGCGGCGCGAACTCCAGGGGATGCGCGCCCGGCGCCGGGCAGTCGAGCCGGCCGCACGAGCAGGCGCCGCCCGCGGCCCGCGCGCCCCGCACCACGTCCCAGCCCCACAGCCCGGTGTACTCGGCCACCGCGGTGCACTCGGACGAGCGGAACGACCGGCCGCGCCGCCGCGCGCCGGAGCGGATCTCGCGAATGCCGCCGATCGTGAACCCCATACCCCCTCCAACGGGCCCGTCCCCCCGATGGTTACGAGGCGGATGCGGAACGTGACGTTCTGTTCCCACCGGCTCCCCGGCCGCGCCCGGACCGGACGGCGCCCGGATGTGACGGGGGTGGTGCGTGAGGCGGCATGCGCCTCGCGGTGCATCGCTCCACCCGCTCGCGGTGGTCCCGTGTCAAGTGAATCGCGACGCGGCCACCGGGAGTTCATTCGAAGGGGTGGCGAATGGTGGCGTTTCCGGAATCCCCATGGCCGGGCCCGTGATCGTAGGATTACTGTGAGTGTGCGAGTCCTGGGGGTACACACGCTCGTGGGTATGCCGGAGGCAAGTCGGTATTCCGTTCGAAGGGTGGCAAGCACCGGACGGCGGCCGACGCCGACCGGCATTCTGATAGGGCTTGGCGCACTCGGCGGCAAGTGGTCTCAGGATTGGGGGCGTTCCAGTGAGCGGCAACGGCGGTGGCGGGACGAACTCGGCGGGCGCGGACAAGCGCCCCAACGAGCTGCTCGCCTCGTGGTTCGTGCGCAGCGGCTGGTCCAAGGGCGAACTGGCCCGCCAGGTCAACCGCCGCGCCCGCCAGCTCGGGGCGAACCACATCTCCACCGACACCTCGCGGGTGCGCCGCTGGCTCGACGGGGAGAACCCGCGCGAACCGATCCCGCGCATCCTGTCCGAGCTGTTCTCCGAGCGCTTCGGCTGCGTCGTCCCCGTCGAGGACCTCGGCCTGCGCACGGCCCGCCAGACCCCCTCCGCCACCGGCGTCGACCTGCCCTGGACGGGCCCGCAGACCGTCGCCCTGCTCAGCGAGTTCTCCCGCAGCGACCTGATGCTGGCCCGGCGCGGCTTCCTCGGCAGCGCGCTGGCGCTCTGCGCGGGCCCCTCCCTCATCGAGCCGCTCCAGCGCTGGCTGGTCCCCGCGCCCCCGGCCCCGCTCGCGCCGCCCGAGCAGGCCGCCGCCCGCCGCCCCGGCCGCCTCTCCCGCCCCGAGCTGGAGCTGCTGGAGAGCACCACGGTGATGTTCCGCAAGTGGGACGCCCAGTGCGGCGGCGGCCTGCGCCGCAAGGCCGTCGTCGGCCAGCTCCACGAGGTGACGGACCTGCTCCAGGAGCCCCAGCAGGAGGACACCACCCGGCGGCTGTTCCGGGTCGCCGCCGAATTAGCGGAGCTGGCCGGCTGGATGAGCTACGACGTCGGACTCCAGCCCACCGCCCAGAAGTACTTCGTGCTGGCCCTGCACGCCGCCAAGGAGGCCGGTGACAAACCGCTCGGCTCCTATGTGCTCTCCAGCATGAGCCGCCAGATGATCCACCTCGGCCGCCCCGACGACGCCCTGGAGCTGATCCACCTAGGCCAGTACGGCAGCCGGGACTGCGCCGGGCCGCGCACCCAGTCCATGCTGTATGCGATGGAGGCCCGCGCCTACGCCAACATGGGCCAGCCCGGCAAGTGCAAGCGGGCGGTGCGGATGGCCGAGGACACCTTCGCCGACGTCGAGGACTGGGACGAGCCCGACCCCGACTGGATCCGCTTCTTCTCCGAGGCCGAGCTGTACGGCGAGAACTCCCACTCCTTCCGCGACCTCGCCTATGTCGCCGGCCGCAGCCCCACCTACGCCTCCCTGGCCGAACCGCTCATGGACAAGGCCGTCCAGCTGTTCGCCGCGGACGACGAGCACCAGCGCTCCTACGCGCTCAACCTGATCGGCATGGCCACCGTCCACCTCCTCCAGCGCGAACCGGAGCAGAGCACCCGCTACGCCGCGCACGCGATGGACGTGGCCAAGAAGGTCCGCTCCGAGCGCGTCAACACCCGTATCCGCAAGACCGTCGGCAACGCCGTACGCGACTTCGGCGAGCTCGGCGAGGTCATCGACCTGACCGAGCAGCTCGCCGCCGAACTGCCCGAGACCGCCGAGGCGGTCTGAGCCCGGCCCCCGCAAGGCCCCCGCGCCGCTCCGGCACCACCCCCGGCGCCCCCCGCACCGCCCCCCCCGACGACCACCCTCGTACCCCCGGACGGCCCCGGCACCGCGCCGGACGACCCCGGAACCCCGGCCGCGGCCGGCCCTCCCGAACCGCCCGACTCGGCTCCCCCAGCCAGGTCATCGGAAGGCCGTCCGCGGCCGGTCCGGCGTCCGCCCGCAGTTCACCGACGCGTAACACTCCAGGCGCCTTCGTCACCCCGGCGAAACAACGAGGGGCACCCGCCGAAACCGCGCTGCGCGAATCTCATGGCGCAGAACCGGCCCACCCCTCACCCCCCGGACTCGCTGCCGGGACCGCTCCAGGCTTCGCCCGCACGGGGCCGTACAACCGACGAGGAGACGCCGATGGCACCAGCCATCATGCTTGCGGCGGACGCACCCCGGCTGTCGTCCGCCAACACCGGCTTCATGCTGATCTGCTCCGCCCTGGTCATGCTGATGACCCCGGGCCTCGCCTTCTTCTACGGAGGCATGGTCCGCGTCAAGAGCACCCTGAACATGCTGATCATGAGCTTCGTCAGCCTCGGCATCGTCACCCTCCTGTGGGTGCTCTACGGCTTCTCCCTCGCCTTCGGCACCGACAGGGGCTCCCTCATCGGCTGGAGCTCCGGCTTCGTCGGCTTCAGCGGCATCGGCAAGACGGACCTGTGGCCCGGATACACCGTCCCGGTCTTCGTCTTCGCCGTCTTCCAGCTGATGTTCGCCGTCATCACCCCGGCCCTGATCAGCGGCGCCCTGGCCGACCGGGTGAAGTTCACCGCCTGGTCGCTGTTCGTGGTGCTGTGGGCGACGATCGTCTACTTCCCCGTCGCCCACTGGGTCTGGGGCAGCGGCGGCTGGGCCTTCGACCTCGGCGTCATCGACTTCGCCGGCGGCACCGCCGTCCACATCAACGCGGGCGCCGCCGCCCTCGGCGTGATCCTCGTCATCGGCAGGCGGACCGGCTTCAAGAAGGACCCGATGCGCCCGCACAGCCTGCCCCTGGTCATGCTCGGCGCGGGACTGCTGTGGTTCGGCTGGTTCGGCTTCAACGCGGGCTCCTGGCTCGGCAACGACGACGGCGTCGGCCCGCTGATGTTCGTCAACACCCAGATCGCCACCGCCGCCGCCATGCTCGCCTGGCTGGCCTACGAGAAGATCCGCCACGGCGCCTGCACCACCCTGGGCGCCGCCTCCGGCGCGGTCGCCGGACTCGTCGCCATCACCCCCTCCGGTGGCGCGGTCTCCCCGCTCGGCGCCATCGCCGTCGGCGCGATCGCCGGTGTCCTGTGCGCCATGGCGGTCGGACTGAAGTACCGCTTCGGCTACGACGACTCCCTCGACGTCGTCGGCGTCCACATGGTCGGCGGCATCATCGGCTCCCTCTTGGTCGGCCTCTTCGCCAGCGGCACCGGCCAGTCCGACGTCAAGGGCCTCTTCTACGGCGGCGGCCTGGACCAGTTCTGGAAGCAGTGCGCGGGAGTCTTCGCCGTCCTCGCCTATTCTCTGGTCGCCTCCGCGGTCCTCGCCTTCCTCATCGACCGGACGATCGGGATGCGGGTCACCGAGGACGAGGAGATCTCCGGCATCGACCAGGCCCAGCACGCCGAGACCGCCTACGACTTCAGCGGCGCGGGCGGCGGTGTGGCAGGCGCCGTCACCGCCCTGGCCGCCGCCGCGCAGGGCAGGCCGGGCACCCCGAACAAGAAAGTGGACGCATGAAGCTCATCACCGCCGTCGTCAAACCGCACCGCCTCGACGAGATCAAGGAAGCCCTCCAGTCCTTCGGCGTCCACGGGCTCACCGTCACCGAGGCCAGCGGCTACGGCCGCCAGCGCGGGCACACCGAGGTCTACCGCGGCGCCGAGTACACCGTCGACCTGGTCCCCAAGATCCGGATCGAGGTGCTCGCCGAGGACGACGAGGCCGACCAGCTGATCGAAGCCGTCGTCAAGGCGGCCCGTACCGGCAAGATCGGCGACGGGAAGGTCTGGTCCCTGCCCGTCGACACCGTCGTCCGGGTCCGCACCGGCGAACGCGGCCCCGACGCGCTCTGACGGCTTCGGCAGACCCGCCGGTGCGACCGCTCCGCAGAACACTCCGGACCGGCCGCACCGGCGGGCGATCGAGACAGGAGTCACCGGTGACGAGCAGCAGCAGCGACCCCAGCGCCCCCAGCGGCGCGACCGGCCGGACGACCGCGACCGGCGGAAGCGGGAGATCCGGGGGAGACGGCACGCCCGCCGGATCGGGCGAGCCCCCGCGCCCGCACCCCGGCGGCTACGCGGCGGCCCGGCTGCGCCTCCTCCAGCAGGAGACGCGGTCCGGGCCGCCGCGCCGTACGGCCCTCGCCCGGCTCACCGACGACTGGCTCACCGCCCTGTTCACCGCCGCCGGGCCCCGCACGGGCGCGGCCCTCGTCGCCGTCGGCGGCTACGGCCGCGGCGAACTGTCCCCGCGCAGCGACCTCGATCTGCTCCTGCTGCACGACGGCCGCGACCCCGCCGCCGTCGCCGCCCTCGCCGACCGCCTCTGGTACCCGGTGTGGGACCTCGGGCTGGCCCTCGACCACTCCGTACGCACCCCCGCCGAGGCCCGCCGCACCGCGCACGCCGACCTCAAGGCCCACCTCGGCCTCCTGGACGCCCGCCACCTCGCCGGTGACCGCGGCCTCACCACCGCGCTGCGCACCACCGTCCTCGCCGACTGGCGCAACCAGGCGCCCGCCCGCCTGCCCGAACTCCGGGACCTGTGCGCCGCACGCGCCGAACGCCACGGCGAACTGCGCTATCTGCTCGAACCCGACCTGAAGGAGGCGCACGGCGGCCTGCGCGACACCACCGCGCTGCGCGCCGTCGCCGCCTCCTGGCTCGCCGACGCCCCGCGCGAGGGCCTCGCCGACGCCCGCCGCCGCCTCCTCGACGTACGGGACGCGCTCCACCTCACCACCGGCCGCGCCACCGACCGGCTCGACCTCCAGGAACAGGACCAGGTCGCCGCGGAACTGGGCCTGCTCGACGCGGACGCCCTGCTCCGCCAGGTGTACGAGGCCGCGGGGGTCGTCGCGTACGCGAGCGAGGTCACCTGGCGCGAAGTGGGGCGCGTGCTCAGGGCGCGCGCCGTACGGCCGAGGCTGCGCGCCCTGCTGGGCGGCGGCAGACCGGCCGCGGAACGGTCCCCGCTCGCCGAAGGGGTGGTGGAACAGGAGGGCGAGGTGGTACTCGCCCGCACCGCGCGCCCCGAACGCGACCCCGTCCTCCCGCTGCGCGCCGCGGCCGCCGCCGCACAGGCCGGACTCCCGCTCTCCCCGCACGCCGTACGCCACCTCGCCACCACCACGCGCCCCCTGCCCACGCCCTGGCCCGCCGAGGCCCGCGAGCAGCTCGTCACCCTGCTCGGCTCCGGCCGCCCCCTGGTGCGGGTCTGGGAGGCACTGGAGGCGGAAGGACTCGTCACCCGGCTCCTGCCCGACTGGGAACGCGTGCGCTGCCGCCCGCAGCGCAACGCCGTCCACCTCTGGACCGTCGACCGCCATCTGATCGAGACGGCCGTCCGCGCCTCCGCGCTCACCCGCCGCGTCGGCCGCCCCGACCTCCTCCTCGTCGCCGCGCTGCTGCACGACATCGGCAAGGGCTGGCCCGGCGACCACGCGACCGCGGGCGCCACCATCGCCGCCGACGTCGCCGCCCGCATCGGGTTCGACGCCGCCGACGCCGCCGTCCTCACCACCCTCGTACGCCACCACCTGCTCCTCGCCGAGACCGCCACCCGGCGCGACCTCGACGACCCGGCCACCGTCCGCGCGGTCGCCGACGCCGTCGGCACCCCGGGCACCCTCGAACTGCTGCACGCCCTGACCGAGGCGGACGCCCTCGCCACCGGCCCGGCCGCCTGGTCCTCCTGGCGCGGCTCCCTCGTCGCCGACCTGGTCCGCCGGGTCGCGGCGCACCTCGCCGGACACACCCCCGAGGCCCCCGGGCCCACCGCCGCCGAACCCACCGCCGAGCAGGAACGGCTCGCCGTCGAGGCCCTGCGCACCGGCGGCCCCGTCCTCGCCCTGCGCGCCCGCACCGAACCTCTCTCGGAGGGGACCGGCGGGGACCCGGCCGGGGCCGAACCGCTGGGCGTGGAACTGCTCATCGCCGTCCCCGACCAGCCCGGCGTCCTGCCCGCCGCCGCCGGGGTGCTCGCCGTGCACCGCCTCACCGTCCGCACCGCCGAACTGCGCACCGTCGACCTGCCCGGCGCCGTCGGCGACCGCGCCGTGCTGCTGCTGGAGTGGCGGGTCGCCGCCGAGTACGGCTCCCTGCCCCAGGCCGCCCGGCTCCGCGCCGACCTGGTCCGGGCGCTGGACGGCTCGCTCGACATCGCGGCGCGCCTCGCCGAACGGGACGCCGCCCAGCCGCGCCGCAAGGGCCTGCTGGCAC
This sequence comes from Streptomyces sp. NPDC003284, assembly GCF_053589675.1. NCBI lineage: Bacteria > Bacillati > Actinomycetota > Actinomycetes > Kitasatosporales > Streptomycetaceae > Streptomyces > Streptomyces sp. NPDC003284. The sequence goes on from NZ_JBSFSI010000012.1 coordinate 66,138, forward strand.
CCCCGCCCCGGGTGACCCTCGCCCCGGCCGCCTCCCGGCACGCCACGGTGATCGAGGTCCGCGCCCAGGACGCCCCCGGCCTGCTCTTCCGCATCGGCCGCGCCCTGGAGGACGCGAAGGTCCACGTCCGCAGCGCCCACGCCGGCACCCTGGGCGCCAACGCCGTGGACGCCTTCTACGTCACCGGCCCGACCGGCACCCCGCTGCCGGACGAGGAGGCGGCAGCGGCGGTACGGACGGTGGAGGAGGCGTTGCGGGCACGACCGTGACCCGGTTCTGCCCGGCCGGGATACCCTGGAGGGCGATTCCTTCAGCCATCCCCGACCCCGAGGACCGCGAGCGCCGTGTTCGACACTCTCTCCGATCGCCTGTCAGCGACTTTCAAGAACCTGCGCGGCAAGGGACGGCTCTCCGAGGCGGACATCGACGCCACCGCGCGCGAGATCCGTATCGCGCTCCTCGAGGCCGACGTGGCCCTGCCCGTCGTCCGGACGTTCATCAAGAACGTCAAGGAGCGGGCCCTCGGCGCCGACGTCTCCAAGGCGCTGAACCCGGCCCAGCAGGTCCTCAAGATCGTCAACGACGAGCTGGTGACCGTGCTGGGCGGCGAGACCCGCCGCCTCCGCTTCGCCAAGCAGCCGCCGACCGTGATCATGCTGGCCGGTCTCCAGGGTGCGGGCAAGACCACCCTGGCGGGCAAGCTCGGCCGGTGGCTCAAGGAGCAGGGGCACTCCCCGCTGCTGGTCGCCTGCGACCTCCAGCGGCCCAACGCGGTCAACCAGCTCAGCGTCGTCGCCGAGCGCGCCGGTGTCGCGGTCTACGCGCCCGAGCCGGGCAACGGCGTCGGTGACCCGGTCAAGGTCGCCGAGGACTCGATCGAGTTCGCGAAGGCCAAGGTCCACGACATCGTGATCGTGGACACCGCGGGCCGCCTCGGCATCGACCAGGAGATGATGCAGCAGGCCGCGGACATCCGGGACGCGGTCCGGCCCGACGAGATCCTCTTCGTCGTCGACGCGATGATCGGCCAGGACGCGGTGAACACCGCGGAGGCGTTCCGCGACGGCGTCGGCTTCGACGGTGTGGTGCTCTCCAAGCTCGACGGCGACGCCCGCGGCGGCGCGGCCCTGTCGATCCGGCAGATCACCGGCAAGCCGATCATGTTCGCGTCCAACGGGGAGAAGCTCGACGAATTCGACGCCTTCCACCCGGACCGGATGGCCTCCCGCATCCTCGACATGGGTGACCTGCTCACCCTGATCGAGCAGGCGGAGAAGACGTTCAGTCAGGAAGAGGCCGAGAAGATGGCCTCCAAGCTGGCGTCGAAGAAGGGCCAGGACTTCACCCTGGACGACTTCCTGTCCCAGATGGAGCAGGTCAGGAAGATGGGCAGCATCAGCAAGCTGCTCGGGATGCTGCCCGGCATGGGGCAGATCAAGGACCAGATCAACAACCTGGACGACCGCGAGGTCGACCGCGTCGGCGCCATCATCAAGTCGATGACCCCGGGCGAGCGCCAGGACCCGACGATCATCAACGGCTCCCGCCGGGCCCGTATCGCCAAGGGCTCCGGTGTCGAGGTCAGCGCGGTGAAGAACCTGGTGGAGCGGTTCTTCGAGGCCCGCAAGATGATGTCGCGCATGGCGCAGGGCGGCGGCATGCCGGGCATGCCGGGGATCCCCGGCATGGGCGGCGGCCCCGGCCGCAGCAAGAAGCAGCCGAAGAAGGCCAAGGGCAAGCAGCGTTCGGGCAACCCGATGAAGCGCAAGCAGCAGGAGCAGGAGGAGGCCGCGCGGCGTGCCGCCGGGGCCCAGGGCGGTGCCCTCGGGCTGCCGCAGCAGGGCGGCCAGGACTTCGAGCTGCCGGACGAGTTCAAGAAGTTCATGGGCTGAGCGGTTCATGGGCTGAGATTCCGTACGACGTTCGAGGGCGCTCCCGTTCGGCGGGGGCGCCCTCAGCGCGTGCCGGGCCCCGCCATGTGCCGTAACGTCCAGATATGAGCAATGCCGCGCCACCACGCAAGGCCCCAGACCAGCCGTGGCGCACCGAGGGCACGCCGGACGAGCCGCCCCGGCGGCCCGGCGGCCGGCGGATGCGCGGCCGCTGGTGGGGGCTGCTGGTCACCGCGGTGGTCGTCTTCCTGGTGGCCTACGGCGCGCTGAGCTACTACAGCACCGGCAACGAGCCGACGATCTCGTACACGGAGTTCAGCCGGCAGGTGGACGCCGGCAACGTCAGCAAGATCTACTCCAAGGGCGACGCCATCCAGGGGCAGTTGAAGAGCGCCCGTGCGAAGCCGAGCGGCAGCGGCACGTACACGAAGTTCAAGACGCAGCGGCCGGCCTTCGCGGACGACAAGCTGTGGCAGAGCCTGAGCAGCCACCAGGTGACGGTGACCGCGCAGCCGGTCGTGCAGGAACGCGGTCTGCTGTCCAATCTGCTGCTGTCGCTGGCCCCCATCGTGATCATCGTCGCGCTGTGGGTGTTCTTCGCGCGGCGGATCGGCTCGGGGCTCGGCGGGCCGGGCGGGCTGCTGGGCCGCAAGGCGCCGCCGCGCCCGGTCGAGCTCCAGCCGGGCACCCAGCGCACGACGTTCGCCGATGTGGCGGGCATCGACGAGGTCAAGGGCGAGCTGGACGACGTCGTCGACTTCCTCAAGCATCCCGACGACTACCGGCGGATGGGCGCGAAGATGCCGCGCGGTGTGCTGCTGACCGGACCGCCGGGCACGGGCAAGACACTGCTGGCGCGGGCGGTGGCCGGTGAGGCGGGGGTGCCGTTCTTCTCCGCGTCCGCGTCGGAGTTCATCGAGATGATCGTCGGCGTGGGCGCCTCCCGGGTGCGGGAACTGTTCGCGGAGGCGCGCAAGGTGGCCCCGTCGATCGTGTTCATCGACGAGATCGACACCATCGGCCGGGCGCGCGGCGGCGGCGCGTCGATGGGCGGGCACGACGAGCGCGAGCAGACGCTGAACCAGATCCTGACCGAGATGGACGGCTTCTCCGGCTCCGAGGGCGTGATCGTGCTGGCCGCGACCAACCGCGCGGACGTCCTGGACCCGGCGCTGACCCGGCCGGGCCGGTTCGACCGGGTGGTGAGCGTCGCCCCGCCGGACCGCGGCGGCCGGGAGGCCATCCTGCGCATCCACACCCGGGAGATCCCGCTGGCCGCCGGTGTGGACCTGGCGCGGGTGGCGCGTACGACGCCGGGCATGACGGGCGCGGAACTGGCCAACCTCGCCAACGAGGCCGCCCTGCTGGCCGTGAAGCGGCGGCAGAGCGAGGTGACGCAGGCCGACTTCTCGGAGGCGCTGGAGAAGGTGCAGCTCGGCGCGGAACGCGCCCTGGTGATGCCGGAGGAGGAGCGGCGGCGCACCGCGTACCACGAGAGCGGGCACGCCCTGCTGGGCATGCTCCAGCCGGGCGCCGACCCGGTCCGCAAGATCACCATCGTGCCGCGCGGGCGGGCGCTGGGCGTGACCCTGTCCACGCCGGAGTCGGACAAGTACGCGTACACGGAGGAGTATCTGCGCGGCCGGATCATCGGCGCGCTCGGGGGCATGGCGGCCGAGCAGGTGGTGTACGGCGTCATCACGACCGGCTCGGAGAGCGATCTGGAGCAGGTCACGAACATCGCGCGCGGCATGGTGGCCCGCTGGGGCATGAGCGAGCACCTGGGCCGCCTGTCCGCGCTGCCGAACGACGCCCAGCAGGCGTACGGGCTCTCGGCCGCCCCGCAGACCCTGGACGCCATCGACACGGAGATGCGGCGGATCGTCGACGAGTGCTACGAGGAGGCGTGCCGCAAGCTGCGCGAGCACCGTCCGCAACTGGGCGCGCTGGCCGCGGCGCTGCTGGAGAACGAGACGCTGGAGGAGGCCGACGCCTACCGGGTGGCCGGTGTCACCCGCCTGAAGAAGGACCTGGAGGCGGAGGTGGAGTGAGGGCGGCGGGCCGGGCGGCGCCCGGAGGTCCGGGGGCCGCTCAGGGGGTCCGGGCGATCAGATAGCGGAACACATTGGGCATCCACACCGTGCCGTCCCGCCGCCGGTGCGCGTGGAGCGCCTCGGCGAGTTCCTTGACGACCTGGTCGTGCCCGGCGGTGGCGATCGCAGGGTCGAACCATCCGGTGGAGAGCATGCCGCGCACCGCGCTGTCCAGGTCGGCGTAGCCGAAGGGGCAGGCGACGCGTCCGGAGCCGTCCGGGCGCAGTCCGGCGTCGCGGGCGACGTCCTCCAGGCGGTCGCGGACGACGGGAAGCGGGTCGGCGGGCCGGGTGGCCACGCGCAGGACGTCGGCGGCCGCGCAGCGCTCGGGCGGGCCCCAGCCGGCCAGCACCACCGGTGCGCCGCGCCCGGCGAGCGGGACGGCCGCGGCGAGCGGCGCGGCGGGTTCCGGCGGATCACCGGCGGGGCAGCCCAGGGGCTCGAAGGCGGTCACGAGGGTGTACGGGGCCCGGTGGCCGCGGGCGGCGGGCGGGCCCTCGGTGAGCCGGGCCGTCGTCCGCGCGGGGGAGGCGGCGTCCGCGCACGCGCGCGTGCCCGCCGTCCCGGGAGCGCCGGGCGCCGCGGGCAGCAGCCGTTCGCGGGCCAGGGCCAGGTGTGCGGAGCGGGTGTCGGTGCCGGTGACCTCCGCGCCCCGGGCCGCCGCCAGGAGCAGGGCGAGCCCGGTGCCGCAGCCGAGGGCCAGCAGGCGGGTGCCGGGGCCCACGCCGAGCCGTTCGTGGACGGCTTCGTAGAGCGGTACGAGCATCCGCTCCTGGATCTCGGACCAGTCACGCGCGCGTGCACACTGGTCCACCCGGGGCGCGGGCCCCGTGAGGGACGGGTGCCGACGCACGAGCGTAGGTGTCATGGATGAGCGCCCCAATCCGCCGAGCTTTTGCCGCTGTGCCGGTTCCGTGGCCCCCGTGCTTCCCGTATGCCAGGTAACTCCCCGCTCCGCACGGCGTCCAGGGGTCGGGTGGGACTGTTCGTCCGTTCCGGGGGCCGGGTCCGGAGATTTCACATCCCGGAAACCGGGGGCTCACCCGGGCGTGACGGACGCACGGGGTGGGCCGGTGCGGGGCGGTGGGGGCGTGCCCGGTAACGTCACCGATGTCACAGACGCTGAGGGAGATACGGCACCCGTCCGGGAAGCGGCCGAAACGTCTCTTGTACACCGCGGGAACACCTGTACACCGGCGCGCGTGGAGATCCGCGCGCCCGGTGCGTACGCGGGGCTACGCACCACCTTGGTATGAGCTGTGAGGCTTCTCCGCAGATCAGCGCACCCGCCCGCGTCAGGACGCATCGGTGCCAACTGACGGGTACGTGCAAATTATTTGGGATGCCCCGGAATAGGAACACAGTGGCCCTCCCGCTCGTTGTCATTACGTGAGCACGACACAGACACCACCTGTTCTCGCCGCGGAGCTGGCACAGGCGTGGGCCGACATTCAGCGGTACCACCCCGAGCTGCCCGATCTCGCCGCACCCGAGTCCCTGATCGGGGAGTCGTCGTCCGCGTGCGGGCACGAACTCTCCTTCGAGCGACTGCTGCACGAGGCAGTCCACGGCATCGCCGCGGCGCGCGGGGTGCGCGACACCTCCCGCGCCGGCCGATACCACAACCGCCGGTTCCTGGCGATCGCCGAGGAGCTGGGCCTCGACCACCCCGACGAGCCGCACCCGAGCAGCGGCTTCTCCCTGGTCACGCTCAGCCCCGAGGCCAAGCGCCGCTACCGCCCGACGATCGAGCGCCTCCAGCGCGCCCTGAAGGCGCACACGGCGGCCACCTCCGCCGACACCGGCCGCAGCTTCCGCGGTCCGGCCGCCCGGCACGGTTCCTCCGGGGGAGGGGTCCGCGTCAAGGCGGTCTGCGACTGCGGGCGCAATGTGCGCGTCGTCCCCTCGGTGCTGGCCCAGGCCCCGATCGTGTGCGGCGGCTGCGGCAAGCCGTTCCGGATCCCGGAGGTCGTCGGCGCGGCGGGCTGAGACCGCGGCTGCTCGTGGCAGCCGCGCTCCGGCCGCCGTCCGGCGTCCCCGGTGCCACGGCACCCGTCCGCCGGGTGCCCCTGAGGCGTGCCCCGGTGCGGCCCACCCCGCGCCGGAAGGGCACCTCCAGGTGTGGCACAATGGCTAGCTGTACTCGACAGCCGCACAGGAACCCTCTCTCCTCCGGCTGACGCGTCCGTCGGGCACTCGGGTACCGCAACCCCACGCGGCGTCTCGCCGTGCCCCACCACGTCAAAATCAGGAGAACCCACTCCCGTGGCAGTCAAGATCAAGCTGAAGCGTCTGGGCAAGATCCGTTCGCCTCACTACCGCATCGTCGTCGCCGACTCCCGTACCCGCCGTGACGGCCGGGCCATCGAGGAGATCGGTCTGTACCACCCGGTGCAGAACCCCTCGCGCATCGAGGTCGACGCGGACCGCGTGGCGTACTGGCTCTCCGTCGGCGCCCAGCCGACCGAGCCCGTGCTCGCCATCCTGAAGAAGACCGGCGACTGGCAGAAGTTCAAGGGCGAGCCCGCCCCGGCTCCGCTGCTCCAGCCGCAGGAGAAGGCCGCCCGTCCGTCGTTCGAGTCGCTCGGCGGCGAGGACGAGGGCAAGGGTGAGGCCATCACCCAGAAGAAGAAGGCTGAGAAGAAGGACGAGGCGGCTGCCGAGTCCGAGTCCTCCGAGGCCTGAGCAGCATGCTCGAAGAGGCGCTTGAGCACCTCGTGAAGGGCATCGTCGACAACCCTGACGATGTGCAGGTGGCCTCGCGCAACCTGCGCCGCGGACGTGTGCTCGAGGTCCGGGTCCACCCCGACGACCTCGGCAAGGTGATCGGCCGCAACGGCCGCACCGCACGCGCCCTGCGTACCGTCGTGGGCGCCATCGGCGGCCGGGGCGTCCGGGTCGACCTCGTCGACGTGGACCACGTCCGCTGACGCTTCACCGCATCGCAACCGGCTCGGGCCGGGGAGGGCCACTGGGCCGTCCCCGGCCCGCAGTCGTATGACAGGAGATCGAGCACAGTGCAGCTGGTAGTCGCACGGATCGGCCGTGCCCACGGCATCAAGGGCGAGGTGACCGTGGAGGTACGCACGGACGAGCCGGAACTGAGACTCGCCCCCGGTGCCGTACTCGCCACCGACCCCGCCTCCGCCGGACCGCTGACCATCGCCACCGGCCGTGTCCACAGCGGACGGCTGCTCCTGCGCTTCGACGGCGTCACCGGCCGCGACGGCGCCGAGGCCCTGCGCAACACCCTGCTGATCGCCGACGTCGACCCGGACGAGCTGCCCGAGGACGAGGACGAGTTCTACGACCATCAGCTCATGGACCTGGACGTGGTCACCGAGGACGGCACCGAGGTCGGCCGGATCACCGAGATCTCGCACCTGCCCTCGCAGGACCTGTTCATCGTGGAACGCCCGGACGGCACCGAGGTCATGATCCCCTTCGTGGCGGAGATCGTCGCCGAGATCGACCTGGAGGAGCAGCGGGCCGTCATCACCCCGCCGCCCGGCCTGATCGACGACCGCGCCGAGATCGCCTCCGCCCGGGACGCCGCCGAATCCGGCGAGTCCGGTGAGTCCGCCGTGCCCACCGAGTCCGGCGAGTCCGGCGAGGGCCCGGACGGATCCGGTGACCCGGCGAAGCCGGGGGACGCCTCGTGATGCGCCTCGACGTCGTCACGATCTTCCCCGAGTACCTCGAACCGCTGAACGTCTCCCTCGTCGGCAAGGCACGCGCGCGCGGACAGCTGAACGTGCACGTGCACGACCTGCGCGCCTGGACGTACGACCGGCACAACACCGTCGACGACACGCCCTACGGCGGCGGCCCCGGCATGGTCATGAAGACCAACCCCTGGGGCGACGCCCTGGACACCGTCCTCGCCGACGGCTACGAGTCGGGGGCGCACACCCCCGCGCTGATCGTGCCGACCCCCAGCGGACGGCCGTTCACCCAGGAACTCGCCGTCGAACTGTCCGAGCGCCCCTGGCTGATCTTCACCCCGGCCCGCTACGAGGGCATCGACCGCCGCGTCATGGACGAGTACGCCACCCGGATACCCGTCCACGAGGTCTCCATCGGCGACTACGTCCTGGCCGGCGGGGAGGCCGCCGTCCTGGTCGTCACCGAGGCCGTGGCCCGTCTGCTGCCGGGCGTCCTCGGCAATGCCGAGTCCCACCGCGACGACTCCTTCGCGCCCGGCGCCATGGCGAGCCTCCTGGAGGGGCCCGTCTACACCAAGCCCCCGCTGTGGCGCGGGCGGGACATCCCCGACGTGCTGCTCAGCGGGCACCACGGGAAGATCGCCCGCTGGCGCCGCGACGAGGCACTGCGGCGCACCACCGCCAACCGGCCCGACCTCATCGAACGCTGCGCGCCCGCCGCGTTCGACAAGAAGGACCGCGAGATGCTCTCCATCCTGGGGTGGGCCCCGGACCCGGCGGGCGAGCGGTACGGCCGATTTTGGCGCAGGGCCGACGACGTGGAAGAATAGGCCGCTGCTGTGCGCCGTCCGGCGGCCGCCCCTGCCACGGGGGGACACGACGACCGCCCCGATCGCCCGGCAGACCTTCCGGAAAATCCTAGTTGCCGTTGATGACCTGTGGCATCAGCGAAGAAAGCAGAGACATGTCTCACCTGCTCGACACCGTCGACGCCGCGTCGATCCGCGACGACGTCCCCGCCTTCCGGCCGGGTGACACCGTCAACGTCCACGTCCGTGTCATCGAGGGCAACCGCTCCCGTGTGCAGCAGTTCAAGGGCGTGGTGATCCGCCGCCAGGGTTCCGGCGTGCGCGAGACCTTCACGGTCCGCAAGGTCTCGTTCTCCGTCGGCGTCGAGCGCACCTTCCCGGTGCACACCCCGATCGTCGAGAAGATCGAGCTGGTCACCCGTGGCGACGTGCGCCGCGCCAAGCTGTACTACCTCCGTGAGCTGCGCGGCAAGGCCGCGAAGATCAAGGAGAAGCGCGAGAGCTGAGTGCCTTCCGGGGTTCACGGCCGGGCGGGATAGCATTCCGCCCCGATGGACACCGAAGCACAGCCGAGCGAGCGCGACCGCTCCTCCCGCCCCGCTGCCGCCGGATCCGAAGGGACCCCGGACGCACAGGGACCGGAGGAGCGGTCGCGTTCGTCGTTGGCGGCGCGCCTCACCGGCGCCGTCCCCGGCGGGCGGCTCACCCTGGCCGCGCTGCTCGGCCTGGTCCTGCTGCTGCTCCTCAACACGTTCGTGGCGCAGCCCTTCCAGATCCCCAGCCGCTCGATGGAGCCGGGACTGGGCGTCGGGGACCGGGTCCTCGTGAACAAGACGGCGTACCGGTTCGGTGCCGGACCGCGGCGCGGTGATGTCGTCGTGTTCGACGGCTCCGGCTATTTCGGTGACGCCGACTACATCAAGCGCGTTGTGGGTGTGGGGGGAGACCATGTGGTCTGCTGTGACAAGGAGGGCAGGATCGAGGTGAACGGCACACCGGTCGACGAGTCGGCCTTCCTTCGTCCGGGTGACAGTCCCTCCACGGTCCCCTTCGACGTCGTGGTCCCCGGCGGCAGGCTGTTCCTGCTCGGCGACCACCGCGACGACTCCAGCGACTCACGCGACCACCTGGGCTCCCCGGGCGGCGGCATGGTGCCGGTCGGGGACGTGATCGGCCGGGCCGACTGGATCGTGTGGCCCTTCGGCCACTGGACCCGCATCACCCGTCCGGACGCGTACGCGCGCGTGGGCGCCGCCGGCTCCGCGGGCGGCACCCATGGGTAGCCGCGGCAGGCCGCGCGGCGCCCAGACCGCCGCCGAGGAGGAGCCGCCGCCCGCCGGGACCCGGCGGCCCTCCGGCCCGGCCGGCGGACGCACCCGCGCGGAGCGCCGCAAGCTCCAGCGCAAGGTCAAGCGCAGGCGGCGGCGTTCCGCGGTCCAGGAGATACCGCTGCTGGTCGGCGTGGCCGTGCTCATAGCGCTGGTGCTGAAGACCTTCCTGGTGCAGGCGTTCGTGATCCCGTCGGGCTCCATGGAGCAGACGATCCGCATCGGCGACCGCGTCCTGGTCGACAAGTTCACCCCGTGGTTCGGCGCGAAGCCCGCGCGCGGGGACGTCGTCGTCTTCCGCGACCCGGGCGGCTGGCTGGACGGGGAGGAGACGGCGAAGAAGCACGACCCCGTGGTCGTCAAACAGGTCAAGGAGGGCCTCACCTTCATCGGCCTGCTGCCCTCCGACAACGAGAAGGACCTGATCAAGCGGGTCGTCGGGGTCGGCGGAGACCACGTCAAGTGCTGCGACAAGCAGGGCCGGGTGACCGTCAACGGCGTTCCCCTGGACGAGGGCGACTACCTCTATCCGGGCAACGCCCCCTCCGACACCCCGTTCGACATCACGGTCCCCGAGGGACGCCTGTGGGTGATGGGCGACCACCGGGGCAACTCGGCCGACTCGCGTGCCCACCGGGACACCGCGTACGGCGGTACGGTCTCCGAGAAGTCCGTGGTGGGCAGGGCCCTCGTCATCGGCTGGCCGTTCGGCCACTGGCGCACGCTCAGAGAGCCGGAGACGTTCTCGGAGGTGACCGGCGCGGGCTCCGACGCGGCGGCCGGGTCGGACGCCGCCGGGCCGCCGTCGCATAGGGTTGCCCGCTACGATCCCAACAGATCGGTTCAACTCCCGAGCCCTGCGGAACTCCCGCTCGTTATGGGAGTGGTGGGCCTGCACCGTGCACGGGGCGGGCTGCGGCGAGGAGTGAGGAGTTGGCGTGGGGGATGTGGCGGTTGGCGCACGGTCCGGCAGCGACGGCGAGGAGCACCGCGGACACCCCGTGGACGCGGCGGGTCCTGCCGCTGACGGCACCGTGACCTCCGGGAACAAGAGCACGACAGCCGAGGACGGCACGGTGACGGAGCACAGCCAGAGCGATGAGCAGGCAGCGGACGGCGGCACCGGGGAGGCGAAGAAACCCCGCTCCTTCTGGAAGGAGCTGCCGATCCTGATCGTCATCGCCCTGGTGCTGGCGCTCCTGATCAAGACGTTCCTCGTCCAGGCGTTCTCCATCCCCTCGGACTCGATGCAGGACACCCTCCAGCGCGGCGACCGGGTCCTCGTCGACAAGCTCACCCCGTGGTTCGGCTCCGAGCCCGAGCGGGGCGAGGTCGTCGTCTTCCACGACCCGGACGACTGGCTGGCCGGTGAGCCCACCGCCAGCCCCAACGCCCTCCAGACGGTGCTCAGCTGGATCGGCCTGATGCCGTCCGCCGAGGAGAAGGACCTGATCAAGCGGGTCATCGGCGTCGGCGGCGACACCGTCGAGTGCCACGGCACCGGCCCCCTGCTCGTCAACGGCAAGGCGCTGAACGAGTCGTCGTACGTCTACCCCGGCAACACACCGTGCAGCCAGGACGACCAGGGCGGCCAGTTCAAGGTCAAGGTCCCCGAGGGCTTCATCTGGGTCATGGGCGACCACCGGCAGAACTCCCGCGACTCGCGCTACAACCAGGCCGACAAGAACCACGGCATGGTCCCGGTCAAGGAGGTCGTGGGCCGCGCCATCGTGCGGGCCTGGCCGATCAACCGCTGGGGCACCCTGCCCGTCCCCGACACCTTCGACCAGAAGGGCATCGGCGAGCACTCCTCGGCGGCCGGCGCGCTGACCGTCGCACCCGGCGGCGTGGCCCTCACCGCGGCCGTGCCGCTGGTGGTGTGGCGCCGCAGGCGCGTCCTGAAGGCGGAGAACGGCACCGGCACGCCCACCACGGCCACCGGCGGCCGCTGAACCCGTGAGACCCGAGACGGCGCGGACGGACATGTTCCGTCCGCGCCGTCCGCCGTGTCGTCCGCTTCCGCGGAGCCCCCGTGCGTGAAGCCTCGTGGAGCCGCTGCCCGGGGCCCCGAAGGGGGCTGCCCGGGGCCGGTACCGCCGGGTAGGGTGCGGATCCATGGGTGGCGAGAGCACGACACGTACGGCCCCGCGCGGCGGCGGCACCGGCAAGGCACCGGCTGGCGGCAGGACCGGACAGCGGCTGTCCGGGCTGGCCGTGGCGCTCGGCATGGTGCTGTTCCTCGGCGGCTTCGCGTGGGCGGCCGTCGTCTACCGGCCCTACACCGTGCCCACGAGCTCGATGTCCCCGACCATCGGCATCGGCGACCGCGTGCTCGCCCAGCGCGTCGACGGCGACGAGGTGCGCCGCGGCGACGTCGTCGTCTTCCACGACAGGACCTGGGTGGCGGACGCCCCCGTGGTCAAGCGCGTGGTCGCCGTCGGCGGCGACACGGTCTCCTGCTGTACCCGGGGCAGGCTCACCGTCAACGGCAAGCAGATCGACGAGCCCTATCTGAAGGGCGGCCCCGCCGAACTGACGGGCTTCACCACCGTGAAGGTGCCCGAGGGACGCCTGTTCCTGCTCGGCGACGAACGCCAGGGCTCGCTGGACTCCACCGCCCACCTCACCGACGCCGCCCGGGGCACCGTCGCCCGCACCGACGTCACCGCCCGCGTCGACTCCGTGATCTGGCCCATGAAGGGCATGCTGGAGCGCCCCACCGGGTTCGCCGAGCTGGGCGCGCTCTCGCAGCCCGGCCCGCTGCGCACGATCATCGCCCTGATCGTCGCGGGTGCCGTGCTGGTCCTGGCGGGCGGCGCGTACGGGCCGGTCGCCAGACTGCTGGGCGGCGGCCGCGGCCGGACCCGGACGGAGCCGGCCCGTGCCCGCTGACACCACGGACGCCGGGCACGGCGCGGACGCCGAGTACGGCGCGGACGGGTACGACGGCGGGCTGCGCAAGGTGGCGCGGGTGGTCCTGTTGGACCCCGAGGACCGCGTCCTGCTGCTGCACGGCCACGAGCCGGACGACGAGACCGACGACTGGTGGTTCACGCCCGGCGGCGGCCTGGAGGGCGACGAGACCCGCGAGCAGGCTGCCCTGCGCGAACTCGCCGAGGAGACCGGCATCACCGACGTACGGCTCGGCCCGGTGCTCTGGCGCCGCCGCTGCTCCTTCCCGTTCGCCGGCCGCCGCTGGGACCAGGACGAGTGGTACTTCCTGGCCCGTACGACACAGACGGAGACCGCGGCCACGGCCCTGACCGAACTGGAGCGGCTGAGCGTCGCCGGAGCGCGCTGGTGGACGTGTCGGGAACTGGAGCGGACGCATGAGACCGTGTACCCGACCAGACTCGCCGGGCTGCTGCGCGCACTGCTCGACGAAGGTCCCCCGCCCGCGCCCGTGACCCTGGACACCGAAATCGTCTAGGGGCCCCCGGGACTGGCGCACAATGGGGGGGACCGCACGGCTGAAGGGGAACATGCCATGAGCGCCGAGGACCTCGAGAAGTACGAGACCGAGATGGAGCTGAAGCTCTACCGGGAGTACCGCGATGTCGTCGGTCTGTTCAAATACGTGATCGAGACCGAGCGGCGCTTCTACCTCACGAACGACTACGAGATGCAGGTGCACTCGGTCCAGGGCGAGGTGTTCTTCGAGGTGTCGATGGCCGACGCCTGGGTGTGGGACATGTACAGGCCGGCCCGGTTCGTCAAGCAGGTGCGCGTCCTCACGTTCAAGGACGTGAACATCGAGGAGCTGAACAAGAGCGACCTGGAACTGCCGGGCGGCTGAGCGCCACGAGGGGCGGCGCCGCGGCCCGGGTGACTCGCGCCCGGGATTTCACTCGCGGGAGTGACGGAGTTGTCCACAACCCACGAGTAGCACACCAAGATCCACTCTGCGGCCCCTGATCCGTGAACGTTGGCGCCGGAGGTGGTGCCGACATGACCACGCAACAGGCGCGCAGCGCACTCGGCAGGTACGGAGAAGGGCTGGCCGCCCGCAGGCTGGCCCAGGCGGGCATGACGGTCCTGGAGCGCAACTGGCGCTGCGGCAGGACGGGCGAGATCGACATCGTGGCCCTCGACGGCGACATCCTGGTCGTCTGCGAGGTGAAGACCCGCAGGTCCGGGGCCTTCCAGCACCCGATGGCCGCGGTCACCCCCGAGAAGGCCGAACGACTGCGCGGCCTCGCCGAACGCTGGATCCAGTCCCACGGCGGAGCCCCGCCCGGCGGCGTCCGCATCGACCTGGTCGGCGTCCGGCTGCCCCCGCGCGGCGCACCCGTCGTCGAGCACGTACGGGGGGCCGCCTGATGGGATTCGCCCGTACGTGCTCCGTGGCCCTCGTCGGGGTCGAGGGCGTCGTCGTCGAGGTCCAGGCCGACCTCGAACCCGGCGTCGCCGCCTTCACCCTGGTGGGACTGCCCGACAAGAGCCTCACCGAGAGCCGCGACCGGGTCCGGGCCGCGGTCGTCAACTCCGGCGCCGAATGGCCGCAGAAGAAACTCACCGTGGGACTCAGCCCCGCCTCGGTGCCCAAGGCCGGCAGCGGCTTCGACCTCGCCGTGGCCTGCGCGGTGCTCGGCGCCGCCGAGCGCATCGACCCCCGGGTGCTCGCCGACATCGTCATGATCGGAGAACTGGGCCTGGACGGCCGGGTACGCCCCGTGCGCGGCATCCTCCCCGCCGTCCTGGCCGCCGCCGACGCCGGATACGAACAGGTGGTCGTACCCGAGTGCGCCGCCGCCGAGGCCACCCTCGTGCCCGGGATCTCCGTACTCGGCATCCGCAGCCTGCGCCAGCTGATCGCCGTCCTCACCGACGAACCCGTACCGCAGGAGGAACCCGACGAGCAGGGCCGCCCGGACCCGCTGCTGGCCGGACTGCGCATGCCCGGCACCGGAGCGGCCACCGGCATGCACAGCATGGGAGCCGCCCAGCACGACCAGGGACACGACCTCGCCGACGTCGTCGGCCAGCGCTCCGCCCGCACGGCCGTGGAGGTCGCCGCGGCCGGCGGACACCACCTCTTCCTGGAAGGACCGCCCGGCGCCGGGAAGACCATGCTCGCCGAGCGCCTGCCCGCCGTCCTGCCCCCGCTGCGGCGCCAGGAGTCCCTGGAGGTCACCGCGGTCCACTCGGTGGCCGGACTGCTGCCACCGGGCAAACCGCTGGTCGACCTCGCCCCCTACTGCGCCCCGCACCACTCCGCCACCATGCAGGCCCTCGTCGGCGGCGGTCCGGGCATCGCCCGCCCCGGGGCCGTCTCCCTCGCCCACCGGGGCGTGCTCTTTCTGGACGAGACCCCCGAGTTCAGCGGTCACGCCCTCGACGCCCTGCGCCAGCCCCTGGAGGCGGGCCACGTCGTGATCGCCCGCAGCGCCGGTGTCGTACGGTTCCCGGCGAAGTTCCTCATGGTCCTCGCCGCCAACCCGTGCCCCTGTGGGCGCTTCTCCCAGCGCGACACCCTGTGCGAGTGCTCACCGGCGGCGATCCGCCGCTACCAGGCCAGACTCTCCGGGCCCCTGCTGGACCGCGTCGACCTGCGCGTCGAGGTGGACCCGGTCACCCGCGCCGAACTGGCCCGCCCGGACGCCCGCGGCGAGTCCACGGCGACCGTGGCCGACCGGGTGCGGGCCGCCCGCGAGCGCACGGCCGCCCGGCTCACCGGCACCCCCTGGCACACCAACAGCGAGATCCCGGGGCGCGAGCTGCGCAGCCGCTGGCAGGCCGCCCCCGGTGCGATGGACGAGGCCGAACGCGGCCTGGAGCGCGGCTTTCTCACCGCACGGGGACTCGACCGCGTGCTCCGCGTCGCCTGGACGGTCGCCGACCTCGTCGGCCACGCCCGCCCCGACGCCACGGACGTCGCCCTCGCCCTCCAACTGCGCACCGGAGTACCCCGCGGCGTCCCCATGGCCCTCGGAGCGACGGCATGACCGCCCCGGGCTGCCCCCGCGCGGCCGCTCCGGGCCATCACGTGACCGTCTCGGTGCGCGGTGGACCGGCGGGCGCCCGGCTTTCGCCGGAGCGCTCGACTCCCGCTGACGGCTCGACCCCGGCCGGGGACCGGCTTCCGGCGGGGGACCGGCTTCGGGCGGGGGACCGGCTTCGGGCCGGGGGAGGGGCGTCGACCGGTGGCGGGGACTCGTCCGGCGATCCGGCCCCGGGCGGTGGCCGGGACTCGCCCGTCGGATCGGCCCCTGGCGGTGGGCCGGTCTCGCCCGTCGGATCGGCCCCGACTGGGGCCTCCGCGTCCGCTGATCCGCGCCCCTCCGCACACCCACGACCTTCCGCTCAGGCACCCCCGCCCGGCCGCTCGCGCCCGCCGGAGGGCTCGCCCCCAGGGGAGGACTCTCACCCACCGAATCGGCCGGGGCCGCCTGACGGGGCGGCTCCGA
This sequence comes from Streptomyces sp. NPDC003284, assembly GCF_053589675.1. Classification (NCBI taxonomy): domain Bacteria; kingdom Bacillati; phylum Actinomycetota; class Actinomycetes; order Kitasatosporales; family Streptomycetaceae; genus Streptomyces; species Streptomyces sp. NPDC003284. Next base: position 82,332 of record NZ_JBSFSI010000012.1, read on the forward strand.
CCGGCGGCCCCGGCCGACCGGAAGGTGGCCGACCGGAAGGGCCCGCCACGGAACTCCTCGCACGGGTCTTCCTCAGCCGAGTGCTGGAGCCCGGGGACGTGACCGGAGGGCGGTGGGTGCGGGAACTGGGCGCACCGACCGTGGCACGGCGACTGCGGGACGGCACACCACCGCTGCCCGGGGTGTCGGGCAAACGGTGGGCCGGCCTGTGCGCCCGCGCCGTCCGGGCCGACCCCGAGCGGGACCTCGCCGTCGCCCGGGAGACCGGGGTGCGCTTCGTGCACCCCGGCGGCACCGAGTGGCCGGCCCAGCTCGACGACCTGGAGGACGCCCGGCCCACCGGCCTGTGGGTGCGCGGCCGGCCCAGCCTGCGCATGTGGGCGCTGCGGTCGGTGGCACTGGTCGGCGCCCGCGCCTGCACCGACTACGGCGCGCACATGGCGGCCACGCTCGCCGCGGGACTGACCGAACGCGGCTGGGTGGTGGTGTCCGGCGGAGCCTACGGAATCGACGGCGCGGCCCACCGCGGCACGCTCGCCGGTGCGGGCGCCACCGTCGCCGTGCTGGCCTGCGGCGTCGACCGCCCCTACCCGCGCGGCCACACCGGTCTCATCACCAGGATCGCCCAGCAGGGCCTGGTGATCGGCGAGCTGCCGCCGGGCGAGCACCCCACACCCAGCAGATTCATCGTCCGCAACCGGGTCATCGCGGCCCTCACCCGCGGCACGGTGGTCGTCGAGGCGGCCCACCGCAGCGGCTCCCTGGTCACCGCACGGGCCGCACAGCGCCTGGGCCGGCACACCATGGGGGTGCCCGGACCGGCCACCAGCGCCCTGTCGGCAGGCGTCCACGAACTGCTGCGCGGCGGCGCGACGCTGGTCACCGACGCGGCGGAGGTCGCCGAGCTGATCGGCGACATCGGCGAGCTGGCCCCCGAGCGGCGCGGCCCCGTCCTCCCGCGCGACCTGCTGCCACCCGAGACACGGCAGATCCTGGCCGCACTGCCCGCGCGCGGTGCGCCGACCGCGGCCGAGATCGCCCGCGGCGCCCGCACCACACCGGACGACGCGGTCGCCGGACTCTACGAACTCCGCTCGCTCGGTTACGTCGAACGACATGGCGACGGATGGAAGTTGACACGCCAGGCGGTGATCTCCGGACGACGAGATCCGGAGCCTTGTTGACCGAGCGTGTTCGGCCGTCCGGGGGAACGCCTACGCCTGCGCAAATTCCCGCAGTTGGGCGTTCCCCACATCACCCAGGGTGACGCGCGTGACCCGGTGGAGCGCCTAGCGGAACGTATCTGCGCACGCGCTGTGCCCCGTCGTTCGCGCACCGCGACACTTCAGTCACGCTACGCTCACGTGGTTCCGACGCGGACAACCCGATACCGAACCCAGACCGACAGCTCACCCAGAAAGCCGCACCCCACGGCAGAACGGCACAAGGCGACGAATGCCCCAGCACACCTCCGGGTCCGACCGGGCGGCGATCCCCCCAGCCGCCCGCGACGGTGGCAGCGTGCGGCCGCCCGCTCCCTCGACGCTCGACGAGCTGTGGCGGTCGTACAAGGCGACGGGGGACGACAGGCTGCGGGAGCAACTGATCCTGCACTACTCGCCGCTGGTGAAATACGTCGCGGGACGGGTGAGCGTCGGCCTGCCGCCCAATGTGGAACAGGCCGACTTCGTGTCCTCGGGCGTCTTCGGGCTCATCGACGCGATCGAGAAGTTCGACATCGACCGGGAGATCAAGTTCGAGACGTACGCGATCACCCGGATCCGCGGCGCCATGATCGACGAACTGCGGGCACTGGACTGGATCCCCCGCTCCGTGCGGCAGAAGGCGCGCAACGTCGAGCGGGCCTACGCGACGCTGGAGGCCCGGCTGCGGCGCACCCCCTCGGAGGGCGAGGTGGCCACCGAGATGGGCATCGCGGTCGACGAACTCCACGCGGTCTTCAGCCAGTTGTCGCTGGCCAACGTGGTGGCGCTGGAAGAGCTGCTGCACGTGGGCGGCGACGGCGGGGACCGGCTGAGCCTGATGGACACGCTGGAGGACACCGCCGCCGACAATCCGGTGGAGGTCGCCGAGGACCGGGAACTGCGCCGGTTCCTGGCCCGCGCGATCAACACACTGCCCGAGCGGGAGAAGACCGTCGTCACCCTGTACTACTACGAGGGCCTCACGCTCGCCGAGATCGGCAATGTGCTCGGCGTCACCGAGAGCAGGGTCAGCCAGATCCACACCAAGTCCGTCCTCCAGCTGCGCGCGAAACTGGCGGGTTTCGGCCGCTGAGCGTGCGGGCGAGCACCGCCCGGGACGCGGTGTGCGCCCGGTGCGACTCCCGCCGCGGGCGCCGCGTCCGTAGAGTGGACGACGTGCCAAGGATTCGAGCGGCCTCCGTGGCCGAGCACCGGTCGATGCAGCGTGCCGCCCTGCTGGACGCGGCGCGCACCCTGCTGTCCCAGGGCGGTACGGAGGCGCTGACCTTCCCCGCGCTGGCCGAGCGGACAGGGCTCGCGCGCTCGTCGGTGTACGAGTACTTCCGGTCGCGGGCTGCCGTGGTCGAGGAGCTGTGCGAGGCCGACTTCCCGGTCTGGGCCGCGGAGGTGTCGGCGGCGATGGACGCCGCGGACGGCCCCGGGCCCAAGGTCGAGGCGTACGTCCGCGCCCAGCTGGACCTCGTCGGCGACCGGCGGCACCGGGCCGTCGTGGCGATCTCGGCGAGCGAGCTGGACGCCGGCGCCCGGGAGAAGATCCGGGCCGCGCACGGCGGACTGGTCGCCATGATCGTCGAGGCGCTGGCCGAGCTGGGCCACGAGCAGCCCCGGCTGGCCGCGATGCTGCTCCAGGGCGTGGTCGACGCGGCCGTGCGCCGGATCGAGCTGGGAGTCGAGGAGCCCTCGGCCGTCGCGGAGGCTGCCGTGGCGATGGCCCTCCGGGGCGTCCGCGGCTGACCCGCACACCGCCTCGCTGCCCCCAGCTCCCCCCCGGGGGGGCCCTCCCCCTCCCCCCCACCCCCCATCCCCCCCGCCCCTCTCCCTCCCCCCTCCCGCCCCCGTCACGGAGGCAGCGGCACCCCGAGGACCGGCAGCAGGCGTGCCGGACCGCCGTTCAGCAGCCGGGGCGGCAGGAGCAGCAGGGGGTCGAGGTAGGTCTCGCCCCGGAGCAGGCCCCAGTGCAGACAGCCGGGGCCGCAGTGGGAAGCCGTCTCCGCCGCCTCCACCGTCCCGATGACCTCACCGGCCGCCACCTCGGCGCCCCGGGGCACGGACGCCCGTACCGGCTCGTATGTCGTGCGCAGGGCTGGGGAGCCCGTCCCCGCCAGTTCCACGGAGACCACGCCCCGCCCCGCCACGGCTCCGGCGAAGGAGACGCGACCGGCCGTCACCGCGCGTACCGCGGTACCCGGCGGCGCGCCCAGGTCCACGCCCCGGTGGCCGGGACCGTAGGGCGTGGCCGGAGGTTCCCAGCCGCGCAGGACCGGCGGGTGTGACCCCACCGGCCAGGCCTGGCCCACTGCGGGCACCGGCGCATCGGCCGAAGCTCCCGCGCCCAAGCCCGCGCCCGCAGTGCCGCTCACGCCCCCCACGTCTCTCACGCCCCCCGCGTCTCTCGCGCTCCCGGCGTCCCGCGCGCTCCCCGCACCCCAGGCCACCGGCACCGACAGCACCGCCGTCGCCCCCAGACACAGCCCCGCGAGCCACCGGCCCACCCACCGCTCCACACCCGCACCGCCCTCCGTATCCGCCCGTATCCGCAGCCGCACCCGTATGCGCACCCGCATCCGGGACATGCCTCCACACTCCCGCGAACGGCCGGAATCGGCCGGAGTCTGTGGACGACGCACCGGTTGTGGAGAGCGGCGTCACCCGGCACCTTCCGGGTCCCGTACACTTCTGGTGGCGATCCGGGTCACCGGGTCGACTTCGCACGCCCCGACACTCCGGCCGGCAACGGTCGGTGTCAGCGCCCCTCGGTCCTTCGTGGCACGGCGCGCCGCGGGCGTCAGGCGCGGGAGCCGTCCGGCACCCGCGGCACAACCGAGAAATTCAAGGAGATACGGCCATGGCCGTCGTCACGATGCGGGAGCTGCTGGAGAGCGGCGTCCACTTCGGTCACCAGACCCGTCGCTGGAACCCGAAGATGAAGCGCTTCATCTTCACCGAGCGCAACGGCATCTACATCATCGACCTGCTCCAGTCGCTGTCGTACATCGACCGCGCCTACGAGTTCGTCAAGGAGACCGTGGCCCACGGCGGCACGGTCATGTTCGTCGGCACGAAGAAGCAGGCGCAGGAGGCCATCGCCGAGCAGGCCACCCGCGTCGGCATGCCCTACGTCAACCAGCGCTGGCTGGGCGGCATGCTCACCAACTTCTCGACCGTCTACAAGCGCCTTCAGCGCCTGAAGGAGCTCGAGCAGATCGACTTCGAGGACGTGGCCGCCTCCGGCCTCACCAAGAAGGAGCTGCTGGTCCTCTCCCGCGAGAAGGCCAAGCTGGAGAAGACCCTCGGCGGTATCCGCGAGATGCAGAAGGTGCCCAGCGCCGTCTGGATCGTGGACACCAAGAAGGAGCACATCGCGGTCGGCGAGGCCCGCAAGCTCAACATCCCGGTCGTCGCCATCCTCGACACCAACTGCGACCCCGACGAGGTCGACTACAAGATCCCGGGCAACGACGACGCGATCCGCTCCGTCACCCTGCTCACCCGTGTGATCGCCGACGCCGTCGCCGAGGGCCTCATCTCCCGTTCCGGCGTCAACGCCGGTGACAAGGGCGAGAAGGCCGCGGGCGAGCCGCTCGCCGAGTGGGAGCGCGACCTGCTCGAGGGCGAGAAGAAGGCGGACGAGTCCGCCGAGGCCGTCGAGGCCGCCGCCGAGGCTCCGGCCCCCGACGCCCCGGTCTCCGAGGCCGTCGAGGAGGCCGCCGCCGAGGTGAAGGCCGAGACCGAGACCGAGACCGACACCGAGGTCAAGGCCGAGGGCGAGCAGGCCTGATCTGCCGACGTCAGAGTTGACGGCGGGGGCCGACGGCATACCCCTCCCGTGCCGCGCAGGCACGGGAGGGGCGCCCGCAGCCCCCGCCGTTCACCCGTGGATCGGTGGCGTGTCGGTGGACTCTGGTACAAGGGCCGCGACCCCCTGATCTTCGATCTTCCAGACTTCGAGAAAGATTCACAGACTCATGGCGAACTACACCGCCGCCGACGTCAAGAAGCTCCGTGAGCTCACGGGCGCCGGCATGATGGACTGCAAGAAGGCGCTGGACGAGGCCGAGGGCAACGTCGAGAAGGCCGTCGAGGCACTGCGCATCAAGGGCCAGAAGGGCGTCGCCAAGCGCGAGGGCCGCTCCGCCGAGAACGGCGCCGTGGTCTCGATCCTCGCCGACGACAACTCCTCCGGTGTCCTCGTCGAGCTGAAGTGCGAGACGGACTTCGTCGCCAAGGGCGACAAGTTCCAGGCCGTGGCCACGACCATCGCCGAGCACGTCGCCAAGACCTCCCCGGCCGACCTGGAGGCCCTGCTCGCCTCCGAGATCGAGGCCGGCAAGACCGTCCAGGCGTACGTCGACGAGGCCAACGCCAACCTCGGCGAGAAGATCGTCCTGGACCGCTTCGCGCAGTTCTCCGACGGCTTCGTGACCGCGTACATGCACCGCACGATGCCCGACCTGCCCCCGCAGATCGGTGTCCTCGTCGAGCTGGACAAGCCGAGTGCCGAGGTCGCCAAGGGCATCGCCCAGCACATCGCCGCCTTCGCGCCGAAGTACCTCTCCAAGGAGGACGTGCCGGCCGAGGTCGTCGAGTCGGAGCGCCGCATCGCCGAGGAGACCACCCGCGCCGAGGGCAAGCCCGAGGCCGCGATCGCCAAGATCGTCGAGGGTCGGGTGAACGGCTTCTTCAAGGACGCCACCCTGCTCGGCCAGCCCTACGCGCTGGACAACAAGAAGTCCGTCCAGAAGGTGCTGGACGAGGCCGGTGTCACCCTGAAGCGCTTCACGCGCATCAAGGTCGGCATCTGAGTCCGCACCGCGCCGGACGCCGGACCCGGATAGGGTCGACAGCAGTCGTCCACGCCACGCGCGCCTGCCACCGCGCACGCGCGCACGGCGGACGACAGCAGAACTGACGAGGAGGCCATTGCCGCTGCATGGGATGCGAACCACCCCACCGGCAATGGCCTTCTTCGCATGTGTACCACGTAACAGAGGCGGGATCTCATGACCACCAAGGCCCAGAAGAGCGACGACGGCAAAGTGACCGGCCGGTTTCTGCTGAAGCTGTCCGGAGAGGCCTTCTCCGGTGGCGGGGGCCTGGGCGTCGACCCGGACGTGGTGCACGCCATCGCCCGTGAGATCGCCGCCGTCGTCCGGGACGGCGCGCAGGTCGCGGTCGTCATCGGCGGCGGCAACTTCTTCCGCGGCGCCGAGTTGCAGCAGCGCGGCATGGACCGCGCCCGCTCCGACTACATGGGCATGCTCGGCACCGTGATGAACTGCCTCGCCCTCCAGGACTTCATCGAGAAGGAGGGCATCGACACCCGGGTCCAGACCGCCATCACCATGGGCCAGGTCGCCGAGCCCTACATCCCGCTGCGCGCCGTGCGCCACCTGGAGAAGGGCCGTGTGGTCATCTTCGGCGCCGGTATGGGCATGCCGTACTTCTCCACCGACACCACCGCCGCCCAGCGCGCCCTGGAGATCGACGCCGAGGCGCTGCTCATGGGCAAGAACGGCGTGGACGGGGTGTACGACTCCGACCCGAAGACCAACCCGGACGCCGTGAAGTTCGACGCCCTCGGCTACGGCGAGGTCATCACCCGGGACCTGAAGGTCGCCGACGCCACCGCGATCACGCTGTGCCGCGACAACCGGCTTCCGATCGTCGTCTTCGAGCTCCTGAAGGAGGGCAATATCGCCCGCGCCGTCAAGGGTGAGAAGATCGGCACGCTTGTGGGTGACCAGCCCGGCCGGGAGTGACCGGGCCCACCCGTCCCGGACCGGTGGCCCGTCCCGCCCCGGCGCCCTTCCCCACCCGGTGACGGTCCGGGGTGCGGCACCTGTCCGGGGGACGGACGGGACGGAGCCGGACCGGGGGATGGACAATGTCCTGCCGGTCGGGAACCGTGCAGGAAGAAGACGCGACGCAGCCGGACGGCGGCCCCGACCAGGAACCGCAGCCGGGCCTACTCAAGACACGCAGGAGCAAGTGGTGATCGAAGAGACCCTCCTCGAGGCCGAGGAGAAGATGGAGAAGGCCGTCGTGGTCGCCAAGGAGGACTTCGCCGCGATCCGCACCGGCCGTGCGCACCCGGCGATGTTCAACAAGATCGTGGCCGACTACTACGGCGCGCCGACGCCGATCAACCAGCTGGCCTCGTTCTCCGTGCCGGAGCCGCGCATGGCCGTCGTGACCCCGTTCGACAAGACCGCGCTGCGCAACATCGAGCAGGCGATCCGCGACTCCGACCTGGGCGTCAACCCGAGCAACGACGGCAACATCATCCGAGTGGTGTTCCCGGACCTGACCGAGGAGCGCCGCCGCGAGTACATCAAGGTCGCCAAGGGCAAGGGCGAGGACGCCAAGGTGTCCATCCGCTCCGTGCGCCGCAAGGCCAAGGACGCCATCGACAAGCTGATCAAGGACGGCGAGGTCGGCGAGGACGAGGGCCGCCGTGCGGAGAAGGAGCTCGACGACACCACCGCGAAGTACGTCGCACAGGTGGACGAGCTGCTCAAGCACAAGGAAGCGGAGCTGCTCGAGGTCTGATGAACGACTCTTCCTGGGGAGCGCCGCAGCAGGCCGGGTACTGGGGGCCCGCCGACGGGGCACCCGGCCAGGTCCCCGTCCCGGGGGCCACCCCCGCGGGCCCCGCGTACGATGCGCCGGGCGCTCAGCACACCCGCCCCATGCCCATCGTGCCCGAGGTGCCCGCACACGGCGGAAACCAGGATGACGACCGGGGGGCCGCGCGCATGCCGGGCGGCCCCTTGTTCCGCGACGAGGCGCCGCGGCAGCAGCCGTACGACCCGTCGCAGCCGCACCCGCAGCCGCACCCGCAGCAGCCGTACGACCCGGTCCGGCCGCCGCAGGCACACCCGCAGCCGCACCCGCAGTCGTACGACAGGCCGCAGTCCCACCCGCAGCCGCATCCGCATCCGCAGCCGTACGAGGCGCCGCAGCCGCGGCCCTACGACACGCCGCGGACGCCGCCCGCCCACGGGTCGGCGCCGCAGAATCCGGAGCCCATGCCCGACGCCCCGCAGCCGGCGCCCGCCCCGCAGGCACCGCAGAAGAAGAGCGCGGGACGGGACCTCGGCGCGGCCATAGGCGTCGGTCTCGGACTCGGCGTGGTGATCGTCGCGTCGCTGTTCGTCGTCAAGGCCGTCTTCGTGGGCGTCATCGCGGTCGCCGTCGTGGTCGGCCTGTGGGAGCTGACCTCGCGGCTCCAGGAGCGCAAGGACATCAAGGCGCCGCTCGTGCCGCTGGCGGTCGGCGGCGCCGCGATGGTGGTCGCCGGGTACGTCCGGGACGCCGAGGGCGCCTGGGTGGCGATGGCGCTCACCGCGCTCGCCGTCCTGGTGTGGCGGATGACCCAGCCGCCGGAGGGCTACCTCAAGGACGTCACGGCGGGCGTCTTCGCCGCGTTCTACGTCCCGTTCCTGGCCACCTTCGTGGCGATGCTGCTCACCGCGCACGACGGGCCGTACCGCGTCCTGACCTTCCTGATCCTCACCGTGGTCAGCGACACCGGCGCCTACGCCGTCGGCTGGCGCTTCGGCAGGCACAAGCTCGCCCCGCGCATCAGCCCCGGCAAGACCCGCGAGGGCCTGCTCGGCGCGGTCGCCTTCGCGATGGTGGCGGGCGCGCTGTGCATGCAGTTCCTGATCGACGACGGAGCCTGGTGGCAGGGCCTGTTCCTGGGCCTCGCGGTCGCCGCCAGCGCCACCCTCGGCGACCTCGGCGAGTCCATGATCAAGCGCGACCTCGGCATCAAGGACATGGGCACCCTCCTGCCGGGCCACGGCGGCATCATGGACCGCCTCGACTCCCTCCTCCCCACCGCCCCGGTGGTCTGGCTCCTGATGGTCCTCTTCGTCGGCTCCACCTGACCCAGCCCCCCCCGGCCCGGCCCCGCGCCGCCTCACAGCCCGGACGAGGCCCCTCCCCACCGGGGGAGGGGCCTCGCCCGCTCCCGCCCCGCTCACCGCACCGACCGGCCCACCCAAGTCGATCTGCGACACTGGTACCACCATGCCCAAGCCCGGAGAACTCACTTTCGTCGCGCCGCGCGGAGCCCAGAAGCCGCCGCGGCATCTTGCCGATCTCTCGCCCGCCGAGCGCAAGGAGGCTGTGGCCGCGATCGGTGAGAAGCCGTTCCGTGCCAAGCAGCTCTCGCAGCACTACTTCGCGCGGTACGCGCACGACCCCGAGCAGTGGACGGACATCCCGGCCGGCTCGCGGGAGAAGCTGCGCGAGGCGCTGCTGCCGGAGCTGATGACGGTCGTACGGCATCTGTCGACCGACGAGGGGACGACGCGCAAGACGCTGTGGCGGATGTTCGACGGGACGCTCGTCGAGTCGGTGCTGATGCGCTACCCGGACCGGGTGACGATGTGCATCAGTTCGCAGGCCGGGTGCGGGATGAACTGCCCGTTCTGCGCGACCGGGCAGGCCGGTCTCGACCGCAATCTGTCGACCGCCGAGATCGTGCACCAGATCGTGGACGGCATGCGCGCGCTGCGCGACGGCGAGGTGCCGGGCGGACCGGCGCGGCTGTCCAACATCGTGTTCATGGGCATGGGCGAGCCGCTGGCCAACTACAAGCGGGTGATCGGCGCCATCCGTGCCCTGACCGACCCGGAGCCGGACGGGGTCGGGCTGTCGCAGCGCGGCATCACCGTGTCCACGGTCGGCCTGGTCCCGGCGATCAACCGGTTCACCGACGAGGGCCTCAAGTGCCGGCTCGCGATCTCCCTGCACGCCCCCGACGACGAGCTGCGCGACACCCTCGTGCCGGTCAACACGCGGTGGAAGGTGCGGGAGGTGCTGGACGCCGGGTTCGAGTACACCGCCCGGTCCGGGCGGCGGCTGTCCATCGAGTACGCGCTGATCCGGGACATCAACGACCAGGCGTGGCGCGGCGACCGGCTCGGCCGCCTCCTCCGGGGCAAGCCGGTGCACGTCAACCTCATCCCGCTCAACCCGACGCCGGGCTCCCGGTGGACCGCCTCGCGGCCCGAGGACGAGAAGGCGTTCGTCGAGGCCATCGCCGCGCACGGCGTGCCGGTGACGGTCCGGGACACCCGCGGCCAGGAGATCGACGGGGCCTGCGGACAGCTGGCCGCCACGGAGCGGTAGCGCCGCCGGGCCGCCCGGCCCGGTCCGCCGCCCGCGCCGGACGGTAGTCTGAGGGCCGTACACACATCTTCATATTCCGACAGGGGAGCGCCACAGCGCTGAGAGTGCGGCACCGGCCGCAGACCCTCTGAACCTCGCCCAGGTCATTCTGGGTAGGAAGTTCGGTCATCACTCGAGCTGTTGCGCCCTGCCCGGCGTCCCGCGTCCCGCGCGGACACCGGGCAGGGCCGCGTCTCTTCCTGGCCACCATCCAGGAGGAAAATCCAGTGCACCACAAGACGTTCGCCGCCGCCGCGGCCGGCCTCGGCCTCGTCGCCCTCTCCGCGTGCGGGTCCTCCGGGGGCGAGGCGGCCGACTCCACGACCGTGACCGTGGTCAGCCATGACTCGTGGGCCGCGTCCAAGAGTGTCGTCGCGGACTTCGAGAAGCGCTCCGGGTACAAGGTCCGCATCCTCAAGGACGGCGACGCCGGACAGGCCGTCAACAAGGCCATCCTCACCAAGGACAACCCGCAGGGCGACGTCTTCTTCGGCGTCGACAACACGCTGCTCTCCCGCGCCCTCGACAACGGCCTCTTCCAGCCGTACGAGGCGAAGGACTCCGGCACGGTCGACCCGCGCTACCGCGTCGACCAGGCCAAGCACCGCGTCACGCCCGTCGACACCGGCGACATCTGCGTCAACTACGACAAGAAGTACTTCGCCGACCACAAGCTGGCCCCGCCCGCCTCCTTCGACGACCTGCTGAAGCCGCAGTACAAGAACCTCCTGGTCACCGAGAACGCGGCGACCTCCTCGCCCGGCCTCGGCTTCCTGCTCGGCACCGCCGCCCAGTACGGCGAGAAGGGCTGGCAGGACTACTGGAAGAAGCTGAAGGACAACGGCGTCAAGGTCGTCGACGGCTGGGAGCAGGCGTACAACCAGGAGTTCTCCGGCTCCGCGGGCGGCCGGAAGGCCAAGGGCGACCGGCCGCTCGCCGTCTCCTACGCCTCCTCGCCGCCCGCCGAGGTCATCTACGCCGACCCCCGGCCGAAGACCGCGCCGACCGGCGTCGTGGACGCCACCTGCTTCCGGCAGGTCGAGTACGCCGGGCTGCTCAGCAACGCCGGGAACACCAAGGGCGGCAAGGCGTTCCTCGACTTCCTGCTCAGCAAGGAGTTCCAGCAGGACATGCCGCTGAACATGTTCGTCTACCCGGTGCGCGCGGGCGCCGCCGTGCCCGCCGACTTCACGGCGTACGGCCCGCAGGCCAAGGACCCCCGGACCATGGCCCCCGACCGCATCGCCGCCAACCGCGACCAGTGGGTCAAGACGTGGTCCTCCCTCGTAGTGAAGTAGCCCCCGCGGCAGGCCCCGCCGCGGGGGACCGGGCGCGGCGCCGCCGGGCGAACGCGGCGCGGCTCGGCCTGATGGCCGTGCCCGTCGCGTTCTTCGCGCTGTTCTTCGCCTACCCGGTGGCCGCGATCGTCCGGCGCGGCCTGCACTCCGGCGGCGCCTGGCAGTGGGGCCCGTTCGGCGAGGTGCTGGGCCGGGCCGACATCCGGCACGTGCTGTGGTTCACCACCTGGCAGGCGCTGGCCTCCACCGCGCTCACCCTGCTGATCGCCCTGCCCGGCGCCTACGTGTTCGCCCGCTACGACTTCCCGGGACGGAATGTACTGCGGGCCGTGGTCACCGTGCCGTTCGTCCTGCCCACGGTCGTCGTCGGCACCGCCTTCCTCGCCCTCGTCGGACGCGGCGGCCTCCTCGACGACCTGTGGGGGGTGCGCCTGGACACCACCGTGTGGGCGATCCTCCTCGCCCATGTCTTCTTCAACTACGCCGTCGTCGTACGGACCGTGGGCGGCCTGTGGGCTCAGCTCGACCCGCGGCAGGAGGAGGCCGCGCGGATGCTCGGCGCCTCGCCGCTGACGGCCTGGCGCAAGGTCACCCTGCCCGCCCTGGCGCCCGCCGTCGCCGCCGCCGCGCTGATGGTCTTCCTGTTCACCTTCACCTCCTTCGGCGTGGTGCAGATCCTCGGCGGCCCCGGCTTCTCCACCCTCGAAGTGGAGATCTACCGGCAGACCTCGCAGATGTTCGACCTGTCCACGGCCGCCGTCCTCACCCTCGTGCAGTTCGCCGCCGTGGGCGCGATCCTCGCCGTGCACGCCTGGACCGTACGGCGCCGGGAGAGCACGCTGCGGCTGGTGGACGCCGCCCGCACCGCCCGCCGCCCGCGCGGCGCCGGGCAGTGGACGCTGCTGGCCGCCGTCCTCGCCAGCATCGCGCTGCTCGTGCTGCTGCCGCTCGCCGTGCTGGTGCAGCGCTCGCTCACCGCACCCGGCTTCGGCTACTACCGCGCGCTGGCCGACCCGGACGGCGGCACCTTCCTGGTCGCGCCGCTCCACGCCGTCGGCGCCTCCCTGTCCTACGCCGCCGCCGCGACCGCCATCGCCGTCGCCATCGGCTCCCTCGCCGCCGCCGCGCTCACCCGGCGGGACGCCGGACGCCTGGTCCGCGGCTTCGACGCGCTGCTGATGGTGCCGCTCGGCGTGTCGGCGGTGACCGTGGGCTTCGGTTTCCTGATCGCCCTGGACAAGCCCCCGCTGGACCTCAGGCAGTCCTGGATCCTGGTCCCGCTCGCACAGGCCCTGGTCGGCGTGCCCTTCGTCGTACGGACCATGCTGCCGGTGCTGCGCGCGGTCGACGTACGGCTGCGCGAGGCGGCGGCCGTGCTCGGGGCGTCGCCGTGGCGGGTGTGGCGGGAGGTGGACCTGCCGCTGGTGCGGCGGGCGCTGCTGATCGCCGCCGGGTTCGCCTTCGCGGTCTCCCTCGGGGAGTTCGGGGCGACCGTGTTCATCGCCCGGCCCGACAACCCGACCCTGCCGGTGGCCGTGGCCCGGCTGCTCTCCCGGCCCGGCGACCTCAACTACGGCCAGGCCATGGCCCTGTCGACGATCCTCATGGTGGTGTGCGCGGTGGCGTTGCTGGTACTGGAGAGACTGCGCGGCGGCGAGCGGACGGGGGAGTTCTGATGCTGCTCGACCTGCGCGGTGCCACCGTGCGCTTCGGCGGCCGGGCCGCCCTGGACGCCGTCGACCTGGCGGTCGCCGAGCACGAGACCGTGTGCGTGCTCGGCCCCAGCGGCAGCGGCAAGTCGACGCTGCTGCGGGCGGTGGCCGGACTCCAGGCGCTGGACTCGGGGCAGGTGCTGCTCGACGGGCGCGACCAGGCGCGGGTGCCGGTGCACCGGCGCGAGGTCGGCCTGATGTTCCAGGACCACCAGCTCTTCCCGCAGCGGGACGTGGCCCAGAACGTCGCCTTCGGGCCGCGGATGCACGGCGCGACCCGGCCGGAGCAGGCCGCGCGGGTGGCCGAACTCCTCGAACTCGTCGGCCTGCCGGGCGCGGGCGCGCGTCCGGTGGCCGCCCTGTCCGGCGGCGAGCAGCAGCGCGTGGCCCTCGCCCGCGCCCTCGCGCCCCGGCCCCGGCTGCTCATGCTCGACGAACCCCTCGGCCAGCTCGACCGCTCGCTGCGCGAACGGCTCATCGTCGAACTGCGGGAGCTGTTCGGGCGGTTGGGCACCACCGTGCTCGCCGTCACCCATGACCAGGGCGAGGCGTTCGCGCTCGCCGACCGGGTGGTGGTGATGCGGGACGGCCGGATCGCCCAGTCCGGTACGCCGCTCGAGGTGTGGCAGCGTCCCGCGGACGCCTTCGTCGCCCGCTTCCTCGGCTTCGAGAACGTGATCGAGGCGAAGGTCGACGGCACGACCGCACTCACCCCCTGGGGCAAGGTCCCGGTCCCCGAGGACGCGCCCCAGGGCACCCGGACCCTCCTCGTACGCCCCGCCGGTGTCCGCCTCGTCCCGGCGGAGGAGGGCCTGCGCTGCACGGTGGCCGCCCGCACCTTCAAGGGCACCCATGTCGCCCTGCGCCTCCAGCCGCGCGACGCGCCGCCGCTGGAAGCCGCCTGCCCGCTGCGCGCGGCCCCCGGGACCGGGGAGGAGACGGGCGTGGCGTTCGACCCGGACGACGTGGTGGTGCTGGGCTGAGACCGTACGCCGACGCCTTCCCCCTCCGGTGCGTCGGCGTACGGGAGCGTGCGGCGCTCAGCGCTCGCTGTGCGCGCCCCGTCGGCGCAGCCCGTAGAACACCGCGCCGCCACCGACGGCGACCAGGGCGGCCGCGATGCCGACGATCAGGCCGGTGTTCGAGTTCGCCCCGGTCTCGGCCAGGCCGGAGTTCCCGGCTGCGGGCGAGGGGGCACTGCTCCCGGCGCCCGCGGGAGCGGCGGCGCTCAGCGAGGCGGTCGGCGCCGGGGCCGGTGCGGTGGACTGCGTCTGCGGGGGAGTCGGCGCCGCCGTCGTCGCGCTCGGCGTGGGCGCCGGGGCGGTGGTGCCCGGCTGCGACGGGGAGGCGGGGCCGCTCGGGAACGCCGAGGCGCTCGGGGAGGCCGGGGAGCAGGCGGTGGACGGCGCGGTCAGGTCCGGCCGGATGTCCTGGTCGACCAGGGTGCCGCCGGCCTTGACGTGGACGCGGTAGACGGCGCCGGGCCGCCAGTCCTCGGTGAACGTGATCTCGGTGCCCCGCGCCGAGCCCTTGACCGACTGCTCGCCGATCTTCTGCGCACCGGCGCCGCTGTCCTGCCGGTACACGGTGACGACGGCGGGGGTGCCGGACCGGTCCTTGTCGGTGACGACGATGACGCCCTGGCCGCCGGTGCAGCGGGCCTCGGCGGAGAACTCGCCGATGTCGCAGGCGAACGCGTGCCCGGCGGCGCCGAGAGCGAGCGCGGCGGACGCGGCGGCGACCCCGAGGGCCCGCCCGGAGCGCACGGAACGCACGGTACGGCGGGGACGGGAGGGAGAAGAGGGAGAAGAGGGGAGCGAGGGAGAAGAGGGGGACAAAATAGCCACGGTGCCCTTCACGGTTGCACAAGTGCGGGAAGCGGAAGGGGGGTTGGGGCGGCCGAGAGAGGCGAGGAGCGCCCCGGCACCCCCAGGGGGCACAGGTCTACAAGTGCCCCGCCGGGGGTGTCAACGGATAAGCGGAGGAAGGATGTTTACTTTGCTAGTTCCTTAACTCCGTTGCCCCTCGGGCGGGTTCAGCCCTCCACCGCCGCCGGGTCCATCCACACGATCTCCCAGGAGTGGCCGTCGAGGTCGTCGAAGGAACGGCCGTACATGTACCCGTGGTCCTGCGTCTCGCCGCTCACCGTGCCGCCGGCGGCGACCGCCCTGTCGATCATCTCGTCGACCTTCTCGCGGCTCTCGGCGCTCAGACAGAGCAGCACCTCGCTGGTCCGGGTGGAGTCCGCGATCTCCTTCCCGGTGAAGTCCGCGTACCGCTTCTTGCCGAGCAGCATGGCGATGATGGTGTCGCTGATGACGACGCAGGCGCAGTCGTCGCCGGAGAACTGCGGGTTGATGGTGTAGCCCAGCTCGGTGAAGAACGTCCGCGACGCGGCTACGTCCTCGGTCGCCAGGTTCACGAAGATCATCTGCTGGTAGGCGTGCGCCATGGTGGGTCTCTCCCCGCTCGGTGTGTTCGCTGTGTGTGAGCCGTTCGGAAGGGTGGACCGGGGCGCGCCGCAGAACTCATCGGTGGAATCGTCCGGACCCGCCGCCTGCTCGCCGCCCGCCCGCTGCCGCCCGCCGGTCAGCGGGTCAGCGGCAGGGCGGCGAGCGCGGCGATCAGCAGGGTCAGGGGCACGAACAGGGCCAGCAGCGCCCCGGCGCGCAGCGCGGCGGCGGAGCGGAGCGTGGCGCCGGGGGCGCCGAGCCTGCGCAGGGCCGCGATGGTGGCGGCCCGGGACTGCCGGGCCTCCACGGCGGCGGTGAGCAGCACGGCCACCGCGCAGCCGGCCACGAGGGCAGCGCCGAGGGCGGTCAGCGGCCCCGGGGAGGGCGCGGCGCCGCCGGACAGCGCGCTCACGGCGTACGCGCCGGAGGCCACCGCGCACACGACGCCCAGCGGGCGCCCGATGCGCCCCGCCTCCTCCATCAGCACCCGCCCGGCGAGCAGGCGTACGGCGCCGGGGCGCACCGCCTGGAGGAGCAGTCCGCACAGATGGGTGAGAGCGGGCCCGGCCAGAGCGAGGCCGAGCGCGGTCAGCAGCCAGCCGACGAGGACGGGCGAGGAGTCGGCGCTGAGCCCGCCGGGCAGCGCGGTGCGGGAGGCGTGGACCCGCCCGGCGTAGGCCTCGACCGTCAGGCCCACGGCCAGGACGGCGATGCCCCAGGGCAGGCCGGTGGGGGGCCGGTGCGGCGGGAGCGGCCGGTGCGGGTCGTCGTCGTCCTCGGGCGCGTCCGGGGCCGGGGCTGCTCCGGGCTCCGTACCGGACGCGAGACCAGCGGCCGTCGGCCCGCCGGACGCGGAACCGGCAGCCGCCGCCCCGGCGGGCGCGGCGCCCCCGGCCGCGGAACCGTCGGCCGTGGGACCGGTGACCGTGGAACCCGTGGCCGTGGAACCGGTGACCGTGGCGCTGTCGGCCGTGGGACCACCGGCCGTGGTGTCACCGGCCGAGGGCCGCTCCGGACGCGGCGCGGGCCGGGGTTCGCGCGGGCGCAGGGACCAGGCCACCGCCGCCGACGCCAGGGCCGGGACGGTCGCCAGCAGCGTCAGCGTCCCCGGCACCGGCAGCCGCTTGCGCGCGGCCAGGAAGTGGGAGGCGGCGCCGTCCAGGGGCAGGCCGGTCAGGTCGCCGCGCAGATGCAGGAAGGCCAGCAGCGCGAGCAGGCAGCCGGTCGTGCAGCACACGGCGCTGGTGACCGCCGAGACGGCCATCAGACGGCCCGGCCCCAGACCCAGCGCGGACAGCGCGGTGCGCGGCCGGGTACCCGGGTCGGTGCGGGCCACGGCGACGGTCAGGTAGACGGTGGCGGCCAGCGGCGCCGCGCACCAGGAGAGCCGCAGCAGCGCGGCGCCGGAGTGCTCCGGGTGGGCCAGCGCGTAGGCCAGGCTCGACAGCAGCAGGAAGCCGGTGCCCGCCGACGCGGCCACCACCGCCAGGCGGCGCAGCTGGACGGCGGGCCGGGCGACTCGGGTCAGACGGAGAGCGAGCACGCCGCCCGGCCTTCCGTCGCGTCGCCCGCGGGAGGCAGGTGCACGCTCTTCACGCACCGCCCGTCGAGCAGGGCCACCGTGCGGTCGGCGAGGGCGGCGGTCTCCGCGTCGTGGGTGGCCAGCACCACGGTGATGCCGTGCGAGCGGGCCGCCGTGGTGAGGGTGCGCAGCACATGGGCGCGGTCGGCGCGGTGCAGCGGGGCGGTCGGCTCGTCGGCGAAGAGCACGGTGGGCGCGGTGGCGAGGGCGCGGGCGATGCAGACGCGCTGGCGTTCGGCCTGGCGGAGCTGGTGCGGGCGCCGCCGGGCCAGCTCGCCGACGTCCAGGCGTTCCAGCCACTCCAGGGCGGCCACCTTGGCGCGGCGCCGCCCGCCGCCGCGCAGCATCAGCGGCAGCGCGGTGTTCTCCCAGACGTTCAGCTCGGGGACGAGGGCCGGGGCGGGGTCGACCCAGCCGAACCGTTCGCGGCGCAGCCGTTCGCGGGCGAGCGGCCCGAGGGTGTGCACGGGGGCGCTGTTGAACCAGACCTCGCCCTCGCGGACCCGCACCGTGCCGGACAGACAGCGCAGCAGGGTGGTCTTGCCGCTGCCGCTCGGTCCGGCGACCGCGAGGATCTCGCCCTGGCGCACGCCGAGCGAGACGCCGCAGAGGGCGGGGGAGCCGTCCTTGTGGGTGTAGTGCAGGGCGCGTGCCCAGAGCACGTCGTTGTCCGGCGGGGCCACCATGGCGTACACCTCGGTTCGGATCAGGAATGCCGCGCGGGGTGCCGTGCGGGTCCGGGGATCCCTCGTGCCCGTTCTCCGTACGAATCCCTCGTACGGGGGAACGAAGGCGGAGCCGATCGGTCACGTCACGCTAGGCAGCCGAGGCCGGGAGGCCGGACAGCACACGGCCCCGGGCCGCCGTTTCCCACTCGAACGGACGGCACCGGGGCCTGTGATGATCAGATCGGAGGTACGCGCCTCAGCGGGCGCTCACCGTGCCTGCGGCCTGTGACCCGGGGGTCACAGCTTGGTCCATGCCTCCGTCAGCACCGCGCGCAGGATCTGCTCGATCTCGTCGAAGGTCTCCTGGTCGGAGATCAGCGGCGGGGCGAGCTGGACGACCGGGTCGCCGCGGTCGTCGGCCCGGCAGTACAGGCCGTTGTCGTACAGCGCCTTGGAGAGGAAGCCGTACAGGACGCGCTCGGTCTCCTCGTCGTTGAAGGACTCCTTGGTGTTCTTGTCCTTCACCAGCTCGATGCCGTAGAAGAAGCCGTTGCCGCGGACGTCGCCGACGATCGGCAGGTCGTGCAGCTTCTGGAGGGTGGACAGGAACGCGCCCTCGTTGTCCAGCACGTGCTGGTTGAGGCCCTCGCGCTCGAACAGGTCGAGGTTGGCGAGGCCGACCGCGGCGGAGACCGGGTGGCCGCCGAAGGTGTAGCCGTGCAGGAAGGTGTTGTCGCCCTTGTAGAACGGCTCGGCCAGGCGGTCGGAGATGATGCAGGCGCCGATCGGGGAGTAGCCCGAGGTCATGCCCTTGGCGCAGGTGATGATGTCCGGGACGTAGCCGAACTTGTCGCAGGCGAACATCGTGCCGAGGCGGCCGAAGGCGCAGATGACCTCGTCGGAGACGAGCAGCACGTCGTACTGGTCGCAGATCTCGCGCACCCGCTGGAAGTACCCGGGCGGCGGCGGGAAGCAGCCGCCCGCGTTCTGCACCGGCTCCAGGAAGACGGCGGCGACCGTCTCCGGGCCCTCGAAGAGGATCTGCTGCTCGATCTGGTCGGCGGCCCAGCGGCCGAAGGCCTCCGGGTCGTCGCCGAAGATCGGGGCGCGGTAGATGTTGGTGTTGGGGACCTTGTGCGCGCCCGGCACCAGCGGCTCGAAGGGGGCCTTCAGGCCCGGCAGGCCGGTGATGGACAGGGCGCCCTGCGGGGTGCCGTGGTAGGCGACCGCGCGGGAGATGACCTTGTACTTGGTGGGCTTGCCGGTCAGCTTGAAGTACTGCTTGGCGAGCTTCCAGGCGGTCTCCACGGCCTCACCGCCGCCGGTGGTGAAGAAGACCTTGTTCAGGTCGCCCGGCGCGTAGTCGGCCAGCCGCTCGGCCAGCTCCACGGCCTTGGGGTGGGCGTACGACCACACGGGGAAGAAGGCCAGCTCCTGCGCCTGCTTGAACGCGGTCTCGGCCAGCTCGGTGCGGCCGTGTCCGGCCTGGACCACGAACAGGCCCGCGAGGCCGTCCAGGTAGCGCTTGCCCTGGTCGTCGTAGATGTAGGTGCCCTCACCGCGCACGATGGTCGGCACGGGGGCGTTCTCGTACGAGGACATGCGGGTGAAGTGCATCCACAGGTGGTCGTACGCGGTTCGGCTGAGGTCCTTGCTCACGGTTATCGGGTTCCCCACATGTAGGTCTGCTTCTTGAGCTTCAGGTAAACGAAGCTCTCGGTGGAGCGCACCCCGGGCAGCGCCCGGATGCGTTTGTTGATGACGTCCAGCAGGTGGTCGTCGTCCTCGCAGACGATCTCGGCGAGGATGTCGAACGAGCCCGCGGTCATCACCACGTACTCGACTTCCGACATGTCAGTCAGCGCGTCCGCGATGGCCTCGACATCACCCTCGACGTTGACACCGACCATCGCCTGCCGGCGGAAGCCCACGGTGAGCGGGTCCGTGACGGCGACGATCTGCATGACGCCCTGGTCCAGCAGCTTCTGCACGCGCTGGCGCACGGCCGCCTCGGAGAGGCCGACGGCCTTGCCGATCGCCGCGTAGGGACGGCGGCCGTCCTCCTGGAGCTGCTGGATGATGGCGAGGGAGACGGCGTCCAGCTGGGGGGTGCCGTTCCCGGTGCGGGACTCGCGGGACGAGTCCCTCTGCTCTGCGCTTCGACTGGCCACGTCCTCACTGTGCACGACGTCTCGACCGTTCCGCAAGCCCAAAGCGATGAAATTCGTTGTTTGGGACGTCGAGACATACGGATTTCGCAGAAGTCCTCGGGCTGGGGGTGTTGAAAACGTCGGCAGGCGGACTAGGGTGGGTGTCTCAGCCAATGGACACCTTGACCCCACCAGGAGGGCCGGCAGTGAGCACCGAGCTGCGTCGTCTGCGCAACTACATCGACGGTGAGTTCCGGGACGCCGCCGACGGACGGACCACCGAGGTGGTCAACCCCGCGACCGGAGAGGCGTACGCGACCGCGCCGCTGTCCGGTCGGGCGGACGTCGACGCCGCCATGGCGGCCGCCGCCGCGGCCTTCCCGGCCTGGCGCGACACCACCCCGGCCGAGCGGCAGCGGGCGCTGCTGAAGATCGCGGACGCCTTCGAGGAGCGCGCCGAGGAACTGATCGCGGCCGAGGTGGAGAACACGGGCAAGCCCATCGGGCTGACCCGCTCCGAGGAGATCCCGCCGATGGTCGACCAGATCCGCTTCTTCGCGGGCGCGGCGCGGATGCTGGAGGGCCGCTCGGCCGGCGAGTACATGGAGGGGCTGACCTCCATCGTCCGGCGCGAGCCGATCGGCGTCTGCGCGCAGGTCGCGCCGTGGAACTACCCGATGATGATGGCCGTCTGGAAGTTCGCCCCCGCCCTCGCGGCCGGCAACACCGTCGTGCTCAAGCCCTCGGACACCACCCCCGCCTCCACGGTCCTGATGGCCGACATCATCGGCTCGGTCCTGCCCGAGGGCGTCTTCAACGTCGTCTGCGGCGACCGCGACACCGGCCGCCTCATGGTCGAGCACGACACCCCGGCGATGGCCTCCATCACCGGCTCCGTGCGAGCCGGGATGTCGGTCGCCGAGTCTGCCTCCAAGGACCTCAAGCGCGTCCACCTGGAGCTGGGCGGCAAGGCCCCCGTCGTGGTCTTCGAGGACGTCGACATCGACAAGGCCGTCGAGGACATCGCCATGGCCGGGTACTTCAACGCCGGGCAGGACTGCACGGCCGCCACCCGCGTACTGGTCCAGGAGTCGGTGCACGACGCGTTCGTCGCCGCGCTCGCCAAGGCCGCCGAGGACACGAAGACGGGGCAGCCCGACGACGAGGACGTCCTGTACGGCCCGCTGAACAACCCGAACCAGCTCCAGCAGGTGGCCGGCTTCATCGAGCGGCTGCCCGCCCACGCCAAGGTCGAGGCCGGCGGCCACCAGGTCGGCGACAAGGGCTACTTCTACGCCCCGACCGTCGTCTCCGGTCTCAGGCAGGACGACGAGATCATCCAGAAGGAGGTCTTCGGCCCGGTCATCACCGTCCAGTCCTTCACCGACGAGGACCAGGCCGTCGAGTGGGCCAACGGCGTCGAGTACGCGCTCGCCTCCTCCGTGTGGACCAAGGACCACGGCCGCGCCATGCGGATGTCCAAGAAGCTCGACTTCGGCTGCGTGTGGATCAACACCCACATCCCGCTGGTCGCCGAGATGCCGCACGGCGGCTTCAAGAAGTCCGGCTACGGCAAGGACCTGTCCGCGTACGGCTTCGAGGACTACACGCGCATCAAGCACGTGATGACGTCGCTGGACGGCTGAGCCCGTACGGCCGTACACCCGTACAGCGGCACCCCTGGCCCGCACCGCGGCCCCGGACGGAGGACGGACCGTCCGGGGCCGCGGTGCGCTGTCGTGCGGGAGCGGGATGCGGCCGTACGTCCTTGGCGTCGCCGCGCTCCCGCAGGGCGCCGGGATCGACAAGGTGTCGGGAAGCCCCCGCCGGGCTCGACGGAGCGTCGATTGTCCGGCGGGGAAACGGGCGGCATGCTGCGGGGATGCCCCGGACACCGCTGACGCCCCCGTTCCGCACCCCGCCGCGCACACCGGCCCCGCCCTCCCGCCGCTCGCTGCTGCGCGCCCTCGGCGGCACCGCCGTGCTCGGGGCGCTCGCCGGATGCGGGGTCCCCGCCGCCTACGTCAGCCCCGGCGACCGCGCCGCCACCGACACCTCCGCCACCGACAAGCGGCTGAACTGGTCGAACTGGCCGCTCTACATCGACACCGACGACAAGAACCCCAACCGGCGGCCCACCCTCGACGCCTTCCAGAAGCGCACCGGGATCTCCGTCCACTACGCCGAGGACATCAACGACAACGACGAGTTCTTCGGCAAGATCAGCCCGTCCCTGATGAACCACCAGAAGCCCGGCCGCGACCTCGTCGTCATCAGCGACTGGATGTGCGCGCGCTTCGTGCGCCTGGGCTGGGTGCAGGAGATGGACCGCGCCCGGCAGCCGAACGTCGCCCGCCACCTCGACCCGCTGCTGCGCTCACCCGCCTTCGACCCCGGGCGCAAGTTCACCGTGCCCTACCAGTCGGGCATCACCGGCATCGCCTACAACCGCCGCAAGCTCGGCCGGGACATCCACCGCGTCGCCGACCTGTGGGCGAGCGACCTCAAGGGCCGGGTGACCCTGCTCTCCGGCCTCGACGAGGCGTTCGCCCTGCTGATGCAGGCCGACGGCGTCGACATCCGCGCGTGGACGGCGGGCGACTTCCACCGGGTCTGCGACCAGGTGGAGCGGCAGCTGGCCCGCGGCCAGATACGCCGCTTCACCGGCAACGACTACACCAAGGACCTGGTCAGCGGCGACGTCCTGGCCTGCCAGGCGTACTCCGGCGACGTGATCCAGCTCCAGGCCGACAACCCCGACATCCGCTTCGTCGTCCCCGAGGAGGGCGCCGAACTCTGGTCGGACTCCCTGATGATCCCCAACCTGGCCGACCACAAGGCCAACGCCGAGCGTCTGATCGACTACTACTACCAGCCCGAGGTCGCCGCCGAGCTGGCCGCCTGGGTGAACTACGTCTGCCCGGTCCCCGCCGCCCAGGAGATCCTCGCCGCCTCCGACGACGAGGACACCGCCGCCCTCGCCGAGAACCCCCTCATCTTCCCCGACGCCACCATGCGCCGCCGCCTCGCCATCGCCCGCGACATCACCTCCACGGAACGCGTCGAGTTCGCCAAGCGGTGGAACACGCTGGTGGGGTTGTAGGGGGCGGAGCGGGCTGCTCGGGACGAGGATTTCCAGCGGGAGCGAAATCCCCTGGCGTCGAGCAGGGGCTGCGGGTGCGGCAACGCGCTCAGATCCGGGCGTGAGAGGTGATGTCGGAGGTGAACTCGTCGATGACGGCCGGGGTCACGGTCGGCCGGCACTGTCCCAGGGCGGTGAGGTAGTCGTCGGTGCGCGCGCCTGCTTCGGCGGCGTTGCGTTCGAAGGCAGCCTGGGCGGCGATCCGCGCCGCGTGCTCGATGTCGGCCGGAGTGAACAGCTCGCTCGCCGCGACCAGCGCGTCCAGATCGACGTCGTCGCGCTGTGCGGAGTAGCGCGACCAGATCGCCGCGCGGGCGGCCGCGTCCGGAGTGCCGATGGGAATGAGGTAGTCGAAGCGCCCGGGACGGAGAAAGGCGGGATCGAGGGAGCGAATGGAGTTGGTGGCGCAGACCAGCAGACGCTCGTCGCGTTCGCGGAACCCGGGGATGAGTTTGAGGAGTTCGTTGGTGACGCCGTGCATCGAGGGTTCGGGGTTCGCTCCGCGCACGGCTGCGATCTCCTCGACCTCGTCGATGAAGACCAGGGCTCGTTCCAGCTCCGAGATCCGGGCGAAGGCCGTACGCAACGCGGCGGCGAGGTTGCCTTCGTGCGCCAGGCGGGAGGGCAGCAGTTCGACGAAGGGCCAGCCGAGGCGGGAGGCGATGGCGCGGGCGAAGGTGGTCTTGCCGGTCCCGGGCGGACCGAAGAGGGTGATGGCACGCGGCGGGATCACGCCGTGTCTGGCGGCCCGTTCCGGTTCGGCCAGTGGCAGAACGACGCGACGCTCGATCAGGACCTTCTCCGACTCCATCCCGGCGACCTTGTCCCACAGGTCACCGGCGAGGAGTCTGCCGCCCAGTTCGTCCAGCAGGTTCGCCGTCGTCCCGGTGGCAGGTTCGGTCTTCTCGAAGTACGCGACGGCCGGCCGCCGCGTGTAGCCCGCCTTCCGCAGCCCTTCGCCGAGCAGCTCCTCCTCGGCCAGGACGTACGCGATACGGCGCACCCTTGCCTCGACCAGTCGGCGTTCGAGCTCCATCAGCAGCGCGCTGGCCAGCCCTCGGCCGCGCCAGGAAGGCTCGATGGCGATGCGCATCACCCACGCCCGGCCGTCGCGCACATGGGCGAGCGCCGTGCCGATCGGCACGCCCCGGTGGACTGCGACCACAGCGGGCTGGCGGGAGGTCAGCGCGCCGATGCACTCGGCGACGGAGAAGACCGACTCCTGGCCGAGACCGGCTGTGCTGTCGATGAGATGGACCACGGCGGCCAGATCGTCCTCGCGGTAGTCATGTATGAGCCAGTTCATCTGCTGCTCCCTTCCTCAGGTGTTCCGAAAACGTAGAGCGTGCGCAGCAGGCGGTCATCCTCCGTCACGGACAATCACCGGTCCGCAGCCGTACAAAGAGGAGAGCGGCGGGTCCGGCGCATCGCGGCTATGTGAACGGCCTGGTGACGCGCCGGACATGCTCGAACACCACGGTCCGCCTGCCCGCTGCCGCGGCGGCGAGCAGAGGGCGGCCGGTGCGACGACGGCCCGTCCACCGAGGAACCCCAGGGGGTGCGGGCTCCCTGGTTACGGCACGGGCTGCTGCTGGGTGACGCAGTGGATTCCGCCGCCGCCGGTGCCGAGGCGGTCGATGTCGAGCTGTTCGACGACCCGGCCGGGGTAGAGCCTGGCCAGCGTGGCCTTGGCCGCCGCGTCGGCTTGGGCGTCGCCGAACTGGCCGGAGACGACGGCGCCGTTGCATACGTAGTAGTTGGCGTAGGAGGCGAGGAAGTCCCTGTTGGTGGAGCGGATCCTGTCGTAGTCGGGGCCCTGGAGCTTCGACACCGACATCCGGCCGCCGCTCGCCGTGGTGGAGGAGGACAGGGTCTGGTACTGCTGGCGCGCGTCCTTGGCGTAGACGTCCGTGTCCGTCGCCAGGGGCATCTGGACGAGCGCCTCCCCGGGGGCCCGGAAGCGCGAGGTGGCGTCGACGTGGTCGTCGGTGATGTCCTGCCCGGACACACCGTCGAACCAGAGGACCTTGGAGGCCCCGTACGCGGCGCACATGGCGGATTCGAGCTGCGCCTGTGACATGCCGGGGTTGCGCTGGGCGCTGATGAGGCTGCTGCGGGTCGCCATCAGGGTGCCGGCGCCGTCCTGTTCGATCGCGCCGCCCTCTCCGACCAGGCCCGCGGAGGTGAAGGGGACACCCACGTAGGCGGCGATCCGCTGGGCGACGAGTGCGTCCTTGGCGTGGGTCTGCTTCTTCCCCCAGCCGTTGAAGTTCAGTCCGACCGCGTCGAGGCCGCCGGTCCCGTCGGTGCGGAAGACCGGGCCGCTGTCGCGCATCCAGCAGTCGTCGACCGGGATGGAGGTGAGGACGGTGACCGAGGACCCGCACATCGCACGGGCACCGGCAGCGCTGCCGGAGTTGGCGCACATGATGACCGGCTCGTACCGTGCGACGGTGCGCGCGATCAGCGCGATGTCGGCCTGGACACCGCTGAGCAGCTTGCGGCCCCAGATCGAGCTGCTGTCCGGCCAGGCCATCCAGGTGCGGGTGTGGGGGACGTCCTCGATCGGGACCCTGAAGGAGCCCGCCGCAGCGGCCTGACCGCGCGGGGACGCGGCGCGGGCCCGCCCCTCGGCAGCGGCGAGGGCCGCGCCCGCGGCGGTGAGCCCCGCTGCCGCGAGGAACCCGCGCCTGCGCAGACTTCCGTAGGAATGGTTCACAGCGTGCTCGTTCATGTGGTGGTTCTCCTCTGCCGTTTCAGCCGACCGCAGGGGCACGGTGGGAGCCTGAAAACTAGAACTGACCGAGCGCTCGGTCAATAGTGTGGGCGACGGATCCTGCGGATACCCGCAACTACGCAGGTGGGAGCCGGGGTGCTCGTTAGAGTGACGTCATGGCAGCATCAGCGACAGGCCCCCAGAAACCCTCCTCGGCTCCTGTCCGGCCGGGGCGACCGCGTGTGTCGGCGAAGGGTGAGCAGACCCGGGCACGCCTGATCGCGGCCGCTCGGACCCTGCTGGCCGGTGAGATGAGTGAGCGGTTCACCACTCGCAACGTGGCGGCACTGTGTGGGGTTTCGCACGGAATGTGCCATTACCACTTCCAGGATCGCACCGACCTAGTTCTGGCGGTCCTCGAAGACATGCGCCCCGAGTGGATCTCCCCGTTGGAGGCCGCGGTCTCCGCACCCGGCACGTTCGCCGAGCGTGCCGAGCGCGTGGTCGTTCTGCTCGGACGGCCCGAGAGCACGGACCTCGCACACCTGCACTCGGCACTGCACTGGCACGCGTTGAACGACGACAGGGTGCGGGACGCCCTTGAGGCCGAGTACCGGCGCTGGCGCACCGCCTTCGTCGACCTGTTCCAGGTCCTGGCCGACGAACGGGGCGGCCGGCTCGATCCCCGGCCGCTGGGCGAGGCCGTCGCCGCCGCCGTCGACGGCCTCGCCGCCGCGGAGTCACTGGACGCGGGACTCGACACCGGGCCGGTCCTGCGGACCCTCGTCCGCACTCTCGCGGCCGGTGCCTGAGCCGGTCACGGCGGGCTCCAGCGCCCGGCGCGCGGCCGAGATCGCTTCCGGGTCCCAGCCGGGCCGGGGCACGGAATCCAGCAGGAGCCGGGTGTAGGGGTGCCGGGGCGCGGCGAGCACCTCGGCCGTGGGACCCGCCTCGACGACGGCACCATGGCGCATGACGACGATCTCGTCGGTGACACACCGGACCACCCCCAGGTCGTGGGTGATGAACAGGTATCCGACCGAGGTCTCCTCCCTGATGTCGGCCAGGAGGTTGAGGATCTGCGCCTGCACCGACACGTCCAGTGCGGCGACCGCTTCGTCCAGGACGAGCACGGCGGGCTCGACGGCCAGGGCCCGCGCGATGGCCACGCGCTGGCGCTGCCCGCCGGAGAGCCGGCGCGGCAGGGCGTCGGCGGCGCGGGTTCCCAGGCCCACCTGGTCGAGGAGTTGGCGTATGCGCTTGTCCGGGTCCCGCTCGGGGAAGTGGAGGCGCAGTGTCTCGCGGAGGACCGCCTCGACACTCGTCCTCGGGTCGAGGGAGAGGTAGGGGTCCTGGAAGACCATCTGGACCTCGCGGGCCCGGGCCAGACGCCGTGCCCGGCCCCGCCCCGCACCGCGCTCCCGCTCGGCGCGGGACCGGCCGCGCACCAGGACGTCGCCCTCGTCGGCCTGTTCCAGGCCGACGACGATCCGTGCGGTGGTGGTCTTGCCGGAGCCGGACTCGCCCACGATGCCGAGGGACCCGCCCTCCGGCAGCGTGAAGGACACATCGTCCACGGCGCGTACGCTCCCGAAGGTCCGTCGCAGGCCCTTGACGGCCAGGGCGTTCTCAGGCATCGACGGCGCTCCCTTCGAGCCGGTCGCTGTGGTGACAGGCGGCCTGGTGTTCCGGCCCGCCGGGGGCGGGCAGCGCGGACGGTGCCTCCTGCTCGCAGAGTCCGGTCGCGAGGGGACAACGGGCGGCGAAGGCACAGCCCTTCAGTTCCTGACGGAGATCGGGGGGCTGGCCGTCGATGGCGGCGAGGCGGCCCGTGGGCCCCTCCATCCGCGGGGTGGAGGCGAGCAGGGCGGCCGTGTACGGGTGGCGGGGATGCCTGAAGAGGACTTCCGCGGGGCCGCTCTCGGCGATCCGTCCGGCGTACATGACGTAGACACGGTCACTGACGGCCGCGGCGAGACCGAGATCGTGGGTGACGAAGAGCAGTCCGGTGCCGAAGCGTTCCCGCAGCCGGCTCAGGAGGGCGATGACCTCGGCCTGGGTGGTGACGTCCAGCGCGGTGGTGGGCTCGTCGGCGAGCAGGAGGGCCGGGTCTCCCATGAGAGCGGCGGCGATCATGACGCGCTGGAGCATGCCGCCGGACACCTGGCCGGGGTACTTGCGCAGCGCGGAGGCGTCCAGACCCACCGCATCGAGGAGTTCACCGGCCCGGGCGGTGGCCTCCGTCCGGTTCATGACCTTGGTCAGCCGGACGCTCTCGGTGAGGAAGTCCCCGATGCGGCGCAGCGGGTTGATGGCGGCCCGTGGGTCCTGGAAGATCATGGCGACCGTGCCGGTGCGCAGGGCGCGCAGCTGCCGGGCGTCCATGGTGAGCACATCGTGGCCGTCGACGCGGACGGTGCCTTCGGTGACGGCGGCCGGTGGCAGCAGCCGCAGCGCGCTGCGTGAGGTGAGCGTCTTTCCGGAGCCGGACTCGCCGACGAGTGCCACGGTCTCGCCGGCGCCGACGGTGAGGTCGATCCCGTCGAGGACCGGGCGGGCGGTGCCGGGCAGGGTGATGCGCAGTCCCTGGATGTCGAGGGTGTTCATCGGTCTCTCCTGGCGACGCGGTCGGCCCAGCGTTCCCCGACCACGTTGAACGCGACGACGGTCAGCACGATGAGCACGCAGGGCAGGATCGCGGACAGCGGGTAGCCGCGCTGGACGGCGGTCTGTCCGTCGAACACCATGCGGCCCCAGTCGGGGGTGAGCGCGGGGATGCCGAGCCCGAGGAAGGACAGTCCCGCGAGGTCCATCAGGGCGTAACCGAAGTTGACGGCGGACTGGGCGAGGACGACGGGGGCGACGTTGGGCAGGATGTGGCGCAGGCAGATCTGGAGGCCGGAGTGCCCCTGGACCCGGTAGGCGCTGACGTAGGGGCGCTGCCGTTCGGCCAGGACCAGTGAGCGCGTCAGCCGGCTGACGTAGGGCAGATAGGCGATCGCCAGGGCGATGACCGGCGCGAGCAGACCCTCTCCGTAGATCGAGATGATGAGGATCGCCAGCAGCATCCCGGGGAAGGCGAAGACCAGTTCGGTGCTGCGGGAGAGCACCGAGTCCAGCCAGCCGCCCCGCCAGGCCGCGGCCATTCCGACGACGACACCGGCGACGGTGGAGAAGGCGATCACCCCGAGCGGGCCCAGCAGGGAGGCGCGCGCGCCGATCAGCAGACGCGAGAGGGTGTCGCGGCCCGCCCCGTCCACACCGAGCGGATGACCGGCGGAAGGGCCCGCGAGCGCGTTGCCCAGGTCGACGGCGTTGGGGTCGTGCGGTGCCACCGCACCGGCGAGCAGCGCCCCGGCGACGACGAGGACCACGAACCCCAGACAGCACAGGTGGAGCGGCGACCCGGCCGAGCGGATCCGGGCGAGGCCGGGCCGGCGGGTGAGAACGGCGGTCATGCGGCAGACCTCCTCGATCCGAGGGTGATCCGCGGGTCGACCAGCGGCATCAGCAGGTCGACGACGAGGTTCACGATCATGAACAGGGCCACGATGATCAGGGAGATGGCCTGGACGGTGGGGAAGTCCTTGGTGGTGGTCGACAGTTCGAGGAGCTGTCCGATGCCGCCGATGCTGAAGGCGCTCTCCACCAGGATCGTGCAGACCAGCAGCGTCGAGACGATCAGACCGCCGGTGGTCAGCACCGTACCCAGCGAGTTGCGGAACACATGCCGCCGGATGACCTCACGCTCCGGCACGCCCCGGCTGCGGGCCACGGTGACGTGTTCGCCGTCGAGGGCCTCCAGCATCGCCGAGCGGGTGACCCGGGCGAGCAGACCGATCAGGTAGAGGGCGAGCGCGACGGCCGGGAGCGTCAGATGCCACACCTGGTCGAGGAAGCCGTCGCCGGCACCCCCGCTGGGGAACCAGCCGAGCTTGACGGCGAACAGGCCCTGGAGCAGCACGGCCGCGACGAAGGACGGGGTGCCGACGGCGAACGTGGTGGTGACCAGGACGGTGGAGTCGGTGGCGCCGCCGCGTACGGCCGCGAGCCGGCCGAGTGCCAGGCCGACGACGACCACCACGGCCAAGGACATGCCGACCAGCAGCAGGGTGGTGGGCAGACGGTCGGCCAGCAGCCGCGAGACATCGGTGCGGTAGGTGATCGACCGCCCGAAGTCGCCGTGTGCCATGTCGCCCAGCCAGCGCAGGTACCGGACGAGGAAGGGATCGTTCAGGTGGTACTGCGCGTCGATCGCGGCGAGGGCCTCCGGCGAGGCGGAGCGGCCCGAGAGCAGAAAGCTCGCGGGGCTGCCCGGCGCCAGATACATCGCACCGAACACCACGAACGACGCACAGAGCAGGGTGGCGGTCATCTCCGCCAGCCGCCGCAGCGCGAATCTCGTGAAGCTCACTGGGCGGCCCCCACGTCGGCCGCCCACGGGTAGTACATGTACGAGATGGTGGTGGGCGCTCCGGTGATCCTCTTGTTGAGGAACAGGGAGGTCGGCCACTCGGCGACCGGGATCCACAGCAACTGGTCGGCGGCGCGCTTCTGCAGCTGCGCCTCGATCATCGTCCGCGCCCGGGGGTCGTAGGCGGCGGTCGCCCGGTCGACGAGGCCGTCGTACTGCTTGTCGCTGTAGCCGGCGAAATTCATGTACGAACCCGTCTTGAAGTTGGAGAGCAGGTCCAGCGGGTCGGTGATCGAGTCGTAGTAGGTGAGCGGGAACATGTCGATGCCCACGCGCGCCCTGGGGTCGGTGAACAGCGCGGTGAACGCGTTCGGGGCGATGGTCCTGAGCTTGATGTCCAGGCCGATCCGGGTGCCCGCGGCCTGCACGGCGGTGGCGAGCACGGAGACGTCCTGGCCGATGGAGCTGGTGGCGACGGTCAGGGTCTTCCCGGTGGCACCGGCCTGCTTGATCAGCGCCGTGGCCTTCTCGATGTCCGGCGCGGTCGGCGGCAGGCCGTCCAGCGCGGCCTTCCTGGCCTGCTCCGGGGCGCCGGCCCAGGCGGCTCGGGTGGTGAGGGAACTGGTGACGGTCCCCACGCCCCCGAGGGCGGATCCGACGAATCCGGTGCGGTCCAGGGCCAGGGAGAGCGCGCGGCGGACGCGGACGTCGCCGAGCGGGCCCTTCATGTCGGTGATGTTGACGTTGACCGTGCTCAGTCCCTCGCCGAAGTACAGGGTGCCGGTCTTGCTGTCGCGCAGCCGGTCGTAGCTCTCGGTGGGGATCAGGTAGCCGCCGTCGGCCTCTCCGCTGAGAAAGGCGTTGGTGCGGGCGGAAGGGTCGGTCAGGAAGCGGAAGACGACCTTGCCGGACCTGGCCCTGGTGCCCCAGTAGCCGTCGAAGCGGTCGAGTTCGATCGACTCGCCCTTGTTCCAGGTGCCGAGCTCGAACGGGCCGGTGCAGTCGAGCCCGCCGGAGGTGCCGTAGTTCTTGCCCGCCGCCTCGACGCCGGCCTTGGAGGCCACCACGCCGGCGGCGGTCGCCATGTACTGGGGGAACTGGGAGTCGGGCTTCCTGAGCCTGACGGTGACCTGGAGCGGACCGGTCTTCTTGACCGAGGTGACGTTCTTGAACACGTCGGCCCACGCGGCGGCGTTGTGCGGGTCCAGTTGCCGGCTCAGGCTGAAGACCACGTCGTCGGCGGTCATCACCCCGCCGTTGTGGAAGCGCACGTGCGGACGGAGGTCGTAGACCCAGGTGGTGGGGTCGGGATTCGTCGCCTTCCGCGCCAGGCCGGGTTCGGTGGTGAGTCCGGGCGTCCAGCGCATCAGGCTCTCGCACACGTTGGAGAGGATCGTGTTCTGCGGATAGTCGAACGCCACGGTGTAGTCGAGTGTGGGCGGCTCGGCGTAGGTGGCCCAGGTGAAGGAGTCGATGTCCCCCTTGGCCTTGGGCGTCTGCCGGGAGAGGGTGAAGTCGCCGGAGGCGCCCCCGCCGTTCCTGGGCGGTCCGGAGCAGGCCGCGAGCAGAGCCACGCAGGACAGGACGGCCGTCGCGGCGGCGATCCGGCCGGTCATGACACGTGTGCGTCTGCCGGCGCGGGGTGGGGGTGTGGTCATCGTCGCGCTCTCTTTCCGTACGTGGTGGCCGTACGTGGATACGGGAGGCCGCCGGACCGCGGAGACGGTCCGGCAGGAGCGGGCGGTACGGTCAGGGGCCGGGCCTAGGCGAGGGGGCGGGCGGTGGGGATCTGCTGGGTGATGCAGTGGACTCCGCCACCGCCGAACGCGACCACAGGTGTCCGCACCCCGACGACCTTGCGGCCGGGATAGGCGGCGGCGATCACCGCGAGTGCGTCCTCGTCCTGCGGCACCCCGGCGACGGGGACGACGACGCCGCCGTTGGCGACGTAGTAGTTCAGGTACGACACCTCGACCTCGTCACCGGCCACCTCGGCGAAGGCCACCTGCGGGACGTCGATGATCTCCAGCGGCCGGCCCTGGGCGTCGGTGGCGGCCTCGAGCACGGCGCGGTTGGCGCGCATCCGCGCGTGGTCCGGGTGGCCGGGGTCCTCGGGCAGGGAGACCACGACCTTGCCGGGCGCCGCGAAGGCACACACCCCGTCGACGTGTCCGTCCGTCTCGGTGTCGAGCAGGCCGCCGTAAGGCAGCCAGACGATCTTGCTGACCCCGAGCCGGGACTTCAGCTCGGCCTCGATCTCGTCCCGGCTCAGGCCCGGGTTGCGGTTGGGGTGGAGCAGGCACTGCTCGGTGGTGATCAGGGTCCCCTCGCCGTCGACGGTGATCGCTCCGCCTTCGAGGATCATGTCGGAGTGGATGCGCTCCACGCCGAGGTGCTCCAGGAGCAGGGCACTGACCCGGTCGTCCGCGTCGTACGGGTGGTGCTTTCCGCCCCAGGCGTTGAAGCGGAAGTCGACTCCGGCGCGGCGGCCGTCGCCGTCGAGGACGAACAGCGGGGCGGAGTCACGGAACCAGGAGTCGTCCACCGGCAGTTCCACCACGGTGATCTCCGGGCCGCACCAGGTCCGGGCGTCGTCGCCGTGGCCGGGAGGGGCGACCATCGTGACCGGTTCGAACCCGGCGATGGCACGGGCGACGTTCGCGTACTCCTCCTTGACCTCGTCCAGCACGCTGCCCCACAGGTCCGGGCGGGTGGGCCAGGCCATCAGGCACCCCTCGTGCTCGGACCACTCGGCGGGCATACGGAATGCAGTCATCACGTCTCATTTCTTCTCGCCGGACGTACTCGTCGGCAGTCGACGACCGAGCACAAGGCCGGTTCAAGCCATGGGGCGAGTACGGGGGGTGTGGGGAATCCTCCTCTCAACTGAAAATTCAGTCAAGAGAAGCGGTGTGCGAAATCGCCGCCGGATCGACGACGCGGACCAGGCGTACGCACAGAGCGCGCCCGCTGCGCACACCGCTGTCAGCTCCGGCGCTCCGGCAGGGGCGCGGTCCTCATCGGCCATGATGAGGACCTGAGCGTGTATCCGTGAGGCGCCGAGGTCTGGCTCAGCGTGTGCCGGTGCTTCGTCGGCCGGCCGCGAGCCGTGGGGTGCGCGGCGGCTCCGTGCGGCGTCGCCCGGTCGCCTCGAAGGCTGCGGCGAGCCGGAGCAGCGTGTTGTCGTCGTAGGCGCGGCCCGCGAATGTCAGCCCGGCGGGCATGCCGGTGTCGGCCATGGTGCCCATCGGCACGGTCACGGTCGGGATGCCGAGGTGGCGCGGTACGAGGTTGCCGTTCGCGACCCACACGCCGTTGCGCCAGCCGAGGTCGGCGGAGGTCTCGTTCACGTCCATGTCGGCCGGGCCGACATCGGCGACCGCGGGGAACACCACGGCGTCCAGGCGCAGTTCGTCCATCCACGTCTCCAGGTCGATCCTGCGGGTCTCCTCAAGTCCGCGCAGCCCCTGCTCGACGTGCGGGATCTCGGTGAGCGACCCGTACGGCCGGTCGCGCACCAGCCGGGGGTAGTCGGCGATCACATCGTCGAAGCCGTCGTAGCGATCCGGTAGTTCGCCGGGATGCTTGGGCCAGATCCGTGCGCCGTCCACGTCGGCGAGGGACGGGAGCGCGGGGTCGGCGTTGGCGCGCAGGAAGTCGTCCCAGGCCCAGGCCGACAGGTCGAGGGCCTCGCAGGCGAGGAAGTCCTGCCCGACCAGGCCCCGGGTCAGGAGGGACGGCGCTCCGGGCCGGTCGGACTCGTAGTTGGTCACCACGGGGAAGTCGACCTCGACGACCTCGGCGCCGGCGGTCTCCAGGTCACGGCGGGCGTCCTCCCACAGGGCCATGACCGAGGCGCGTGTGTCGATCCGCTGCCCGGTCCGGCCGCCGATGCCGCCGTCGGGATTGGTCCCGGCCTCGGGGTCGGCGTTGATGTACATCCTGGGCACGCCGACGCGCTTGCCGGTGAGCGTCGCGCGCGCCGATGCCGCGTCCGCGGGGGCCAGCGCCGGATACGAGGCCGGGCGCACCCGGGACGGTGCGGGGAGCGGCACCCAGGGCTGGGACCGCCACAGGTCGCCGCGCGTCTCCGGGTCGTCGGCGACGATGACGTCGAGGAGTTCGAGGAGGTCGGCCATGGTGCGGGTGTGGGGGACCACGACGTCCATGGTCGGCACGAGCGGCCAGTTGCCGCGCACCGAGATCACGCCGCGGCTGGGGGTGTAGGCGCACAGCGCGTTGTTCGACGCGGGCGCCCGGCCCGAGGACCAGGTCTCCTCGCCGAGGCCGAACGCGGCGAAGGAGGCGGCGGTGGCGGTGCCCGAGCCGTTGGACGAGCCGGAGCCGTAGGCGCTGGTGAGCCAGTCGGCGTTGTACGGGCTTTCGGCGCGGCCGTAGACGCCGCGCTGCATGCCGCCGTTCGCCATGGGGGGCATGTTGGTCAGGCCGATGAGCACGGCCCCGGCGGCGCGCAGCCGCTCGATGGCGAAGGCGTCGCGGCGGGCGACGAGGTGCTCGAACGCGGGGGAGCCGGCGGCGGCGGTCAGCCCCTTGGCGAGGTAGCTGTCCTTGGCGGTGTAGGGGATGCCGTCGAGGGGGCCGAGGACCCGGCCGCGCGCGCGGCGGGCGTCGGAGGCCTCGGCGTCGGCGCGGGCGTCGGGATTCATCACGACGAGCGAGTTGAGCGCGGTGGCGGTGCCGGGCCGGTCATAGGCCTCGATCCGGGCGAGGTAGGCGTCGAGCAGGCCGACGGCGGTGGTCTCGCCCTTCTCCAGTGCCGAGCGCAGGCCGGCGATGCCTGTCTCGACGACGTCGAATGCGCGTGTCATGCGGGGTGCCTCCAAGGTGGCTGGTCAGACGGTGCGGTGCGAGGCGTGGGCCTCGAAGGGTGCGGTGCCGGGGCGGCGTCCGTGTCCGGCCGGTCCGGCGGGTTTCCCGGTGCGAGGCAGGCAGGAGGTCAGGGGGGCGAGAGCGAGGGGGGTGCCGTCCTGACGGGCCCGTGCGAGCCCGGCGGCGCTGAACAGCGACAGCCGGTCGCGGTCGCGCTCGGTGGGAGTCAGGGGCATGCCGGCCTCCGACCCACGTCACCGACGGACGCGTCGGTCCGAACCATGGTCTTCAGTCTCTCTCAGCGGTCCGTGTGGCCTGAAACAGCTTGGGCCCGGTGGAATCACTGTGACACTGACTGAAAAGTCAGTCAATAGACACGGCATGAAGACGCCGGGGCTCGCCGGGGCTCACCCACACCACGGACCTTCCGGGATCTGCTGCTCCCGGCGATCGAACGGGTGCCGTGTGCCGGGTGTCGCCAGGCGCCGGAGGGCCCCTGACGGATGCGCTAGATCTGCCCCAGGCGTGCCAGCTCGGCGTCGATGGCGCCGCGCATCAGATCACGGGCGTGGTCGATCCGGATCCCGCCGCTCAGCCAGCGCATGCTCAGGCCCTCCAGGAGGGCGGTGAGCCGCTCGGCGGCCGCGGCCAGCGACGAGGCGGACGCCATCGGCTGCACCTGGCCCAGCAGCGCGGCCACGTCCTGCACCCATGTCAGGGTCGCCCGGGCGAGGTCCTCGCGCAGCTCCGTGTCGAAGACGGCGCTGGCCCGCAGCTCACCCCAGGCCGAGCTGTTCTCCCGCACCTCGACGGTGTCCTGGAGTTCCAGCAGGAGTGTGTCGTCGAGTTCCTCGCGGGGGCTGGGCGGCGGGGCGTCCGGGTCGCGGCTCGTGGTGTAACGCTCGGCGCGGTTGTTGATGAACTCGAGTGTCTGGCGCAGGATCCCGGTGCGGTCCTTGAAGTGGTAGTAGATCAGCGCGGTGGACACACCCGCCTCGGCTGCGAGCTCCTCCACGCGCAGCCCGCGGACCCCGCGCCGGGCGATCACCCGGGCGGCCGCTTCGAGGATCTGAGTACTGCGTGAGGCCATGACGCGAACCCTACCGGCCCCTTGACGGCCTCACGTTGGCGGCCCGGGGGCCGGACGTTCGGGACGGGCCCCGGTTCCGGGCGGACGGCGACCGGGCATGCCGTGGAAGGCGTGCGGGCAGATCGGAGCAGTTCACCGCCGGTGTCGGTCCGAGCCGGAGGGCGGCGGGCGCGGACACGGTTCACTGCGTTCGGTAGTGATCCACCGCGACGGTGACGGCCCCGCTGCCGGTCGGGCCTTCGACGAGTCGCACGACGGCGATGTCCTTCCGGTCCGCGCCGCGGATGCAGAAGGGCCGCTCGTCGCCCAGGTCGCTGAACGGCAGTCTGGTCACCGGCTCGGTCTCGATGCCGCGGATGCAGTCGGCGAGGCTCAGATCGTCACCGGTCGAGATGAAGGCGTCGCTGTCGTCGGGCTGGACGAACCCTGTGGCGTCGCGCCCCAGGTACCAGGAAGACGACTCGGCGGGGACCACCTTTCCGGCCTTGAGATCGAATTCATACGAACTGTCCGGGAGGGTGAGTTCGGCGTCCGTGTAGTCGGACGTGTAGGCGGATGAAGGTGAGGGGGCGGTCGACCGGGACGGCCCGCCGGACGACCGGCCGGTGTCCCCGGGCGAACCTGCTCCCGTCTCGGGCGGGTGGTCCAGGCAGTACAGCATGGTGCCTGCCGACGCGAGTGCTGCGGCCGCCGCCACAGCCATCACGAGCAGGCGGCGGCCGCGCCGCCGGCGGACGGGCTTCGTCCGGACGCCGTCTTCCGGCCGCGGCCTCGCGACAGCCGGGGCCGTGAGGGTGGCCGCCCGGGAGTGGGACAGCACCGTCCGTGCATGGTCGGACATCTCGCTGCTGACCGGTCGGGGGAGCCAGCCGTCGGTGAATTCCGGACGCGGACCCACGAGGGGATGGTCGTGCACGGCCGCGATCAGATCCTCGGGTGCGGGCCGGCCCCCGGGGTCCTTGGCCAGGCACCGCGACAGCAGGTCGTGCAGGTCCTGCGGTACGCGGACGAGGTCGGGCTGCTCGTGGACCACTCGGTACAGCGCGGCGGATTCGGGTCCGGGCCCGAAGGGCGGCGCGCCGCCTGCCACGTACACGGCGAGCGCCCCGAGCGCGAAGACATCGGTCGCCGGTGTCACCGGCAGGCCCATCGCCTGCTCGGGCGCCATGAACGCCGCGGTGCCGATCCGCAGTCCCGTACCGGTCAGCGCGGTGGTGTCCGTCGCACGCGCGATACCGAAATCGATCACGCGAGGACCGTCGTCGGCGATCAGTACGTTGGCGGGCTTGAGGTCCCGGTGGACGACGCCCGCGCGGTGGATCGCCTGGAGGGCCTCCGCGATGCCCGCCACCAGCAGCAGCACCGTACGCAGGGGAAGCGGGCCGTGGCGCTGGACCACCTGTTGCAGCGACGGGCCGGGAACGTAGGCCGTGGCGAGCCACGGGGTGGGGTCGTGCACACCCGAGTCGACCACCTGTGCCGTGAACAGACCGTGGATGCGTCGAGCGCTGTCCACTTCCTGGGCGAAACGCCGCCGGAACTCCGGATCCCCCGCGAGCTCCTGGCGCACCGCCTTTAGGGCGACGGGGCGGCCGGCCGGTGTACGGGCCAGATACACCACACCCATGCCACCCGAGCCCAGCCGGGCGTCGAGACGGTAGCCCCCGATCTCGCGAGGGTCATCGGCAGACAGGGGCGCCTGAGCGGGCTGCCCACCGGGGGACTGAGCGGACATGCGGGGGCTCTTTCGGCGCGAGGGGGACGGGAGGGGGAGACCGACTGCTTCCGCGGGGCACGGACGAGACGACGGGCGACGGGCCGGCGGAGCGTCCGTGTGTCGAGCGGCTGCCGCCCTCCTCTTACTAACTAAAACTTCAGTCAATATATGGCACCATGGCCACGCACACCAACAGGGGGGATCGAGTGGCGACGGACCGCAGAACGGCAATCCTGGAAGGGGCTGCCCGGCTCATAGCCCGCCGCGGGGTGCGCGGCCTGCGGGTGGAGGAGCTGGCGACGGAGGCCGGCGTCTCCGCCGCACTGATCTACTACCACTTCAAGGACCGGGCCGGCATCCTGCTGCGCACCCTGGAGTTCATCGGTGACCGGGCGGAACGCTACACCGCCGAGCGATGCGACGGCAGCACGCCCGACCGTCGCAGGCGCGAGCTGGAGCAGTCCTTCCTGCTGGAGCTCCAGGACCTGCCCGAGGTGCGCGAGAACAGCATCGCCTGGGGCGAGCTGCGGGCCAGCGCGGTCTTCGACCCCGCGCTGCGGGGCGACCTGGCCCAAGCCGGTACGGCCTGGGCCCATGAGGTCGCGGGGCTTCTCGGCGCGGTGCTCCCTGTGGCCTCGGCGACGGCCCTCGCCGAGTCGGCCGAACGGCTCACCGCGCTGCTGGAAGGGCTCAGCATGCGCTGGCTGAGCGGCGTCTTGTCGCTGGAGCACGCCCAGGAGCTCATCGTGGAGGCGATAGCGGTGGAAACGGAGCGGCCGTCGGAGGGGGAAAATTGACTGAAATTCTAGTCAATGACACTGTGGTGGTCCGTGAGGGCTCGTATGCGAGCCCTCACGCCCTACCGCCTCGTGCCCCCCACCGGCCGGATGCCTTCGTCCCGCCGACCCACGATCGGAGTCCCCTGTGACGGCACTTCCTCCCTCCCGCCGTTCCGCCCTGCTGACGTTTGCCGGAGTCGGCGCGGCCGTTCTCGGCGTCTCGGCCTGCGATCCCGGCGAACTCGCGCAGAAGGGCGATGCTTCCGGCGTCCCGAGCAAGGATGCCGGGAGCGACGGTGTGCGGCACATGGGCGCCGAGTGGGAGAGCCACACGCGGACCTTCATGTCGTGGCCCGCGCTGGAGTCGGTCTGGGGAGAAGACCTGCCCTACGTACGGGAGGACATCGCGCGGGTGGCGCGTGCGATCGCCGCATACGAAGAGGTCGTCCTGATGGCCCGGCCCTCGCAGCAGGCCGCGGCCCAGAAGGCGTGCGGTTCCCAGGTCGAGGTCATCCCCCTGGAGGTCGACGACCTGTGGGCCCGTGACATCGTGCCCGTCTTCGTGAAGGACAGCGGCAAGGTCACAGGCGTCGACTTCAACTTCAACGGGTGGGGCAACAAGCAGGTGCACAGGAACGACGCCCGCGTCGGCCGCACCCTGTCGCAGAAGTACGGGATCCCCCGTGTCCAGGCGCCGCTGGTCGCCGAGGGAGGATCCTTCGAGAGCGACGGTGAGGGGACCCTGCTCGTCACCGAGAGCTCGATCGTCAACAAGAACCGCAACCCCGGCAGGACCCGGGACCAGATCGAGGCCGAACTCAAGCGGACCCTGGGCCTGCAGAAGGTGATCTGGCTGGCCGGAGTGCGCGGCGAGGACATCACCGACGCCCACGTCGACAGCCTCGTGCGGTTCGCCGCACCCGGTGTGGTCCTCTTGGACAAGGCGTTCCCCGGGATGCCCGCCGACTCCTGGTCGCGCTCCTCCGACCAGGCGAGGTCCGTGCTCTCCGAGGCCACCGACGCCCGGGGGCGGCGATTCCGGATCATCGACCTGCCGCAGCCCGACCTGGACAAGATCACGGGCCGGGGCGACAACTTCGTGTCGAGCTACGCCAACTTCTACGTCGCCAACGGCGCTGTGTTCATGCCCAGGTTCGGAGACCGCGCAGCCGACGACCGCGCCCGCGGGATCCTCCAGGAGCAGTACCCCGACCGCGACATCGTGCAAGTCGAGATCGACACCATCGCCTCCGGCGGCGGCGGTATCCACTGCTCGACCCACGACCAGCCCGGCAAACCCGCCGCCTGACAGGGCGACCCGCCGACGTCGCTTCACCAGGGGGAGGAACAGGCCAGGGCGGTGCGGCTGTCGGCACGGCAGCGGTGAGCAGCGGTCACCGCTGCTGGGGGGTGACCGCCCGGACCACGGCGAGTCCCAGCCCGGAGCCGCTGTCGCGGCGCTCCGTGCCTCGCTGGAACGGCTCGAATCGGCCGGCCGCAGGCCGAGGCCCGCCCGGGTACGGACGGCAGCGCCGCCACCATCTACCTCTAGCCGTCCCCCCGACCTGCTCACGGCACGCGCCGAGGCGAAGAACACCCTCACCGGCCTGGTCCTCGCCCTCGCTGCGGTCGCCGTGCTCGTCGGTGGCGTCGGCATCGCCGACACCATGGTGGTGGGTGTGATGGAGCGCCGCCGCGGCGACATCGGGCGGGCTGCGCCGCGCACCGGGCGCACGCGGCGGTCAGATCGCCGTCCAGTTCCTCCTGAAGGCCGTACTCATGGGTTTCATCGGCGGGATCGGCGGCCTGATCGTCGGCGCTCTCACCGTCTACGGCCACCCCCTCGCCGAGGGCCGGCCTGCTGGCAAGCACTGCTTCCAACTGGTCGTCAAGCGCCGCACGGTATGGGGCCGAGTGCGGTGGGTTCCCACGATGTCGTCCCACGCGGATCCGCCGAGCCACAAGCCGACGACGAGCAGGATGTCCACGGTGGTTCTCCCGAGGTGGGGGCGGATCGGGTTGCCGATCGACCGGAGCGCGACGGCGCTGGGCGTAGGCGGAGATCTCCTCCCCGCACTGCGCGCTGTTCCACGGCACGGACCACAGGAACCGCAGCCGAGTGTCCGTGCGGCGGGGGCAGGGCTGTGGAACGCCGCGTCGGGCTGCTGGCCGCCCGCGGGCGGGGAAGTGGCCGGGAAGAGGGGCGAACCGATGCGGCTCTGGACTTCGAGGAGGCGGGTCCGGTCCACGGTCCCGGCCGTATTCCGTCCGAAACCGGGACGGCCGGGCGCGCGGGGTCTAGCGTTCTCTCTCAGTGATCAGAGGGGGCGCCGGAATGCGGACG
The DNA here is from genome assembly GCF_053589675.1 of Streptomyces sp. NPDC003284. Lineage (NCBI taxonomy): Bacteria > Bacillati > Actinomycetota > Actinomycetes > Kitasatosporales > Streptomycetaceae > Streptomyces > Streptomyces sp. NPDC003284. The sequence goes on from NZ_JBSFSI010000012.1 coordinate 123,633, forward strand.
ATGGCGTTGCGCAAGGGTGAGAACACGGGGCTGTCGGCGGAGCCGGTGGTGCTGACGGTGGCGGTGGCGGGGCTCGCCGCGGACGTCTCGGCGCTGCTGCTGGGCGCGGGCGGCACCGTACGGTCCGACGACGACCTGGTCTTCTACAACCATCCCGTGCAGGACGGCGTGTCGGTCGACGGGCCCGTGGTCACCGCCGACCTGGGGCGGACACCCGCGGACGTCGACCGTGTGCTGGTCGTGGCCAGCGCCGATCCGTTGCAGCCCGGGGCGGCCTTCACCCGGGCCCCGCGCCTGGTGATCACACAGCCCAGGACGCCTGTCCTGTCCTTCACCGCACCGGACTTCACGTCCGGGGAGACGGTCGTGGTGCTGGCCGAGCTGTACCGGCGGGACGGCGGATGGAAGGTGCGCGCCGTCGGCCAGGGCTACGCCTCGGGCCTGGCCGGGCTCGCCACCGACTACGGGGTCGACGTCGATCCCGAGCCGGAGGCGCCCATGGCCCCGGTGCCCGCGCGAGGACACCGGCACACGGGGGCCGCGGGCGGCCTGTCGACCGTCGAGCGAGTGGCACCCGGTCTGATGTCCACGGCACGCCGGGCGGCCGAGGCCCTCGCGGAACGGGGGCTCGCGCACCGGTCCGCCGCCGTGTACCTGATCCTCGACCACGACTGGTACATGGAGGAGCTGTACGAGTCGTTCGCCGTGCAGGCCTTCGCCGAGCGGGTGCTGGCGCTGTCGGCGAACCTCGACGACGACGGCACGGTGCCCGTGATCTTCACCGGCGGGGACCGGCCGTTCCTCCAGGAGATCGGCCTGGACAACTACCGGGGCCGTATCGGTCAGCTGCACACCCGGGTGGACTGGGGCTGGGGCAATGTCGCCGACGCCATGCGGCGCGCGGTGCGGCACTACCAGGAGTCCGGGGCCACCGACCCGGCCTTCGTGGTGACCCAGGTGGGCGACGAGCCCTGGGACAAGGCCGAGGTCCGCGCCCTGCTCCGCAACAGCGCGGCACTGGGGGTGTTCTGGCTGTTCGTCGGATTCGGCCGCGGGAAACTCGCCTTCTACAAGAATCTCGACACCTCCGCCTCGGCCGCTTTCCCCAACGTCGCCTTCTTCGACGCGGGCAAGAACCCGGGATCGCTGCCCGACGAGCACTTCTACTCCGGACTCGTCGACGCCTTCGCCGCCTGGCTCCGCCCGTGAACCGGCGCGGCGGGCATGACCGATGCCCGCCGGACACCCTCGGAGCACAGCTATGACCTCGGACGATCTGCGCCTGCGGCTGCGTGGCCTGATGGACCCGGACCTAGCGGTACGGGACCTGCGCGACTACTTCGGTGTCGGCGGAGCACCCGGAGCCGTCCGGTACACCGGGAGCCGTTTCGAGAGTCTCGGCGGCGGGGGTGACCGTCCGGAGACGGCGGACACCGTGACCGCCGAGGATCTGATCGCGGTGCAGACCCTGTCGGTCCGGGTCCCGGCGCCGGTCGCTCTCGATCTGCTGGAGGGCGAGCTGGGCGTGCGGATGTCCGGACTGCTGCGTGCGATCCCCGCCGGCCTCGACATGGCCGACGCCGGGACCACCCACCTGGCGGAGGGCTCACCGGCGGACGCGGCCTGGAAGCTGCTTTGCGAGCAGCCCCGGATCGGCTGGGTGACCGCGGGCAAGCTCCTCGCCCGCAAGCGCCCCCGGCTCCTGCCCGTGTACGACCAGGTCGTGCGATGTGTCCTGGGCGGGCCCGAGTCCGTCTGGCTCGGGCTGTGCGCCGCGCTCCAGGCCGACGAACGGGCGCTGCACCACGCATTGGCGGAGCTGCGGCAGCGCGCCGGACTGCCGGAACACATCAGCGTGCTGCGGGTCTGTGACGTGGTCCTGTGGATGCGGCACCGCAAGGAGCACCGGCGGACCGGCTGCACGGCGGTCTGACGTCCGGACGGCGACCGGACACGGAAGGACCGCCGCCTCCGGAGGGGGCGGCGGTCCGGTGTCTGGGGTGTTCTGCCTTGCGGGCGGAGCCGGGGTGCGGGTCAGGTTCCGTTCGAGTGGGACGGGCCGAGGAACTCGATCTCGGCGATGGAGACCTGCTTGTCGGGGCCGGGCTGGTAGGCGGACTCGATGGTGAAGCGGACGGCGATGACCTTGCCGAAGCGGAAGGCGCGGGGCTGGGGGCCCGGACCCTGGTCGAGGACGAGGTCGCGGGTGGTGGTCTTGCCGTCGGCCGTGGTGATCAGGGCCTGGACGCGGTGCGGGAGCGCGGACTTGGAGAGCTGGTCGGCGCGGGTGGACTGGCCCGGGGTGATGATGATGTTCAGCAGGCGCGTCGGCTCGTTGAAGTGCGCCTCGACCCACTGGCCCTGGCCCGAGTCGGCGACGCCCGGACCCCACCAAGTGTTGTTGATCTTGTCGAAGACCAGGTCGGGCTTGTGGCCCGGGTACGAGCGGGAGGCGCGGTAGCTGTCGGGGGCGACCGGGGCGCGCTTGGCGAAGTGGTCGCGGGTCGCCTGGACACCGCTGGGGATGTTCACGGCCGCCACGATCAGCAGGGTCACCACGATCGCCGCGCCCACCCAGGTCAGTACGCGGTCGAAGGCGCGGCGCAGCCGGGGACGGTCGCCCGCCCACGGCGCCTCACGGTCGCCGGCCCGCGCCAGCCGCCGCCACCAGGGCAGCCGTCCCGGGGACTGCCGGTCACCGGCCATGGGCATCGCGCAGCGCGTGCAGTAGTGCCGTTCGGGCCGGTTCCGGGTGCCGCACCAGGGGCAGGGGAGACCGCCGCCCAGGCCGAGGTCCTCGCCCGGGGCGCGGACGGCCTGCGGGCGCTGCGGGGCGGGGCGGCCGGGCAGTACCGGCGCCACGGCGGGCTCCGGGGCGGCCGGGGCCTGCGGGTCGGAGACCGGGATGAGCAGGCGGCGGGCCCGCTCCGCCGGGTCCTCGGGGGCGCCGTCGGGGAACTGCGCGGCGGGCGGCTGCGGGACGGTCGCCGCCGGGTCGCCCGCGAAGGGGGCGCCCTGGGGTGCGTAGGGCGCGGCCGGCTGGTGGTACGGGTCGTGCGAGGGCGGCGCGGCCGCCGGGTCCGGGATGATCCGCAGGCCCGGGAGCGTGTCGTCCTCCTCGGACCGGTCGGGACCGGGAGCGGCGCCCTGGGCGGGCAGCGGCCGCGGCTCCGGCGCGGTGCCCACGGCACCCTCCGAGGCCGAGGCCGAGGCCGAGGCCGGGGCCGGGGCGGCTGTGGCAGGGGCCGCGGACGGTCCGGACGGAGCGGGGTCGCGGACGGAGGTGTCCGCCGGAGCGTGACCGGAGCCGCCGGAGGACGCCGCCGGTGCCGCCGGTGCCGCGTCGGACGCGTCCTCGGCGCGGCCCCGCCGCGCCTCCGCCGACCCGGCGGGCGCGGGCACGCGGGACGCCGCGGGACCCGTCCAGCTCAGGACCGCCCCGCAGGCGTCGCAGAACGACTGGCCCGGCTCCGCGCGGGTGCCGCATTCGGCGCAGTTCTGGGGGGTCGTCATCTCTCGGGGATCCTTTCGGCGGGTTCGGCGGGTACGGCGGACTCGGCCGCGGACACCTGGACCGTGTACGGCATGTGGGCGGGGCGGGCGGCGGCGACCAGGGAGTCCAGGCGGTGCCGGTCCGCGGGGGTCGGGTCGGGCAGCCGCACGTGCACGTGCAGCCGGGGGCGCGGCTCGCCGGGGACCGGGCCCAGCGGGCGGGCGCTCCAGTCGGCGGCCCCGCTCTCGGTGATCTCCGGTTCCACGCCGAAGGCGAGCCGCACCGCCTGGGCGAGACCGCGCCGGGTGCCGCGGATCCGGTGCAGATGCGCGGCGGCGGCGACCGCGGCCCGCAGCAGCGGCTCGGCTTCGGTGCCGTCCGTCTCCGCGCCCACCCAGCCGGCCAGCCACTGGGTGAAGTCCTGCGGGGCGAGCGACGGCCGGAAGTAGGAGTCCAGGCAGTCGAGGACGCTCAGGATCGGCGCGATCACCTCGTCGAGACCGCCGACGAACCGCTGCGCGAGATCGTCGTCGGCGAAGACCGCGGGCAGCATCATGCCGATCGGCGCCGACGACCCCAGACCGTCGATGGAACCGCGCATCAGGCACCGTCCCCGATCACACGCACCCGGTGGTCGAAGGAGAAGACGAGGGACGGCGCGGACAGGTCGATGCGGTCGGTGGCCTCGCCGCGCTTGCCGGTCAGCGGGTCGGCCGCGTGCAGGACCACCTGGTCGACCAGTTCCACGCCCGGCACCCGCTGGAGCACGGCGAACACCTCGCCGGACTGCACGGGACGCCCGAACGGCCAGCCCGTGCCGTTCGCCCCGCCGGTCAGCGGATCCAGGTGCCGGTACAGGGCGTCGTGCGTCTCGCGCCGCACCCGGTCGGTGTCCACCCCGCGGAACGCGTGCACCGTCGCCACCACGGTCACCCCCTGGTAGTACGGCGGACCGACCGCCAGCCGGGTCCCGATCAGGCGCCGTTCGTCCAGGTGCCGGGTGATGCGATCCAGCAGCGCGTCGCCGGGCACGAGCTGCTCGAAGCGCAGCCGGCCGCCCGGGTCGGGCACCGCCTGCGGCACCACCAGCACCCGTACCGCGTACGCCCCGTGCTCGCCCTCCTCGCCCTCCAGGCAGGTGATCCGCGCCGTCTCCGGAGCGGCGCGGCGGGCCAGCTCCTCGTAGTCCCGCAGGGTCACCGCGCGCTCCTGGGCGCGCAGCGTGATCGGCGCCCTGACCTTCGCCTCCTCCACGGTCTCCCCGTCCACACCGCCGCGCGCCGCCTCGCGGTTGACGACCTCGGAGACGTACGGGATGGAGGTGCGCAGGATCTGCACCGCGCCGCGCGCCACGTTGCCCGCCCGGCCGCCGCCGGTGCGGTAGCGGCGGGCGCGGATCGGGGAGCCCTTGGGCGCGACCGTCCCGTACTGGCGCAGCGAGCCGTCCGGTTCGCGCACCGCCGGGCCGAAGGAGATCTCGCCGGTCGCGGCGTCCAGGGTGATGTGCCGGTCGCCGGGGCCGGAGGCCGCGAAGTTCGGCACCACCCGCCAGTCCGTCCAGCCGTCGTGCTCGGCGGTCTGGAGCAGCACCGGCGGATCGTCCCCGACGACCGGCGCGTGCGCGAGCCGCAGCCGCTGTCCGGGCAGCCCGGTGGACTCGCCGAGCGCCTCGTCGTAGACCGTCTCGGCGTGCACGGTGGCGGTGGTCCCGCCGATGGTGAACGCCTCGGCGGCGCGCACCGTGGGGGACGTGGTGTAGAAGGGCTGTCCGGGCTGCGGCTCGGTGACCCGGCAGCGCAGCCAGCCCGCCTCCTGGCCGGCGTTGCGGGACAGCACGTGCCCGCCGGGGATGTGCAGCACCACCTCACCGGGCCGGTTCAGACCACCGGTGCCGTCCCGGTCGACCTCGCACGGCTGCCAGCCGTCCGCCGTCCACGCCTCCCACACCAGCGGCGGCTGCCGCGGGTCCACGCCGACACCGTCGACCCGGCTGTCCAGGTCCAGGGCGAGCGCGTTGTGCGGCACCGCGGCCGACAGACCCAGCAGCATGCAGTCGCCCGGGTCCGGGGACTCCGCGAAGCAGAGCAGGTCCTTGTCCTCGGCGGCGAGGTCATGGGTGCGGTCGACCGCCGCCTCGCCCTGGTGCTGCACCAGGATGTGCCGCAACGAGCAGGGCACGACGGACAGTTCGCGCTCGGTGGCGAAGACCACCGCCTCCTCGCTCTCGGTGCGCACGGTCGCCACCTCGGTGCCGACCGGCACCGCCACCGGCTCCTCCTGCGGCGCGGACAGCCAGAACGTGACGTCCGTACGGGCCGCCGACGGCGGGAACAGCGTGATCCCGACCAGGTCGAGGAAGGCCAGGTGGTTCTTCTCCGGTACCCGGTTGAGCCGGTAGACGATCTGGTCGGCCATGTGGGCGACCGTCTCGACCAGGGTGACGCCCGGGTCGGAGACGTTGTGGTCGGTCCACTCCGGGGCGCGCTGCTGGATGTAGCGCTTGGCGTCGTCGACGAACTGCTGGAAGCGGCGGTCGTCGAGGTTGGGGGAGGGCAGGGCCATCAGCGATCGCTTTCCGGAGCCGGGGCGGTGTCCCCCGGCTCGTCGTGGGACGGAATGACGTAGAACGGGAAGACGAGGCTGCGCGGGTTGTTGGTGCCGCGGATCGCGTAGCGCACGTCGATGTAGAGGACGCCCTGGTCGCCGCCCGCGGTCACCTCGACGTCGGTGACCTCGATCCGCGGCTCCCAGCGGTCCAGGCTGATGTACACCTCGTGCTGGATGCGGCCCGCGGTCTGCTCGTTGACCGGGGCGAACACCAGGTCGTGGATGGCGCAGCCGAAGTCGGGGCGCATCGGCCGCTCGCCCGGTGACGTGGACAGCACCAGGCGGATCGCCTCCTCGATCTCGCGTTCCCCGCTGACCAGCGCGATCCCGCCGGTGGGCCCGATGCGCAACGGGAACGACCAGCCGGACCCGACGAACTGCTCCGCCATCACCACCACCCCCGCGTTCCCCGCACACTGCCCGCGCCCTCGGCGCCCTTCGCGTCGCGCACCCCGCTCGCGCCGAACACACCCATCACACCGCTCACACCGATCACGCCGGAATCACCATCACCGGCATGCCGTTGGAGGTGAGGACGCCCATGATGGGCACGGTGACGGCCCGGATGCCCACGTTGGCCACGGCGTTGATCTGCACACTGGCGAGCGCGCTCAGGTTCACGGCGGCCGCGGCCTTCATGTTCAGGGCGGCGCCCGCGTCCACCGACAGCACGCCCGTCGACTTGATGCCGACCACGGCGCCGCCGCGGATGTCGAGGGTGCCGCCGCTGTGGATGGACAGGTTGCGCCGGGCGCTCAGCTTCAGATCGGTGCCCGCCTCCACGCTCACCGAGCGGCTGCCCTTGATGCTGACCGAGCCCTTGCTGTCCACGATGATCTCGGTGTTCGTCCGGTCCAGGTTCACGGTGAGCTGCTTGTCGCCGGTCACCAGCCGCACGCCCTGCTTGCGCCCGCTCGTCTTCTGGCTGAGCAGGTCCATGCGGTTGCCGTCCCGGTCGGAGACGGTGTGCCGGCTGGCCTTCTTGCGCACGGTGTCGTGCAGCGGCACGTCACCGACCGTTGTCGGCTTGTCCCGCCCGTTGTAGAGCCCGCCGATGACGAACGGATGGTCCAGCGCGCCCCGGTCGAAGGCGACCAGCACCTCGTCGTTGACGTCCATCGGGAACACCCCGCCGCCGCCGAGGCCGCCCATCTGCACCGTACGCGTCCAGTCGCTGACATAGCTGTCGTCGAGCCACGGGAACTGCAACCGCACCCGGCCCTGCTTCAGCGGGTCGTTGACGTCGGTGACCAGCGCGTTGGCCACACTGGGCAGCCGGGGCGCGGTCTCCGTGCCGCCCGAGGCGAGCCCGTACAGCGAACGCCACTGCCGCCCGCTGACCGTCACCCACACCTCGTAGTGCTTGCCGTCGCCGAAGACGTGCCGCACCGACGTCACCGTGTACTTGCCCTCGAAGGGCACCCCGACGTCGGAGAGCGCCACCGGAACTCCCGGCCGCAGCTTGGGATTTCCGCGCGCGACGACCTCCAGCTCGGCGAACGCCCCGGTCACGTCGTCGGCCAGCGCGTCGGCCGCGAACTTCACCTCGTTCTGCTTGTCGTAGGGCGTGCCCGTCTCGACCAGCTTGGCCGTCTTGAACTTCCCGGCGGCCGCGCCCGGGGTGGTGCCGATGCTGACGGCCGGGTTGTCGACCGCGGGCGCGGTCGAGGTGAGCTTCTTCTTCGTCGTCACGTCCCAGCCGCGCGACTCGACCTTGCCGACCTGGTCGGCGGCGGTCACCGCGGCCCGCAGCCGCAGGATGTCGTGGCCCGCCTGGAGCACGAACGGGCTCTTGTCGCCCTCCGTGTGCGGCGAGGGCGCCCCCGAGGACGGCTTCGGCTTGGCGAACTGGAACTTCCCGTCCGCGTCGACCGACATCACCATCTCGTTCTCGTCGGCCAGCCGGGCGAGGAAGTCCCAGTCGGTGACGTTGGACTGGCTGATGAACTCGTACACCGTCCGCGTCGACTCGATCCGCCCGACGGGCACGCCGTCCTGGGCGGCCAGTTTGCGGGCGATGTCGGAGGCGCTCTGGTTGCGGTACGCGGCCACCCGGCGCTGGCGCAGCAGACGGTGCCCGAGGTCGTAGCCGCGGATCACGGTGAAGGTGCCGGTGCCGTCGTAGTCGGCCTCCAGGCCGGTGACCTCGCCGGTCAGCAGCGGATCCCCGGCGCCCTTGCCGTCGGAGACCGGCGCCAGCACCACCTTGGTGCCGAAGGTGATGCCCAGCTTGCCGAGCAGCTTGCGGTACGGGTCGCGGAAGGTCAGCCGGAACGCGGCCGGCACCCCGACGCCCTGGTCGACCGAGCAGTCCACCAGGGCACGGGAGAACTCGATGGGCAGTTTGGCGCCGCCGATCTTGACGTCGACGACGCTGGAGAGCGCGGGACGCACCATCAGGAACGCACCTCCTCGGCGGCGGGCAGCACCAGTTCCACACCGTTGGGCAGGGTGCCCGGGTCGTCGATGCCGTTGGCCTCGGCGATGGCCCGCCAGGCGGACGCGTTGCCGTACTCGCGCCAGGCCAGCGACTGGAGCGAGTCGCCCGCCACGACCCGGTGCACGCGCTGCGCGGTGAGCGCGCCGGAGGTCGGGTTCTGCCCCATGGTGGCGTTGGGGATCTCGTGCAGATGCAGCCGGCAGGTGGCCCGGATGGGCACACCGGTCGTCCCGAACAGCGTGTAGTTGGCCTCCACCGAGCTGACGTACGCCGCGAACCGGGCCGTCGAGAACGACCCCCAGCCGAACACCACCCACGGCGGCGACGGCTTCTTCGCGGCCCGGCTGGCGCTGGTCACCTCGCAGCAGTCCAGCAGTGACTCCACCTTCTTCAGCACCGTGTTGCTCGTCGGCTCGTCGGAGGAGTCCAGGAAGATCTCCACATTCATCTCCCGCGGCAGCGCGCCCATGAACTCCGGGAGCGGGCCGTCCCGTTCGATCTGCGCGGGGGTGGCCTTCCACTCGGCGCGCCGGGTCAGCGACAGCTGAGCGGGGTTGAAGTCGAAGTCGAACGTCTTGATGATGCCACCGGGTGACGTGCTGTCACCCACGGGGGGCTCGTGGATCGCGAGCGTGGCCCGCACCAGGCTCTTGCCCGCGCCGCTCTTGCCTTTGGCCATGTCGTCCTGTGCCCTTCAGTCCGTTCAGTCCGTGAATCCGTGGTGGGCGATCTCCAGGACCTCCGTCGCCACGGACGGGCTCGCCGGGTCGAGCGTCGGACCGGTCCAGCTCACCGGCAGCACCTCCAGCAGCCCCCAGCGCGCCACCACCGAACCGTCCGCGCGCAGCGCCGCGATGTGCGCGGTGGGCCGCTTGATCCCCGTCTGCACGGACGAGATCCACTTGGCGACCTTGGTGGTGTCGGCGGTGAGCGGACGGGTCAGCCGGATCGTGGAGAACGTGACACGGGTCGGCAGCTGCCAGACGAAGCCGTTGTTGCCGCCCTCCTGGCGGTGCTCGACCTCCACCTGGGACGACAGCCCCTCGCAGCCGTTGAAGTAGCCGAGGCTCTCGCCGTCGATGCTGAGGGTGAACCAGATGGTGGAGCCCGGGTCCTGGCGGGACATCGAGGGTGGGCCTTTCTTTCGTTGCTGTCGTGCCGGACGGTCCCGGCCGGTGGCCGCGCGAGGTGCGCCGGTCGCCGGTCAGTGGCGGGGGTCGCGGAGTCTGCCGATCCGCTCGCGGTCCATGCGGAGTTCGGTGCGGATCAGCCGGGTGATCCGGCCGATGATCCGGTGCACCAGCTCGTCCAGCTGGAAGTCGGTCAGCTCCCTCGGGTCGAACGCGCCCGCCGGGACCCCGCTGTACTCCGGGGGCGCCGACTGCGACACCGGTTCCGGTGCGGAGGCGGCGGCCGCGGTGGTGGCCGGGGGCGTGTACGGGGGCGGCGGGCCTTCGGCGCGGTGCGGCGGCGGCCTGTGCGGCAGCGTGTTCGCGACGGCGGCGGCCGCCGCCGGGGCGGAATGCGCGCTCGTGACCGAGCTGGCGGGGGCCGACGGCTTCGACGGTTTCGACGTCTTCGAAGGCTTCTTCCAGAAGCGCTGGACGACGGGCAGCGGGGCGAGGGCGGGGTCGGACGCGGTGGTGGGTATCGGTGCGGACATCGGTGCGGACATCGGCCCGGGGGTCGGTGCCGGTGCGGGTGCCGGTGCGGGTACGGGACCGAACGCCGGGGCCGGAGGTGTGGCGCCGGGCGCCGGTACCGGAGGCGGGAAGGGACGGGAGGCGAGGCGTGCCACCGGGAGGGGGCGGTCGGTGGGGACACTCGCGGGGGCCGGGGACGCGGACGCGGGCGCGGGCGCCGGTACGGCCCGGGGGGCGGCCGGTGGTGTCGGCAGCGCGACCGGGGTCGGTGCCGGTGCCGGGTGCCGGACGCTGCGCTGGACGGCGGGCGGCACGGAGCCGGGGAGGGGCGATTCCGTCGTCGGCAGCGGTACGGGCGGGAAGGGAAGGGCGGTCGCGGGCGGTGCGGGAGTGCTCGGGGCGCGCGGGGTGCTCGGGGCGCTGCTGACGGGCGCGGAGTCCGTGGGGAGCACGCTCATGGGCGCGCCGAGGGGCGAACGCCGTGCCGGTGCGGCCGGGGCCTGGGGAGCCGGGGCCGTTGCCTCGGGACCTCCGGGAGCGTCCGTCCGGGGCCGCGGGCTCGGCGGAGCGGCGGACCGTGACGACACGGGCGCGCCCAGACCCTGGCGGGCCGCACGGCGGTTGTCACCGCGCCGCTGGACGACCGGCGCGGGCGCCGGGCCACTCCCGCCCGAGGCGTCCGCCGGGCGCGGGGCGGTCACGGACGCGGTGGGCTGTGCGGCGGCCGTGGAGCCGGTGGCGGCAGGTGGCGTCGCACTCGCCGTGGTCCGCTGTACGGGGGTGTCTGTGGCTGGGGCGTGCGGGGTGCTGTCCCGGGTGGGTGCGGTGGCGGCGCGGGTCTCGTTCGCCCGGGGCGGCGCAGGGGTGTCGGCGGCCCGGGTGGGCGCCGGTGCGGGCGCGGTGGCGGACGAGGTGGCGGGGCGCTGCGGGGCGGTGGGTGCCGTCGCGGGGGCGCCGTGCAGTGGCGTACGGCCGCTCTGGGACGGCGACGTCCGGCGCTGTACGGCGCCCTGAGCACCCTGAGTTCCGCCCTGGCGCGGGGGAGTGGCCGCGCGGGTGGCCGGCGCCGAGGAGGTGGCCGACTGCTGGGCAGGGGCAGGGGCAGGGGCAGGGGCAGGGGCAGGGGTTGCGGGTGAGGACGAGCCCGATGCCGGGCCGGACGCCGCTCGCGGGCCCGTGGCGGAGGGTGAAGCGGAAGAGGAAGAGGGACCGGAAGCCGCTGCCGGACCCGGAGTCGGCGCGGATGCCGGGCCGGGAGCCGGTGCCGGACCCGGAGTCGGCGTAGGCGTAGGCGTCGAGGTTCGGTCCGGAGCCGTGGCCGAGCGCGCGACCGAGACCGGAGCGGGGCCCGAGGACGGAGCCGGGCCCGGTGTCCGGACCGCCCCCGTCGACGAGGCCGGAGCCGGAGCCGGAGCCGGAGCCGGAGCCGGAGCCGGAGCCGGAGCCGGGGCCGGGGTGTTCGCGCTGCTCGGCGCCGCGTTCGCCGCTGTCCGGCTCGGCCCGTCCGGGGCCGGTGCGGAGGCCGGTGTGCTGCCGGTGACGGGCGGGAGCGCGGGGGAGGCGGCCGACTTCTGCACCACGGGAGCGTGTCCGGCCGCCGGTGCGGGAGCCCCGGCCGTGTCACGGGCGGTGGCGCTGGAGGACGTACCGCCGGGGGAGGACGAGGACACGGAACGCCGCGCGGCCGCCGGTGCCGTGTCGTTGTGCTGGCTCGGCGCTGCGGCGGGTGCGGTCGGGTTCGGGGCGGACACCGGCGAACTGTTCCCGGCGGGCGCCCTCCGGGCCTCGGGGGCACCGCTGCCCGAAGGGGCGGTGTCCTGCCGGGCGACCGGGAGCGAGCGCCGCTGGACCGCAGGGCCGCTCCGCTGCGCCCGGGTCAGCGATCCCGGGCCGGCCGGTGCGTTCGAGGAGACGGGACGCAGCCGGGGACCGGAGACGGGCAGGGAAGGCGGCGCCGTGGCGGGTCCGGAGGACGGAGGCTGCGGCGACACCACGGGCACGGGGGCGGGCCCGGGCACGGGGGCGGAGGCGGAGGCGGAGTGCGGGGGCGCGGCAGCGGCGGGTGCGGATGCCGGAACCGAGGCCGAGGCCGGGTCGGTGGCTGCCGGTCGTCCCTCGTCGCCCGCCCGCTGCACCGCCGTAGCACCGTCGGCCGACGGCGCCCGGGACGTACCGGAGGACGCGGAAGCGGAACCGGAGGCAGCAGCAGAAGCGGCGGAAGCCGCCGGTGTCTGCGCGGCGGCCGGACGGGACCCCGCGCCGCGCCGCCGCCGTCGGCCCGGACCAGCCCGCTGCACAGCGGGCGCCGGGGCGGCGGGAGTCGCGGGCGCGGGCACGGCGGCGGAAGCCGGGCCGGAGGCGGACGCACCGGAGCCCCCCGGCGCGGAGGCCCCGGCCGAGGGGGAAGCGGAGCTGCCGGGTCGCCCCGGCACAGGAGCGCCCCGGACGGCCGAAGCCGTACGGGGAGACGTGCCGGGCGCCCCCGGCGGGGAACCGGCCGGTGCACCGGCCGAGTTGCCGCCCGGAGCAGCGCCCGGAGCACCCACCGGCGGCACGACCGGCGAGACGACCGAAGCACCGGCCGCGGACGACGGAGAAGACGGAGAAGACACAGACGCAGACGCAGAAGGAGAAGGCGACGTAGCGACGGGCACCCCCGCCGACCGCCCCGCACCGCCCGTCATGGACCCGCCGCGCGCCACGCCCCCCGGCGTGGCGCGCGCGGGCGAACCGGCCGCCGTACGCACCGCACCACCGGCCGCGACCGGCGAAGCGACGGACGCACCGGTCGTACCGGACGTACCGGGCCCACCCGGCCTGCCCGGCCCGCGCAGCCCGCCCGGCGTACGCGGCGGAAGGAACCGCAGCGGTACCGCGGGCGCCCGCTGCGCCACGGGTGACGAACCCGGGGCGGAGGCGGACGGCATGGCGGGCGCGGGGCGTTCCAGGCCGGTCACCGGAGAGGCCGGGACCGGGTGCGCCGCCGGGCCGCCGCCGAGGACGGCGCTGGTGCGGCCGTCCAGGACGGCGTGGGACACCGTCGCCGTGAACGACGGGTTCTGCCAGGTGGGCAGCCGCCCGCCGAACCCGGAGTCGGCCACGCCGCCCGGGTTCGGGCCAAGGGCTCGCTGGATCGCAGGCAGTCCGATCCAGGAGGGCGCCACCGCCGGCCGCGCGTCCGGCGCGGCCGGGGTCTTGTCGGCCGGCGGTGGCGCGGACGGTGCCGCCTGCGCCGCCGTGTCCGCCGCGGCGGTGACGCTCGGCACGCCCTTGCCCGCGCCGTCGCCGTCCGCGGCGGAACGCCGGCCGCGCAGCCGGTCCCGCCGGTCGAGCCGGTCCAGGAATCCCACGTGTCAGCCCTCCGCTCCGGCCCGCGTCACCAGGGACGCGATGGCCTCCGTGTACCGGCGGCGGTCGTGGTGTTCCAGATCCAGGATCTCCTCCAGGCTCCAGTGGAAGTGGTAGGCCACGTACGCGATCTCCTCCTGAAGCCGGTCGGTCGCGTACGTCACGATTCCCCCAGGCGGCTCCCGCCGAGTTCCACCTCGAAGGGCTCCGAGCAGTGCGGGCACCGCACGCCCGCCCTGGTGTGGCCCTCGGCGTTGATCTGCCGGTAGAAGTCCTGGAGGAACGCCAGGTCCGAGGCGAACATGTTCTCCACGATCCCGTCGTGCACCAGCGGCAGCGTGCCGAGCCGGGTGATGACCCGGCCCAGCAGCACCACCGACAGATACGCCGGGTTCTCCTGCACGCGCACGTCCCGCAGCGGGACGAGTTCGTCGCGGGCCGTCGACAGCCGCATCACACCGTCGCGGTGGACGGTGCCCGACTCGTCGACGTACCCGCGGGGCAGCTGGAAGGGGAACTCGGTGCGCAGCGGCTCCTGGAGCAGGGGCTGCTGGGGCGCGGACTGCTGCGGGGCGGGCTGCCGGTCCGGCGGCTGCTGGGCCGCCGGTTCCGGCGCGGGCTCCGCCGCGTCCTGGCCGGCCCACGCGACGGCACCGCCGGTCCGGCCGGCCGTACGCCGCATTATTCGATGACCAGTTCTTCGAACGCGATCGTCACGGTCTCGGTCAGCGCGGCGGCCTCGCCCGCCTTGACCGTGCTCGCGTCGATCTTGCTGCACCAGGCGTTGCGCAGGTGGTAGCGCTTCACCGGGTTGTTCTGGAAGTCCATCATGATGATCGAGGCGTTCTTGCGTGCCGTGGTCATCTGGCCGTTGATGGACTCGTTGATCCACTGGGTGAACGAGGCCGACTGGGTCATACCGCGGACGACCGTGCAGGTGCCGTTCTTCTTCACACCCGGCAGGTTCTTGACCACGTTCTGGCCGTTGGGGGTGTTCTGCTGGTAGGTGATGACGTCCTGCTCGATGCTCAGGCCGCTGACCTCGGCCAGGTACTCGACCATGACGCCGTCGATCTGGAGGCCGAAATTATGTGAGGTGAGGGCGTCACCCGGCTGGAGACTCATGTGTTCGCTGTCCTTGGAAGGGTGTGGAAGACGGGCTGGCGGCGGGGCGCGGGCGGTGCCGCGTCCTACTCCTCCAGCTCCCCGCTGCCGCTGGAGAACTGGGCCAGCCGGAAGATCACGAACTCGGCGGGCTTGACCGGCGCGATGCCGATCTCGCAGATGACGCGGCCGACGTCCACCGACTCCGGAGGGTTGGTCTCCTCGTCACACTTGACGTAGTAGGCCTCCTCGGGGCGCTGGCCGAACAGGGCGCCGTTGCGCCACTCGTTGACCAGGAACGCCGAGATGTTCCGCCGGATCCGGGCCCACAGGGCGTGGTCGTTCGGTTCGAACACCACCCACTGGGTGCCGATGAGGATGGACTCCTCCAGGTAGTTGAAGTACCTGCGGATGTTGAGGTAGCGCCACGCCGGGTCGGAGGAGAGGGTGCGGGCACCCCAGACGCGGATGCCCCGGCCGGGGAACGCGCGGATGCAGTTGACGCCGATCGGGTTGAGCAGGTCCTGCTCACCGCGGGTGATCTGGGTCTCCAGGTCCACCGCACCGCGCACGACCTCGTTGGCGGGCGCCTTGTGCACACCGCGCTCGGAGTCGTTGCGGGCCCAGACACCGGAGACATGGCCGCTCGGCGGGATCAGCCGGGTCTGGCCGCTGGCCGGGTCGAACGTCTTGATCCACGGGTAGTACAGGGCCGCGTACTTGGAGTCGTAACCGGCCGTCTCCTGGCGCCACACCCGGATCTGACGGGCGTTCAGGCCGGGCGGCGGGTCGATGACGGCGACGCGGTCGCCCATCAGCTCGCAGTGCGCGATCAGCCCGAGCTGGACCGCCTTGACGGCCTCCAGGTCGATCGCGCCGCGCTGGTAGGCGGCCATCAGGTCGGGCACCGCGACCATGGAGATCTCGTCGACGGCCTCCAGGCCGCCGAAGCCGGTGCGGTCGGCCGAGTCGCCGAGGTACTGGGCCGGGCCCGGGTGGGGCGCGACGGCCTCCTGGGCCTCGGGCACGACGGGAGCCGGAGCGGCCGGCGGGGCCGGGAGGGCCACCGTCTGGTTCTCCGGGCGGACCAGCTGCGCGGCCGGCGCGGCCTCGGCCACGGTGATGAGCTTGGAGCGCTCCTTCACCTGGGTGACCACGTAGTTGCGGCCGCCCTTCTTGGCGGTCACGTCGAAGGTCTCCACGGCCTTGTCGCCGTCCTTGACGACGAGCCGGAAGCGCTCGGCGGGGCCCTCGCCCTCGGGGTCGGCGACCTCGACGCTCAGGCCGCCCTTGCCGCCGGAGGCGAGGGCGGTCACGGTGAACGTGCCGAGCTGGCGCGGCTCACCGGCGGTCAGCGCGGCCGGAGCGGCGGAACCGCTCACCGCGGCGGGCACCTGGCCGTTGCGGGCCACGGCACCGCCGGAGGCGTCCTCGGCGGAACCGCCGACCCGCACGACATAGGCGGCGGTGCCGCCGTTCTGGAAGAACCCGTAGACCGAGTGGGCGAGGTAGTACCCGTCGGTGAACTCGCCGAAGGACGCGACGTACTGACTCCAGTTGGTCACCAGGGTCGGCTCGTTCAGCGGCCCGGCCGGCGCGAGGCCCACGAAGGCCGCCACCGAGGTGCCCACCCCTTCGATCGGACGGGAACCGCTGGCCACCTCCTCGACGTAGACGCCGGGCGACAGGTAGGACGGCATGCTCTGCTCTCCTCGGGGTACGAGACAGGAACGGGATCCAGCCTCACGCGCGAAGCGCGCTGGCCGAAACGTCCTGGGGTACCTCTTCGCGGGCACCCCGGTTGCCCCGACGGGCAGCCCGGCTTCCCCGCGTGCCCGCACGGCCCGGCCCGCTGCCCGCGCGACTGCCCCCATGTCCCTTCCGGCCTCCCGCGCGCGCGGGCGACGCTGGTGTCCGCCGACGGCGGAGGGGAGCGCGCGGTGCGCGTGCGTGACGTACGGGACGCGCGAGTACGGCATGTGCCGTACGGACGCGGGACGTACGGCAGGACACGACGGCGGGGCGGACCGCCGGGACCGCCTCTCCCGGAACACGGAATCCGGAACCCACCGGGTCACCGGGTCACCGGGTCACCGGACCACCGGGCCCTCCGCAGACCGGCAGCCGTGTCGTCCGCCGACGGCGCCCTCGTCGAGTACCACGCCACCGAGATCCCGGAGCAGTGACCTGACAGATGAGCCTTTGGACCTCTCTGGAACCCGCCTCCGCGACCGTCGACCCGGGTGGCAGCACACGCGTGCGGCTGCGGTTGCGCAACACCGGTGACGTCGTCGACGAGTACCGCTTCGAGCCCGTCGGCGACCTCTCGCCCTGGACGGTCGTGGAGCCGCAGACGCTCCGGCTCTACCCGGGCACGACCGGCACGGTGGAGCTGACCTTCTCGCCGCCCCGCACCCCCGACGCCACCGCGGGACCGAACCCGTACGCGGTGCGCATCACGCCCACCGAGCACCCCGAGGCGGTCACCGTCCCCGAGGGCAACCTGACCATCACGCCCTTCACGGAGGTGCGGGCCGAACTGGTCCCGGCCACCGTCAAGGGCCGCTTCCGCGGCCGCCCCCGCCTCGCCGTCGACAACCTCGGCAACACCAAGGTCACCGCCTCCGTCAGCGGCAGCGACACCGGCGACCAGCTCTCCTACGACCTGCACCCGAGCAATGTGCAGATCGAGCCGGGCCGGGCCGCGTTCGTCAAGGCCACCCTCAAGCCGCGGAAGATCATCTGGTTCGGGCCCAAGGAGCGGCGGCCCTACACCCTGGCCGTGCAGCGGTCCGGGGCGACGCCGGTGCCCGTGGAGGGCACCTACCTCCAGCGCGGTTTCCTGCCCCGCTGGCTCGCCACCTTCTTCGGGGTGCTGCTCGCGCTGAGCGTCACCTTCGTGATGCTCTGGATCGCCTACAAGCCGGCGGTGCGGAGCGGGGCCACGGAGAAGGTCGCCGAGGCGGGCACCACCCTGGCGCCCAGCCCGTCGACGGCCCCGGCCCTGTCGCCCGCGCCGCCGCCCCCGCAGCCCTCGGTGCCGCAGCAGCCGACGCAGCCCCAGGAGACCGGTGGCGCCAAGGGCGGCGACAGCGGCGGTGGCGGCGGCGCGCCGCAGAAGAAGAAGCCGAAGGGCCCGGTCCTCAAGAACGTCCTGCTGTACAACATCACGACGAAGAAGTGCGCGGACATCCCCGGCTACGACAAGGGCGAGTCGGCCGGCCCGGTGCGCGAGTACAGCTGCGACGGGACCTCGAACGACAACCAGCTGTGGGACTTCGAGATGCGGTACCCCAAGGGCGGTCCCGGCGGTGTGCCCCTCTACCAGATCCGCAACGTCAAGGACAGGTTCTGCATGGACCTGACCGGCTATGGGGCGGTCGACCTGAGGTCCCCCGTGATGGAGTACACCTGCGACGGCACCACGTCCGACAACCAGTTGTTCTGGCTGGACAAGCAGGAGGACGGGGCCTACTGGATCCGCAACGCCGCCAGCGACAACATGTGTCTCGACGTTGGCGGCTCCGGTGACGGCGGCAACGACACCCCGCTGCTGGTCTTCCGTTGCTCCCTCACCGACGACCACCTGTGGCTGATCAAGCCGCAGAAGCCGGACGGCGAGTGACGAAGAGGCAGCCAGGTACGGGGAAGGGGGGTGGACCCGCGGGTCCACCCCCCTTCCCCGTGTACGGAGCTACCAGGAGCCCTCGTCCGGCAGCAGCCGGCCCGCCTTGCGGTACTCGCGGCGGGCGCCCTCCAGCACGTCGGCCGAGGTGACCTGGCCGTCCCGGCCGGCGGCGAGATAGGCGGCGGTCACCACCGCGCTGCGGATCGAGCCGCCCGCCAGCTCGAAGTCGCCCGCCACCCGGTCGAGTTCGACGCCCTCGGCGCACGGCACGTGGGACAGGCTGTGCCGCCACAGGGCCAGACGCTGGCGCGGGTCGGGGAACGGGAAGTCGACGACCAGGTCCAGGCGGCGGGTGAACGCCTCGTCGATGTTGGCGCGCAGGTTCGTGGTGAGCAGGGCGATGCCGTCGAAGGACTCCAGCCGCTGGAGCAGATAGGCGCTCTCCATGTTGGCGTACCGGTCGTGCGAGTCCTTCACCTCGGACCGCTTGCCGAACACCGCGTCGGCCTCGTCGAAGAGCAGCACCGCGTCGGTGCGGTCGGCCTCGGCGAAGATCCGCTCCAGGTTCTTCTCCGTCTCGCCGACGAACTTGTCGACCACCGAGGACAACTGCACGACATAGAGGTCCAGGCCCAGTTCGGCGGCGACGACCTCGGCCGAGAGCGTCTTGCCGGTGCCGGACTCGCCCGCGAACAGACCGAGCACGCCCCGGCCGCGCCCGCCGCCCGCGCTGAGCCGCCAGTCCCCGAGCACCCGGTCGCGGTGCCGGGCGCGCAGGGCCAGTTCGTGCAGCTGGGTCAGCGGGCGCTCGGGCAGCACCAGGTCGGTCCAGTCGACGGCGGGCCGGATCCGGCGGGCGTGCCGCTCCAGACCGGACGCCGACTGGCGGCGCGCGGCGACCCGCAGATGCGCGGCGGTCAGCGGCGTACCGTCGAAGACGGCGAGGGCCTTCGCCGCGCGGGCCGCGCGCGCGATCCGGTCGGCCGCCAGGTGGTACGGCGCCACGGTCGCGGCCAGGTCGAAGCCCGGCTCCTCGCCCAGCGCCGCCGCCCAGGCGCGCACCGCCCCGGCCCGGTGTCCGGGCACGTCCAGGACGAGCGGGTCGGCGGCGCCGTGCTCCGACCAGTGCGGGTCGTAGGGCTGGGAGCCGGTGATCAGTACGGGTACGTCGGTGGCCGAGGTCAGCTCCCGTACCAGGTGGGCGGGGTGCTCGGGCAGCGCGGAGACCACGACAGCGGAGCCGCTGAGCCGGGCCTCGCGCAGCAGGGCGGGCACCAGGTCCTCGGGCCCGGCGAAGTGCAGGGCGGCCAGGCCCGCCGTGCTCAGGGCGGTGGCGGCGCAGGTGAGCGCCTCGCCCTCGCGGCCCTCGCGCAGATACACGGTGGGCGGCGCACCGGTGCTCAGCCGGGCGGCCAGCCGCCGGGCGAAGCCGGTGAACTCCGTGCCCTCGCCGCCCTCGCCGCCCTCACCACCCTCTATGCCCTCTTCGGCGTTGCCGTCCCGGTCGTCCCCGTCGGTGGCGGCCGGGGCCGCCGGGGGCAGCGCGCGCAACTGGCCGGCGAGCGCGGCGTCCGGGGTGTCGTCGCCCAGGAGATGGGACACCAGCCGGTCCGGCACGCGCAACGACCGGCTGAGGAAGGGGCGTTCGGGCTCCTCCACGGTGAGCAGGCCGAGCGCGGACAGCGGGGCCCCGGGGTGCAGCCGGGCCCGCGCGGACGCCGAGTGGACGGGGACACCGCACAGGTCGAGGGCGAGAGCGACGGTGGCGCGGCGGCGGCTCACGTCGTCGTTGAGGTAGCCGTAGAGCGGTTCGAAGGAGCGGTCCAGGTCGGGGGCGAGGGCGACGAGGAGCAGGGCGGTGTCCAGCTCGCCGAGCCCGAGCCGCGCGGCCAGCCGGGCCAGCCGGTCGTCCCGGCCCCCGGGGCCGGACCGGCCGCCGGGGCCGCCGGGGCCGTCCGGGCAGTAGGGACTGTCCGGGCCGCCGTCCGTGAGCGCCGGGGCGGCGGAGCCGTCGCCGTGGGCGTCCGCGGGCTCCGCCGCCGGAGGGGCCGGGTGCAGCAGGTGCCGTACCGCGTCCTGCGACAGGTACAGGCCGCGCAGCGGGTCGTCGGCCGTGGGATCGTCGGCGGAGCGCCGGCCCACCAGCAGGGCGACCCGGTCGCGCAGCGCGGCCAGCCGGGTGAGGAGCGCGTCGGCGGGAGCCACCGCCGTGAGCGTGTCCGCCGGGTCCGTCACGGTCACAGCGCGCCGCCCGTCCCGCGGCCGCGCCGGGCGGCCCGGCGCGCGTCACGGACGGCGGCGACCTGGCGCGGCCGGTGGGCGCGTTCCTCGGGCCCGGTCGGGGTGTCGTCCAGGGTGCGGACACGGACCGCGGCGCCCTCGGTGACCGGCGGCCCGGCGTCGTACTCGGGGTACGCGGGGAACGGCGCGGTGATCACCACGTCCAGGGACGGCTTGAGCTCACCGCCGAGCGCGGACCAGATCTCGGCGAGCGAGCGGGACTCGGTCTGGGTGCCGGCCACCGACACGGGGACGGACATGCCCAGGGCGCCCAGCGCGCCGGGGAGTTCGCCGGGCGCGAGCACCTCGCGCGGGATCAGGGTGGCCAGCGCCGCGGACAGCAGCCGGTGTTCGTCCTGCGGCTGCCGGGTCCACGCGGTCACCAGGTACGACAGCCGGAACCAGCGCGGCGGCTGACGCCGTTTGACGACCACGTCCCTCTCGTCGTACACCGGGACATGGCCGCGCTGACGGCGGTTCACGTCCTCCCGGATGTCGTACAGATACGCGTTGATCGTGGGCGCGTTGCGCCGGGCGGCCCAGTCCCGGGTGGGCGCGTCGAGCACCACGTCGATGCCGGAACCGGCCAGCGCGCCGCCTCCGAGCAGGGATTTGAGGACCTCGTCCACCTCGTGGATCACCGTCGTGCTCCTGCCCTGCCGTGCTCGCTCGTGCTCGGTCGCGCGTGACCCGTGCCCGGGTCCCGCCCGGGAGGCCGTTGTCCGGCCCGGCCCGCCCGGCGGCCGCCGGGGTCCGATCCTGCCGTGCGCCCCGGGCCGCGGCGCAGGCGTGCCGGGGCCGGGGCCGGGGCAGAGCGCGCTGCCCCGGGGGCCGGTCCGGGCTGCCTGTTCGGTCAGATGTAGCCTTCCCGGAGGGCATGGGCCACGGCATGCGCGCGATTGCGCAGATGCAACCGGGTGGTCAGCCCGTGGATGACGTTCTTGACGGTCCGTTCGGAGTAGGACAACTTGCCGGCGATCTCCCCGGTGTCGAGCCCCTCGGCGACCAGACGCAGTACGTCGACCTCGCGCGGTGTGAGCCCGGAGCCGGGCGCACCCGGCCGGCCGGCCGCGTTGCGGTGCAAGGTGCCCACCTGGTCGATGAGCCGGCCGAGCAGATCGGCGGGCAGGTCGCCCTCGCCGCGGGCGGCGGCCAGCACGGCCTGCACCAGGCGGTGCGCACCGGCCTCGTGGCGCCACACGATGGCGCCCACCCCGCACTCGATCACATCGAGCAGTTCGGCCTCGCGCAGCGTGCTGACGACGAGCACCGCCCGCGCGCCCTCGCTGCGCACCACCCGGCGCAGCCGGGTCAGCGCGGCCTCGTCGAGCATGTCGTCCACGAGCAGCGCCACCGTGCCGGGACCCGAACCGGCCTCGTCCCGCAACTCGACCTCGGGGAACCGGCGCAGCTGGCTCAGCACCCCCTCGCGCAGGATCGGGTCCGTGGCGTGCACGGCGACCGGGATGCGGTCTGCGGTACCGGCCGAGCCGGGGCGCGTGGTCCGCGATGAGCTGAGCAACGGTTTCCCCTATGTGCACGGGCCCGTCACCTCTGTGGGGGCGGTGGCGGGCGTGTGCTGTTCACACTCCTGCCGGGGGAGTGCCCCGCGCAATCGTGGAGCACCACGAGCCGGACCACGAGAACAGCCTTATGTACACCACGAGGGTGACCGTCCGTCCGGTTCCGTCGGCCCGCCGGACGGCCTTGGTGGGACTTGTCACGTCACCGAGGGCCCCTGGGGACCGTCCTCGTGTGCGGAGGTCGTCATGTCCGAGCGAGGAGGCAGGAATGACAGGGATGGCAGGGGTGCCGGGACCGGGGCGGGACCGTCCGTGCGGCCGGCTGCGCGCACGCCCGACCGATCACCTCGTGGAGCGCGACCGCCCCGCCGGCCTTCCGGCGGACCCCGCGACCGGTGGCGGCGGCGCGGCTCCGGCCGACCGGACGGCCGCGCGGGCCGCTGACCGTCCGGCCGCCCGGCTGCCCGAACAGCCCCCCGCGCACCTGCCCGGACAGCCCCCGGGGAATCTGCCCGGCCGGTCCCCGGCCGAGCTGCCCGGCCGTCCCCTCACGGAGCTGCCCGGCCGGTCCCCGGCCCCGTCGCCCGGCCGCGCCGTCGAGCGCGTACCCGAGCAGACGTCCGGTGACGACATGCGGTACCGGGCGGCTGACGACGCGTCGGGTCCCGTCTTCGGCCGTGCCTCGGGCCGCCCCGCCGGGCCCGCGTCCGATCCGGCCTCCGGTCCTGCGCCGGGACGGCCCGCCGACCGGGTGGCGGCGCAGTCGGCGGAGCACCTGTTCGCGCTGCTCTCGGCGCGGGTGCCCGGCCAGTACTCCTCCGGCCGCGGGGCCGAGCGGTCTCCCGGCGGCCCCGCCGCCCGGACCGGGGACCGGGGCGGCGACCGGGGCGGGGAGCACCCGTGCGCCGCGCCCTCCGGGCACCCGGCCGACCGGCCCGGCGGCCCGGCCGACCGGCCCGGCGGCCCGGCCGTCCGGCCCTCGGGGCACGTCTTCGCCGATCAGCCCGTCCGGCCGGGGTGCGAACTGCCGCCGGAGCACCGGGAGGCCGCCGCGCTGCTGGCCGACGGCGCCGAGCGGGCCCGGTCCGGGATGGGCGGCCTGGTGCTGCTGCGCGGCGCCACCGGCACCGGCCGCACCACCGTCCTGGAGGCCGCCGCCCGGGACGCGGCGGCGCACGGCATGCGGGTGCTGCGCGCCCGCTGCGCCCCCGGGGACGGCACCGTCCCGTACGCCACCGCGCTCCAGCTCCTCGGCCCCGTACCCGGACTCGGCGGTCCCGGCGAACCGGGGGCGCCCGGCGGCCCCGGCGCGGCCGGGGACGAGCGCGAGCCGGCCGAACTGCTGCGCCGCGCCCTGCACGCGTACGCCGCCCGGTCGCCGGTGCTGATCGCCGTGGACGACGTCCACCTCGCGGACGGCCACTCCCACCGCTGGCTGGTGGAGACCGCCCGGCACCTGGACCGGTTAGCCCTGCCGGTCCTGCTGGCCGTCACCGAACGCAGCCAGTACGACGTCGACACACCCCGGCCGGGCTTCACGCACACCCTCTCGCCCGCGCTGACCCGCACCCACACCCTCGCCCCGCTCACCCCGGGGGCGGCGGGTGCGCTGGTGCGTGCCAGGTTCCCGGCGGCCACCCGCACCTGGGCCGAGAACTGCGTACGGGCGGGCGCGGGCAGCCCGCTGCTGCTGCGCGCCCTCCTGGACGACCTCGGCGACCCGGCGCGGCACCCGATCGTGCCCGAGACGGCGGCGGCGCTCTACCCGGGCGCCTACCAGGCGGCCGTCTCGTGGTGGCTGGACAGCGCCGGGTCCGGCACCGCCGAGGTGGCGCGCATCCTCGCCGTCCTCGACGACGGCTGGAGCCGCCCGGGGGCGGCGGGCGGCGCGGACCGGCCGGGCCCGGGGGCCGCCGACGCGCCCGGCGTCCGGCCCGCCGCGGTGCCCGGACCGCGGGCCGCCGACGGCCCGGCCGTGCTGCTCGCCGAACTGTCCGGCGCCGACCCGGTCCGGGTGACGGGCTGGCTCACCGCCATGACCGGCCTCGGACTGCTGCGCACCGGCCCCGGCGGGCGGCCCCGCTACGCCCACCCCCTGCTGCGGGACGCGGTGCTCACCGGCGTGCCCGAGTCCCGGCGGCGGGCCACGCACCTGGCGGCGGCCCAGGCGATGCTGCACCGCGGCGCGTCCGCCGAGACGGTGGCCCGGCATCTGCTCCTGGCCGGGCCGGTCGGCGCCTCCTGGACGGCGGGCGTGCTCCAGGACGCGGCGTCGCTGGCGCTGCGCGAGGGCCGGCCGCAGGACGCCATGGCGTTCCTGCGCCGGGCCCTGGACGAGCCGCTGCCCGGCGCGCGCCGGCAGCGGCTGCTGACCGAGCTGGGCTCCCTGGAGTGCGCCGCGCACGAGTCCGCTGCCGGGATCCCCCGGCTCACCGAGGCGTTCGGCCTGCCGGGCGGCCCGCAGGACCGGGTGCGCGCCGCCGTCGCCCTGGGCACCGCGCTCGCCGGGAGCGGCCGTCCCCGGGCCGCCGTGGAGGTGCTGTGCACGGCGGTCGGGCAGCTCCCGGACCGGCCGGAGCTGGTGGCCGCCCTGCACAGCGCCTCCGCGCTGCTGTCCGACCGGGACCAGACGGTCCGCCGCGAGGTGTACCGGCTGCTGCGCGACACCGCCGAGCGCTCGTCCGAGCCGGTCGGCACCGTCGTACGGGCGCTGTTCGTGCGGCACGCGGCCACCGCCGGGCGCACCTCGGCCGCCGACGCCATGCGGCGGGTGCGCGAACTGCTGGCCGAGCCCGCCGATCCGCTGACCGAGCCGTTCCTGCTGGGCACGACCGCCGCGGTCGCCCAGTGGGCCGACGAACTCGACGAGGCGGACCGGCTGGTGGACCGCGGTCTGGCCGGGCAGCGGCCCGGACTGCTGCACCCCATGCACGAGGCGCTGCTCAACACCCGGGCCGACGTCGCGGCGGCGCGCGGCACCCACGGGCGGCTCCCGGCCGAGCCGCCCGGCGTGCATGTCACCGGGCCCGGCAACATCCACGCGCACATCCTGCTCGCCCTGGTCGAGCAGGGCCGCACGGCCGAGGCACGCCGCCTGGCGGACGGCTTCGACCTGCGGACCGTGCCCGGCTCCTGGGAGCTGAACCGGTTCCTGTACGCCCGGGGCGTGCAGCGCGCCGCCGCCGGGGACACCGCCGGGGCGCTGCACGACTTCCTGGAGTGCGGCCGCCGCCAGTCGGCCCGGGAGGTGATCAGCCCCGTCGTCACCCCGTGGCGTTCGGCCGCCGCCGAGTGCAGGCTGGCCCTCGGCAGCCCGCTGGAGGCGCTCGAACTGGCCGAGGAGGAACTGCGGTTGGCCCGCGTCTGGGGCACCCCGCGCACGATCGGCCGGTCGCTGCGCGTGCTGGGCGCGGTCACCGGCGGGCGCCGGGGCCTGGAGCTGGCGGAGGAGGCCGTACATCTGCTGCGGCAGGCGCCGCCCGGGGCCGCGCCGGAACTGGTCTCCGCGCTCCTCGCCCAGGGGCGGCAGCTCACCGCCGCCGGGGAACTCGTCCGCGCCCGTGCCTGTCTGCGCGAGGCCGCCGAACGCGCCGAACGCCTGGGCGCGCCCCGGCTGTGGACGCTCACCGAGCAGGCGCTGCGCGCGGGCGGCGCGCGCCGCACCGCCGGGGCCCGCACCGGCTCCGGTTCGCTCACCGGCAGCGAGCGCCGCATCGCCCAACTGGCCGCCGACGGACGGACGAACACGGAGATCGCGGCCCTGCTGCATCTGGCCCGGCGCACCGTGGAGACCCATCTGACGAGCACCTACAAGAAGCTGGGCATCAGGCGGCGCGGCCAGCTGCGGGAGGCGATGGCGGGGGAGTGACCCTCTTTTTGAACACGTTCAACAGGCGGCGTACGCTCCTCCCATGAGCGACAGAGCCGCCCTGCTCAAGGGCATCCGCGTCCGGCTGGTTCTCTTCGTCGTCTGCCTGGTCCTCAGCGGGGCCACGGCCTTCCCGCTCGTCCACGAACTGCACGGGCTGGAGAGCCTGTTGCGCGCGCTGTCCGTGCCCGAGCACCTGCCCGCCCTCATGGAGTGGATCGAGCGGGTGCGGCGCGGGCTCGACACCGCCGACGCCGACTATCCGTTCCTGCTGTACGGCACGGACTGGCTGGCCTTCGCGCACCTGGTCATCGCGGTCGCCTTCTACGGCCCCTACCGCGACCCGGTGCGCAACATCTGGGTCGTGGAGTTCGGGATGATCGCGTGCGTGGGCATCGTCCCGCTGGCCCTGGTCTGCGGGCCGCTGCGCGGCATCCCGCTGTGGTGGTCGGTGATCGACATGTCCTTCGGCGTGTTCGGGATCCTTCCGCTGTACGACGTGCACCGGCGCATCCGGCGCCTGGAGTCGCTGAGCGTGAACCCGCCGGTACGGGCGGCCATCTGACGGTCCGTCGGCGGAACGGCGGAAGAACCTGTGGCCAGAGGAGCGATTATCCGTAACTGATCCTGGGCAATGCTCTCCAAGCCATCGCGTGTGATCTTCACGGGCTCTCCGGATCCCGGCCACGGAGCATCACGTGCCACGCCCAACAGGAAGGAGTCAGCCATGAAGCTGCTCTTCGCCGTCCGCAACAAGGTCTCGGCCCGCAAGAGCCTCAAGGCGAGCGCCTGGTACATCTGGTACTGACCGGCCCCGCCCGCCCCCGCCGGGCGGAACCGGGACATCGTTGTCCTGCGCGCGGCCTGTGCCCGCGCGCCCGGACCGCGCTGCCCCACCGCCCGGCGGGGGCGACCCCGGCCTCCCTTTCGCTGCCCCTTCGCTTCGGCTTCGTCCGCACCGCCGCCGCGCCCCTCCCGCCGGAGAAACCCCATGCCCCTGTCGTCCGTGCCGCGCACCCGCACCACCGTCTTCGCCCCCCGGCTGGCCGCCCTCCTCGACGACCACCTGGGCCAGGACGTCTTCCGGCTCGAACCCGACACGGTCGGGGTCGCCGGACCCGAGGTCGCGGACCGGATCCTCGCGGCCCGGCGCGCCACGGAGACCGAACGCCCCACGTTCAAGCCGCTGCACGGCCGGTCGATCTCCCGCACCGAGGCGTCCTCGGTGACCCGCACCATCGGCAGCGACGTCCGCGAGGCCCTGAAGCGGCCGCTGCCCGAACACGTCGACCTGACCGGCCCCTGGCCCCTGACCGGCCACCTCTTCCTGCGCGACCTGATCCTCGGTCAGGACCCGTACCGGCTGCGCCTGCTGATGAGCCGCAACCTCGAACTGACCACCAAGCTCACCTGGTCCGTCATCGCGCTCGGCGCCGCGCTCCCCGGCTGGCCGCGCCCCGGCACCGGCCGGCTCACCGCGCTGGGGGAGCGGGCCGCGAGTGCCACCGGCTACCAGGAACGCCGGTACGCGATGGGCATGTACCGCAGGGCCGCCGCCCCGGTGTGCTTCACCATCTCCACGCTGGTGGCCAACGCCCTCTGGCTCGGCCATCCCTTCGCCGAGGGCATGTCCAACCGCAACATCATCCACGAGTCCCTGCGCCTGCTGCCGCCCTCGTGGAACATCCTGCGCAACGCCTCACCGGAGTACCCCGCCCTGGACGACCGGATCGGCGCGGGTGACGACGTCCTGCTGCTGCCGCTGCTCTCGCACCGCGACCCCGCCCTGTGGGACGAGCCCGACGCCTTCCGCCCCGAGCGCTGGGACACCCTCGACCCGGACACCGCACCGGGCTACCTGCCCTTCGGCCACTCCTCCGAACGCTGCTGGGGGCGGCACATGGTCATGCCCCTCGCCGAGCTCCTCCTGGACCTCGTGCGCGGCGCCGGCCTCGTCGTCGACCCCGCCCAGCACACCGGCCACGTACCGCTGCTGGGACTGCTGGGCGTGGCGGACGTACGCCTGGTCAAGCCGTCCTGACCCGCCGCGGCCGGGCCGCGCCCGTCACCGGCCGCGCGGCCCGCGCAGCAGGTCGACGCGGTTGGTCGTGATCGAGTCGACGCCGATGCCGAGCAGCCTGCGCTGGCTGCGGCGGGTGTCGGGGGTCCACACGGACACCAGGCGGCCGCCGCGGTGCACGCGCTCCACCAGCTCGCGGTCCACCAGGCCGAAGCGGTAGTTCAGCCACCTGGGCCGCACCGCCTCCAGCACCCCGGCCCGCGGCGGGGCGAGCGACGTCCAGGTCAGGGCGATCTCGGCGGACGGGTCGGCCGCGCGTACCGCGAGCATCGCCTCGGCGCCCGCGCAGTAGTACACCCGGTCCTCGGCCCCGCAGTCGCGGACCGCACCGACGATCCGCGCCACCGCCCGCGCGCTCGGGCCGCCCGGCAGGTCGATCATCACCCGGCCGCCCTCCGTCGCCGCGAGCGCGTCGGCGAGCGGCGGCACCCCGCCGCCGGTCAGCTCGCGCACCTCGTCCGCGGTCAGCGACCGCAGCGGCCGGTCGTGCCCCCACAGCCGACCGAGCGTCTCGTCGTGCAGCAGCACGGGCACGCCGTCCCGGGTCAGCCGTACGTCGATCTCGACCGCGTCCGCGCCCCGGGCGAGCGCGGAGCGGAGCGAGTCGAGGGTGTTCTCACGGAAGCGATAGGGGTCGCCGCGGTGCGCCACGGCGGTCACGGTCTGCATGGCCCCATTGTCCCCGGTCAGGGCGCGAGCCACCGCGCGGTGTAGGCGTCGATCTCCTCGGCGATCCGCGTCTTGCCCGCCTCGTCGAGGAAGGAGGCGTGCACCGCGTTCTTGGCCAGCTCCGCGATGCCGCGCTCGTCCAGGCCGAGGAGCCGGGCCGCCACCGCGTACTCGGAGTTGAGGTCGGTGCCGAACATCGGCGGGTCGTCGGAGTTGACCGTGACCAGGACACCGGCCCGCACGAACTCCTTGATCGGGTGCTCGTCCAGGGTGCGCACCGCCCGGGTGGCGATGTTGGAGGTCGGGCACACCTCCAGCGGGATCCGGTGCTCGGCCAGGTGCGCGAGCAGCTTCGGGTCCTGGGCCGCGCTGGTGCCGTGGCCGATCCGCTCGGCCCGCAGCTCGGTCAGCGCGTCCCACACCGTCCCGGGCCCGGTGGTCTCCCCGGCGTGCGGCACGGAGTGCAGCCCGGCGGCGACGGCCCGGTCGAAGTACGGCTTGAACTGCGGCCGCGGCACCCCGATCTCGGGCCCGCCGAGCCCGAACGACACCAGTCCCTCGGGCCGCAGCCGGTCGTCGGTGGCCAGGCGCAGCGTCTCGTCGGCCGAGACCAGGCCGGCCTCGCCGGGAATGTCGAAGCACCAGCGCAGCACGGTCCCGAAGTCGGCCTCGGCCGCCTTGCGGGCGTCCTCGATCGCGTCCATGAAGGCCCGCTCGTCGATGCCGCGCCGGGTGGACGAGAACGGCGTGATGGTCAGTTCCGCGTACCGCACCTGCTGGCAGGCCATGTCCCGGGCCACCTCGTAGGTGAGCAGCCGGACGTCCTCCGGGGTGCGGATCAGGTCGACGACCGACAGATAGACCTGGATGAAGTGGGCGAAGTCCGTGAACGTGAAGTAGTCGGCCAGCGCCTCGGGGTCGGTGGGCACCTCGGAGTCGGGGTGGCGGGCGGCCAGTTCCGAGACGATCCGCGGGGAGGCGGAGCCGACGTGGTGCACATGCAGTTCGGCCTTGGGCAGTCCGGCGATGAACGCGTGCGGATCGCGGGGTGCGCGCTGGTCGGTCAAGGTGTCCCTCCCCGGGAACGGCACCGGCGGCCTCCGGTGCGGGGCGCGGTGCGGGTGATCGGCTGATCGATGAGCACGGCCATCGTAGGCGGACGCGCGGACGGCGTGCCCTGCGGATCCGGACGGGGAGGGGGCAAGCGCGGTGCGTGGGGTGCGGGGCGTGGGGCGTGAGGTGTGGGGCGTGAGGTGTGGGGTCCGGGGCGCGGCGCGGGGGCCGACCGTGCGGAGCCGCGTGGTGCGTGCCGCGCGGGGGCGGGCATGATCCGCCGGACCGGCTGTCGGTGGCAGGCCGTAGCATGGCGGGACGATCGACCGAGGGGGACTCGACAGCATGACGGACGCGACACGGGCGGGCGGCGACGCCGGATCCGGCGACAACCCGTGGGCGCCGCCCGAGAGCGGCCCTTCCCTGGAGAAGCGGCCGCCCGAGGCCGAGCAGCCCCCGGCGCCCGCGCCGCCCGTGCACGACCAGGCCACCGTGGCGGCGATGCCGCCGCCCGGATTCCCGCCGCCCGCGCCGCCCGCTCCGGCGGACGCCGTGCCGCCCGCCTTCCCGCCGCCCGGCCAGGGCGGCCCGGCGGACGTGCCGCCCGCGCCCGCCGGTGACTTCCCCGTGCCGCCGCCGCCCGTCGCGCCCACCGGTCCCGCGCCCGCCGCCGGCCCCGGCGGCTACGGCTACCCCGGCTACCCGGCGCAGCCCGCCTACCCCGGCTACCCGGGCTACGGCTGGCCCGGTGTGCACCCGGCCCCGCAGAACGGCCTGGGGGTCGCCGCGCTGGTGCTCGGCATCCTGTCCTGCTGCCTGTTCTGCCTCTACGGCGTGGTCTCCCTGGTGCTCGGCATCCTCGCCGTGGTCTTCGGTGTCAAGGGGCGCCGCCGGGCCGACCGGGGCGAGGCGAACAACCGCGGCCAGGCCCAGGCCGGGTTCATCACCGGCGTCATCGGCATCGTCCTCGGCGTCGCGGTGATCGTCCTGCTGATCATCGGCATCTCGGTCGCCGTCCACAACTCCGACGACTCGGACCCGTACTACTACGACGGCGCCCTCCGGCCGGCCGCCACGGTCCTCGCCGACCGCTGATCCCCGGCCCCGACGCGATCCGGTCCCGGGGGCGCGGCGGGGCGCCCGGCCCGGTCCGGCTCGGTCGCGGGACGGTCTTCGCCGACCCCGCCCACCGCGTGGATCAAGGGCATTACGATGCCTTGACTGTCAACGGAGGGGAATCCAGCCATGTCCAACACCCAGCCCGCACCAGATGGTTTCGGGCCGCCGCAGCAGCCCCCGCAGCCGCCGCAGCAGCCGGGGGTGCCGCCCCAGCCCCCGCAGCAGCCCGCGCCGGGCTACGGCTACCCGCAGTCGAACCCGGACTACGGCTACCCGCAGTCGGCCCCGGGCTACCCGGCCGCGCCGCCGGTGGGCTACCCGCAGGCCTATCCGCAGGCCCCCGGTTACGGCATGCCCATGCAGCCGAGCAACGGCATGGGCACCACGGGCCTGGTCCTGGGCATCATCGGCGTGGTGTGCAGCCTGACGTTCTTCCTGTGGTTCTTCGGGATCGTCCTGGGCATCCTCGGGATCATCTTCGGCGCCATCGGGCGGGGCAAGGCCAACCGCGGGGAGGCCACCAACAAGGGCGCCGCCACGGGCGGCCTGGTCTGCGGCATCATCGCCACGGTGGTCCTGCCGCTGCTGGGTCTGCTGATCTTCGCCAGCATCATGGGCGGCGCCAGCACCTTCTGACGGCATCCGCCGCACGGCGCGGGCCGGCCACCACGACCGGCCGGCCCCGCCCCGGCACCCGGGCCCCGCCCCGGCACCCGGGCCCCGCCCGTGCCCGCATCCGCGCCTCACCGGGCCCGCGCTCGCCCGCCGCACGCTCGCCCCGGCGCCCGCGCCCGCGCCCGCGCCCGCGTCCACCCCGCCCCGGACACCGGCCTCCGCCCCGGCCCAGGCGCCCCGGTCCAGCCCCCCCGGCGCCTAAGCTCCGGCCCCCGTCCGCAGCCGCTCCCGCGCCGCCATCAGCGCGAAGCCCAGCAGATTCGGCCCCCGCCAGCGCTCCGGGTCGGACGCCGCCTCGTCGGCCGCGGCGAGACCGATGCCCCACACCCGGTCCACCGGGGACGCCTCCACCAGCACCCGGTCGCCCGTCGCGAGCAGGAAGTCCCGCAGCGCGGGATGGGCGGCGAACTTGTGGATGCTGCCCTCCACCACGATCCCGAAGCGCTCCCGCGCCCATATCGCGTCGTCGAAGCCGCGCACCAGCCGTCCGGCCTTCTTCGCCTGCGAGGGATGCCCGGCGGCCAGCACCCGCCGCTCGCCCTCCGCGTCACCGAAGAGCCGGGCCTTGCCCGCCATCATCCAGTGCTCGGCGGTCGCGTACGCCACGCCGTCCACGGTGAACGGCGACGGCCACCACTGGCTGAGGCAGCTCGCCCCGACCCGGCCGTCCGGGTGCGGACGGTGTCCCCAGAAGTGCAGGTACTTGATCACCGCCCCCGTCCGGACCGCGCTGACCAGGGCTTCCCGCGAACCGATCTCCACCATGCACGCGAGTGTGGCACGCACCACTGACACTCCGTCCCGCCTTTTCCGTGCCGACTCGACACCTGGTCGACAGATTCCGTCGCGTAACCAAAAGGCAACTACGGAATCACTTGTTGGCGACCCGGTGCTCTGTCAGGATCGGCACTCAAATCGAGCCGGAGCTACGCCGTCCGTCGCTGAACAGCGGCGCCGGCGGAGGAGAGCGACATGCACCACCCGGACACCGCCACGCAGGACAGATTCCCTGCTCAGGACCGTTTCGCCGACGGCGCCCAGTACATCGCCGGACGGCCGGCGCACGGCACGTCCGGCCGCACCCACACCGTGCTGGATCCGGCCACCGGCGGCGCGGTCCTCACCTACGCGCTGGCCGGGACCGAGGACGTCGACGCCGCGGTCGCCGCCGCCCGTGACGCCTTCCCCGGCTGGGCGGGCGCCGCACCCGGCGAGCGCGCGGACGTGCTGCACCGCTTCGCGGCCGTGCTCGCCGAGCGCGCCGAGGACTTCGCCCGCGCCGAGTCCCTCCAGTGCGGCAAGCCGCTGAAGCTGACCCGCGAGTTCGACGTGCCGGGCACCATCGACAACACCGCGTTCTTCGCGGGCGCCGCCCGGCACCTGGAGGGCCGGTCGGCGGGCGAGTACTCCGGCGACCACACCTCCTACGTGCGCCGCGAGCCCATCGGTGTCGTCGGCTCCATCGCGCCCTGGAACTATCCCCTCCAGATGGCCGCCTGGAAGATCCTCCCGGCGATCGCCGCGGGCAACACCATCGTCCTGAAGCCCGCCGAGCTGACCCCGCTGACCTCGCTGATGTCCGCGCGGGCCGCCACCGACGCGGGCATCCCGGACGGGGTGATCAACATCGTCACCGGCACCGGCAAGGAGGCCGGCGAGCACCTGGTCGGCCACCCCGACGTGGTCATGACCTCTTTCACCGGCTCCACGGGCGTCGGCAGGCGGGTCGCCGAGATCGCCACCGCCACCGTCAAGCGCCTCCACCTGGAACTGGGCGGCAAGGCCCCCTTCGTCGTCTTCGACGACGCCGACCTGGACGCCGCGGTCAACGGCGCCGTCGCCGGTGCGCTCATCAACACCGGCCAGGACTGCACGGCCGCCACGCGCGCGTACGTGCAGCGCGCCCACTACGAGGAGTTCGTGGCGCGCACGGCCGCCCTCATGGAGACCGTGCGGCTCG
Source organism: Streptomyces sp. NPDC003284 (assembly GCF_053589675.1). NCBI lineage: Bacteria > Bacillati > Actinomycetota > Actinomycetes > Kitasatosporales > Streptomycetaceae > Streptomyces > Streptomyces sp. NPDC003284. The sequence goes on from NZ_JBSFSI010000012.1 coordinate 157,123, forward strand.
GCGACCCGTTCGCCGCCGGGACCGACCTGGGCCCGCTGATCTCGCACGCCCAGCGCGACCGCGTCGCCGGTTTCGTCGACCGGGCACGTGCCTACGCGCGCGTGGTCACCGGCGGCGAGGCACCGCAGGGCGAGCTGAAGGACGGCGCCTACTACCGGCCCACGCTGGTCGCGGACGCCCCGCAGGACAGCGAGATCGTCCAGTCGGAGATCTTCGGCCCGGTCCTGGCCGTACTGCCCTTCGACACCGACGACGAGGGCATCGCGCTGGCCAACGACACCCCGTACGGCCTGGCGGCCTCCGCCTGGAGCCGGGACGTCTACCGCGCCAACCGCGCCACCCGCGAGATCAAGGCGGGCTGTGTGTGGGTCAACGACCACATCCCGATCATCAGCGAGATGCCGCACGGCGGCTACAAGTCCTCCGGCTTCGGCAAGGACATGTCCGCCTACTCCTTCGAGGAGTACACCCAGCTCAAGCACGTCATGTTCGACAACACCGCGGTGGTCCGCAAGGACTGGCACCGCACCGTGTTCGGAGACCGATAGCCGAAATCCCGGCCCGCCAGCGGGCCGGATCCTCCGGAAAGGGCACACGCGCATGGAGCAGTACGAGCCCGACCGCCCGACACCGGCCCGGCCGGAGCCCGCGGGGCGCGGCCGGCGGGGCGGCGGGGCCGTCCTCGGCCGCCGTTCGCTGCTGCGCGCCGGTGCGGGCGGTGTGTTCGCGGCCGGCGCACTCGGGGCGCTGAGCGCCTGCGGGATCCCCGCGGCCGGCAAGACCCAGGGCGGCACCGCGACCGAGGACCACTCGGCGCAGGAGAAGACGGTGAACTTCTCCAACTGGCCCGAGTACATCGACGTCGACGACAGCGGCAAGCACCACCCGACGCTGGAGGCGTTCACCCGGCGGACCGGCATCCAGGTCAAGTACACCGAGGACATCAACGACAACAACGAGTTCTTCGGCAAGATCAAACCGCAGCTCGCCGCGGGCCAGGACACCGGCCGGGACATCATCGTGCTCACCGACTGGCTGGCCGCCCGGGTGATCCGGCTCGGCTGGGTGCAGAAGCTGGACCCGGCCAACCTGCCGCACGCCTTCGCCCGCCTCGCCGAGCAGTTCCGCAGCCCGGAGTGGGACCCGGGGCACGCCTACTCCTACCCCTGGCAGGGCGTGTCCACCGTCATCGCCTACAACAAGAAGGCCCTGGACGGCATCGAGGTCCGCTCGGTCTCCGACCTGCTCGACAACGCCAGGCTCAAGGGCCGGGTCGGCCTCCTGTCCGAGATGCGCGACAGCATGGGCATGACGCTGCTGGACATGGGCAAGGACCCGGCCAAGGTCACCGCCGACGACTACGACGCGGCCGTCGCCCGCCTCCAGAAGGCCGTCGACAAGGGCCAGATCCGCCGCTTCACCGGCAACGACTACACCTCCGACCTCACCAAGGGAGACCTCGCCGCCTGCCTCGCCTGGGGCGGCGACGTCGTCCAGCTCAAGGCGGACAACCCCGACGTCGGCTACCTCATCCCCGAGGCCGGCTACATGGTCTCCACCGACTGCATGCTGATTCCCAACAAGGCCCGCCACAAGACCAACGCCGAGCGCCTGATCGACTTCTTCTACGAGCCCGAACAGGCCGCCGCGCTCGCCGCCTACGCCAACTACGTCACTCCGGTCGACGGCGTGAAGCCCTACCTCGCCAAGATCGACGAGGCGGCGGCGGACAACCCGCTGATCATTCCCGACAAGGCCACGGCGGCCCGGTCCCACGCCTTCCGCGCGCTCGGCGAGAAGGAAGAGGCGGCCTACGAAGAGAAGTTCGCGAAGCTCACAGGGGCGTGACCACCATGAAGACGACACCAGAGACGACGGACCCCAGCGGGGACGTCCGGCTGACCCGGATCAGCAAGCGCTACGGCTCCTTCACCGCCGTGCACCCGCTCGACCTGACCGTCCCGCAGGGCTCCTTCTTCGCCCTGCTCGGCGCCTCGGGCTGCGGCAAGACCACCACCCTGCGCATGATCGCCGGCCTGGAGGAGCCCACCGGGGGCACCGTCCACCTCGGCGACCAGGACGTCACGCATCTGCCGCCCTACAAACGCCCGGTGAACACGGTCTTCCAGTCCTACGCCCTCTTCCCGCACCTGGACATCTTCGAGAACGTCGCCTTCGGACTGCGCCGGCGCGGCATCAAGAGCGTCAAGAAGCAGGTCGAGGAGATGCTCGACCTGGTCCAGCTCGGCGAGCAGGCCCGCAAGAAGCCGCACCAGCTCTCCGGCGGCCAGCAGCAGCGTGTCGCCGTGGCCCGCGCGCTGATCAACCACCCCAAGGTGCTGCTGCTCGACGAACCGCTCGGCGCCCTCGACCTGAAGCTGCGCCGCCAGATGCAGCTGGAGCTCAAGCGCATCCAGACCGAGGTCGGCATCACCTTCGTGCACGTCACCCACGACCAGGAGGAGGCCATGACCATGGCCGACACGGTCGCCGTGATGAACGCCGGACGCGTCGAACAGCTCGGCTCGCCCGCCGACCTCTACGAGAACCCGCGCACCACGTTCGTCGCCAACTTCCTGGGCACCTCCAACTTCATCGAGGCCGAGATCGACTCCAGGAGCGGCGACGAGATCGTCCTCCGGGCGGGCGGCGGGCGGCTCACCCTGCCCGGCGCGCGCTGTCCGGCCCAGACCGCCCCCGGCGGCAAGGTGCTGGCCGGCGTCCGCCCGGAGAAGATCTCCCTCACCCACGCCGACGACGCGGACGCGGTGCCCGCGGGCCGCAACCGCATCACCGGCCGCATAGCCGACTCCAGCTTCATCGGCGTCTCCACCCAGTACGTGATCGACAGCCCGGTCTGCTCCGGCTTCGAGGTCTACGCCCAGAACATCGACCGCGACCCGCGCCTGACGCCCGGCGCCGAGGTCGTCCTGCACTGGAACCCGGCGCACACCTTCGGTCTCGACGCCGCCCAGGACATCGACGCGGGTGCCGGACCGGTCGAGGAGGAGGCCGCCTGATGACCGCCGTCACCGAGGCGCCGCCCCCGCTCGCGCCCCCCGCCCCCGAGGCGAAGCCGCCGCGCCGAAGGGGCCGCCTCACCCCGTACTGGCTGCTGCTGCCCGGCATCCTGTGGCTGGTCGTCTTCTTCGCCCTGCCGATGATCTACCAGGCGTCCACCTCGGTGCAGACCGGCTCCCTGGAGCACGGCTACAAGGTCACCTGGCACTTCGTGACCTACTGGGACGCCCTGTCCGAGTACTGGCCGCAGTTCCTGCGCTCGGTCCTCTACGCGGCCGCCGCGACCGTCCTGTGCCTGCTGCTCGGCTATCCGCTGGCCTATCTGATCGCGTTCCGCGCGGGCCGCTGGCGCAATCTGATCATGATCCTGGTGATCGCGCCGTTCTTCACCAGCTTCCTGATCCGCACCCTGGCCTGGAAGACCATCCTCGCCGACGGCGGCCCGGTGGTCGGCGCCCTCAACGCGCTGCACGTCCTGGACGTCACCAACTGGCTCGGCTGGACCTCGGGCGACCGGGTGCTCGCCACCCCGCTCGCGGTGGTGTGCGGACTGACGTACAACTTCCTGCCGTTCATGATCCTGCCGCTGTACACCTCGCTGGAGCGGATCGACGGACGGCTGCACGAGGCGGCCGGCGACCTGTACGCGCGGCCCTTCACCACCTTCCGCAAGGTCACCTTCCCGCTCTCCATGCCCGGCGTGGTCTCCGGCACCCTGCTGACCTTCATCCCGGCGGCGGGCGACTACGTCAACGCCGACCTGCTCGGCTCGACCGACACCCGGATGGTCGGCAATGTCATCCAGTCGCAGTTCCTGCGGATCCTGGACTATCCGACGGCCGCCGCGCTCTCCTTCATCCTCATGGCCGCGATTCTCGTCATGGTCACCGTCTACATCCGCAGGTCCGGGACGGAGGATCTCGTCTAAATGCTCTTCGTCACCTGGCTCAAGCGCCATCTCGTCGTCATCGCCGGACTGCTGACCCTCGGCTATCTGCTGCTGCCGAACGTCGTCGTCACGGTCTTCTCCTTCAACAAACCCAAGGGCCGCTTCAACTACGAGTGGCAGCATTTCTCCACCGACGCCTGGAAGGACCCGTGCGGCGTCGCCGGAATGTGCGGCTCGCTCTCGCTCAGCCTCCAGATCGCCGTCTGGGCCACCCTGGGCGCCACCGCGCTCGGCACGATGATCGCCTTCGCCCTGGTCCGCTACCGCTTCCGCGCCCGCGGGGCCGTCAACTCGCTGATCTTCCTGCCGATGGCGATGCCCGAGGTCGTGATGGCCGCCTCGCTGCTCACCCTCTTCCTCAACATGGGCGCCCAGCTGGGCTTCTGGACCATTCTGATCGCCCACATCATGTTCTGCCTCAGCTTCGTCGTCACCGCCGTCAAGGCTCGTGTGATGTCGATGGACCCGAGACTGGAGCAGGCCGCGCAGGACCTCTACGCCGGCCCGTTCCAGACGTTCTGGCGGGTCACCCTGCCCATCGCGGCACCCGGAATCGCCGCGGGCGCGCTGCTCGCCTTCGCGCTCTCCTTCGACGATTTCATCATCACCAATTTCAACGCGGGCTCCACCGTCACCTTCCCCATGTTCGTCTGGGGCTCGGCACAGCGCGGCACACCCGTTCAGATCAATGTCATCGGCACGGCCATGTTCGTCCTCGCCGTACTGTTCGTGCTGGTCTCCATGGTCATCGGAAACCGCCGCGCCCGGAGCAAGGCGTGACATCCGCCCGGAGTTCTCTGCTTCTCCGTCTCTCCTGAATTCCCCGGGAGAACCGCACCACCCGCTTTTCCCGCACCACCGAACGACTCTGTAGGGAGTTGAAATCATGGCCCCGAGCGCCATGACCCGCTGGACCGATTCGCTCCGTGAGGCGCAGCCCGCGCCGTACTGGCTGGACGACCCCGGCCGCCCCCGCCCCGAGCCCGCCCTGACCGGCACGGCCACCTGCGACCTGCTGGTCGTCGGCGGCGGCTACAGCGGACTGTGGACCGCGCTGATCGCCAAGGAGCGCGACCCCGGCGCCGACGTGGTGCTCGTGGAGGGCCGCGAGGTGGGCTGGGCCGCCTCCGGCCGCAACGGCGGCTTCTGCGCCGCCTCCCTCACCCACGGCCTGTCCAACGGCCTCGCCCGCTGGCCCGACGAGATCCACGAACTGGAACGGCTGGGCGCGCGCAACCTCGACGCCATCGAGGAGACGATCGCTCGCCACGGCATCGACTGCGAGTTCGAGCGCACCGGCGAGATCGACGTGGCCACCGAGCCGTACCAGGCCCGCGAACTGCGCGAGTGGCACGCGGAGCTGACCGACAAGGGCCTCGCCGAGGGCATCGAACTGCTCGACCGGGACGCGGTGCGCGCCGAGGTCGCCTCGCCCACCTTCGAGGCGGGCCTGTGGGACCGCCGGGGCGTCGCCATGCTGCACCCCGCCAAGCTGGCCTGGGGCCTGAAGCAGGCGTGCCTGCGGCTCGGCGTCCGCGTCCACGAGCACACCCCGGCGCTCACCCTCAGGCCGTACGGCACCGGCATGAGCGTCACCACCCCCTACGGCCGGATCCGGGCCCGCCGGGTGGCCCTCGGCACCAACGTCTTCCCCAGCCTGGTCCGGCGGGTGCGCCCGTACACCGTCCCGGTCTACGACTACGCCCTGATGACCGAGCCGCTGAGCGCCGAGCGGCTCGACTCCCTCGGCTGGAAGAACCGCCAGGGCCTCGGCGACTCCGCCAACCAGTTCCACTACTTCCGGCTCTCCGCCGACAACCGGATCCTGTGGGGCGGCTACGACGCCGTCTACCCCTACGGCGGCCGGGTGCGCGCCGAGTACGACGACCGGCCGGAGACCTACGCGCGCCTCGCCGGGCACTTCTTCACCTGCTTCCCGCAGCTGGAGGGCGTCCGCTTCACCCACGCCTGGGGCGGGGCCATCGACACCTGCTCGCGCTTCTCGGCGTTCTTCGGCACCGCCCACCAGGGCAAGGTGGCGTACGCGGCCGGGTACACCGGCCTGGGCGTGGGCGCGACCCGGTTCGGCGCCGAGGTGATGCTCGACCTGCTCTCCGGCGAGCGCACCGAGCGCACCGCGCTGGAGATGGTCCGCAGGAAGCCGCTGCCGTTCCCGCCCGAACCGCTGGCCTGGACCGGTATCGCGCTCACCAAGTGGTCGCTGGCGCGCGCGGACGCCCACGACGGCCGCCGCAATCTGTGGCTGCGCACGATGGACCGGCTGGGCCTCGGCTTCGACAGCTGACGCACCGGCCGCGGGACCCCCCTTCCGGGAATGTGACCCGGTTCACTCCAACGAGGGACCCGAACCCGCGTAATGCCTGATGGGGACCTCCCTCTCCCTCGTGGACGCGACTTCCCGCGTCCACGGCGAAGAGGGAGGTCTTTCCATGACCGGGACGAAGACGGCGGTCGAGTGGCTGGCATCGGTCGCACCGGACCCCCGGGCCTGCCGCAGGGAGTGGGAGCGCAACCCGCGCGGCGTCGCGCTGCTGCCCGCGGGCAAGGCGTGGGACGTGCTGTTCCTGCCCGGCGAACTCGGCTATCCGACGCTCGACGTGCTGAGCCGGGTGCTCGACCAGCTCGGCCCGGTGCTGGCCGACTTCGGCGACCAGCGCCTGGGCTTCCTCGTGCCGCCCGGCACCGCGGCGCGCTGGATCGGCACCGGCGTCCGCAGCGCCGGGGCCGGCACCTGGATCGTCGTGCCGTACCCCGGCCGGACCGCCGGGACGCTGCGCTGGCTGGTCCCGCCGGACGGCTCGGGCACCCTCACCGACCCGGCGCTGCTGGAGCTGGCGATGCACGAGGCCGCCGCGTATCTGGCGACGGGGGACGACACCCGGTGAGGCGCCGCGGCGCGGGCGCGGCCGGGTCCGGCGCGGTGCCGCGAGCGGTGCGCGCCGGGCCCGCGGACGCGCGCCGGAGTGCCGCGGGCCGTCAGAGGTCTTGACAACCCAATTGGTCTGGACCAAATTGGGCGCGCTCCTCCACCCTCCAAACTCCCCCTGCCCGGAGGCACTTGTGGAACGCGACAGACGACACCGACCAGCGACGCGCCGGCTGCTCGCCGGACTCACGGCCACACTCCTGGCCGTGCCCGGCGTCACCGCGCTCTCGTCGGCCGCCCGTGCGGCCGACGCGGACCTCGCGCGCAACGGCGGCTTCGAGTCCGGCCTCGACGGCTGGACCTGTACGGCCACCGGCAAGACGGTGGCCACCCCCGTCCACGGCGGCACGGCCGCGTTGCAGGCGACCCCGGCCGGCAGCGACAACGCCCAGTGCGCCCAGACGGTGTCCGTCCAGCCGAACTCCCAGTACACGCTGTCCGGTTACGTCCGGGGCTCCTACGTCTACCTCGGCGCGAGCGGCACCGGCACCACCGACACCTACGCCTGGACCCAGTCCGCCGCCGACTGGCAGCAGCTCACCACGAGCTTCCGCACCGGCGCCGACACCACCAAGGTCACCATCTACACCCACGGCTGGTACGGCACCGGCGCCTACAACGCCGACGACATCTCCCTCACCGGCCCCGGCGGCACCCCCGGCCAGCAGCCGCCCGCCACCCCCGCGGGCCTGAAGACCACCGCCGTCACCGCCACCAGCGTGGCCCTGTCCTGGTCACCCGCCACGGGCGCGACGGGCTACGCCGTCTACCGCGACGGCACCAAGGTCCAGACGGCCACCGGCACCACGGCGACCGTCACCGGCCTGAACCCGTCCACCGCGTACAGCTTCCAGGTCGCGGCCGTGAACGACGCGGGCGAGTCGACGAAGTCGGCCGCGGTCGCCGCGACCACCGCCGCCGACCCGGGCGGCCCCGGCAACGGCGACCCCGGCCTGCCCACCCACGCCCTCGTCGGCTATCTGCACGCCAGCTTCGCCAACGGCTCCGGCTACACCCGCATGGCCGACGTCCCCGACAGCTGGGACATCATCGACCTGGCCTTCGGCGAACCCACCTCGGTCACCTCCGGCGACATCCGCTTCAACCGCTGCCCGGTCACCGAGTGCCCCGGCGTCGAGAGCGACGCCGACTTCAAGGCCGCCATCAAGGCCAAGCAGGCCGCCGGCAAGAAGGTCCTCATCTCCATCGGCGGCCAGAACGGCCAGGTCCAGCTGACCACCGCCGCCGCCCGGGACACCTTCGTCTCCTCCGTCTCGAAGATCATCGACGAGTACGGCCTCGACGGCCTCGACATCGACTTCGAGGGCCACTCCCTGTCCCTGAACACGGGTGACACCGACTTCAAGAACCCGACGACGCCGGTCATCGTCAACCTGATCTCCGCAGTGAAGACCCTGAAGGCCAAGTACGGCGCCAAGTTCGTCCTCACCATGGCCCCGGAGACCTTCTTCGTGCAGATGGGCTACCAGTACTACGGCACCGGCAAGTGGGGCGGCCAGGACCCGCGCTGCGGCGCCTACCTCCCGGTCATCTACGCCCTGCGCAACGACCTGACCCTGCTGCACGTCCAGGACTACAACTCCGGCTCCATCATGGGCCTGGACAACCAGTACCACTCCATGGGGGGCGCCGACTTCCACATCGCCATGACCGACATGCTGCTCACCGGCTTCCCGGTCGCCGGCGACACCGGCAACATGTTCCCGGCGCTGCGCCCCGACCAGATCGGCATCGGCATGCCGGCCTCCACCCAGGCGGGCAACGGCTACGTCGCCCCCGCCGAGGTCACCAAGACCCTCGACTGCCTGACCAAGAAGACCAACTGCGGCTCCTACGCCACCCACGGCACCTGGCCCGCCCTGCGCGGCCTGATGACCTGGTCGATCAACTGGGACCGCTTCAACGGCTATCAGTTCCAGAAGAACTTCGACGCGTACTTCGGCTGAGCACCGCCAGCAGCACCGTCCCCAGGCACCAGGCGGCGACCACGTCCAGCGGCCAGTGGTAGCCGCGCCTGACCAGTCCGTAGGAGACGGCGAGCACCAGCACGACGCCCCCGGCGACCGCCAGTCGCCGGGCCCGCGCGGTCCGCAGCCACGGCCGCAGCACGACCACCGCACCCCCGTAGGCGACGACCGCCGTCGCCGTGTGCCCCGAGGGAAAGTACCCCGTCCCCGGCGGCACGGCGGGGGTGCCCGGCCGCGCGGTCCACTCCTTGAGCGGCACCAGCAGCGCCGGGACCGCGGCCATCACCAGCAGCGCCAGCAGCGGCGCCCACCACCAGCGCCCCAGCCCTGCGGCGCGCCCCCGCCACGCCGCGTACCCGGCGACCACCAGCAGCACCGGCACCGCCACCTGCACGTTCCCGAGGTCCGAGAGCAGCTCCGAGGCCCGGTCCGGGTGCACCAGGCCCCGGCTGGCCCACCGGTCCGCCCGCAGCAGCGGCCCGTGCGCCACGACCTGCCAGGTGATCACCACGAACAGCGCCGGCACCGCGAACGCCGCGAGCACCGCGAGCACCGTGCGCCAGGCGACCGGCACTCCGGCCGTCCGACTCACCCGACCTCTTCGACCCGTACTCACGGGGACAGCCTCCCAGACCCGTGACATGCCGAAGGGCCGGCGCGGAGGGGGGGTTCCGCGTCGGCCCTTCGAAGACGGCCGTCCATGCGAGTGCGGCCGTCCGACCGGAACGTCGCGCGCCCCGGGGGGTTTGGGGCGAGCGACCGTCCGACCGGTGAGGAGACCCGGAGCCCGAGGGCCCCGGTGGTGTGCGCGAGGCACGAACCAGGTCGAAGCTGGGGAGGCTACGGCCTGATGTCGCCCACAGTCCCCTGTGGGCGGGGTGTATCTCTCATCTGGAAGAGAACCTACGGCAGCGCGGGGACCGGGGACAGCCGGATCGGTGAGCTGCCATCCACCTCGCACACCTTCTTCACACGGTCTGCCGCCCGCCGTCCCACCTGTGCGGATGCGCCGCTCAGATGCGCGCGAACGCCTGCTCGATGATGTCGAGGCCCTCGTTCAGCAGGTCCTCGCCGATCACCAGCGGGGGCAGGAAGCGCAGCACGTTGCCGTAGGTGCCACAGGTCAGGACCAGCAGGCCCTCGGCGTGGCAGGCCTTGGCGACGGCCGCGGCCACCTCCGCCGCGGGCTCCTTGGTGGCGTGGTCCTTGACCAGCTCGACGGCGATCATGGCGCCGCGGCCGCGGACGTCGCCGATCACGTCGAACTTCTCCTGCATGGCACCGAGGCGGGCCTTCATGACCTCCTCGATGCGCTTCGCGCGCGCGTTGAGGTCCAGCTCCTTCATCGTCTCGATCGCGCCGAGCGCACCGGCGCAGGCCACCGGGTTGCCGCCGTAGGTGCCGCCCAGGCCGCCCGCGTGCGCGGCGTCCATGATCTCGGCGCGGCCGGTGACGGCGGCCAGCGGAAGGCCGCCCGCGATGCCCTTCGCGGTCGTGATCAGGTCCGGCACGATGCCCTCGTCCTCGCACGCGAACCACTGGCCGGTGCGGCAGAAGCCGGACTGGATCTCGTCCGCGACGAACACGATGCCGTTGGCGGCGGCGAACTCGCGGATCGCCGGGAGGAAGCCCTTGGCCGGTTCGATGAAGCCGCCCTCACCGAGCACCGGCTCGATGATGATGGCGGCCACGTTGTCCGCGCCGACCTGCTTGCTGATCTGGTCGATGGCCTGCGCGGCGGCCTCCGGGCCCGCGTTCTCCGGGCCGGTCGGCCAGCGGTAGCCGTAGGCGACCGGGACGCGGTAGACCTCGGGCGCGAAGGGACCGAAGCCGTGCTTGTACGGCATGTTCTTCGCGGTCAGCGCCATGGTCAGGTTGGTCCGGCCGTGGTAGCCGTGGTCGAACACGACGACCGCCTGGCGTTTGGTGTAGGCGCGGGCGATCTTCACCGCGTTCTCGACGGCCTCGGCGCCGCTGTTGAACAGGGCCGACTTCTTCGCGTGGTCGCCCGGCGTCAGCTCGGCCAGCGCCTCGGCCACGGCCACGTAGCTCTCGTACGGCGTGACCATGAAACAGGTGTGGGTGAAGTCGGCGAGCTGCGCGGAGGCCCGGCGTACGACGGCCTCGGCGGAGGCGCCGACGCTGGTCACGGCGATACCGGAGCCGAAGTCGATGATGCGGTTGCCGTCGACGTCCTCGATGATGCCGCCGCCGGCGCGCGTGACGAAGACCGGCAGCGTGGAGCCCACGCCCTGCGCGACCGCGGCGGTACGGCGGGCCTGCAACTCCTGCGACTTCGGGCCGGGGATGGCGGTGACGACGCGGCGCTCCTGCTCAAGTGCGGTCATAGAGGGCTCCCTGAAGAGATCATGCGTTGGGGGCTTGGGCTGTGCTCGAAGCTCTGCGCGGTGCTGTGCTGTGCTTCGGGGCTTGGCCGAGGGTGGCGTTCCGTGGACGCCTTTCCCTCTTTTCTCGCAGGTTAAGACGGCAGAAGGGGGGCGGGCATGCTCCATGTGGGCGTTGTCGGCGGTCGCGGTTGTCCGCCGTGGACATAGAAGTGGACAGAGAAGAACAGAGAAGAGGGGAGCGGGGAGGGAGGGGGCCGACGAGGGCGCCGGGGCGGGCGTCGGCGCCGGATGCGCGCGTCGCGCCGTGCGGACGGTGAACTCCCTTGTCCGGGGGTTAGATTGACTCGCTGATGTGACGGTGCACGGAACGGCTGGTCGGGGAGCGACGGCGATGGACGACGGCGGGACGCAGGACGCGCGGGGCACGCATCCGAAGCGGTCGGACCCGGTACCCGGGCCGGGCGCCCCGGCACCCCAGCGGCACCCCGGCGCGGTACCGCGCCCGGCCATGCCCCGGCAGGCCCCGCCGATGCCGCCCCGGCCACCGGCGGCGCCGGGCGCGCGGACGGGGCAGGGCGCGCAGGGGGCGTACACGCCGGGTACGGAGGGTGCGGCGGGCGCGGCGAGTGCGGCGAGTGCGGCGGCGGCCTCCGGTACCGGCCCCCGCTCCGCCGTCGCCGCCTGGCTCGACACCCCCCGGCCCGCCGCCGCGCCCGGCATCTGGCGGTTCGGCCACCGGCCGCCCAAGGGCAGCGAGCCCGCCGCGGGCCGGCTTCCCGCGATCACCGCCGTGGGACTGCTGATCCCCCTGGTCGTGGCCCTGCTCGTGTGGTCGCTGTGGCGGCAGGGCGCGGTGCCCTACGAGTCGGCGCCGCTGAAGCTCTTCACCCCCGAAGACTGGTGGTGGGGGGGAACGGTGTCCCCGAAGGGGTGGCAGGGGCAGGAGGCCAGGGTCGTCTACGACGGAATCTTCTTCGCCGTCCTCGTCTACGCCGTCGGACACCTGGGCAGCTGGCCGGAGGTCGCGCGGCACTTCGTGGGCCGTCGCCCGCAGCCCGCCCGCGCCCTGTTCGCCGCCGTCGGCGCGCTCGGCGCCCTCAGCCTGGTCTTTCCGGAGGCGGTCCCGCTGGCCGGGTGGGACCCGGTGCCGATCGTCGATCCGCTGTTCTCCCTGGTGGCGTTGATCTCGGGCAGCTACGACCTGTTCGGCTCGCGGCTCTTCACCGATGCCCTCTACACACTGATCACCCTGTTCGTCCTCTGGCCCTTCGCCCGCCTCGGCGGCTGGCTGCCGTACGGCCGGGAGCTGCTCGCGCGCCGACGGGCCGCGGCCGACCCCACCGCGCCGCCGCCCGCCGACCTGCCCCGCTCGCAGTGGCCCGAACTGCGCCACGCGGGCCAGCACCAGGCCGCCGAACTGCTCACCGCCGAGGTGGCCGCGGACCGGATGAACGACGTCGACTGCGTCCGGGTGGAGGGGGCCTGGGGCGAGGCGCGGCGCGCGGCGGGGCTCGCGGCCTTCACCGACACCGTGCTGCGGCAGGGCGCCGCCGCCTGGACCCACCCGTCCGGCGCGCGCGACCTGCCGGGCCGCGCCGCGGCCCACGACCTGCTCACGGGACAGGTGCGGCTCGGCCGGTGGGTGCCCGGGGAGCGGACCCCGCGCGCCTACCACGGGGCCGGTGCCGCCGTCGGAGCCGAGCAGCTCGCCACCTCGCTGCTGCTCGTGGGACCGTCCGGCTCCGGCAAGACCCGGCATGTCGTCGAGCCGCTCACCGAGGGGCTGGCGCTGCGGGCACTGACCGGCCGGTGCGCGGTCGTCGCCGTCTGCGCGGCCGGTACGCCGCTCGGCCGCGACGGCGCGTACGACGTGGTGGTCCGGATCGGCGACCCCGCCTCCGCGCACGACCTCGACCCGTACGCCGAGTCCGACGACCCCGACGAGGCCGCCGCCCTCCTGGCCGAGGCTCTGGTCGGCGATGTGGCCGCCGTGGGCACCCAGAGCGCCGCCACCGCGCTCGCCCAGCTCCTCGGCCCCTACCGCGCGGTGCACGGCCGCTTCCCCTCCCTGCCGGTGCTGCGCGAACTGCTGGAGGGCGACCCGGGGGCGCTGGCCGCCCTGCGGGCGGGACTCGCCGCCGACGACCGGCACGCGGTGATGCGCCGCGAGCTGGACGCCCGGATGCGGCAGTCGGGCGGCGCGGCGGACGCGGGCCCGGCCCTCGCCGACCGGCTGGCCCTGCTCGACCGGCCGGTCTTCGCCGACTTCTTCGGCGGCGGCCACGGGGGAGCGGGCGCCGGAGCCCGGCCGTTCTCGCTGCGCGCCGTCGCCCACCATCCGCTGCGGGTCCGCATCGACCTGCCCGAACGCGGGCACGAGGAGGCGTCCCGGATCATCACCCGACTGGTCCTGGCCCAGTTCCACACGCTCGTACGGGACACCCGGCGCCCCCACTTCGCCTGCCTGGTCCTCGACGACGCCACCGGCGCCGTGACCCCCGAGTCGGTGCGCCGCGTCGGCAGGCTGCGCTCGCAGAACGCCGGGGTCGTCCTCGCGCTCCGCTCGGTCGCGGACGTGCCCGAGGCCCTGCACGGGCCGCTGCTGGGCGCGGTCGGCTGCCGGATGGCGCTGTCCGGGGTCACCACCTGGGACGGCACCCGGTTCGCGCACGCCTGGGGCACCGAGTGGGTGGAGACGAAGGAGGTCGCCAAGCACACCGTCTTCGCCGACCAGCCGATGACCCGGGCCATCCATGCCCTGCGCAAACTGGTCACCGGGCGGGCGGTGACCACCGACGCCGTCACCACCAAGCAGGTCGAGCGGGAACGCTGGTCCGCCTCGCAGCTGGCCCACGAGGTGCCGCCGGGCCACGCGGTGCTGTCGCTGACCGGGGTGTCCGGCGAGCACGCGCCGCCGCTCCTGGTGGACCTGCGCGGCTGACGCGGCTCGTACGGTGAGGCAGAATCGACAGTGGCCGTTCATACGCGGCGGCCAAAAGGTCATGGGCGACGGCCCCTGGGCCGTCCCGCTCCCGCTCACCGGATCCCCGCAGACCTGAAGGTCGTCCCATGCCTCCCACGCTCGCCTCGCTCGTCCACCACTCCGCGCTCAAGCTGACCGTGCGCGCGGGCGGCGACGGCCTGGACGTGCCCGTCCGCTGGGCGCACGTCAGCGAGCTGGCCGACCCCGTGCCGTACATGGAGGGCGGCGAGCTGCTGCTGATCACCGCGCTCAAGCTGGACGCGGAGAACCCGGAGGCCATGCGCCGCTACGTGAAGCGGCTCGTGCAGGCGGGGGTGGTCGGGCTCGGCTTCGCCGTCGGTGTGAACTACGAGGAGGTCCCCGAGGCGCTCGTGACCGCCGCCGAGGAGGAGGGGCTGCCCCTGCTGGAGGTGCCCCGGCGCACGCCCTTCCTCGCGATCAGCAAGGCGGTCTCCGCGGCCATCGCCGCCGACCAGTACCGCGCGGTCACGGCGGGCTTCGCCGCCCAGCGCGAACTGACGCGGCAGGCGCTCGGCTCCGGGCCCGAGGGGCTGCTCACCGCGCTGGCCGCCCAGGTCGACGGCTGGGCGGCGCTCTACGACGCCTCGGGCGCCGTCGTCGCCGCCGCACCCGAGTGGGCGGTCCGCCGCGCCGCCCGGCTCACCGCCGACGTCGAACGGCTGCGCGACAGACCCGCGCCCGCCTCCGCCGTGGCCGGTGTGCCCGAGACCGAGGACCGCGTGGAACTGCACTCCCTGGGCACCGGCCGCCGCCCGCGCGCCGCCCTCGCCGTGGGCACCGCCGCCACCCTGGGCACCGCCGAGCGCTACGCCGTGCACTCCGCCATCGCTCTGCTGACCCTCACCACGGAACGCTCCCGCTCCCTGCACGCGGCCGAGCAGCGCGTCGGCGCGGCCGTGCTGCGGATGCTGCTCGCCGGGCAGCCCGACCACGCGCGGGCCGTCGCCGGTGACCTGTACGGCGACCTGCTGGACGCGCCGTTCCGGGCGATCGTCGCCGAGGCGGCGTCGGCGTCCGCAGCGCGGGCCCACGCCGACGCGCACGCGCGCGTGCAGGCCGCCAAGCCCGCCCCGGCCGCCGTGCCCGCCGCCGTGGGCACCGGCGGCGACCCGCTCGCGGCCCTCGCCGAGGTGGTGGAGGCCGCCGCCGCGCGCTCCGGCGAGGCGGTGCTCGTGGTGCCCGACGGGGAGCGGCTGGTGGTGCTGGCCGGTGACGGCGGCGCGGCCGTCACCGCCTGCGGGGAGTACGCGGGCGTGCTGGAGGCGGCTCGGGCCGCCGCCGTCCCCGAGCAGCCGGCCGGCGAGGCGACCGAACTGGTCGTGGGCCTGTCCGCCCCCGCCGGACCGATCGCCGCGGCCGCCGCCTTCAAACAGGCCGAGCAGGCCCTGTCCGTCGCGCGGCGGCGCGGCCGGGTCCTGGTCGAGCACGAGCAACTGGCCTCGGGTTCGGTGCTGCCGCTGCTCGCCGACGACGCCGTACGGGCGTTCGCGGACGGACTGCTGCGCGCGCTGTACGAGCACGACGCGACCGGCCGCGGCGACCTGGTGGCCAGCCTGCGCGCCTGGCTCTCCCGGCACGGCCAGTGGGACGCGGCCGCCGCCGACCTCGGCGTCCACCGGCACACCCTGCGCTATCGCATGCGCCGCGTCGAGGAGATCCTCGGCCGCTCCCTGGACGACCCGGACGTCCGCATGGAACTCTGGCTCGCCCTCAAGGCCACAGCCCCGGAATAGCCCCGCCCCGAACCCGCCACCTGCCCGGAGGCCACTGCTCCGGGACCTCGACGGCCCCCGAGCCGGACGCAGGCCCCTGAGCCCGCCGCTCCCCACGGCCCGGTGCGGGTCCTCGAAGACCCCGCCCCGGGACCGGCGCCGAGCCCCGGTCCGCCTTCCGGGCGGCCCGGCCGTATGTGCCTGGGCACGGCGCCTGCCCGTGGCGCGACGTCCGCCCCGAGGCCCCGTACCGGCCTCGGCGCGACCCCCGAGCCCGCATCCCGGCCGCCTCGTCGGTGCGGCGCGGTGCGCCTGCGCGCCCGCAGCGCCTGCCCGAGGCGCTTGCCCGCGGCGCGGCATCCGTCCGAGGACCCCGCCCCGGGCCCGAGCCCTCACCGACCCCTGAGCCCCGCCTGCGGCCCGGTGTCGGCCCGAAGACTCAGCTCAAGGCCCGGCGACAAGCCCCGGCCCGCCTGTCTGGGCGGGACGCGTGCGACTGGACGGGACGCGTGCCCCGGCGCGGTCTCCGCCCTGCACCCCGCCCCGGCACCCGCCCTGCCACGCCCGGGGCCAGGCACCCGGCCTGCCACGCCCGGCGCCCGCTCCTGAGCCCCGCGTCCCGCCCCGCCACCGCCCCGACCCCGCACCCGCCGTGCCTCACCGCCGCCCCGCCCTCACTCCACCCACACCCCGCCCCCACCTGCGCCAAACCGGCGTACACCCCCCGCGCACTGCTCCACCCCGGACAAGCGCCGCCGGGCCGGTGCCGCCCTACCGTTGTCGTCGCAAGCAGTCATCACCACTCACCTCCTACGCGGAAGGGCCGGGATTCGTTCAATGACATCCACCACCGCCTTCTGGCTCGCCGGCCGCCAGGCCACCGGCGAGGACACCTTCGACGTCACCTCCCCGTGGGACGGCCGGACCGTCGGGCAGGTCAGCGTGCCGACCGACGCCCAGGTCGAGGAGGCCGTGGCCGCCGCGCACGCCGTGCTGGAGGAGTTCGCCGGGACCCCGGCCCACGTACGCGCCGCCGCGCTCGACCACGTCGGCAAGCGGCTGACCGAGCGCACCGAGGAGATCGCGCAGCTGATCTCCGCCGAGAACGGCAAGCCGGTCAAGTGGGCGCGCGGCGAGGTCGGGCGCGCGGTGTCGGTGTTCCGGTTCGCCGCGGAGGAGGCCCGCCGGTTCAACGGCGGGGAGGCCCAGCGCCTGGACACCGACGGCGGCGGTCAGGGCCGCCTCGCGCTCACCCGCCGCTTCCCCAAGGGCGTCGTCCTCGGCATCGCGCCGTTCAACTTCCCGCTGAACCTGTGCGCCCACAAGGTCGCCCCCGCGATCGCTGCCGGTGTCCCGATCATCCTCAAGCCGGCCCCGGCCACCCCGCTGTCCGGTCTGATCCTCGGTGAGCTGCTGGCCGAGACCGAGCTGCCCGCCGGTTCCTGGTCCATCCTGCCGGTCTCCAACGACCGGATGCCCGCCCTGGTCCAGGACGAGCGGCTGCCGGTCATCTCCTTCACCGGCTCCGAGAAGGTCGGCTACGCGATCATGGACTCGGTGCCGCGCAAGCACTGCACCCTGGAGCTGGGCGGCAACGGCGCGGCCGTCGTCCTCGCCGACTGGGCGAGCGACGAGGACCTGGACCGGGCGGCGACCCGCATCGCCACCTTCTCCAACTACCAGGGCGGCCAGTCCTGCATCTCGGTGCAGCGCGTGATCGCCGACGCCGCCGTCTACGACCGGCTGCTGCCGCGGGTCGTCGCCGCCGTCGAGGCCCAGGTCACCGGCGACCCGTCCGACCCGAAGACGGACGTCGGCCCGCTGGTCAGCGAGGACGCCGCGCGCCGCGTGGAGTCCTGGGTGCGGGAGGCCGCCGACGCCGGCGCCACCGTGCTCACCGGCGGCAAGCGCGACGGCGCCTCCTACGCGCCGACCGTGCTCACCGACGTGCCCGCCGACACCACCCTCGCCCGCGAGGAGGTCTTCGGCCCGGTCCTGACCGTGCAGAAGGTGAACGGCGAGGCGGAGGCGTTCGCCGCGGTCAACGACTCCAAGTACGGCCTCCAGGCAGGTGTGTTCACGCACGACGTGCAGACCGCCTTCCGCGCCCACCGCGCCCTGGAGGTGGGCGGCGTGGTCGTCGGCGACGTGCCGTCCTACCGCGCCGACCAGATGCCCTACGGCGGCGCCAAGCAGTCCGGCGTCGGCCGCGAGGGCGTGCGCTACGCCATGGACGACTACACCTACGAGCGCGTCCTCGTCCTGACCGGCCTGGCCCTCTAGGACCTGTCAGGAGCGGTCGAACAGATCGAACCGGCCGGACCGGTCACACCGTCCGGGCCGGTCACCGGCGACGACGGCCGGAGCCCACTGTGCGGGGGCTCCGGCCGTCGTCGTCCTGTACCGGGACGCCCGGCACCCCGCCCGCCCCCGCGATCAGCCGCCCGCCCACCCACCCCCGCGAACAGCCGCACGAGGTGGTGGCCTCGCCCGCCATCGGGTAGATACGAACCAGGAGTACCGGTCGGTGGCGAACGCCCCCGAGATCCCTGTTCGCGAGGCCCGTCCTCGCGGTGAGGTGAGCCCCATGACCGCACCAGCGACCAGCAGCCCCACCGTGAGCGAGCGCGAGGCCCGGCAGGTGGCGGAGGCCGCCCGGGAGCAGCACTGGCGCAAGCCCAGCTTCGCCAAGGAACTCTTCCTCGGCCGCCTGCGGCTCGACCTCGTCCACCCGCACCCGCTCCCGGCCGACGACGACGTCCGGCGCGGCGAGGCGTTCCTGGCCCGGCTGCGCGACTTCTGCGAGACCCGGGTCGACTCCGCCCGTATCGAGCGCGAGGCGCGCATCCCCGACGAGGTCGTCACCGGGCTCAAGGAGCTGGGCGCCCTCGGCATGAAGATCGACACCAGGTACGGCGGCCTCGGTCTCACCCAGGTGTACTACAACCGGGCGCTCGCCCTGGCCGGTTCCGCCAGCCCCGCACTCGGCGCGCTGCTGTCCGCGCACCAGTCGATCGGCGTACCGCAGCCGCTGAAACTCTTCGGCACCCAGGAGCAGAAGGACGCCTTCCTGCCGCGCTGCGCCCGCACCGACATCTCCGCCTTCCTGCTCACCGAGCCGGACGTCGGCTCCGACCCGGCCCGGCTGGCGACCACGGCCGTGCCGGACGGGGACGGGTACGTGCTGGACGGCGTGAAACTGTGGACGACCAACGGGGTCGTCGCCGATCTCCTCGTCGTCATGGCGCGGGTGCCCAGGTCCGAGGGGCACCGGGGCGGTATCACCGCCTTCGTCGTCGAGGCCGCCGCCGAGGGCGTCACGGTCGAGCACCGCAACGCGTTCATGGGCCTGCGCGGCATCGAGAACGGCGTCACCCGCTTCCACCGGGTCCGCGTCCCGGCCGCGCACCGCATCGGTGAGGAGGGCCAGGGCCTGAAGATCGCCCTGACCACCCTCAACACCGGGCGGCTCTCCCTGCCCGCGATGTGCGCGGGCGCGGGCAAGTGGTGCCTGAAGATCGCCCGCGAGTGGTCGGGGGTCCGCGAGCAGTGGGGCAAGCCGGTCGCGCTGCACGAGGCGGTCGGCTCCAAGATCTCCTTCATCGCCGCCACCACCTTCGCCCTGGAGGCCGTCCTCGAACTGTCGTCCCAGATGGCCGACGAGGACCGCAACGACATCCGCATCGAGGCCGCCCTCGCCAAGCTCTACGGCTCCGAGATGGCCTGGCGGATGGCCGACGAACTGGTGCAGATCCGCGGCGGCCGCGGCTTCGAGACGGCCGACTCCCTCGCCGCCCGCGGCGAACGCGCCGTCCCCGCCGAGCAGATGCTGCGCGACCTGCGCATCAACCGCATCTTCGAGGGCTCCACCGAGATCATGCACCTGCTGATCGCACGCGAGGCCGTCGACGCGCACCTCGCGGTCGCCGGGGACCTCATCGACCCCGCCAAGTCCCTGCCGGACAAGGCGCGCGCGGGCGGGCGCGCCGGTGTCTTCTACGCCCGGTGGCTGCCGAAGCTCGTCGCGGGCCCCGGTCAACTCCCCGGCTCGTACGCCGAGTTCCACCCGCGCGGACACACCGACCTCTCCGGCCACCTGCGCTACGTCGAACGCCACGCCCGCAAGCTCGCCCGCGCCACCTTCTACGCCATGACCCGCTGGCAGGGCCGGATGGAGAGCAAGCAGGGCTTCCTCGGCCGGGTCGTCGACATCGGCGCCGAACTGTTCGCGATGAGCGCCGCCTGCGTACGCGCCGAACTCCTGCGCACCCGCGGCGAGCACGGCCGTGCGGCGTACCAGCTCGCCGACGCCTTCTGCCGCCAGTCCCGTGTCCGCGTCGGCGAACTCTTCGACCGGCTGTGGACCAACACCGACGACATCGACCGCACGGTCGTCAGGGGCGTCCTCGGCGGCGTCTACACATGGCTGGAGCAGGGCATCGTCGACCCCTCGGACGACGGCCCCTGGATCGCGGAGCCGGAACCCGGCCCCAGCGGACGGGAGAACGTCCACCGGCCGATCCACTAGCCCCACCGGCCGCCGCCCCCTGGCACCCCGCGTCCCCCGCCCACCGAGGCGCTCTCCCGCCCCGCCGGGGGCGTCTCCCCGCCACCCCCGGCCGTGTCCGGGACCGCGCTGTCCTGAGCTGGAGCCGTTGCGGCCACAATGGGGGGATGAGCGACAGTCCAGCCCCTCTCGCCGATCCGCATCTCGTCTTCGACCCCGCAGGCGGCGACGGACCCAGGGACGTGGTCGTCCTCGGGTCCACCGGATCCATCGGTACCCAGGCCATCGACCTCGTGCTGCGCCACCCGGACCGCTTCCGGGTCACCGCCCTGTCCGCCAACGGCGGCCGGGTCGGTCTCCTCGCCGAGCAGGCGTTCCGGCTGCGGGCGCGGACCGTGGCCGTGGCCCGCGAGGACGTCGTACCGGCCCTGCGCGAGGCGCTGGCCGCGCAGTACGGCGGCGGCGAACCGCTTCCCGAGATCCTCGCCGGGCCCGACGCGGCCACCCAGCTCGCCGCCTCCGACTGCCACACCGTCCTCAACGGCATCACCGGCTCCATCGGCCTCGCCCCGACCCTCGCCGCCCTGACGGCGGGCCGCACCCTCGCGCTCGCCAACAAGGAGTCGCTCATCGTCGGCGGCCCGCTGGTCAAGGCGCTCGCCGCACCGGGGCAGATCATCCCGGTGGACTCCGAGCACGCCGCCCTCTTCCAGGCCCTCGCGGCCGGCACCAGGGCCGAGGTGCGCAAGCTCGTGGTCACCGCGTCCGGCGGCCCCTTCCGCGGCCGCACCAAGGAGGACCTGGCCCACGTCACCGTCGAGGACGCCCTCGCCCACCCCACCTGGGCGATGGGCCCGGTGATCACGGTGAACTCCGCCACCCTCGTCAACAAGGGCCTGGAGGTCATCGAGGCCCATCTGCTGTACGACATCCCCTTCGAACACATCGAGGTCGTCGTGCACCCGCAGTCGTACGTCCACTCGATGGTCGAGTTCACCGACGGCTCCACGCTCGCCCAGGCGACGCCCCCCGACATGCGCGGGCCCATCGCCATCGGCCTCGGCTGGCCCGAACGGGTGCCCGACGCGGCGCCCGCCTTCGACTGGAGCAAGGCTTCCACCTGGGAGTTCTTCCCGCTCGACACCGAAGCCTTCCCCTCGGTCGGCCTCGCCCGGCACGTCGGCCGGCTCGCGGGCACCGCCCCGGCCGTGTTCAATGCGGCCAACGAGGAGTGCGTCGACGCGTTCCTGCGCGGCGCGCTGCCGTTCAACGGGATCATGGAGACCGTGACACAGGTGGTCGAGGAACACGGCACACCCGCCACGGGAACTACTCTGACCGTGCCGGACGTCCTCGAAGCGGAGACCTGGGCCCGCTCCCGCGCCCGGGAACTGACAGCGCAATCGGCGACCGCGGAGGCGCGTGCATGACGTCCCTGATGATGATCCTCGGCATAGTCGTCTTCGTGATCGGCCTGCTGGTCTCCATCGCATGGCACGAGCTGGGGCATCTGTCCACGGCCAAGCTCTTCGGCATCCGGGTGCCGCAGTACATGGTCGGCTTCGGACCGACGATCTTCTCGCGCAAGAAGGGCGAGACGGAGTACGGCATCAAGGCCATCCCGTTCGGCGGCTACATCCGCATGATCGGCATGTTCCCGCCGGGCGACGACGGCCGGGTCACCGCCCGCTCGACCTCGCCCTGGCGCGGCATGATCGAGGACGCCCGCTCGGCCGCCTTCGAGGAGCTGGAGCCCGGCGACGAGAAGCGCATGTTCTACACGCGCGCCCCGTGGAAGCGGGTCATCGTCATGTTCGCGGGCCCCTTCATGAACCTCGTCCTGGCGGTCGCGCTGTTCCTCGTCGTGCTGATGGGCTTCGGCATCTCGCAGCAGACCACCGCCGTCAGCTCGGTCTCGCAGTGCGTCATCGCGCAGAGCGAGAACCGCGACACCTGCACCAAGGCCGACGCCCCCTCCCCGGCCGCGGCGGCGGGCCTGCGGGCCGGTGACCGGATCGTCTCCTTCGACGGCGTGAAGACCGACGACTGGGACCGGCTCTCCGACCTGATCCGCGCCACCCCCGGCAAGGACGTGCCGATCGTCGTCCACCGCGACGGCCGGGACCTCACCCTGCACGCGAAGATCGCCAGCAACCAGGTCGCCGAGAAGGACGCGCACGGCCAGATCGTCCAGGGCAAGTACGTCACCGCGGGCTTCCTCGGCTTCAGCGCCGCCACCGGCATCGTCCGCCAGGACTTCGGCGAGTCCGTGAGCTGGATGGGCGACCGGCTCGGCGAGGCCGTCGACTCCATCGCGGGCCTGCCCGGCAAGATCCCCGCCCTGTGGGACGCCGCCTTCGACGGCGCGCCCCGCCAGCCCGACTCCCCGATGGGTGTGGTCGGCGCGGCCCGCGTCGGCGGCGACATCTTCACCCTGGACATCCCGCCCACCCAGCAGCTGGCCATGGCCATGATGCTGGTCGCCGGGTTCAACCTCTCCCTGTTCCTCTTCAACATGCTCCCGCTGCTCCCGCTGGACGGCGGCCATATCGCCGGTGCCCTGTGGGAGTCGCTGCGCCGCAACCTCGCCAGGGTGCTGCGCCGCCCGGATCCGGGCCCGTTCGACGTGGCGAAGCTGATGCCGGTCGCCTACGTGGTGGCCAGCGTCTTCATCTGCTTCACGATCCTGGTGCTGATCGCCGACGTCGTTAACCCCGTCAAAATCACCTAGCCACCGATTGTTCGAGGCGGCCGGACAGGCACCCTGTCCGGCCGCCTTCCATCGAGTGGGTTTGCCGGGTGGGATGTGCCGATGATCGGGGCGGTGCCGTAATCTCGAAGCCTGGAGCCCGCCGCTGAACGGGGCCGGACCTTGATCCACGACTTGGGGTTGCACAGCAGATGACTGCGATTTCTCTCGGCATGCCGTCCGTTCCGACCAAGCTCGCCGAGCGCCGCCGGAGCCGGCAGATCCAGGTCGGGTCCGTGGCGGTCGGCGGAGACGCGCCGGTGTCGGTGCAGTCGATGACGACGACGCGTACGTCGGACATCGGTGCGACGTTGCAGCAGATCGCGGAGTTGACGGCGTCGGGGTGCCAGATCGTGCGGGTGGCGTGTCCGACGCAGGATGACGCGGATGCGTTGGCGGTGATCGCGCGGAAGTCGCAGATCCCGGTGATCGCGGACATTCATTTCCAGCCGAAGTATGTGTTCGCCGCGATCGAGGCGGGGTGTGCGGCGGTACGGGTGAATCCGGGGAACATCAAGAAGTTCGACGATCAGGTGCGGGAGATCGCGCGGGCGGCGAAGGATCATGGCACGCCGATCCGGATCGGGGTGAACGCGGGGTCGCTGGACCGGCGGTTGTTGCAGAAGTACGGGAAGGCGACGCCGGAGGCGCTGGTGGAGTCGGCGCTGTGGGAGGCGTCGCTGTTCGAGGAGCATGGTTTCCGGGACATCAAGATCTCGGTGAAGCACAACGACCCGGTCGTGATGATCGAGGCGTACCGGCAGCTGGCGCAGCAGTGCGACTATCCGCTGCACCTCGGTGTGACGGAGGCGGGTCCGGCGTTCCAGGGGACGGTCAAGTCGGCGGTGGCGTTCGGTGCGCTGCTGTCGCAGGGGATCGGGGACACGATCCGGGTGTCGTTGTCGGCGCCTCCGGTGGAGGAGGTGAAGGTCGGTATCCAGATCCTGGAGTCGCTGAATCTGAGGCAGCGGGGTCTGGAGATCGTGTCGTGTCCGTCGTGCGGGCGGGCGCAGGTGGATGTGTACAAGCTGGCGGAGGAGGTCACGGCGGGTCTGACGGGTATGGAGGTGCCGTTGCGGGTCGCGGTGATGGGCTGTGTCGTCAATGGTCCGGGTGAGGCGCGTGAGGCTGATCTGGGTGTGGCGTCGGGCAATGGGAAGGGGCAGATCTTCGTGAAGGGCGAGGTGATCAAGACGGTGCCCGAGTCGAAGATCGTGGAGACCCTGATCGAGGAGGCCATGAAGCTGGCCGAGCAGATGGAGGCGGACGGCGTCGCCTCCGGCGAACCCGAGATCTCCGTCGCGGGCTGACCCGCCGCCGACGGCACCCGGCCCGGCACGCCGCCGGGCCGCACACCTCCCCGGATCCCACCCCTCCGGATCCCACCACCCCGGATCCCACGTCGCGCAGAGCCTCGCACCCCGCGGTGCCCCGCACCGCGTAGGGCCTCACAGCCCGCAGTGGCTCACTCTTCGCGCAGCCAGTCCGTCGGATCCGCCACCGGTGAGTCCTCCTGGACGGACCCGGGCGCGGCCCGGTTCGGCGCCGCCGGACTGCTGTACGGCGACTGCGGGGGAGGCGCCGGATCCCGGTCACCGGGGGCTCCCGCACCGCGCGGCGGCAGATGCAGCGCGAGCAGCGCGGCGTCGTCACCGCTGGGCCTGATCCGGTCCAGCAGCGCGTCGCAGAAGTCGTCCACCGTCTCCCCGGCCATCCTCCGGGCCAGGACCTGCGCGTGATGGCGGAGTCTGGCCATCCCCAGATCGATCGGCCGGTCCCTGCTCTCCACCAGACCGTCGGTGTAGAGCAGGAGCAGGGACTCGGGCGGCAGTTCCGCGTACGCGTCGGGCCAGTCCAGCCCCAGGTGCAGGACGGCGCTCATCCCGATCAGCGGGCCGTGCCCCGCCGTCAGGAACCGCGCCTCGCCGTCCCGGGTGATCAGCAGCGGCGGCGGATGCCCGGCGTTGACCCAGTTCAGCCGCCACGGCCCGCCCTCCGGCCCCTCGATCCGGGCGAAGATCAGCGTGGCCATCGGCGCGTCACTGGTGTGGGTGACCGCCTCGTCCAGCCGGCACATGATCAGACTGGGCGGCTTCTGATGGTCCCAGGCCAGCGCGCGCAGCATGTTGCGGACCTCGGCCATGTGCGCGGCGGCCTGGAGGTCGTGTCCGACCACGTCCCCGATCACCAGGGCCATCACCCCGTCGGCGAGCAGGAAGGCGTCGTACCAGTCGCCGCCGACCTCCATCGCGCTCTGCGCCGGGAGATAGCGCGCGGCCATCCGCAGATGGTCCACCTGGGGGAGCGGGGCCAGCAACTGGCGCTGCATGGTCTCCGAGACGCTGCGCTGCTCCTGGTAGAGCCGGGCGTTGTCCAGCACCAGCCCCAGCCGGCGGCCGATGTCGGCGAGCAGCCGCACCTCCGCGGCGGTGGGCGCGGGCGCGTCACCGGCGCGGCCCACCGTCAGCATCCCGTAGCGGTTGCGGCGCGCGGCCAGCGGCATCACCACGGCGGTGTGGCCGCCCAGCCGCTCGAAGAGCCGTCCGTGCGTCGCGGCCAGCGGGGCCAGCGGGGAGCCCGGGTCCCGCAGTTCGGCGGCGGTCAGCAGCACCGGCTCGTCGGCGCTCATCACCCGCTCCACCGCCGCCCGCGCGTCCACCGGCAGCGGCGGCAGCGCGCCCTCCAGCCGCCGCGCCCGCCGCGGATGCGCCGGGCACCGCACGGCGACCCGCTCCAGCAGCCCCGACCGCTCCGAGCACAGAGCGACCTCCGCCCAGTCGCCCAGTTCCGGCACCAGCAGGTGCAGCAGCCGCCGTATCCGCCCGGACGCCTCCAGGGCGGACATCAGCACCGAGGAGACGTCCGCCAGCAGGTTCAGCCGGGCGGTCAGCGCCTCCAGCGCGGCGGCGTGCGCGGCCATCCGCTCCTCGGCCGCCCGGTGCGCGCCGAAGTCGTCGAAGCACACCACAAGACCCGCGGGGCGGCCCGCCACCAGCAGTGACGTGGTGGTCCAGATGATCGGCAGGACCGACCCGTCGGCCCGCTGGAAGTACTCCTCACAGCCCTCACCGGCGGGCCGGGCGCCCGCCAGCGGCGTCTGCATCCGGCACTCGCCGCGCGGCATCTCGGTGCCGTCGGCGCGGCGGTGCAGCGCGTCGTGCGCGTCCCGGCCGAGCAGCTCCGCCTCCGAGCGGCCCAGCAGCCGCTCCGCCCACGGGTTGACCGATGTGATGCACCCCGCGGCGTCGATGGTGAAGACGCCGGTGCCCAGGTCGTGCAGGACCGCCCGTGTGAAGTCCGGTTCCAGGGCGATGTCCGCCGTGTTCATGGCCTCAGCCCCTCGCCCTCGCCGCTCCGGACCGTCGTCCGAGGTGGTGCCACCGTGATCACCGCTTTCCGAACCCGGCTCGACATGAGGGGTACCCATAACCGCCCACACTGCCACACACCGGACCACCCGGTGCCCGGCCCTTCCGGGAGGGCGGCGCCGCCAGGATTCGGCAGGTACAGTGCGGAGATCAGCGGAACCCCAGCGTGAGGCCCCGTACGTGTTGACCCAGACCACCTCACGGGTGCTCGAACCGAGCGACCTGGACGCGGCACTCGCCGTCCTCGACCGCGAGCCGGTCGCGAACGCCTTCGTGACCTCCCGGGTGCGGATCGCGGGCCTCGACCCGTGGCGGCTCGGCGGCGAGATGTGGGGCTGGTACGAGGACGGCATGCTCACGTCCCTGTGCTACGCGGGCGCCAACCTGGTCCCGATCTGCGCCACCCCGCGCGCCGTGCGCGCCTTCGCCGACCGCGCCCGGCGGGCCGGCCGCCGCTGCTCCTCCATCGTCGGTCCCAGCGAGCCCACCACCGAGCTGTGGCGGCTCCTCGAACCGAGCTGGGGCCCGGCCCGCGAGGTCCGCGCCCGCCAGCCCCTCATGATCACCGACCGGATGCCGGACGACACCGCCGCCGACCCCTACGTCCGCCGCGTCCGCAAGGACGAGATGGAGACGATCATGCCGGCCTGCGTGGCGATGTTCACCGAGGAGGTCGGCGTCTCCCCGCTGGCCGGTGACGGCGGCCTCCTCTACCAGGCCCGGGTCGCCGAACTCGTCGGCTCCGGCCGCTCCTTCGCCCGCCTCGACGAGCACGGCAAGGTCATGTTCAAGGCCGAGATCGGCGCCGCCACCGACCGGGCCTGCCAGATCCAGGGCGTCTGGGTCGCCCCCGAGTACCGCGGCCGCGGCCTGGCCGCCCCCGGCATGGCCGCGGTGCTGCGCTACGCGCTGGCGGACGTCGCCCCCGTGGTGAGCCTCTACGTCAACGACTTCAACGCCCCGGCCCGGCGCACCTACCGGCGCGTCGGCTTCCAGGAGGTCGGCGCGTTCACCAGCGTGCTCTTCTGAGCCCGCCCGGCCGTCCGCGCGGCTCCGGCGGCGGACGGCGGCCGGGTAGTCTCCCCGGCATGGCGCACTTTCCCGGTCACGGCCCCGGTCACGGCCCCGGCCCCGGCCGCCGAGACGACATCGTGGTCGGCCCCCTCGATCTGGCGGCCCGGGTCGACGAGGCGCTCGCCGTCCAGGCCGTCGCCTTCGGACTCGGCGCCGAGGAGGTCGCCGTACGCCGCCAGATCGTGCTGCGTCACATGACCTGCCCGGGAGCCCGCGCGCTTGGCGCCACCACCGCGGACGGCCGGCTCGCCGGATTCGTCTACGGCATGCCCAACGACCGCACCCACTGGTGGTCCACCGTCGTCGAACCGTATCTGCGCGCCCGCGGGCACGAGGACTGGCTGGACGGCTCCTTCGTCATCACCGAACTGCACGTCCACCCGGCCCACCAGAACCGGGGCGTCGGCCGCGCCCTGATCACCGCCGTCACCGACACCGCCGCCGAGCCCCGCTCCATCCTCTCCGCCATCGACACCGACAGCCCGGCCCGCGGCCTCTACCACTCCCTGGGCTACACCGACCTGGCCCGCCAGGTCCTCTTCCCCAGCGCGCCGCGGCCGTACGCCGTGATGGGCGCCCCGCTGCCGCTGCGCCGCCGCACCCCCCGGGTCCGCTGACCGATTTCCACCGCCGCCGTCCGCCCGGCTAACCTCCTAGCCATCACCGATATCCGGCAGGAGTACGAGAACGATGGCGAACGCACCGGTCCAGCGCATGTCCCAGTTGATGGCCAAGACGCTGCGCGACGACCCGGCCGACGCCGAGGTCCTCAGCCACAAGCTGCTGGTCCGCGCCGGTTACGTCCGCCGCACCGCCGCGGGCGTCTGGAGCTGGCTGCCGCTGGGCAAGAAGGTCCTCGCGAACGTCGAGCGGATCGTCCGTGAGGAGATGGACGCCATCGGCGCCCAGGAGGTGCTGCTGCCCGCGCTGCTGCCGAGGGAGCCGTACGAGGCGACCGGCCGCTGGGACGAGTACGGCGCCGAGCTGTTCCGCCTCCAGGACCGCCGGGGCGGCGACTATCTGCTCGGCCCCACCCACGAGGAGATCTTCACCCTGCTGGTGAAGGACCAGGCGTCCTCCTACAAGGACCTGCCGGTCATCCTCTACCAGATCCAGAGCAAGTACCGCGACGAGGCCCGGCCGCGCGCGGGCATCCTGCGCGGGCGCGAGTTCCTGATGAAGGACTCCTACTCCTTCGACACCGCCGACGAGGGCCTCGCCGAGTCCTACGCCCTGCACCGCCAGGCCTACCAGCGCATCTTCGAGCGCCTCGGCCTGGACTACCGCATCTGCGCGGCCACCGCGGGCGCCATGGGCGGCTCCCGGTCCGAGGAGTTCCTCGCCCCGGCCGAGGCCGGGGAGGACACCTTCGCCGACTGCCCGAACTGCGACTTCGCCGCCAACACCGAGGCGATCACGTACGAGCTGAAGCCGGTGGACGGCTCCGGTGTGCCCGCGCTGGAGGAGATCCCCACCCCGGACACCCCCACCATCGAGACGCTGGCCGCCTCCCTCGGCGTCCCCGCCTCCGCCACCCTGAAGAACCTGCTGGTCAAGGTGGACGGCGAGATCGTCGCCGTCGGCGTGCCCGGCGACCGCGAGGTCGACCTCGGCAAGGTCGAGGCGCACTTCGCCCCGGCCGCCGTCGAACTGGTCACCGCCGAGGACTTCACCGGTCGCCCCGACCTGGTGCGCGGCTATGTCGGTCCGCAGGGCCTGGGCGAGAAGACCACCTACATCGCCGACCCGCGCGTGGCCCCCGGCACCGCCTGGATCACCGGCGCCAACAAGGAGCACACGCACGCGAAGAACGTCGTCGCGGGCCGTGACTTCGAGGTCGACGCCTACGTCGACGTGGTCGTCGTGCAGGAGGGCGACCCCTGCCCCCGGTGCGGCACCGGCCTGAAGCTGGACCGCGCCATCGAGATCGGCCACATCTTCCAGCTCGGCCGCAAGTACACCGACGCCCTCAAGCTCGACGTCCTCGGCCAGAACGGCAAGCCGGTCCGCGTCACCATGGGCTCCTACGGCATCGGCGTCTCCCGCGCCGTCGCCGCCCTCGCCGAGCAGCACGCCGACGAGCACGGCCTGGTCTGGCCCGCCGAGGTGGCCCCGGCCGATGTGCACGTGGTCGCCGCGGGCAAGGCCCTCCAGATCGACCTGGCCCTCGACGTCTCCGCCAAGCTGGCCGCCGCCGGACTGCGCGTCCTCGTCGACGACCGCGCCGGGGTCTCCCCGGGCGTCAAGTTCACCGACGCGGAACTGATCGGCGTCCCCAAGATCCTCGTCGCCGGGCGCCGCTCCGCCGAGGGTGTCGTCGAGCTGAAGGACCGCCGCACCGGCGAACGCGAGGAACTGACCGTCGACGAGGCCCTCGCCCGCCTCACCGCCTGACCCGCGCACGGCCCCGCCCCTGCCCCGGGGCGGGGGCCGTGGACGTGGCGGCGGCGGCAGCCGCGCCCGAAGCGGTGTGCGGCAGGCGTCATCGGGCTGTCATCGGGCTGTCATTGGGCGGGCAGGCGTACGGAGTAGATGGACGGGGTGTCGAGCCGCCGGGAGACGAGCATCGCGCCGGTGACGGCGAAGAGCAGGGGGACCATCAGGGCGTCGACGGTACGGGTGAGTTCCAGCATCAGGACGACGGCGGCGATCGGCGCCTGCATGGCGGCGGCGAGGACCGCGGCCGCGCCGATGACCGCGAATCCGGCCGCCGGGGCGGGCCACGCGTGTGTCCAGCCCTGCCCCGCCAGAGAGCCGAGCAGCGCGCCGGTGGCGATGGTGGGGGTGAACAGCCCGCCGCTCGCACCACTGCCCAGGCTCCCGGCCGTGGCGAGCGGTTTGAGGAACAGCAGGGCCACCAGAAGAGGCGCGGCGACCTGCGCGGAGAGCGTGAGCTGGACGATGTCCTTGCCGTTGCCGAGCAGTTCGGGAAAGGGAACGGCAAGCAGCCCGACCACGGTGAAGACCAGGAGCGGCGCGATGAGCGGTCCCCACCCCGCGGGCCGGTGTTCGTGCCCGATCCGGATCATCCGCACCCAGCCGACCGCGACGAGTCCGGCGAGCGGCCCGATCAGCACGGCGAACACGGCCAGGGACGTGGACAGCCCCACCTCGGGCAACCGGTAGGTGGGCTCCTCGGGCAGCACCGTCCAGGAGACCGCGGTGGCGATGCAGCAGGTGGCCAGGGCGGGCAGGGCCAGGCGCAGCGACAGGACGCCGAGCATCACCTCCAGCGTCAGCAGCGCCCCGCCCAGCGGCACGTCGTACACACACGCCATACCGGCCCCGGCGCCGCAGGCGGCGAGCAGCCGCCGGTGCGCGGTGTCCAGCCGGGCCCAGTCGGACAGCCGGGAGGCCAGCGCCGCACCGGCCAGCCGCGGCGCCCCCTCGCGCCCCAGCGAGGCACCCATGCCGACGGTCACCACGGACAGGACCGCGGTGCCCAGACTCCGCCGCAGCGGCAGCCGCCCCTCGTCCCGCCACAGCGCCGTACTCACCTCCGAGCCGCCGGGGCCCGTCCACCACCGCAGGAGCCACCAGCCGAGCCCGGCCACCGCCCCCGCGGCGGCCAGCGCCACCACCCGACGGAGCGCACCGGCCTCCTCGACCGCGGCCAGGAAACTCCCCGAACGGTAGGAGTACGTGAGATGGGCCGCCGCATGCAGCACCACCATCAGCGCGGCACCCGCGAAGCCCGCGAGCACCCCCGTGGCCACCACCAGGACCCAGAACCGCGCGGACAGCGCGGGAACGTCCGAGGGCGCGACAAGGTTCGGCTGCCCCGCCGCCCCCGCGCCGCCGGACCTGTCCTGTCCCCGGCCACTGCCCCGTCCGCCGTCCATCGCACGCCCTTCCCGGGGAAACCGGCCGCTGCCGGACCCTCGCCGGGCATCGTCTCCCGTCCCGGCGGGCCGAAGGGCCGCCTGGCGCGTGTGTCGCGCCGCCCGCGCGAACCGGCCCCGGCACTCGGGCCGGGGCCCGTACCGCTCCCGGCTGCACCGGGCCGGTGTCGGCGGCGGAGCCGGGCCGTCGTCCCGCGACCGGGGACGGCCGCGGAGCCCGGGGATCAGAGCCAGCCGGCGAATTCCAGCAGGAGTTCGGCGTCCCGGGGGCGGCCGACACGGCGGGCGCGGACGCCGGACTCCACGGCGCGGAACAGGGTCCAGCCGGTGAGCCGTTCGCGGTCCACCTCCAGGGACTCCGCCAGGCGTTTGATCCGGCGCCGGGTGATGGCCGGTCCGGACGGGGAGGCGATCAGGTCCTCCACCCGGTCGCGGACGAGGCGCGCGAGGTCGAAGGCGGGCTCGCCGACCACCGGGTCGGGCCCCACGGCCAGCCACGGCACCCGGTCCCCGGCGAGCACCTTGCTCTGCCGGAACGTGCCGTGCAGCAGCCGCGGTCCGGGCGGCGCGGCCAGCAGCTCCGTACGGGCCGTGAGCGCGCTCTCGACCAGCGGCGCCACGTCCGGGTCGCGCTCCGCGCTCGCCCGCATCGCGTCCGCCTGCCGCCCGGTCCGCGCGGCGACCGTCTCGAAGGGATGCCCCCGCGGCGGCTCCACCCACAGCCGCCGCAGCGTGCCCGCCGCCTCCAGCAGCGCCCGCGCCTCCGGCAGCGACCGCACCGACACCTCCGGGTGCAGCCGTTCCAGCAGCAGCACACCGGCCTCCTCGTCCGCCCCGGCCGACTCCGGCTCCAGCAGCCGTACCGCGCCCCGGCCGTCCCAGTGCGCGAGCGCGGCCCGCTCGGCGCCGGGCCGGGCCCGGGGCGGGGCCAGCTTCAGCACGGCGGGCGTCCCGTCCGCCAGCCGCACCAGCACGACCAGGCTGCTGCGCCCGCCGGGCACCTGCACCCGCTCGACGGTCGACCCGCGTAGAGCGGCGGCCCGCTCGGCCAGTACGGGCAGCCGCTCCAGCCAGTCGTCACCGTCCGGCGACGTCTCGCCGAGCGCCCGGACCAGACGCCGAGGCGGTTCGAAAGCCATGCGCGAGTGTTCCCTTCCTGGAGACCTGGACGCCCGGGTGCCGGGGCCGGACGGGGTCGCCCCGCTCATGCACCGCGTGCACCTCGTGCACCGCGTACCCCGGGCGGACGCCGCCGTCCGCCGCTCGCCGCGCTACGGCGTCGCTGCCGGTGCCGGTGTCGCCGACGTACCGTCGGCACCGGCGCGTTCGGCGAGACCAGGGAAGGCTACGCTGCCCCCGCGCCAGCCCACCGCCCGGACCGCCGCCTCGCGCAGCGCCCCGGCGGCCTCCCGCCGCCGCTGCCCGGTGGCGGCCCGCACGGCATCGGCGTAGACCCCGGCCACCCGGTCCTCCAGCTCGGCCGCGAAACGCAGCGCGGTGGCCGCGTCGGGCACCGGGAACGGCAGCGCGTAGGCGGCCGCCGCGGCCACCGGCTGCCCGCCCAGGGAGCGAACCTCGCGCACCAGCGCGTCCCGGCGCGCCCGATGGGCGTCGTACGCCGCCCGCGCCGCCGCCCGCCGCTCCTTGCCGACCCGGCCGCCGACCACGCCGTACCCGTACACGGCGGCGTGCTCCGCGGCCAGCGCCGCCTGGAGCGCCCGCAGTTCCCGCTCGGTCGCCTCGCTCACTTGCCCCCCTCGGTCAGCAGATACGCGTGCGCGGCCCCGGCCGCCGCCACCGAGGCCAGCAGCCGGGCCAGCTCGCCGGGCACCTGGAGCAGCGCGTCCGTCCGGCGGTCGGCGAGCGAGCGCTCCGCCGCGGCGAGCGAGGCGAGCGCGTCCCCGGGCCGGGCCGGAACCCCCGCCGACGCGGAGGCCGCCGCACCACCGGAGGCCGCCGCACCGCCGGAACCGGAAGGCCCCGCCGTACCCGCCGCGCCGCCCCCGCCCACCGCTGCCCGGACCGCGTCCGTCGCGGCCGGTGACGCGGGCGGTGTTCCGCCGTCGCCGGAACCCGCCGTCGCCGTCGCGGAGGGGGAGGGGGCCGCCGCGGACGCTCCCGCGCCGCCGAACGCGGCGGCGTGGCGCGCCACTTCGGCCCGCAGCGGCGCCAGCCGCCCGGCCAGCGCCGGATGCGCGGCGAGCACGGCGTCGTAGCGCCGCGCCAGGTCCTCGCTGTCCCGGACCGCGCCCGCGCGCACCCGGTCGGCGAGCGACGGACCGCCGCCGCTGTCACCGGAGGAGTCGCCTCCGGCGGAGCAGCCCGCGAGCAGGGCGACCCCCGCCGCCGAGGCGAGCAGGCTCCTTCTGCGCGGGCCCGAGGGGGCCTGCGAGGGTGAGGGGAACGGCACGGCAGACGTCCTCGGGTGCGTACGTACGGAGCGGGAAGGGCGAACAGACGGACAGGCGGACGGACAGGCCCTGCCCGTGATCACCGTACCCGCGCGCGTCCCGGGCGCGGCTCAGCGCCACCACCCTCGCCCAGGTGGACGGCAACACCCCCTGGGACCGGATACCCTTTGACCAGACACGCGAACCGTCCCACAACAGCACACGCGGCCGAGGAGTCACCCGGATGAGCACCACCCAGAGCGAGAGGCTGCGGGAGCTGCTGGAACCGCTCGTCACCTCCCAGGGGCTGGACCTCGAAGAGATCGCCGTGGACTCCGTGGGACGCAAGCGGGTGCTGCGCGTCGTCGTCGACTCCGAGACCGGTGCCGATCTGGACGCGATCGCCGATGTGAGCCGCGCGCTCTCGGCGAAGCTCGACGAGAGCGACGCGATGGGCGAGGGGGAGTACACCCTTGAGGTCGGCACCCCCGGCGCGGAGCGCCTCCTCACCCAGCCTCGTCACTATGTGCGCGCCACGGGCCGGCTGGTGAAGTTCCAGCTGGCCGAGGGCGGCGAGCTGGTGGCCCGGATCGTCGCCGTCGACGACGAAGGACTCGACCTCGAGGTGCCCGGAGTCAAGGGCCGCAGGCCCACGGCCCGCCGGGTCGCCCTGGCGGACGTGGCCAGGGCCCGTGTGCAGGTCGAGTTCAACCGCAAGGACAGCACCGACAGCACGGGCAGTACGGACGACAGCAGGACCGAGAAGGACATGAAGGAAGAGGAGGAGGCGTAGCCGTGGACATCGACATGAGCGCCCTGCGGGGCTTGGTGCGGGAGAAGGAGATCTCCTTCGACCTGCTGGTCGAGGCGATCGAGTCGGCCCTCCTCATCGCCTACCACCGCACCGAGGGAAGCCGCCGCCACGCGCGCGTGGAGCTCAACCGGGAGACCGGGCATGTGACCGTGTGGGCGAAGGAGGACCCGGAGGACCTCGAAGAGGGCCAGCGGGCCCGCGAGTTCGACGACACCCCGTCCGGCTTCGGCCGGATCGCCGCCACCACCGCGAAGCAGGTCATCCTCCAGCGGCTGCGCGACGCCGAGGACGACGCGACGCTCGGTGAGTACGCCGGACGCGAGGGCGACATCGTCACCGGCGTCGTCCAGCAGGGCCGCGACCCGAAGAACGTGCTCGTGGACATCGGCAAGCTGGAGGCCATCCTGCCGGTGCAGGAGCAGGTCCCCGGCGAGACGTACCCGCACGGCATGCGGCTGCGCTCGTACGTCGTCCGGGTGGCCAAGGGGGTGCGCGGCCCGTCCGTCACCCTCTCGCGCACGCATCCCAATCTGGTGAAGAAGCTCTTCGCCCTGGAGGTGCCGGAGATCGCGGACGGCTCGGTCGAGATCTCGGCGATCGCCCGCGAGGCCGGCCACCGTACGAAGATCGCGGTGCGGTCCACCCGTTCGGGCCTGAACGCCAAGGGTGCCTGCATCGGCCCCATGGGCGGCCGGGTGCGCAATGTGATGGGCGAGCTGAACGGCGAGAAGATCGACATCGTCGACTGGTCGGACGACCCGGCCGAGATGGTGGCGAACGCGCTCTCCCCGGCCCGGGTCTCCAAGGTGGAGGTCGTCGACCTGGCGGCCCGCTCCGCCCGGGTGACCGTGCCGGACTACCAGCTGTCCCTGGCGATCGGCAAGGAGGGGCAGAACGCCCGGCTGGCCGCCCGCCTCACCGGCTGGCGCATCGACATCCGCCCGGACACCGAACAGGCCGGGGAATAGACCGGGAACAGATCGCCGGGGAACAGATCGCCGGGGAATGGATCCAGGCCGCACAGCGCTGGGATCACGACAACAACCGTTCGAATCCTCCCCCCGAGGGGTGAGGTGTGTGCGGGGAGGTAGACTTAGCGGTGTCTGGCCGGACGCAGGCCCGAGCATGCCCTGAACGCACCTGTGTGGGGTGCCGGGAGCGAGCGGCCAAGACGGATCTGCTGCGCATCGTGGCGATCGAGGACGAGTGCGTCCCCGATCCTCGCGGTACGCTGCCCGGCCGGGGTGCGTACGTACACCCCGCCCCGGTCTGTCTCGACCAGGCGGTACGCCGCCGGGCGTTCACGCGGGCGTTGCGTGCCCCGGGAGCGCTCGACACAAAGGCGTTGCGCCACCACGTCGAGCGGACAACAGTTGCCGAGCAGGCAACACGGTAGGAAGACGAGTCGCACGGAACCCGCCGTGCGGCCTGGTACCTCGCGAGTCGAAAGCAGGTCGAGATTGCGATGAGCACTCGATGAGTACGCGATGAGTACGCCCATGAACTAGCGACGGTCCGGCCGCAACCCGGACCTCAAAGGAGCGAAGTGGCTAAGGTCCGGGTATACGAACTCGCCAAGGAGTTCGGTGTGGAGAGCAAGGTCGTCATGGCCAAGCTCCAGGAACTCGGTGAATTCGTCCGATCGGCATCCTCGACGATCGAGGCGCCCGTAGTACGCAAACTGACCGACGCCTTCCAGCAGGGCAGCGGCGGCGGCAGGTCCGCCAAGCCGGGTGCCCCGAAGAAGGCCGCCCCCAGGCCCGCAGCGCCCTCGCCGGCGCCGGCAGGGGGCACCTCCCAGGGCGCCAGGCCCGCGGGAGAGCGCCCGGCCGCCCCCAGGCCGCCGGCCGCGCCCAAGCCCGCCGCGGCGCAGACGCCCGCGGCCCCCTCGGCTCCCGCGCCGGCCCCCGGCCCGCGTCCGGTGCCGGGTCCCAAGCCCGCCCCGCGTCCGGCCCCGGCCGCGCCCGCCGCTCCGGAGTTCACCGCTCCGCCGTCGGCTCCGGCGCCGTCCCCGGCCGCCGCGCAGGGCCCGCGCCCCGGTGGCGCGCGTCCCGGTGCTCCCAAGCCCGGTGGCGGCCGTCCTGGCGGTGCCGGCCAGGGCCAGGGTCAGGCCCGTCCGGGCCAGGGCGCCCCGCGCCCCGGTGGCCAGGGCGCACGCCCCGGTGCCCGTCCGGCCGGTCCGCGTCCGGGCAACAACCCCTTCACCTCCGGTGGCTCCACCGGCATGGCGCGCCCGCAGGCGCCCCGGCCGCAGGGCCAGCGTCCCGGCGGCCCCGGTGCTCCCGGCGGCGGCCCCCGTCCGCAGGCGCCCGGCGCCCAGGGCGGCGGTCCGCGTCCGCAGTCCCCGGGCGGTCCGCGTCCGACCCCGGGCGCGATGCCGCGTCCGCAGGGCGGTCCCGGCGGTCCCCGTCCCGGCGGCCCGCGTCCCAACCCCGGCATGATGCCGCAGCGTCCCGCTGCCGGCCCGCGTCCCGGCGGTGGCCCCGGCGGCCGCGGTCCGGGCGGTGCGGGTCGTCCCGGCGGCGCCGGCCGTCCCGGTGGCGGCGGCTTCGCCGGCCGTCCCGGCGGTGGCGGCGGCGGTCGTCCCGGTGGCGGCGGCGGCTTCGCCGGTCGTCCCGGTGGCGGTGGCCCCGGTGGTGGCGGCGGCTTCGGCGGCGGCGGTGGCCGTCCCGGCTTCGGTGGCCGTCCCGGCGGTCCCGGTGGCCGTGGTGGCACACAGGGCGCCTTCGGCCGTCCCGGCGGTCCGGCGCGTCGCGGTCGCAAGTCGAAGCGGCAGCGGCGCCAGGAGTACGAGGCCATGCAGGCCCCGTCGGTCGGCGGTGTGATGCTGCCTCGCGGCAACGGCGAGTCCATTCGCCTGTCGCGCGGTGCGTCGCTCACCGACTTCGCCGAGAAGATCAACGCCAACCCGGCGTCGCTCGTCGCGGTCATGATGAACCTGGGCGAGATGGTCACGGCCACGCAGTCCGTCTCGGACGAGACGCTGCAACTCCTCGCCGGCGAGATGAACTACACGGTTCAGATCGTCAGCCCCGAGGAGGAGGACCGCGAGCTGCTCGAGTCCTTCGACCTGGAGTTCGGCGAGGACGAGGGCACCGAGGAGGACCTGGTCGTCCGTCCGCCGGTCGTGACCGTCATGGGTCACGTCGACCACGGAAAGACCCGGCTGCTCGACGCCATCCGCAAGACGAACGTCATCGCGGGCGAGGCCGGCGGCATCACCCAGCACATCGGTGCCTACCAGGTCGCGACCGAGGTCAACGGCGAGGACCGCGCGATCACCTTCATCGACACCCCGGGTCACGAGGCGTTCACCGCCATGCGTGCCCGTGGTGCGAAGTCGACCGACATCGCGATCCTGGTCGTCGCGGCCAACGACGGCGTCATGCCGCAGACGGTCGAGGCGCTCAACCACGCCAAGGCGGCCGACGTCCCGATCGTCGTCGCGGTCAACAAGATCGACGTCGAGGGCGCGGACCCGACCAAGGTGCGCGGTCAGCTGACCGAGTACGGCCTGGTGGCCGAGGAGTACGGCGGCGACACCATGTTCGTCGACATCTCCGCCAAGCAGGGTCTGCACATCGACTCCCTGCTGGAAGCGGTCATCCTGACCGCCGACGCCTCGCTCGACCTGCGGGCCAACCCCGACCAGGACGCGCAGGGCATCTCGATCGAGTCCCGTCTCGACCGCGGCCGCGGTGCCGTGGCGACGGTCCTCGTCCAGCGAGGCACCCTGCGGGTCGGCGACACGATGGTGGTGGGCGACGCCTACGGCCGCGTGCGCGCCATGCTCGACGACAACGGCAACAACGTCGCCGAGGCCGGTCCCTCGACGCCGGTCCAGGTCCTCGGCCTGACCAACGTCCCGGGTGCGGGCGACAACTTCATCGTGGTCGAGGAGGACCGTACGGCCCGCCAGATCGCGGAGAAGCGCGCCGCCCGCGAGCGCAACGCCGCGTTCGCCAAGCGCACGCGCCGCGTGTCCCTGGAGGACCTGGACAAGGTGCTCAAGGCCGGCGAGGTCCAGCAGCTGAACCTGATCATCAAGGGCGACGCGTCCGGATCGGTCGAGGCCCTGGAGTCCTCCCTGCTCCAGCTGGACGTCGGCGAAGAGGTCGACATCCGCGTCCTGCACCGCGGCGTCGGTGCGGTCACGGAGTCCGACATCGACCTGGCGATGGGCTCCGACGCCATCGTGATCGGCTTCAACGTGCGCGCGGTCGGCCGTGCGCAGCAGATGGCCGAGCGCGAAGGCGTGGACGTCCGGTACTACTCGGTCATCTACCAGGCGATCGAGGAGATCGAGGCGGCCCTCAAGGGCATGCTCAAGCCGGAGTACGAAGAGGTCCAGCTGGGCACGGCGGAGATCCGCGAGGTCTTCCGCTCCTCCAAGCTGGGCAACATCGCGGGTGTCCTCATCCGCTCCGGCGAGGTCAAGCGCAACACCAAGGCCCGGCTCCTGCGCGACGGCAAGGTCATCGCGGAGAACCTCAACATCGAGGGCCTGCGCCGCTTCAAGGACGACGTCACCGAGATCCGCGAAGGCTTCGAGGGCGGTATCAACCTCGGAAACTTCAACGACATCAAGATCGACGACGTCATCGCGACGTACGAGATGCGCGAGAAGCCGCGGGTGTAACACCCCACGGCATCCCCGCACCGGCCGACGGGACCTGGTTCCCGCCGGCCGGTGCGGCGCGCCAGGGGCGTACCGCCGTCATGGTGGTGCGCCCCTGCTCCGTGCGGTCCCCGGACCGCGGCCCGGCGCGGCGGCGGACGGGGCGGACGGGAAACCCCGTCGAGCCACCGGCCGGATCGCGGTACCGTTCTTGATGTCCCTGCCCGTATCGAAGGCAGGACCATCGATCCCGTACCGGCGGGCAACCCGGACACACATGTACGTGGGGACTCTGTCCTTCGACCTCCTCCTCGGCGACGTCCACTCGCTGAAGGAGAAGCGCTCCGTCGTCCGCCCGATCGTCGCCGAGCTCCAGCGGAAGTTCGCGGTGAGCGCGGCCGAGGTGGACCACCTGAACCTCCACCGGCGGGCCGTCATCGGCCTCGCCGTGGTCTCGGGGGACGCGGCGCACCTGACCGACGTACTCGACCGGTGCGAGCGGCTGGTCGCCGGGCACCCCGAAGTGGAGCTGCTGTCCGCCAGACGGCGCTTCCACGGCGAGGATGACGACTAGAAGCCCGGTCCGGTCCGGACCTGACCGGCGGGCGGCGGCCCCGACCGCACCCACCGCACCACACCACGAAACGCAGCAGCAAGAAGCGACAAGAAGAACGGGAGACGGACCAGTGGCCGACAACGCGCGGGCGAAAAGGCTGGCGGACCTCATCCGAGAGGTGGTGGCCCAGAAGCTCCAGCGCGGGATCAAGGACCCGCGGCTCGGCTCGCACGTCACCATCACGGACACCAGGGTCACGGGCGACCTGCGGGAGGCGACGGTCTTCTACACGGTCTACGGGGACGACGAGGAGCGCAAGGCCGCGGCGGCCGGACTGGAGAGCGCCAAGGGCATCCTGCGCTCCGAGGTCGGCCGTGCCGCCGGGGTGAAGTTCACCCCGACCCTGGCCTTCGTCGCCGACGCCCTCCCGGACAACGCCCGGACCATCGAGAGCCTCCTCGACCGGGCCCGCCAGTCCGACGAGAAGGTGCGCGAGGCCTCCGCGGGCGCCGCCTACGCCGGTGAGGCGGACCCGTACCGCAAGCCCGGGGCCGAGGACGCGACCGACGAGACGGACGACAGCACCGAATGACCAGCAAGCCCACCCCGCCCGACGGCCTTGTCATCGTCGACAAGCCGTCGGGCTTCACGTCGCACGACGTCGTGGCCAAGATGCGCGGCATCGCCAGGACCCGCCGCGTCGGCCACGCCGGCACCCTCGACCCCATGGCGACCGGGGTCCTCGTCCTCGGGGTGGAGCGGGCCACCAAGCTCCTCGGCCACCTCGCGCTGACCGAGAAGGAGTACCTGGGCACGGTCCGGCTCGGCCAGAACACGGTCACCGACGACGCCGAGGGCGAGATCACCTCCTGCGCGGACGCCTCCCATGTCACCCGGGAGGCCGTCGACACCGCCGTCGCCAAGCTCACCGGCGAGATCATGCAGGTGCCGTCGAAGGTCAGCGCCATCAAGATCGACGGCGTGCGGTCCTACAAGCGGGCCCGCGACGGCGAGGAGTTCGAGATCCCCGCCCGGCCGGTGACCGTCTCCTCCTTCACGGTGTACGACGTCCGCGAGGCCGTCGCCGAGGACGGCACCCCGGTGCTCGACCTGGTGGTCTCGGTGGTCTGCTCCTCGGGCACCTACATCCGCGCCCTCGCCCGCGACCTGGGCGCCGATCTCGGGGTCGGCGGCCACCTCACCGCGCTGCGGCGCACCCGCGTCGGGCCGTACAAGCTGGACAGCGCCCGGACGCTCGACCAGCTCCAGCAGGAGCTGACCGTGATGCCGGTCGCCGACGCGGCCACCGCCGCCTTCCGGCGCTGGGACATCGACGCCCGGCGCGCCCGGCTGCTCGGCAACGGCGTGCGCCTGGAGATGCCCGAGGAGTACGCGGGCGGCGGGCCCGTCGCCGTCTTCGACCCCGAGGGGCGCTTCCTCGCGCTGGTCGAGGAGGAGCGCGGCAAGGCCAAGAGCCTGGCCGTCTTCGCCTGACCGGCCGCCCGCCTCCGCCCCCGTGGAGCGGCGGACACGGGGTGTCACCCCGGCCGCCGCTCCACGGGGGCGCTCGCTTCCCCCGCTCCCGGCCGGTATCCGGCGACCCCCGGATATTCACCCGACCGTGCAGGCGCTCGGAGTGAACCGCGGGGGCGCAGGGGGGCGCGTTCGCCTCACGATCTTTCCCGCTGATCGTTTCGCGCCTACCGTCGGGGACAGGGCGGAACCGGGACGAGATCGACATGTCGACGGGGACGCGACAGGCACTGGGCGCGGCTGCACGGCGGAACGGCGGCACGGGCGGGGAGGTCGGACCATGGCGGCAGCACGGGAGCCGCGGCCGGAGGCCGTGTCCGGCGCGCCCGGTGGCGTGCCCGGCGGACGACGCGGCGGCGGCAGGCACGCCCACCGGCCCGCACCGCGGCGCGGACCGGTGGCGGGGGCCGCTGCCGGGGCCGCTTCCGCCCTGACCGCCGCTCCGAAGCCCCCTCCCGGACCCTCGGCCGCCGCCGGGGCGCGCGACCGCGTCCTGGACGCCTCCCTGGTGTACGTCAGGGACCTGGCGGGACGCCCGCGCGGCACCGGTTTCGCCGCCGACCACCACGGCACCGTGATCACCAGCCACGAGACCGTGGCCGGTCTCAGCGCCCTCGTGCTGCACCCGCACGGCGCGGACGGCCGCTCCCGCGTCGTGGGGGCCGACGCGGTGACCGAGCTGCCCGGCCTGGACCTCGCGCTCGTGCGGACCGAGGGCCTGGACCTCGCGCCGCTGCCGGTGGCGGCGCCCGGCCGGGTGCGGGCCGGCGGCTATGTGCGGATCGCGGCCGGCGGCTGGCGCGAGGCCCGCGTCCTGGACACGGCCACCGCCACCTACCCCGCCGACGGCCGCTCCCACCACCTGGACGGCGTCCTGGAGCTCGCCATCGGCACCGCGGGCCGGGACGCCCTGCGGCCGGGCGGCGGAGCCGCCGGGGGACCGGTGCTGGACCCGGAGACCGGCGCCGTGGCCGCCGTGCTCGGCACGGCGCTCTGCTCCGGCCCCCGCGCCACCGGCTTCGCGGTACCGCTGCCGCCGGGCGACGGCCCGGAAGGCCCGGACGGCCCCCTGGCCGAACTGCTCGCCCGCAACGCGGCCACCGTCCCCGCCTACGGCCCCGATCTGAACCTGGCGGGTGTCCTGGAACTGACGGCCACCTCCGTCGCCCAGGAGGCCCCGCGAGGCGCCCTCCCGGACCCTCCGTACCATCCGCCCGCCCCGGCGACCGCCCCGTACGGGCCGCCGGTCGAGCGGCCCGCGGTGGCCCGCGCACTGGACGCGTTCGGGCGCGGACCGGGGGCCGCACCGGTGGCCGGACCAGTGGCCGCACCGGCGGTGCTCGGCCTGGTGGGGCCGCCCGGCAGCGGCCGTACGACCGAACTCGCGGCGCTGGCCGGGCGCCGCGCCCGCGGGGACGCCCCCGCGCCCACCCTGTGGCTGCGCGGCGCCGACCTGCACGGCGCCGACACCTCGGTGGCGGACGCGGCCGGACGGGCGCTGGAGCGGGCGGCCCGCATCGTCTCGGCCGCGCGGGCACCGCTGCCGGCCGGTCTCGCCGGTCTCACCCCGGAGCGGCTCGCCCACCTCGCCCGCGCCCAGGGGCGGCCGCTGCTGCTCCTCCTGGACGGCCCCGAGGAGATGCCGTCCGCCCTGGCGGACCGGCTCGCCGAGTGGACCGAGGGCACCACCCGCTGGCTGCGCGGCACGGGGGCGCGGCTGGTGGTCGCCTGCCGGGACGCGTACTGGGAGGCGGCGGGGGCCGACACGGCGGCGGGCGGCCCCGCGGATCCCTCCGCGGCCTGCCTGCGGCTCGGGGACCTGCGTCCCGAGGAGGCGCGTACGGCCCGTGCCCGGTACCGGATCCCGGACGGCGCCCTGGCCGACGCCGACGCCCGCCACCCCCTCACGCTCCGGCTGCTGGCCGAGGTGCGCGCGGCGCTGCCCGGCACCGGCGGCCACCCCCGCCTCGACCGTGCCGACGTCCTCGCGGCCCACCTGGACCTGATGTGCCTGCGCGTCGCCGTCCGGCTGGCCGCCGAGAACGACCTGCGCGGCACCGCCGTCCGCCGCCTCGCGGCCCGGGTCTCCGGCCAGGTGCACGAGGCCGCCCGGCGCAGCCTCGGCCCCGGGCAGGGGGAGCTGGACCGGGCCGCGTTCGAGGAGGTGTTCCCGTGGGGCCCCGCCCCCGCGCGCCTGGGCGGCGGTACCGGCTGGGCGTCGGCCGTCCTCACCGAGGGCCTGATCGTCCCGGCCGGTGACGGCTACCGCTTCGCCCACGAGGAGCTGGCCGACTGGATCCAGGGCGGCCACCTCGACCTGGACGAGGCCCTGCGCGTCCTGGTGCACCGGCGGCACATCCCCGGCGAGCCGCACCACCCGCTGCCCGTGCCGCACCACCGCATCGGCCCCATCGTCC
Source organism: Streptomyces sp. NPDC003284 (assembly GCF_053589675.1). Taxonomy (NCBI): domain Bacteria; kingdom Bacillati; phylum Actinomycetota; class Actinomycetes; order Kitasatosporales; family Streptomycetaceae; genus Streptomyces; species Streptomyces sp. NPDC003284. Next base: position 200,960 of record NZ_JBSFSI010000012.1, read on the forward strand.
AGGCGCTGCTCCTGCTCGCCCGCCAGCACGGCCCGCGCCGCCTCGCCGTCCGGCTGGAGGAGCTGATCTGCGCCCTGGACGGCGACCCGCACTCGTGGTGGGCGTCCCGGCTGCTCGCCGGTGTTCTCCGGCGCGTCACGGACGCCACGCCGTACGCCGGAGTGCTGCGGCTGCTCGCCGACCGGATCGGCGTCTGGCGGCAGTGCGGCCTCCCGGTGCCGAGGGGTTTCGGACCCGGCTTCTGGGCGGCGCTGCACCTGTCGGCCACCGACCGCTGCGACCTGCTCCGCCGCCTGCTCCTGGGCGACGGCCCGGCACCGGAGCCCGGCCCCGTCGCCGTCGCCGGTCCCGCGCGGGAGGTGCGTGAAGATCCCGCGCGGTGCCCGGACACCGGCGGCCGACCGGCGGACGCCACCACCGGCCCGGCGCGGACGCCCGCCACCGGCCACCCCGCGCAGGCGCCCGCCGCCCACCCGGCGGCACAGGCGTCCGCACCCGGCCCCGGGCAGGAGCCCGGCCCCGCGCATGCGTCCGGCTTCCCGCAGGCGTCCGGTTCCCCGCAGGGGACCGGCACCGGCGCCGCTGCGGACGGCCCGCGTCCGCTTCGCTATCTGGACGCCGTCGCCCGGCTCCTCGTCGCCGAACCGGCCACGGTGCGACCGCATCTGACCCGCTGGTTCGACGACGAGCGGCCCCTGCCCGCCGCGCCGCACGCCACCGTGGCCACGGCCGCCCAGGCGCTGCTGTACGCCCATCGCGACCCGGACCCGGACGCTCTCATCGAGACGCTCGCCGACTGCCCGCACCCGCGTGCCGCCGAACTGCTGGCCGCGCTCGCCGAGGAGGAACCGGCCCTCCTGTGCCGGGCCGTCGCCCGCTGGGCGGACGAGGAACGCCCGGACCGGCGCGCCACGGCGGTGGCGCAGGCACTGCGCACCGTGCCCCACGTCCGCGCCGACTCCGACCGCGCGCTGCTGCGCGGCGCCGCCCGCGCCGTGCTCGCCCGTCCCGCCGACACTGCCCTGCACGGCGGCGCGCTGGCCCTGCTCGTGGCCGACCCGGCGACCCGCGCCCGGCACCTCCCGCAGGCGCTGCGGCACTTCGCCGCCGGTGACGCCCATCTGCCGCCCGACGCGCTCACCCTCGCGCTGGCCACCCACCCCGAGGCGGTCCTCGCCGCCTTCGGCGAACGGCTGCGGCACGGCCCCGGCGCTGCCGAGGCGCTGCGCACCCTCGCCGACGCCACCACACCCGGGCTCGCCCGGCGCGTCGCCGCCGTGGTCCGGGACGCGGTGACACGGGCGCCGGACACCGCCGCCGCCGTCGCGGCGTACGTCGACCGGCGCCTCGACCAGGGGCCGGGCGCCCGCGCGATGCTGTTCCCGCTGCTCACCGCCCTCCTGGAGACCAGCGGCCCCGACTGCCCCGACAGCCCCGACTGCCTGGACAGCCCCGCGGGCGGCCCCGCCGCGCTGCGCTCGGCCCTGGGCGCGGTCCTCGCCACGCCCGGCTCCCCGGCGTCCCGCGTGCCGCGCCGGGAACTGCTCGATCTGCTGCTGACCCGCGAGACGGACCCGGATGTGCTGGACACGGTGCTGCGCGCCGCCGCGCCCGGCGCCGAGGAGGATCTGCGGCTCCTCGTCCACCGGGTCGGGCTGCTGCTCGTCCGCACCCCGCAGGGCGCGGCCGTCTTCGACCGGGCCCTCGCGGAGCTGGGCCGCGAGGTCCCCGGCTTCGCCGCGCGGCTGGCCGGCTGGCTCACCGGCGCGCCGTACGACTGGGCCGTCCTGGTGGGTCCCGGCGCCCGCAGGACCCGTGAGAAGCATCCGGCCGGGGCAGCGGCCCCCGTCCCGCCGCCGACGGCCGTCCCGCCGGTCCCCGTCTGACCGCCGCGTCTGACCGCCGCCGCGCAGGCCGCCGCGCACGCCCGCCGCTCACGTGCACCCGGTCACAGGGCCCATGCCGATGCGGGCGGCGCGGGCCGGGCATGGCACCCTTAGACCTGCGGACAAGGCGGCAGGGCGACCCGGATGACGGCAATCCGGGCGGCATCCGGCCAACAAGGACACGGGTTCGACGAGGAGCGGTCACAGTGCAGCGCTGGCGTGGCTTGGAGGACATCCCCCAGGACTGGGGGCGCAGCGTCGTCACCATCGGGTCCTACGACGGGGTCCACCGCGGCCATCAGCTCATCATCGAGCACGCCGTGAACCGCGCCCGCGAGCTGGGCGTGCCCTCCGTCGTCGTCACCTTCGACCCGCACCCCAGCGAGGTGGTGCGCCCCGGCAGCCACCCGCCGCTGCTCGCCCCCCACCACCGCCGCGCCGAGCTGATGGCGGAGCTGGGCGTGGACGCGGTGCTCGTCCTGCCGTTCACCACGGTGTTCTCGCAGCTGTCCCCGGCCGACTTCGTCGTCAAGGTGCTGGTCGACAGGCTGCACGCCAAGGCGGTCGTCGAGGGCCCCAACTTCCGCTTCGGCCACCGCGCCGCGGGCACCGTGGACTTCCTCGCCGAGCAGGGCAAGCTCCACGACTTCGAGGTCGAGGTCGTCGACCTGTACGTCACCGGCGCGGCGGGCGGCGGCGAGCCGTTCTCCTCCACCCTGACCCGGCGCCTGGTCGCCGAGGGGGACGTCGGCGGCGCCCGCGAGATCCTGGGCCGCCCGCACCGCGTGGAGGGCGTGGTCGTACGCGGCGCCCAGCGCGGCCGCGAGCTGGGCTTCCCCACGGCCAACGTGGAGACGCTCCCGCACACCGCGATCCCCGCCGACGGCGTCTACGCCGGTTATCTGCACGCCCAGGGCGAGGTGATGCCGGCCGCCGTCTCCGTCGGCACCAACCCGCAGTTCGACGGCACCGAGCGCACCGTCGAGGCGTACGCGATCGACCGCGTCGGCCTCGACCTGTACGGCCTGCACGTCGCCGTGGACTTCCTGGCCTTCGTGCGCGGCCAGGCCAAGTTCGACTCCCTGGACGCCCTCCTGGAGACGATGGCCGAGGACGTCAAGAAGTGCCGCGAGATCATCGCGGCGGACGACCGGCAGGTCTGAGCCGTCCCACGCACGGGCGGCAGGCGCCCGCGCGCCGGGCCCCTCACCCCGGGAGCCCGCGCGCCGGGGCCCTCACCCCGGCGCCCGCGCGCCGGGGCCCTCACCCGGGAGGCACGGCTGCCCCGGTCCCGGCCTCCGCCGCCGTCTCCTCCTGCGGCCGGGTCCTGGCCCAGTGGCAGGCGACCTGGTTCGTGCCGCCGCCGTGCAGGATCTCCAGGTCCTGGCCGCGGCAGGCGTCGGCGACCCCCGCGCGTTCGGCCTCGCCGCCCGCCAGGATCTGGCAGCGGGCGTGGAACCGGCAGCCCGCGGGGATCCGCGAGGGGTCGGGCGGCTCGCCGGTGAGGACGACCGGGGCGCCCGGCGCCTCCGGCAGGACGGACAGCAGCGCCTGGGTGTACGGATGCCGGGGCGCCGTCAGCACCTGCTCCACCGCGCCCGTCTCCACGATCCGGCCGAGGTACATCACCGCGACCCGGTCGGCGATGTTCCAGGCCAGCCCCAGATCGTGCGTCACCACCAGCGCGGAGAGCCCGAGTTCGGTGCGCAGCCGCAGCAGCAGCGCGAGGATCTCGCCGCGCACGGACGCGTCGAGGGAGGCCACCGGTTCGTCGGCGACGAGCAGTTCCGGCTCCAGGACCAGCGCGCCCGCGATGACGACCCGCTGGCGCTGCCCGCCGGACAGCTCGTGCGGATAGCGCAGGAAGAAGCGCTCGGGAGGGCGCAGCCCGGCGCGGGCCAGGGCCCCGGCGACCGCGGCCCGCTCGTCGCCCGGGTGCCCGTGGATGCGCAGGCCCTCGGCGACGGCGTCGTACACCGTGTGCCGCGGGTTGAGCGAGCCGCTCGGGTCCTGGAGGACGAGCTGCGCCCGCTTGCGGTATGCCTTCAGGGCGCGCGAGGAGTACGCCAGCGGCGCCCCGTCGAAGGTGACCCGGCCCGCGGTCGGCGGGACCAGCCCGAGCAGGGAGCGGGCCAGCGTCGTCTTGCCGCAGCCGGACTCGCCGACCAGCGCCACGATCTCGCCCCGCCGGATGTCGAGGTCCACCCCGTCCACGGCCCGCGCGGTCGGCGCGCCGTGCCGTCCGGGGAAGGCGACACGCAGCCCCTCGACGCTCAGCAGCGGGGATGTGGTGGTCGTCATGCGGTGCTGCTCCTCAGTCCCTCGTCCTGCGCGGCCGCCGCGCTCCCCACCGTCCCGGTGTCCGCCTCCGGCCCCACGTGCACACACGCCGCCCGCCGTCCCGCGCCCGCCTCCCGCAGCGCCTGGTCCTCGGCCGCGCAGCGGTCCAGGGCGACCGTGCAGCGCGGGCGGAACGCGCACCCGGGCGGCACGGCCGTCGGGTCGGGCGGATCGCCGGGCAGCCCGCGCGGCGCGAACCGCGAGGCCGGGTCGCCGATCCTCGGGAACGCCCCCGACAGCGCCTTGCCGTAGGGGTGCCGGGCGTCCTCGTAGACCTGGCGGGCCGGGCCCTCCTCGACGACCCGGCCCGCGTACATCACGGCGAGCCGGTCGCAGGTGTCGGCCAGTACCGCGAGATCGTGACTGATCATGATCAGGCCCACGTCCTGCTCGCTGACCAGCTCCTCGATCAGGCGCAGGATCTGGGCCTGGATCATCACGTCCAGCGCGGTGGTGGGCTCGTCGGCGATGATCAGCCGCGGGTCGCAGGCGAGCGCCATCGCGATCATGACGCGCTGGCGCTGCCCGCCGGACAGCTCGTGCGGATAGGCGGACGCCCGCGCCGCCGGAAGCCCCACCTGTTCCAGCAGCTCACCGGCCCGCTTGCGGGCACCGGCCGCGGTCGCCCCGCGGTGCAGCAGGATCGGTTCGGCGATCTGGTCGCCGACGCGGTGCACGGCGTTCAGGGAGTGCATCGCGCCCTGGAAGACGATCGACGCCCCCGCCCAGCGCACCGCCCGTACCCGGCCCCACTTCATGGCGAGGACGTCCTCGCCGTCCAGCAGGATCCGCCCGCCGGTGCGGGCCCCGGCCGGCAGCAGCCGCAGCAGGGCCAGCGCCAGCGTGGACTTGCCGCAGCCCGACTCGCCCGCGATGCCGAGCTTCTCGCCCGCGCCCAGGGTCAGATCGACCCCGCGCACGGCGGCGGCTCCGCCCGGGTACGTCACTTCCAGGTCCTGTACGTCGAGCAGGGTCAACGGGACACCCCCAGCCTGGGGTTGAGTACGGCCTCCACCGCGCGCCCGCACAGCGTGAACGCCAGCGCCACGACCGCGATCGCGATGCCCGGCGGCACCAGGTACCACCAGTCGCCGGAGCTGACGGCCCCCGCCTCCCGGGCGTCCTGGAGCAGCCCGCCCCAGGAGATGACCGTGGGGTCCCCGAGGCCGAGGAAGGCCAGGGTCGCCTCGGCGAGGATCGCGGAGGAGATGATCAGGGTGGTCTGCGCGAGCACCAGCGGCATGACGTTCGGCAGCACGTGCCGGGACATGATGTGCCAGTGGCCGCCGCCGAGCGCCTTCGCGCGTTCGATGTACGGCCGCGACTCCACCGCCAGTGTCTGCGCCCGCACGAGGCGGGCGGTGGTCGGCCAGGTGGTCACGCCGATCGCGAGCACGATCGTGCCGAGCGAGCGGGACAGCACCGTGGCGAGCGCGATGGCGAGGACCAGCGTCGGCATCACCAGGAACCAGTCGGTGACCCGCATCGCCACCGTGGCGTACCAGCCGCGGAAGTGCCCGGCGGTGACCCCGATGAGCGCCCCGATCGCCACGGAGAGCACGGCGGCCAGCAGTCCGACGAGCAGCGAGACCCGCGATCCCCAGATCACCAGGCCCAGCAGGTTCCGTCCGAACTGGTCGGTGCCCAGCGGGAAGTGGCCGCTGGGGCTCTCCAGCGGCCGGCCCGGCGCGTCGGTCACGCTCTCCACGTCCGAGCCGACGGTCAGCGGCGCGGTCAGCGCGACCAGCGCGAACAGCACCAGCGCGGCGAGCCCGACCACGCCCGCGCGATGCCTGCGGTACTCCTTCCAGAAGCGCGCTGCGGAGGCCCGGCGGCGCCGCCACGCCAGCGCGCGCGGCCCCGGCGCGGCCGGCTTCCCGCCGGTCGCGGCGTCCGGGGGAGTGCGGTCGTCCCCGGAAGCCTCCGGGGAGTCGGCGGCTTCGGTGGTCTCGGCGGTCATCGGCCCACCCTCGGATCGAGCAGCGGATACAGCAGGTCGGCGAGGGTGTTCATGACGATCACCGCCGCGGCGAAGACGAAGAACAGCCCCTGCACCAGCGGCAGGTCGGGCACGCTCAGCGCCTGGTAGAACAGCCCGCCGAGCCCCGGCCAGGAGAAGACCGTCTCGACCAGGATGACACCGGCCACGGTCCGCCCCAGATTGACGAAGATCAGCGTCACGGTCGGCAGCAGCGCGTTCGGCACGGCGTGGCGGCGGCGTACGAGGTCGTCCCGCAGGCCCTTGGCCCGCGCCGTCGTCAGATAGTCGCCGCCCATCTCGTCCAGCAGCGCCGACCGGGTGACCAGGAGCGTCTGTCCGTACTCGACGGCGACCAGCGTCACCACCGGCAGGACGAGGTGGTGGGCGACGTCGACGGCGTAGGCGAAGCCCTCCTTGCCGCCCGACTCCATGCCGCCGGTCGGGAACAGTCCCGGCACCGGGCCCACGCCGACCGACAGGACGATGATGAGCAGCAGGCCCAGCCAGAAGGACGGGATGGAGTAGAGGGTCAGCGCGAGCCCGGTGTTGAGCCGGTCGCCCAGCTTGCCGTGCCGCCACGCCGAGCGGGTGCCGAGGAAGACGCCCAGCGCGGTGTAGAGCACGAACGCCGTGCCGGTGAGCAGCAGGGTGTTCGGCAGCGCCTCGGTGATCTTGTCCACGACGGGCGCCCGGAACTGGTACGACGTCCCGAGGTCCCCGGTCAGCGCCTTGCCGCAGTAGTGCGTGAACTGCTGCCACAGCGGCAGGTCGAGCCCGAACTCGCGCCGGTAGACGGCGATCTGCTCGGCCGAGACCGGGCGGCCCCCGGTCATGAACTTCACCGGGTCGCCCGGGATCAGCCGGAAGAGGAAGAAACTGGTGACGAGGACGGCGAGCAGGGACACGGCGGCCCCGGCCAGCTTGCCCGCCACATACCGCGGATAGCCGCCGCCGGTGAGCCTCCGCACCGGCCCGGACGTCCGCCCCCCGTCCGCCGGCGCGGGCCCCGCCCGGCCGGGGACGGCGGCGCCCCCGGCCGGTGAGGATGTCGCTTCAGTGGTCATGAGCACCTGCACCTGTACACGTGGTCGCGGTCGTCGTCCTGTTCACGGCCGCACGGTCTGCTTCCGGCCGCACGCTCTGCTCCCGGTCCGCTCGCGCTGTTCCCGGTCGGCACAACGGTCTGTTCGTGGTGGGTCCGCGGTCGGCACAACGGTCTGTTCGCGGTGGGTCCGCGGTCGGCACAACGGTCGGTTCCCGGTCTATTCGCGGTCCTCCGCCGTCGCCCGGCGGCGCACCGCGAAGAGCACCGCCAGACCGGCGATGACGACGACACCCACGACGATGCCGATCACGACCCCGGTCGACGACGAGCCGTCCGAGGAGCCGTCGGAGTCCGCCGGGATGGCCGACCACCAGCTCCAGTAGCCGTCCTGCCCGTAGATGTTGCCCGCCGCCGACGGCATGGTGGTGATCGACTTGATCTGGTCCGTGCGGTAGGCCTCGACGGCGTTCGGATAGGCCATGACGTTCATGTATCCCAGGTCGTACAGCCGCGACTCCATCTGCCGGACCAGGTCCGCCCGTTTGGCGGGGTCGTACTCGGCGAGCTGGCGCGCGTACAGCTCGTCGTAGGTCTTGTCGCAGATGAAGTCGTCGGTGGCGCCGGTGTCCTTCGGGGTCTGCGGGCGGGCCGCGCAGGTGTGGATGGACATCACGAAGTCCGGGTCGGGGTTGACGGACCAGCCGTCGAAGGCGAGGTCGAACTTCCCGGCCAGCCACGGGTCGGTCACGTTGTCCAGGCAGTTCAGGGTGACCCCGATGCCGAGCTTGCCCCACCACTCCTGGAGGTACTTGCCGACCGCCTTGTCGTTGGGGTCGGTGGCGTGGCACAGCACGCGGTAGTTCAGCGGCCTGCCGTCCTTGCCGACGCGCTTGCCGTCCGCGTTCTTCTTGTAGCCCGCCTGGTCGAGGAGCTGTCCGGCCTTCGCCGGGTCGTACGCCAGTTCCTGCGCGGCGGTCGGCTTGTAGAAGTACTGCGAGAAGCGCGGCGGGATGTACCCCTGGCCCTCGACCGCGTGGCCCTGGAAGACCTTGTCGACGATGGCCTTGCGGTCCACCGCCATGAACAGCGCGTGCCGCACCCGCTCGTCCAGCAGGGACGGATCGCCGTCACCGATCTTCGTGCCGTCCTTCGCCTGCGCGCCCGGGTTGGTGGCGAGGGCGTAGAAGCGGCGGCCGGGGGCGTCGTTGACGTGGATGTCCTTGTCACCCTTGAGCGAGGCGGCCTGAGCGGGCGTCAGCGAGGGCGAACCGGCGACGAACGACACCTCGCCCTTGCGCAGCGCGGCGACGGCGGCGTCCTGGTCCTTGTAGTACCGGAACACCAGCTCGTCGAACTTGGGTGCGCTGCGCCAGAAGTCCTTGTTGGCCTTCAGCCGCACATAGCTGTCCGGCTTGTAGTCCGTGAGCACGAACGGCCCGTTGCCGACGATCGGGAAGGTCTTGTCGTTGTTGAACTTCGAGAGGTCGCCGACCTTCTCCCAGACGTGCTTGGGCACGATCGGCACATCGAGCGCGGTCATCGTGGCCTGCGGCTTCTTCAGCCGGATCACCAGCTGGGTGGGGCTGGGCGCGGTGACCTTCGCGAAGTTGGTGACGAAGCTGCCGTTGGCGGTGGCGGCGCCGTCGTCGGTCATCATCTTGTTGAACGTCCACGCCGCGTCCTCGGCGGTGGCCTGCTGCCCGTCCGACCACTTGGAGTCGGTACGGATCGTGTACGTCCAGGTCAGCTTGTCCGGCGAGGACTGCCACTTGGTGGCGAGGCCGGGGATGACGTGGTTGTCCTTCGGGTCATAGTTCGTCAGGTACTCGTACATCAGCCGGTGGATGCTCGTACTGAGCAGCCGGACGGCGAGGAACGGGCTGAGCGAGTCGACGCTCTGCGCCACGGCGACGGTGAGGACCTTGCCGCCTTGCTTGTCGTCCGAGCCCCCCGCGGCCCGCGCCGCGTCCCCGGTCTGCGCGGATGCCGCGGTACCAGTCTGCGCGGATGCCGCGGTACCGCTCTGCTGTGCGGCCGAGACGGCGGCGGGCGCGGCGAGCCCGGACGCGAGGAGGAGCGCGGCGGCGCCCGCGGTGGCCAGCAGCCGTGTTCTCGTCGGGCGGGCGCCGTGACGTCCGCTGCCGTGCTGATCGTGTGTGCTCATGGCTCGGTGACCTCGCGTCGTCGCACGCGCGGGACGCGGCGCGCGCCCCGCGCGAGGCGGGCTTGAACAGATGTGAACAGGCTGGAACGAGCTGTGCGGGCGCTGGAGCGCGCTTGATCGGGCTTGATCGAGAGTGATCGGATGAGGCCGGCGGAATGAAAAGTGTGTCTATCAGCGGCAGTCTGCGCGCGTCAACGGTATGTCAAACCCCATGTGGCCTGCGGAAACAACAAGTCGACCGCACGTTCACCCACATTGGTGGAGACCATTGACGCCTTGCTGGTGACAGGGTGGCGGCCGATTCCCGCCGGTTCTGCCTGCGAACGTGCGAAGACCCGCTCCGCCGGTGGGCGGAGCGGGTCTTCAGGAGGTTCGGGCGGTCACACCGCTACGGGTCCGCCTACTGCTGCGGCGCGGGGGGCGGCGGATTCTGGCCACCTCCGGGGTGCCCCGGCTGGGGATCTCCGGGCTGGGGCTGTTGGGGCTGCTGGGGTTGTTGGGGCGGGTAGGGGTGCCCGGGGTGCGGGGGCGGCTGCGGTGCGGAGAAGGGGCCGGGCTGAGCGGGCTGGCCGTACTGCTGTCCGGGGTGCTGGGGCGGCTGCTGCTGCGGCTGCGGCTGTGGGGGGTACGGGGCCGGGGGGGTGCCCGGGTGTCCGGGCTGTGCGGGGTAGGGCTGGCCCGGTTGACCGGCGTACGGCTGGCCCGGGAAGGGCGGCTGGCCGTACGCGGGCTGACCAGGTGCCTGCTGTCCGGGCATGGGCTGTCCGGGCATCGGCTGTCCGGGGTACGGCTGGTTCGGCATGGGCTGGCCCGGCATCGGCGGGGCCGCCACGGGGGGCGGGTTGCCGTCCGAGGTCCAGAGCCCGTGCGCCTGCTGGTGCCGGACGAAGTCCTCGGCGACCATGGCCGCGAGGTTGAAGTACGCCTCCCGCACCTTCGGCCGCATCATGTCGAGGTCGACCTCGGCACCGGCCGCCAGATGCTCGTCGAACGGCACCACGACGACCCCGCGGCAGCGCGTCTCGAAGTGGGAGACGATGTCCTCCACCTTGATCATCTTCCCGGTCTCGCGGACACCCGAGATCACGGTGAGCGAGCGCGCCACCAGATCCGCGTACCCGTGCGCCGACAGCCAGTCCAGCGTCGTACTGGCGCTGCTGGCGCCGTCGACGGACGGGGTGGAGATGATGATGAGCTGGTCGGCGAGGTCCAGCACCCCGCGCATGGCGCTGTAGAGCAGACCCGTGCCGGAGTCCGTCAGGATGACCGGATACTGGTTGCCCAGCACGTCGATCGCGCGCCGGTAGTCCTCGTCGTTGAACGTCGTGGACACCGCCGGGTCGACGTCGTTGGCGATGATCTCCAGACCGGAGGGTGCCTGCGAGGTGAACCGCCGGATGTCCATGTACGAGTTGAGGTACGGGATCGCCTGGACCAGGTCGCGGATGGTGGCCCCGGTCTCCCGCCGCACCCGGCGGCCGAGGGTGCCCGCGTCCGGGTTGGCGTCGATGGCGAGGATCTTGTCCTGGCGTTCCGTCGCGAGCGTGGAGCCCAGGGCGGTGGTGGTCGTCGTCTTGCCGACGCCGCCCTTGAGGCTGATGACCGCGATCCGGTAGCAGGAGAGCACCGGCGTACGGATCAGCTCCAGCTTCCGCTGCCGCTCGGCCTCCTCCTTCTTCGCGCCGAGCCGGAACCTGCCGCCGGCCGCCGTCGGCCGTCCGCTGCGCGCCTTCTGCCGCTTGTTGTTGAGCAGCCGGTCGGACGACAGCTCCACGGCCGCCGTGTAACCGAGCGGCGCGACACCGGGGTTGGTGGGCTGCCGCTGGTCGTGCTGTATGGGCTGCGGCCAGGCGGCGCCGGTGCGCGGGTCGACCGGGGGCTGCGGCTGCTGGAGCGCGAATCCGTCCGCCTGGGCACCACCCGGCTGCTGCGCACTGTCGGGCTGGGGCTGGGCCGGTGCCTGAGGCTGGCTCGGCTGGGGCTGGGGCTGTGCGGGCTGCTGGGGGAAGCCGTAGCCGCCGGGCTGGGCCGGTGCGGCGGGCGGCAGGGGGGCGCCCGGCTGGGCGGGCGGGAAGCCGTAGCCGTTCGGCTGGGGGTGGGCCTGGGCCTGGGGCTGGGACGGCGGTACGGGGCCGCCGGGAGCGCCCGCGGCCTCGGCGGCGGGGGAGTGCGGGAAGCCGTAGCCGGCCGGGGCGGGGGGCGCGGGCGGCGGCGGAGCCTGGCCGGGGACCTGCGGCTGCGGGACGTTCGGCGGGAAGCCGTATCCCTGCTGCGGCGCGGCGGTCGGCGCGGACTGTCCGGGCTGCTGCGGCTGCGCCGGGAACGGCGGTTGGGGCTGGGGTTGGGGCTGCGGCTGGGGCTGGGGCTGCGCGGGCCACTGGGCCGCCGGTGCGGGGGCGGCCGGCTGGTACGACGGCGGCAGCGGCGGTACGGGTCCCTGCGGCACGGGCGGAGGCGGCCAGGCTCCCGGCGCACTCGGCGCACCCGGAGCACCCGGAGCGGTGGGCCCGGCGGGCGGCGCCGCGGGCGGCATCGCGTCCTGGGGCGCCGGTGCGGGTGCGGCGGGGGGCGCCGCGGCGGGTGCGGCATCGGCGTCGGGCCGGTCGTCGGGCGCGGGGGAGGCGGAGCCCTCCGGGATGCGCGGTGCGTCGGGTGCGTTGGGCACGTCGGGTGTGCCGGGCGCGTCGGGTGTGTCGGCGCGCGGGTCGCTCGCTTCGCTGTCCTCCGCCTGGTCGGCGGCATCGGCGGCATCGGTGTCATCTGCGTCGTCGGTGCCGACGTTGTCGGACAGGCCCGTCTCGCCGACGGCGTCGGGTTCCGCCGACGCGGCGTCCTCCGGGTCGGCCGTCCCGGAGGCCCCGCCAGGGACGTCTTCCGGAGTTCCGGGGGAGGCGTCAGCGGAGACAGGCGCGGGCTCGCCCTCAGGAGCGTGACCGTCCTCGGCCGCACCCTCGTTCGGCGAGGCGTCCTGCTCCTCGATGTCCGGCTTCACGGAGATGGCGGAGAACCGCATGGTGGCACCGCTTTCGAGGTCACCACCGCCGGAACCCGCCCCCGCTTCCCGCGGTTCCTGCTGCGCGGGCTCATGGCGCGGCGCGAACCCGCCGTCCGCCGGCAGCCCGGGTACGACCACCGGCTCGCCCACCGGCGGCGGAGCCGTGAACGGAGCCGGGAAAGGCGCATCGGCTGCGTACGGAGACGGCGAGGGCGACGGCGACAAAGGCGGAGGCGGAGCCGGAGAAGCGGACGGAGACGGAGGCGGGGGCGGCGGAGGAGGAGCGAACGGCGCACCGGGCTGGGGCCCGGCCGGAGCGAAGGGCGCACCGGACGCGGCAGGAGCACCGGGTGTACCGGGAACACCGAATGCGCCGGGCGCACCCCCAACCGGCGTACCCGCACCGGGCGCGGGTGGCGGCGGAGGAGGCGGGAACGACACACCACCAGAACTCCCGGCCGCCCCGGGGGCCCCGGCCGCCCCACCGGTCTCGCGAGGATCACCGGCCGCTCCGCCGAAGGCCCCGGTCCCGGGGCCCGCGGAGCCGCCCGCGCCGCCACCGGCACCTCCCTCGGAGGCCCCCTGCGGCTGCTGCGCCTCCTGCGGCGGTGGAGCCTGCTGTTCCCCCGGGGTCCCGTACGCGTTCTGCGTGTACCAGGCGGGCGGTGCGTAGTCGATGGTGAACTCGCCGGTCGTCTCGATGGCCGACTCCGCGTCGGGCTGGTCATCGCCGGGTGTGGCCCAGCCCCCGCGGATCCCGTCCCGATCGCTGCTCACAGTTCCTCCTGGTGTGGTCGGGCACGCTCATGCTGCCGGGGCGACCATGTCGTGTGGTTCCGAGTCGTCCGTAGTGGTTCGAGGCAGTCCGATCGCGCCGGCTCCCCCTGGGCCGTCGACGCCTGCTCCACGGGTTGTGGCATCGCGTCCGGTACCAGCCTAATCACCGTGAGCCGGGTCCCGTCAGGCCCGGCCGCCCCCGGGCACGCGCGCACCAGGTCACACCACGCTCGCGGGAGACCGGAGTCGGCCCCGACCGCACGGTGCACCCGCTGAACAAAACGGCCACAGAAGGACAGTTCAGTCCATCCTGCGAGGCGTACCCAACAATCCGGTCTCGGCGTCGGTGGGCTGGGTCATCACGTACTGCCGGTCGCGGTCGCCGCACCAGAGGGTGACGCCGTCGGGCAGGGCGGGCAGCGACTCCCGCTCCGCCCGGGACAGCCCCATGACGCGCCCCAGCTCCGCCGCCTCGTCCGGCGAGACCCGCTGGACCCCCGCGAGCCGTGCCTGCCGCAGCAGCCGCGGGGCCACCGGACTGAGATAGGGCAGCAGCGTCAGCACCGACTGCCAGGGACCCGAGCCCACCCGCCCGCGCGGCGGCCGCATCCCGCAGTCCCGGACCACGAGCACCGGAGTGCCCGCCGACGTGCCCTGGGGCGGGACCCGCCCCACCTCGTACACGGACAGCCCGTTCTGCCCGCCGCCCATGGCGTGCACCATCTGCATCCAGGACTGCGGCCGGCCGGTCTCCACGGCGACCCGCGCCCCGGTGGCCGCGGTGCGCAGCGCGAGCACCTGCGCCGTCCACAGGCCGCCGATGAGCACGACGTCGTAGGGCGTGGGCCGGTTGATGCCGAGCACCGCCGGGTGCCCCTCGGTGTCCACACCGGCGACCACGCCGTCGTCCCCGATGGGCAGGGCGAGAGCGTCGAGCTGCCCGGCGGACAGGACATGCCGCCCGTGCCGGGGCCCGATCAGGCCGAGGCCGTGCCGCAGCCGCTCACCGGCCCGGCGGACGGCGGACGGCACGGCGCCGTCCGCGACCACCCCGGTGTCAGGACCCGGCGCAGCCGTGGTGCCGCGCGGAGCCGCCGGGCCGGGCAGAGCGGACGCGCCGTGCGGAGCAGCTGTGCTGTGCGGAACCGTCGCGCCGTGTGGAACCGTCGCGCCGGGCGGGACAGCCGGGCCTGGCGGGACGGTCATGGGTGCCGAAGGGGGGAACGTCACCGCGCACCTCCCAGCGGCAGCGTGGCCAGCATGCCCGGCAACTGCTCCCGGTCCAGTCTGCTCAGACCCGCGCCCGCCTGCCGCGCGGCGGTCTCCAACGCCTGTCGGGCCGCCACCAGTTCGTCGTCGCTGCGTCCGGTCACCCGCAGATGCCCACACAGCGCCACGTCGCCCCGCTCGCCGGGCGCGAGGGCCAGGCTGAAGGTGGTGGCGAGGGCGGGTATCGCGGTGATCCCGGCGAGCAACTGCGGCAGCGACGCGCCGCCGTCACCACCGAGCGGCGGCCAGCGCCGGATCCAGTACGTCGTATGTCTGCGGTTGTCGCACCGCCAGCTGCGGGCGGATTCCTGCGTCCGCCGCTCACGTGTCCCGGTCCGGCCCGCCTCGGCCGTCACCAGCGGATTGGCGCAGGCCGAGGTGGCGAGCGCGGCGATCAGCTCCTCCTCGTCGAGGACGGTCGCCCGGAAACCCGCCCCGGTCAGCCGGCTCGCCAGGTGGTCCGCGGCGCGCACGACGCACTTGCGCGCTCCGGCCAGCCCCCCGCCGCGCGCGGCGACGGCCTCGGGGCACAGCTCCGGGTCCAGCTTCAGCGCGATCCAGGTGATGCGCACCGCGGGGGCTCCCGTCAGCGCCTGGAGCGGCTGGTAGTTGGCCACCGCCACGGACTGCTGCGGCAGATGGAGCGCGGGCGCGGGCTGGGTGTGCTGCACGATCTGCGCCGACTCCAGCCGGATGCCGTCCACTTCGAGGGCGTCGCGCACCAGCGCCAGCGGCAGCGGCCGCCGGGTCCGCTCGGCGCGCAGCGCCGTCGCGTCGGCCTCCACCTGGAGCAGCGCCGTCACGAACGTGCCGTCCCCGACGATGCCGACCAGGCGCCGGTCCCGCGCCCCGTGCGCGTACGTCCGCAGGTTCGGCTCGCACTCCACGGCCGGGACCAGCGCCGGTTCCGTGCCCGCGGGGACCGGTGTGCCCGCGGCGCGCCGCTGCCGTACCTTCAACGCGCGTGCGGTGGCGGCCCATTCGGGCAGCGAGCGGCCTCTTCGGCGTGCCACGGCCGACACCACCAGCAGCGCCGCGACCACCACGGCGGCGGCCAGCGCCATCGGTCCGACCGCCCAGCCGACCACCAGGGCCGCCGCGGCCAGCTCCAGCAGCACCAGCCGTCGCAGCCGGAACGCGCCGCCCGGCCCCTGCCGGACGCGCGGCTGCGCCGCGCCCGCGTCCCGCGCCGCGGGAGGCGCCCCGGGCCCGGCACCGGCGGCCCCGGCACCGGTCGTCCCGGCGCCGTCGGCCCCTGCTCGGCCCAGCGGTCGCGACCGCGTACCGGATGCCCTCACCGCTTCTCCCCGTCGTGCTCACAACTCGCCGCTCGCGACGGTGCACTTGGGCCGTCGCGAGGCCCCGGTACCCTACCCGCTCCTCCAGTTCGCTCAGACACCATGCATAGTAGGGGGCCGGTCTGACATCGCCGGGCGGGACGGGTGGCCGCGGACGCGGGACGGGTGCCCGCGGGTGGGGACAACGGGGAGACACAGGCAGAGATGGCATCACGGCGGGACGAACTCAACGCCTACACCTTCGCGAAGAGGCGCACTCTCGCGGCCTTCCTCCAGCCGTCGCCGTCCGGGTCCGAGGAAGGCGCGCCCAAGCCGCTGCGCGCCGTCGTGCCGGGCCTGGTCGCGGGCGCGCTGGCCATGGCGGTCTTCGGCGCCTGGGGCATGTTCCAGCCCACCGCACCGGCCGGCTGGGACAAGCCCGGCACCCGCGTCATCGTCGGCAAGCAGTCTACGACCCGGTACGTCGTCCTCAGGACCGGCGGCACCACCCGGCTCCACCCGGTGCTGAACCTCGCCTCCGCGCGCCTGCTCATGAACGACGCCGACTACCAGGTCATCCAGGTCGGCGACAAGATCCTGGACTCCGGCGAGCCGCCGCGCGGCCCGATCCTCGGCATCCCCTACGCGCCCGACCGGCTGCCCGCGGCCGACGACGCCGGCCGGGCCAAGCGCTGGGCCGTGTGCGAACAGCCCGGCGGCAAGGGCGAGACGACCCAGCAGGCGGCGTTCGTCCTGGCCCCGCGCGACGAGAAGAGGACGGACGACTCCCACCGCCTCACCGCCGGGGACGTGCTCTACGTCAGGACCCGCACCGGCGAGCGCTACCTCGTCGACGCCCAGGGCACCTCGTACGCGATCACCGGGAGCGAGTCCGACGCGCTCACGACGGCGCTCGTCGGCTCCCGCAAGCCGCAGCTCGTCACCAAGGAGTGGCTGGCCACGCTCCACCCGGGCGACCCCCTCGGTTTCCCCCGGCTGCCCGACGGCGTCGGCTCGCCCGCCCATGTGCCCGGCCAGCTGTCGGAACGGGAGAACAAGGTCGGCACCGTCCTCAGGACGGAGACCGGCGAGGGCACCCGGTACTACGTCGTACTGCCCGGAAAGGCGCAGCCCGTCAGCGAGTTCACCGCCTGGCTGCTCGTCTCCTCCCCGCAGACGGCCCCGCTGGACATGGACGGCGCGGCGCGTACGGTCGGCCTCCAGGACTTCACCGCCGACCCCGGGACCTTCGCCGGACAGGCCGCCCACTGGCCGCTGCGGCGCGCCCGGCAGGTCAACGACGTCTCCACCGCGTCGGGCCGCGACACCGTGTGCAGCGTGCTGCGCGGCGTCGGCGGCGACAACACGACATCGCTCAGCACCTGGGCGGGCGCCGACTACCCGGCCGAGATCACCGCCGACGGCACCGGCACCTACGTCACCCCGGGCACCGGCCTGCTGTACACCCAGCTCCAGGGCACCGAGACGGGCGCCGGAGCCCTCTTCCTGGTCACCGACACCGGCCTGCGGTACGCCGTCCAGGCCAACGGCGACAGCGACAGCCGCAAGTCGGGCATCGGCGCCGACGGCGGCAAGTCCCGGGACGGCGCCCCCGAGCCCAGCGAGGCCCAGGTCAAACTCGGCTACCAGAACGTACGGCCCGCCAAGGTGCCGGCCGTCTGGTCGGAGTTCCTGGCGAAGGGCCCCCGCCTGGACACCAACAGCGCCCGCCGCCCCCAGGGTTCGTGACCCGCGCTGCCCCGAAGAGCCCGTGGAAGGCTCCCGGGACGCAGGTGGAGCCCGTGGATCGCGGAGAGCCCGCAGACGAATCCCGCAGAAGAACGAATTCCACAGAAGCACAAACCCCGCAGAAGAACGAATCCCAGAGAAGAACACATCCCGCAGAAGAACGAGGAGTGTGCCGAGCACGTGCTGCCGACGAAGGCGATCCCGCTGACCGCGGCCGTCCTGCTGACCGGCTCCGGCGCCGCGGCCCCCATGGCGCCCGCGCCCCCCTTGGTCCCCGCGCCCCCCGCGTCCGCCCTCCGCCTGGACGGCAGCGGCGCGTGCACCTTCCCCGCCGAGCAGGTCGCGGGCACCCCCTGGTCGCTCCAGCGGGTGCTGCTCGACGAGCTGTGGCAGGGCACCGACAAGGGCAAGGGGGTGCGGGTGGCGGTCATCGACACCGGTGTGGACACCAAGAACCCCCAGCTCGCCCCCGCCGTCGACAAGAAGGCGGGGCGCGACTTCCTGACGAAGGGCAAGGGCGGCGACCCCACGGACGACCAGGTCGGCCACGGCACGAAGGTGGCCGGCATCATCGCGGCCCGCCCCCGCAAGGGCACCGGCTTCGTCGGCCTGGCCCCCAACGCCACCGTCATCCCCGTCCGCCAGAACGACGCCGAGAACAGCGGCGACTCGGACACCATGGCCGCGGCGATCACCTACGCCGTCGACCGCGGCGCCCAGGTCATCAACATCTCCCAGGACACCACCAAGCCCCTGTCCGCCACCTCCGCCCTCGCCCGCGCCGTGCGCGAGGCCATCGGCCACGGTGTCGTCGTGGTCGCCTCCGCGGGCAACGACGGCCTGGACGGCACCGCCAGGAACACCTACCCCGCCGCCTTCGACGGCGTCCTCGCGGTGGCCTCCTCCGACCGCAACAACGAACGGGCCTCGTTCTCGCAGTCCGGCTCCTTCGTGGGCGTCGCGGCCCCCGGGGTCGACATCGTCTCCACCGTGCCCGGCGGCGGCCAGTGCACCGACAACGGCACCAGCTTCTCCGCCCCCTTCGTCGCGGGAGTGGCCGTCCTCCTCAAGGAGAAGCACCCCCACTGGACGAGCGCCCAGATCGTCACCCAGATCGAGCAGACCGCCGAACGCTCCGTCAACGGCCACGACGACTTCGTCGGCTGGGGCATCGTCGACCCCGTCCGCGCCGTCCAGGAGTCCGACCTCGCCCACCCGCCCTCGGCCCCCACCCCCGACCCGGGCCCCGCCAGGGCCCCCCTGCCCGACGTACCCCCCTTCTCCCTCGCCGAGACCCCGCACGAACGCGACCGCCGCTACGCCACCTACACCCTCGGCACAGCGGCGATCCTGGTCGCCGCCATCACCGGCACCGCGATCGTCCTCCGCGACCTGCGCCGCCGCCGCGGCGGGAACGCGCCGTCCTGAAGCGGGACCGGCATCCACCACCGGTCAGCACCCGACCCGACGAACGCCGAAAGGACCGCATCTCATGAGCTTCGGGCCTCCGCCGTCCGCCTACACCGCCTCTGCGCTGGGCGCGGAGCGCCGGGCCAGGCGCCGCAGGGCGGGTGCTGTCGCCGCCGCAGCCGTCTTGCTCCTGGCACTGTGCGGCGCGGGCATGTGGGTGTTCTCGACCGGATCCGACGACACGGCGGCCGGCGAGCACCGTGGGACGCCGGCGCTCTCGGCGGACGACATCAGGCAGACGGTGGAGAGAACACCGGACACACCGGACGGTCAGCTGCTGGTCGCGCACAGCGAGAAGGGCCTTGCCGGGACCACGGAAAGCAACCCGCGCCTGGCTCCCGGCACATGGGCCACCGGCAAGATCCTGGCCAAGGCAGTCGCCGACAGGATCGTGGGCTACCGGCTGCTGCCCGACTCGGACCAGGAGGCATGGACGCTGGCACTGGACGGCGACATCTGCGCCACGACCGCGCGCATCACACAGGACGGCCGCACCGCGGTAGCCGTCCAGAAGGGCGGGAAGCACGTCGGCCCCGCCGACGGGACCCGGTGCGACGAGATCGTCGTCTTCGATGTGGACACCGGCGAGAAGCTCTGGCAACAGCCGCTTCCCGCCGAGGGGGCGGCCGACATCTCTAATACGAACCTCACCTTGACCAAGGGAGTCGTCGCCGCTGCCTGGGGGCGCGGTTCGGTCGCCTACGCCATGCGGGACGGCAGCCGCCTCTGGGCGCACGAGGACAGCGCCGAGTGCCGTGAACGAGGCTTCGCGGGCGGGCGCGCCCTGCTGGCGCTCGTAGCCTGCGGAGACTCGGGCGATCCCGCCTACGAGGTGCGAGGGATCGAGCCGCGCACGGGCAGGAGCACCTGGACCTACAAGGTGACCCACGGTGTCAGGACGGTGTACCTGCCCTCGGCCGACCCGCCGGTGCTCGCGGTGGCCGCCGGAGACGCGACGGTGACGCATCTCATCACCCTCGACGGCCGGGGCGCCTACCAGGCCACCGTCCCGCTGGACAGCGGCCTCTACGCCCCTGGGTGCGGCCGTAATTACGCGGGCAGCACGTACTTCGGCACCACGGAGGTGTGCGACGGCATGGCTGTGGGACGGGACCGGATCTTCCTCGCCACCGCGTTCGACGCGAACGCCACCGAGAAGGTGTCCAATTGGATCGTCGCGTTCGATGTGAGGACAGGCAGAACCGCCGGAAAGTTCGAGGGCCACACGGCGCAGCCCGTCATCCCGCTGCGGACGAGCGGGGACGAGCTGCTCCTCTACCGGCGGAGCCTCACCGGGGTCGAGCCCGCGGCCGTGCTGAGCTGGAATCCGCGCACCGACACGGCGAAGCCCTTTCTCTTCTTCCACCTTCCCGACCGAGCGGAGGAGGAACTCAGCGACCCGGGCCGGTCGGACATTCTCGTCGAACAAGGCAGGGTCTTCTTCGCGAAGCGTCGACTGGTCGCCGAGCACGCGCACCCCGCGGATCCGGTCCCCGCCGTCGTCGGAGTGGGAGGCGCGGGGCTGGGACACTGACGTGGGGCCCGTTTGGCCGTCGCGCCAACTTCACTGCTCACGCTTTGCAGTTGGAAGCGTCTCGTGGAGTGATTAGAGTGACGTCCGGTACCACGCGAGTGGTACGTCACGGGGGCGGCGCGGTGTGAGCGTCCTGCGTCGCGCACGCGGGAGGAGCTGACACCTCTTGCCCACGGGCGGAAGCCTCAGATGCCCATCTGCAGCTCCCGCCCGGTGGCTGTCGCCACATTCAGGACAAGAGGAGGGCAAGAGGCGATGGAGAAGCAGCAGCTCGACTACAGCCATGACGATGTCACGCAACTGGCGCGTCACATCGATGAGTTCAACATCGAGCTGAGCAAGCGCATCGGTTCGCTGAACCAGGTCGTCGACATGGTCCAGGCGGGCTGGCAGGGTGCGGCGGGCAAGGAGTTCGACTCGCTCCAGCGAGGGATCAACCAGAACCTGAGGAAGATCCAGGACAACCTCTCCGACCTTGAGGAGATCGTCCGTATGAGCGCCGGCAAGTTCGACGCGCACGAGCAGGAGCGGATCGCCCAGATCCGGAAGGTCGACAACTCCGGAGAGGTCCAGAGCAGGATCCTCGGCCAGGTCGGCGTCAACTACCGCTAACACCGCTGGAAAGGACGAAACGTTGAACATGTCGAGCAGCTTCGACCGGACAGCGGTCAACTACGACACCGTCACCCAGGCCGCCGCCGATGTGCGCACCACGGTCAAGAACCTCAACGAGCACCTTGAGGCGCTGATGCGTGCCGTCAGGCAGCGGTCCGCGGAGTGGCAGGGCGAGGCCAAGACGGCCTTCGAGGCGATCCAGCAGAGCAACAGCCAGGAGATGGCCGCGATGACCGAGAAGCTCGGCCGCGTCGCCATGCTCCTGGACGAGTCGGTCATCGGCTACCAGGACACCGACAAGGGCAACGCGGCCCGCTTCCGGATGCTGATGGGCGGCTGAGCAGCCCTTCCGCTCCTCAACAGGGAGGCAACGCCGGGCGTTGCCTCCCTTTCCGTATCCCGTTCTCCCGGCTCACTTTGTGCATTCGAATCGCTTGGTCACCTGGGGTACGAAATCATCGAGGAACCGCTGGAGCTTCTTGTAGCCGGTGGTTGTATTCTCGACACGGTCGCCATACAGATACACTGCGAACGACATGTAAGCGGAGCGTTTGGTGCAGAGCGCCTCGATCACGGCACGGTCGCTGCCGATGACCGCCGTTCCAGGGAAAGAAACATCCCGCTCGGCGGCGTACCTGTACGTGTCCGCCACTTTCTTCCAGTCCCTCGGTCCGGGTTTCCCGTCCGAGCGCAGAGCATTGACGGACAGCACGAGATGGCCGTCCACCTTGAGGGTGCAAGCGGATCCCGCTCGGGGGGATTCGAAATCCTCGTGCGTCTGCTTGACCTCTCCGCTTCCCGGCAGAAGCGGAGACAGGGCAGAATGATCCACCGAGGTCTGGCAGAAATCATCCGGTACGGCAAGCTTGGTGTCGCTGCAGCCCGCTGCTGCTCCCAGCAGCCCCGCGCACACGACGGCCGCTGCTGTAGGATGCAATTTCTTCACTACTGGTCTCCCGCAATACCGTCTGCCATCTTGTTTCCCTGATTGGCGGCCGCAGCGATCTGCTTGTAGATCCCGTCGTCCTGTGAGTACCCGGTGTGATCATGGGCCCAGCCCGAGTTGGTCGCGTACCACTGTTCGGCGATGGCGTTGAGCTGGTGACGGCGGAGTTCGTACGTCGCTTGATTGTCGCTCGTCAGTTTCGCCGCCTGGTCCTGCTGCTCGTCCATGATCCATGCACTGGTGACCACGTCGGCACCGCGCTGTGCGAGATCGCCGTAGATCGGAATGAAGTTGAGCAGAGCGCCGGAGCCGTGATAGCTCCACGCCTTGTCCCAGGTGTAGTCGTGCTGGTCGCCCTTGAGGGCGTTGTACCGGGCTTCCTCCATGAAGCCGACCGCGTAGCCGGCCGAATTGAGCGTGTCTTCCGGTTCGCGTGAACTGTTGTGGATGTCATCCATGATGGCGTGGTTCATTCCTTCATGGAGCAGACCGTAGGAGCCTTGGCTGCGAGACACCTGCTTCGTGATTTCCATGATCTGGCTGTTGTCGAGGCGGGGCCCGTGATCCGGATCGCGCTTTCCGCTGGGATCGCTCATCGCGACGTACACCTCATGACCGTGATTGGTCAGGACCTTCGCCATGTCGTCGCGCAATGACGGCGGCATGTCATCGCCCTGGGCGGACAGGACGTCCAGGGCGTGGACGAAGATCCGGTCGTTGGCCGCCGTGTGCTGTGTCGGTCCCTGTGCACCGGCCGGAGAGGAGGGATCGACGCCGGTGGCAGCCGCCGCCAGCGCGTTGCCCAATCCCTTGCGGGTGTCGGTGTCCGCTGTATCAGGACCGGCCGTCTCGACCTTTGGATTGTCGAAGTTCGTGGTGTCGACCACATTCCAGTCGCGGCTGCCATGGCCGTTTCCGAGGAGGTAGTCGAAACGATCCTTGCCCGCGGCGGAATCCGGGTCCAGGTAACCCGCGGCTCCTGCGGGATCGCGTGACATCACGTCGAGCGCGCCGTCGACGGGATCGTTGGCGAACCAGCCGTCGCCACCCTTCTTGCTGAAGTCTCCGTGCAGGTCCCAGATGTCGGGGTCCTTCTTCTCCATGGCGATCATGTCATCGGTGACGTCCGCGACGAACTGGGGCGAGTAGCCGTGCCCCTGCTGCATCAGGGTGGCCAGACTCTGATAGCCGCGGATCTGCTGGCCGTGGCCACGGCCTACATCGATCTTGTCGTGCGCCGCCTGGAGATCGTATGCGTCGTCGCCGCGCTCACGCAGTTCCTGGCGCCATCTGTTGTAGAACTGCGCGTCGCCCGTCTTCGTCCAGGAGTCGAAGGCGTCGCTGTACGCCTTCGTCCCGAACTGCAGGGGCTTGCCGTGGGCATCCTTGAAGTCGGGAACGCGAGTAGCTGTGGCGAGTGCGTCGGAGACACCACCATTGAGCTGCAGGTAGGCCTTCTTGTTCTGGGTGTCGCCGAAGTAGGCCAGATCGTCGGTCTTGTTGGAGAGCTTGAGGGTGTTGTCGGGTCCGAGCGAGTCGAGGAAGGTCTGACTGAAGACCTTGTCGCCGGAGTTGTCGCGCAGCAGACGCTGATACTCCCTCAGGCCCTCATCGTCCAGTTTGTCGCCGTCCAGAATCCGATCCGCGTACGCTTTGGCTTCGCGAGCTTCGTAGATCTCGATGTCACCGACCGCGGAGCCGTTGAAGGAGTCTTCCGCACCGCCGGCCCGGCCGATGGCGCGCTCGAACCAGCTCTTGACGCCCGCCGCCCTGTGGAGCGCCAGCTTGACCCCCTGGTCGGCGTCGTCGACGGCCCGCACGGCGTCCTTGATGGCCTTGGTGTAACTCGCCTCGGCCGCCTTGGCCTTGGACACGTACGTGGAGTAGTCCGGATCGTGCCGCATCGGGGTCAGCTTGCCGAAGTCATAGGCAGCCACCCCCTTGCTGTCGACGGACATGTCGTTCTTCCTGGCTTCTTCGACCAAGTTCTTGACCTGGCCGCACAGCTCCGAGAACTGCTGGTGGGCGTCGCGCAGGAGTGAGGCGATGGCACGGGCCTCGGTCTGCGCGTCTGCGAACTGCTTGCGGGTCGACGCGAACTGTCCCCCCGCGGCCGCGGCGCTGAGTCCCACCCACTCACCGTCGGTGGCGACGGACTCCACCTGCGCCGCATACAGCCTCTCCAACTCTTCGAATCCACCGGCCATCTGATCCCAGTCGGTGGCCGCTGTGGTGAGCGTGCCGAGGTTGATGGTGACTACGTCCTGATAGCTGAGCATGCCCGCTCCCCGTCCCCGCACTTTCTTCGTTCAGCTGCGCACTAGGCTTCTCGCCGCGGGTCGGGACCTGTGCCCAGACCCGCTATCCGGCTCCTGATGCCGTGATCGAGGTACTGGAAGTCCCGATGCGTGTCCTCCAGGTCCGACTGGTCCTTCTCCAGCCGCGCCTGAAGGCTCTTGACCTGCCGCTCCCATTCCGCGTGCGCGTCTTTGAGCCCGGCACCGGTCTCCCACCCGCCGAACGCCTTGACCGCTGCGGACGACGACTCGTCAGCGTGGACACCGGCCTTCGTCGTTCCCGGTCGGATGTCGTTCTGGAGCGAATGAACAGCGACCTTCTTCCCCGGCTTGTTCAGCCTGAGGTCCGGTCCTGCCCCGGCGCCGCCGGGAGCGACACCGTTGATCTGCGTGGAGCTCTTGGCGACGGCCTCTGAGCGGGCCGCCGACCATGCGTCGTCGAAGGACATGTGCCTCTCATCTCCGGTGGATGGCGGTCGATACGGTCCCGCTCGTTCATGGGTGGTGCCCTGGTCGCGGCGCCCCGTCGGGCGGCATCGGGGCGGCATGGCCGGGCGGTGGACCGTGGGGCGGGTACTGCCGGGGCTGCGCGTACGGCTGGTGGTACGTGGGTGGGGCCGGAGGCGGTACCGGAGTCCGCCGACGGCGGCGTGAACGCAGGACCGCGACGGTGGCGACGCCCCCGAGCAGCACGACGACCGCGATGCCGACACCGATCCGGACGGGGGTGCTGCCGCTCTCTTCCGGCTCGGCCGGGGCGGCCGGGGGAGACACGTGAGCCTGGCCGGTGCCCGACGCGTTCCGTGACTCGGCCGGCTTCGGGGAAGGGGAGTGCGATGCCGCGGCGGCCAGGTCGGGGAGCGGGTACTCGTCAGGGGGCCCCGGGTCACCGGGGTTCTGGAGGGCGGCGCGCGGCCGGACAATGCCGTAGCCGAAGTCGTCGTTACGGGTCCAGCTCTTCTCGTTGCCCTTCATCGTGTTGATGAGGACCCGCAGCACCTGGTTGTTCGTCCAGTCGGGGTGCTTGGCCCAGATCAGGGCGGCGGACGCCGAGGCGATGGCGGTGGCGTCGCTGGTGCCGTCACTTTCACAGATCTTGGTCTTTCCGACGCAGGCGTGGAGCATGTTCGCGCCGGGGGCGGTGACATCGACTTCCGCGCCGTGCTGTGAGAATGGGGCTCGCTTGATCTTCTGTGTGATGGCTCCAACCCCTACGACACCAGGGGTGGAAGCGGGATAGGCAGGAAGATTCGATGTATCGCCGCTGTTGCCGACACCCGCGAAGATCAATTTCCCCTTGCTGATGGCGTACCGGACAGCGGCTGCCAATTCCGGCGTGCTGACGTTCTTCCTTCCCGAGGTGTTACTCGCTGCCATGGAGATGTTGATGATCTGGGCCTTGGAATCTGCCACGTAGTGGATGGCCTCGGACATCGTGCGGGCATACTCGGCACCCGCGTCCACTTGACCGAACTGCTCAGTCGCGTAGCGCATGCGTACCGGAAGGATCTTGACGCCGGGGGCCAGGCCGTACGAGCCGTTCAGTGGACCGCGCCCGCCTGTGGCGGCGATGAGCGAGGCCACCCCTGTGCCGTGATTGGCGAGATCGGTGTGCTCGTCGCCTTGTTGAGTCGAGTAGTCCTTGCCGTCGAGAACCTGCCCTCTGAGGTCGGCCACAGAGTCGTCGACTCCTGAGTCGACGACGGCGACGGTGATGCCGCGGCCTGTGCTGGTCCTCCACATCTCGTCCGCGTGCATGGCATCGAGATGCCACTGGCGTGCCCGGATGGAGTCGGCGCAGGCCGGGGCGGCCGCCAGACTCACCAGCAGCAGGCTGAGAAGGGCCGATGTGGCGGGCAGGAACCGCAACGCCCGCTTCTCTCTCGTACGCATATGCCTTCCTGGCTGTTTCTGGCGGCTCAGTCGACCACGGGAGGAAGTGCTCGGCGGCTCTCGCGTGTCCAGGTCTCTTCGTCCTCGGTGAGGTAATCCGGCCGCTGACCCTTTTCCCGGTCCTTGCGCGAGTCGGTGGAGCGGCCGGCTGAGCCGGTGAACCCGGCCCTCGACCCCTTGTCGGACGCGCCCGGAGCGGTCGCAGGTCGGACGAGTCCCGAGCCACCGGCGGTGAAGGGTCGGCCGCCGACGCGGCTCGGTTGTCCGGTACGCCCGCCGACGACGCCACCGGTCTCGGTTCCGAGGCGGCGTCCGCCGGTCATGCCGGTTCCGGCGGGGCTGCCCGGCCCAGTCTGGGCGCCTGGTGGCATGACACGGCCCATGGGGGTGCGGCCCTGCGTGCTTCCGTCGCCGATGACGGTGCCGCGAGGGACGCTGCTCGACGAGCGCGCGGGACTGGCGATCGGGCGACCGCCGACGATCCCTGGCTCACGAGGGAGACGGGGAGTGCCCGGGACGGTCCTTCCCGGCGGGGCCACCTGCGGAGCACGACCAGAGGCAGGGCCGCGCCTTGGAGGGACCTGACCGAACTCACGTCCACCGCTGCTGGGCACGGACGGGGGACGAGGAAGAGGGTTCGGCTGTGGCACTCCCCGGTGCGGTGGGTCCACCGTGGCCGGAGCGGAGGGGGCAGAGGGCGTGGTCGTGCGCGGCAGTGCGTCGACGGAGTCGATGTTCACCGAGACGGGCTGCGATACCGGAGTGTGGTGACTTGCCGTACGAAAGGATCCTTGACTCTGAATCGGAGCCGGAGTGGTGGAGTGCGGCACGCTGCTGCTGCGCGTCGTGCCGACCGCGTGCCCGGTACTCTGCCCACCACTTGAAGGGGCGCTGACCGGGCTGACGTCACGTCCCTGCCCGACCCACCAGTTGCCGGCCCCCGTCTTCCCCGCCGGCGGCGGAAACGTAGGCGGTTGCACGCCGTTCACCTGTTGGGCCGAGTACTCGTATGTCTGCGCCAGTTTCCGCAGCTGCTGGACGGCCTCGTGGCGTACCGCGTCGATGCGGTGCTGGGCGGCCGTGGCGTCTGTGTGGGCGGTGCGGGCGGCCTGCTGGGCGTCTGGGTCGTTGTGGACGCCGGGCTGCTGGAGTGCCGTGATGGTCTTGTGGGCGTCGGCGAGGTCCGTCTTGGCGCGTGCCGTCTCCGAGGTGTCGGGCATGGCGGCCTTGGCCTCGGCGATGGCCTGGGACACGGTGTCCATCCAGCGGGACGCCACCTCCGCGTACTGGCCCAGACGGAGCGTGGAACTCGCCGTCTGACCGCCCCAGTCGCGGAACGCGTCGCCCCCTTCTCCTTGCCACTCCAGGGACTTCACGTGGTCCATGAGATCGGAGCCGATCCTGGAGATCGTCGAGGCCGCCTTGGAGAGCCTGGCGGCCAGATGGGACGCCCCGGCCGTGTGCGCGGAGTCCAGCAAGGCGGCGAGCTGCTCGTGCGTCATGGACTCGAAGTCGGTGCGGGCCGGTGTCGGCTCCCGCCGCTCGGGTCGTCCGGTCATCACAGGCCCTCCTCGTCACCGCTGCCGGCCGGTGCGGCAGCCGCCGGGTCGTCGGTACGCCGGTCCGTGTACGGATCCCGCCCCACCACGTAATACCTCTCCGCCTCCGCATTGACCGCCCGCATCCGCGCCTTGATGTCCTCGTCGAGATTCGCGTAGCCCACGCGTGAGGCGTGGACCGCGAGACCCATGCCCTCGATCTGGGCGCTGAGGGCCTTCGAGAGGTTCTCCAGCTCGTCGTGGACGGCCGCGTAGGAGTCGTAGAGGAACTGCGCCTCCTTGAAGTCGGCGGAGCCCAGCTGGGCCCGGGTCAGGCGGTCCCGGCCGACCTTGCCGGGCGCGGCCTCGGACGTGTCCAGGTCCGTGAGCAGCTCGTCCACGCGCTGCTTGAACTTCTTCATGGCGTTGTGCTGGATGTCCAGCGCCAGCTGCGGGTTCACCCCCGCGAGGCTGTCGAACGACGTACCGGTGTCCGGTGCGTGACGCGTTCCGTCCGGCCTGTCGCCCCCGTGCGAACTCACCTCAGCCGCCTCCCCGTTGTTCTCCCCGTGCACTCCGCTCGGCCGAACGGAGTGTGTGACCCGGCCTGTTGCTCCAGGTCTTCGCGACGACCCTAGTGGCGTTGCGTGAGCAGGCCCACCTGCATGAGCGACGAACCGCGCCTGCGGGACACGAACACGCCGCGGCCCGGCGGCATCGGACGTGCCCGGACGGTGCCGAGGAGGTCGCCCTCGCTCGGGTCGCCCGAAAGGACCAGGCCCTGGGCGCCCAGCTCCTTCACGCGCTGCATGAAGGGCTCGTACATGGCCCGCGAGGCCCCGGCCGCGCTGCGCGCGACGACGAACTTGACGCCCACGTCCCGCGCGAAGGGCAGATGCTCCACCAACTGGGCCAGCGGATTGCCGGAGTTGGTGGCCACCAGCTCGTAGTCGTCGACGATGACGAACAGTTGCGGGCCGCTCCACCAGCTGCGGTCGCGCAGCTCCTGCGGGGTGATGTCCGGCTTCGGCGCCCGCATCTCCATGAACTGGCGCACCGCGTCCATGTGGACCTGCATCGCCGACGCCATGGGCGCGTACTCCAGCAGATGCGACTCGGGCACCGCCTCCAGCATGGTGCGCCGGTAGTCGCCGACGACGATGCGGGCCTCGGCGGGTGTGTAGCGCTCGCTGATCTGCCGGGCGATCAGCCGCAGCAGGTTCGTCCTGCCGGACTCGCTCTCGCCGAAGACGAGGAAGAACGGGTCGGTGTCGAGATCGACGAAGACCGGCTCCAGGTTCTCCTCGTCGATGCCGATCGCGATGCCGTGCTGCGGGAACTCGAAGCCCTTCGGCAACTGGTCGGCCGGGAACCTGCGGGGCAGCAGCCGGACCGCCGGGGCCGCGGGCCCCTGCCAGCCGCCTTGCACGGACCGGACGAGCCGCGCCGTCGCGTCCGCCAGGTCGTCCGGCGCGGACGACGAGTCGATCCGCGGCAGGGCCGCCATGAAGTGCAGCTTCTCGGGCACCTGGCCGCGGCCCGGCACACCCGTCGGCACATTGGCGGCCACCTTGCGGTCGAACTCGGAGTCCATCGCGTCGCCGAGGCGCAGTTCGAGCCGGCCGAGGATCTGGTCCTTCAGGGCCGCCCGCACCTCCATGTAGCGCGACGCCGTCACCACCACGTGCACGCCGTGGCCCAGGCCCCGCCCCGCGATGTCGTGGACGACGGCCTCCAGACCCTCGTGGTCCGTCTTGAAGTTGCCCCAGCCGTCGACGACCAGGAAGACGTCTCCCCAGGGCTCGCCGGGCAGTTCGCCCGCCGCGCGCCGCCTGCGGTACGTGCCGATGGAGTCGATGCCGTGCGTCCGGAAGAACTGCTCACGCCGGTTGAGGATCCCGGCCACCTCCGCGACCGTACGGCGCACCCGCTCCGGGTCCAGGCGTGAGGCGACCCCGCCCACATGCGGCAGGTCGCCGAGCGCCACCAGGCCGCCGCCACCGAAGTCCAGGCAGTAGAACTGTACTTCGTGCGGCGTGTGGGTGAGCGCGAACGAGGTGACCAGGGTCCGCAGGACCGTCGACTTGCCCGACTGCGGACCGCCGACGACCATCATGTGCCCGGCCGCGCCGGAGAAGTCCCGGTACAGCACCTCGCGCTTCTGCTCGAACGGCTTGTCGATCAGACCGAGCGGGACACTGAGGGCGCCCGGCCGCGCGGACTCCGCCGCCTGGAAGCCGCGTTCGGCGGACACGGCGAGACCGGGCAGCAACTGGTCCAGCGTGGGCGCGCGGTCCAGCGGCGGCAGCCACACCTGGTGCGCGGGCACCCCCTGGCCCTCCAGCCGCTGCACGATCACGTCCAGGACCGTGTCGGCCAGCGCGTCGTCCTCGGGGCGGGCCGTCGGCGACGGACGCGCCGGGCCGGGCGCCGGGGCGGCCACGGGCACGGGCGGCGCGGTGAACAGCGCGGGACGGCGCTCGGCCGGCCGGCTGTCGCGGGCGGTGTCCGGCCCGCCCACGCGGTACGCGCCCGACACATAGGCGGCCTTGAAGCGCACCATCTCGTCCGTGCCGAACTTCAGGTACCCGGAGCCGGGGACGGACGGCAGGTGGTACGCGTCCGGCACCCCCAGCGCCGTACGGGACTCGGCGGCGGAGAACGTCCGCAGACCGATCCGGTACGAGAGATAGGTGTCCAGCCCGCGCAGCCGGCCCTCCTCCAGCCGCTGCGAGGCGAGCAGCAGATGCACCCCCAGCGAGCGGCCGATCCGGCCGATCTGGATGAACATGTCGATGAAGTCCGGCTTGGCCGTGAGCAGTTCGCTGAACTCGTCGATGACGAGCACGAGCGAGGCCAGCGGCTCCAGCGGGGCGCCCGCGGCGCGCGCCTTCTCGTAGTCGTGGATGTTGGCGTAGTTGCCGGCCGAGCGCAGCAGTTCCTGGCGGCGTTGCAGCTCGCCGCGTATCGCGTCGCCCATGCGGTCGACCAGGGTGAGGTCGTCCGCGAGGTTGGTGATCACGGCGGCGACGTGCGGCATCTGCGACATCCCGGCGAAGGTCGCGCCGCCCTTGAAGTCGGCGAGGACGAAGTTGAGCGTCTCCGAGGAGTGGGTGACCGCCAGGCCCAGCACCAGGGTGCGCAGCAGTTCCGACTTGCCGGAGCCGGTCGCGCCCACGCACAGGCCGTGCGGCCCCATGCCCTCCTGCGCGGCCTCCTTGAGGTCCAGCATCACCGGCCGGCCGTCCTCGCCGACACCGATCGGCACCCGCAGCCGCTCCGGTGTCGAACGCGGCCGCCAGGTACGGGCGACATCCACCGAGGAGGCGTCGCCGAGCCCCAGCAGCTCGGTGAAGTCCAGGTTGGCCAGCAGGGGTTCGTCGTCGTCCTGGCCGCCCATGCGCAGCGGGGCGAGCTGCCGGGCCAGGGCCTCGGCGGCGGGCAGCGACAGCCCGTCCGGCACGCCCTCGTAGGCGACACCGCCGCCGGAGTCGAGCCACAGCCGCTCCGGGCGCACGACCACCGACAGATCGCCGCGCGGCTGGTCCAGCTCACCGGGGACGACCTCGACGACCGTCACCCCCTGCATCCCCTCCACGGCCGCGAACGCCGAGGCGGGCGGGACCATGCCGCCGTCCAGCACGACCAGCACGTGCGGCCGGTCCAGCAGCGGCCGGCCGTCCCGGGAGAAACGCGGACGCCCCTCCAGGGTGCCCGCCAGCAACTGCTCCAGTTCGCCCAGGTCGTCGCCGAACAGCCGACGCGTGCCCGCGCCGTCGAACTGGCCCGCCACCTGGCAGTGCGGCAGCCACTTCGTCCAGTCCCAGCGGGCAAGCGCGCCCGGTGACGTCACCACGGCGACCACCAGGTCGTCGGGGGAGTGCAGGGTGACCGCCTGGGCCACCAGCGCGCGGGCCGCCGCCTGCGCGCGCTCCGGCTCGCCGGACACGGTCACGTGGTAGAAGGCGCGCAGCGACAGCGCCACCGGCAGCCCGTCCAACTGGCCGTGCACCGCGAGGAACCGCTGCATCGCGCCCGCGCACAGCGGCTCCAGTTCGTCCACCGGCGCGGTGTGCGGCGCCACCAGGGGAGTGGCCAGCCGCTGCGGGCCGAGACCGATGCGCACCTGCCCGAAGTCGTCGTCCCCGGAACGGCGTTCCCACACCCGGCTGCCCTCGGCGACCACCGACCAC
This sequence comes from Streptomyces sp. NPDC003284, assembly GCF_053589675.1. Classification (NCBI taxonomy): domain Bacteria; kingdom Bacillati; phylum Actinomycetota; class Actinomycetes; order Kitasatosporales; family Streptomycetaceae; genus Streptomyces; species Streptomyces sp. NPDC003284. Next base: position 232,929 of record NZ_JBSFSI010000012.1, read on the forward strand.
AACTGCTCCGGCGCCGGGTGCAGATACAGCTGCGCGTCCCGCTGGCGCAGCGCCGTCCGGCGCACCGCGCGCCGGGTCTGGGCCAGATAGCGGAGGTAGTCGCGGCGCACATCGGCCATTTGCCCTTGCGTACCGCGACGGTGCCGGACGATCTGCGAGACCACCATCGCCGCGGTCGACACCAGCATCACCACACCCATGATCCGCATGAACGGATGGGCGTTGGGCGACGCGAAGTAGAACACCACCGACGAGCCCATGCCGAGCGTCGGCAGGACCTGCATCAGCATGCCCTCCTGCTGACCGCGCGGCAGCTCGGGAGGAGTCTCCAATTGCAGGTCATCCGAGGGCACTTCGGGCGGTAGCGTGCGTGGTGGGCGCTTGATGACGATCTGGCTCACCGGAGCATCAATCCCTCGATACGGACGAACGGCCGCTCACCGGCACCCCCGTGGCGACGGTCGCCCTTCGCTTTGCGCCGATCCTACTGGCCGGTGCCGACGGAGCGTGCCGGTAGGGTGACGCCCGCAGCGTGCGCATCCGCGAACAGGGGGTCAGTGAAGGTGAGTACGTCCGCGGCGACGGGATTCTGCCGAGTCACCGTCGTGGCACCCGACAGCCGGATCGACGTGGCCCTCCCGGAGGACATCGCCGTCGCCGACATCTACCCGGAGATCCTGCGCCTGACCGGCCAGACCCAGCCCGTGGGCGCCCCCACCGGATACCACCTGGTGCGCCGCGACGGCCGCGTCCTCGACGGCGCCCGCACCCTGGCGGACGAACGGGTCCTGGACGGCGAGGTGCTCGGGCTCAGGCCGTTCGCCGAGTCCCTGCCGCCCGCGGTCCACGACGACGTCTCGGACGCCGTCGCCTCCGCCGTCGTCCGCGACCGGCACCTGTGGAGCGACGACCTGCTGCGGGCCGCCGGACTGGCCGCCGGCGCACTGCTGTTGCTGCTGTGCGGCTTCGTCCTCTGGTACGCCGACCCCGTGCGCCACGACATGCACGGGCTGCCCGGCGTCGTCGCCGGCGCCCTCGGCGTGCTGCTGACCGCCTCCGCCGGCGTACGCGCCCGCGTGTACGCCGACCGGGCCGCCGCGGCCTGCCTGGGCCTCGGCGCCCTGCCGCTGCTGCTGATCGCGGGCTCCGGCATCGTCGGCCCCGCCGCCGGACAGGGCCCCGGCAAGCTCCAGTTCCTGCTGGGCTGCGCCACCGTCCTGGTCGCCGCCGTCGCCCTGGTCGCCCTCACCCCCGGCGGGGACGCGCCCTTCGTCGCCGCCGCCTGCGCGGCACTGGCCGGCACCCTGGCCACCTTCGCCGCCGTCCTCGCCGACGCCTCGGCCACCGCGACCGCCGCCGGCTGCGCCCCCGTCGCCGTCGGCCTGGTCGCCTTCCTGCCGGGGCTCTCCAGCCGCTTCGCCCGGCTGCCGATCGGCTACGCCTCGCCGCGTTCGGCCGCGCAGGACGACTTCGGACCCGACCCCGCGCCCGGCCCGGACGGCCCGGACACCGGCCCGCTCGACGCCGAGCGCATCGCGGCCCAGGCCCGGCGCGGCCACGAGATGCTGCTCGGGCTGGTCGGCGGCACCGCGGCGGTCGTGGTCGCCGCGGCCGCCGTCCTCGGCTTCTCCGACGACGTGTGGGCGCAGCTCCTGGCCCTGGCCACAGGGCTGGCCATGCTGCTGCGCGCACGGCTGTTCCGCTACACCTCCCAGGTGTCCTGCGTCCTGGTCGCGGGCCTGGCCGCCGTCGCCCTGCTGCTGCTCGGCCTCGCCCTGCACCCGCCCGCCGAGGCCCTGCGCGACTTCGCGCTGCACGGCGACCGCGGCGCCCTCGACCTGCGCACCCTCTGGCTCACCGCCGCCGTGGCCGCGGGAGCCGTCCTGGTCACCGCGATCGGCCTGATCGTCCCGCGCAGCGGACTCAGCCCCTTCTGGGGCCGCTCCATGGAGATCGCCGAGGGCTTCGTCCTGCTGACCCTGGTACCGCTGGCCCTCGCCGTGCTCGGTGTGTACACCGCCGTCCGCTCGATGACCGGCTGACCCGACAGCTCGACAGCTCGACAGCTCGACAGCTCGACAGCTCGACAGCTCGACAGCTCGACAGCTCGACCGCACGACCGCTCGATCGCACGGCGGTGCGGCACGCGCGTGTGTGTGCCGCACCCCAGACCCCTGCCCGGACCGCCTCGCGACGCCCGTCCGGCGTGCGACGGCCCCGGGTGACGACCCGTACGAAGGGATTTTCTCGCGTGAGCTTCGGCCCGCCCCCCTCTCCCTACACCCAGTCCGCGCTCGCCGCGGACCGCACCCGCAGACGCCGCCGCATACGCGTGCTGGGCGCGGTGGCCGTCGCGGTGGCCGCCGCCGTCGGTGTGGGCGGCTGGATCCTGTCGTCCGCGGGGGACGACAGGCCCGCGGCCGCTCCCCGCCCGTCGGCCGCCCCGCAGAGCCCCGACGACATCCGCGAACTGACGGAGAAGACCCCGGTCACCCCCGAGGGCAAGCTGCTGGTCGAGTACCGGGAAGGCGACCTGGCCAAGACCGTCAAGGGCGACCCGCGGTACGCGCCGGGCACCTGGGCCACCGAGAAGGTGCTCGCCAAGGGCGTGGGCAACCGGATCGAGGGCCTGACCACCGCCGCCACGGGCGACGAGAAGGCGTGGACCCTCAAGCTCGACGGCCCCCTGTGCGCCACCAGCAAGCACCTCACCGCCGACGGGCGCACGGCGGTCGTCGTCCAGCCCGTGCGGTCCGGCTCCTCCGAGAACTCGGGCGTCTGCGACCAGGTGGTGTTCTTCGACGTGAACACCGGCAAGAAGCTGTGGCAGGTGACGATGCCCTCGGCCAGCAGGGCCTTCGTCACCAACACCAACCTGACCATGACCAAGGGCGTGGTGGCCGTCGCCTGGGGCCAGGGCTCGGTCGCGTACGACATGAAGAGCGGCAAGCAGCTCTGGAACAGCACGACCGTCTCCGCCTGCGAGGACAGCGGCTTCGCCGGCGGGCGGGCGCTGCTCGTCCTGGAGAAGTGCGGCGGCGAGTCGTCCGAGCCGACCTACCGGGTCGAGAAGCTGGAGCCGCGCACCGGCAAGCCCCTGTGGACGTACAAGGTGGCCGGCGGGGTCGAGGACGTCTTCCTGCCCTCGTCCGACCCGGCGGTGCTCGCGGTCGCGGCCGGCGACACCTCGGTCACCGACCTGATCACCCTCGACGGCACCGGCAAGCGCCTGGCCACCCTCTCCATGACCGGCTACGACCCCAAGTGCGGCGAACGCGACTTCGGCGCGGGCTACTTCGGCAAGGTGGAGTACTGCGACGGCGTCGTCGTGGGGCGCGACCACCTGTACGTCGTCAGCAAGGAGACCACCGAACTGCGCCAGGCGGCCAACTGGATCGTGGCCTTCGACGTCCGCACCGGCAAGGCGGGCCGCAAGCTGGACGCGCGCCCCTCGCAGCCGATGGCCCCGCTCCAGATGAGCGGGGACGACCTGCTGGTCTTCCGGCGCAGCTACTCCACGATCGAACCGTCCTCGGTGATCCGCTGGAACCCGGCCACCGGCAAGGAGACGCCGTTCCTGTACTTCGGCCTCCCCGACGAGGACGGCGGCCTCGCCGACATCGAGCGGTCGGACATCCTCGTGGGGCAGGGCCGGGTCTACTTCGCCCAGCGCGAGCTGACCGCCGACGAGAAGCACCCGACGTACCCGGTGACGGCCGTCGTCGGCATCGGCAGCGCGGGCGCCCGGGACTGACGGACACGGCACGGGCGGCACGCGCGCGCGTGCCGCCCGTCAGCCGTTCACCGTCCGTCACCCGCACGGGGTGTGCGGCGGCGCCTCACTGCGCGTCGAGGCCGCCGTTGCGCTCGGTCGGCTCCAGGTCGAACTCGCCGTCCCGGGCACCCAGCACGAACGCCCGCCACTCCGCCTCCGTGTAGCGCAGCACGGTGCCGTGGTCGAGGGAGGACCGCATGGCCACGGCGCCGTCGGGAAGATAGGCGATCTCCACGCGCTCCTCGTGCTCCTCCGTGCCCGGTGCGCAGTGCCACTCCACGTCCGAGATGTCGAGCGCGTACAGTTCGTCGCGCTCGCGCTCCTTGCGTGCCTTGATCTCCGCTGCCGTCTCCGCCATCTCGCGGCGACCCCTTCCGACGTAGCCCTACGGTGCCAGCGACTCACCCTAGTGGCCGCGGCGCTCGTCGCGGGCCGCTCCGGAAACCCGGGGCGGAACGGCCCAGACCGCCTGGTACCCTGAGTGACGGCCGTTTGTGTACGCATCCCCGGCGCCGCCGCAGGCATTCCTGCACGGGCCCTGGAGACCGCGCCCAGCGGACCCCGCCTCCCGAGTAACGGAAGCTCCCCGGAGACACAGACCTGGGGCACTCGGTGGCCGCTCACAGACCATGAGGAGTACGCGTGTCGCTCGACGCCGCCACGAAGAAGCAGATCATCTCCGAGTTCGGTACCAAGGAGGGCGACACCGGCTCCCCCGAGGTCCAGGTCGCTCTGCTGTCCCGTCGGATCTCCGACCTGACCGAGCACCTCAAGACCCACAAGCACGACCACCACTCCCGTCGTGGCCTGCTGATCCTGGTCGGTCAGCGCCGCCGGCTGCTCCAGTACCTGGCGAAGAAGGACATCCAGCGCTTCCGTGCGCTGGTGGACCGCCTCGGCATCCGCCGCGGTGCGGCGGGCGCCAAGTAGGACGCCGTGAAGGGAGCGGTTCCCGGTGAGGATCGGGGACCGCTCCCTTTGCCGTACGTGCGGAAACGTGCGGAGTGTCACTCACGCTTTGTAGTGTGGTAGCACGACGCGGACGGTAGGACACGGACCGCGGCACCAGACGGTGCGTACCAGCACGAGACGGTACGTACCGGACGCACCAAGCAGTACGACATACGCAACGAGGAGGAGCGCATCCCGCCGCCGCCGGTCCTCGGTAGTGGCCCCCGGGCGTACGAGCCCCGGGAGCTTCGATCGAAGACCGGCCCGCACCAGACGGAGCGCTTCTCCGCCACCGTCCCCCCGCCACACGGGCGGGGCGGGACGAAAGACGACAAGTAAACGGAGAAAACGCTGGTGGAGAACGAGACCCACTACGCCGAAGCCGTCATCGACAACGGTTCCTTCGGCACCCGCACCATCCGCTTCGAGACGGGCCGCCTGGCCAAGCAGGCCGCCGGTTCCGCCGTGGCGTACCTGGACGACGACACCATGGTGCTGTCGGCCACCACCGCCTCGAAGAACCCCAAGGACCAGCTCGACTTCTTCCCCCTCACGGTGGACGTCGAGGAGCGGATGTACGCGGCCGGCAAGATCCCCGGCAGCTTCTTCCGCCGGGAGGGCCGCCCCTCCGAGGACGCGATCCTCACCTGCCGCCTGATCGACCGCCCGCTGCGCCCGTCCTTCCGCAAGGGCCTGCGCAACGAGATCCAGGTCGTCTGCACCGTCATGGCGCTCAACCCCGACCACCTGTACGACGTCGTGGCGATCAACGCCGCCTCCGCGTCCACGCAGCTGGCCGGTCTGCCCTTCTCCGGCCCGATCGGCGGCGTCCGCGTCGCGCTGATCAACGGCCAGTGGGTCGCCTTCCCGACCCACACCGAGCTGGAGGACGCCGTCTTCGACATGGTCGTCGCCGGCCGTGTCCTGGAGGACGGCGACGTCGCGATCATGATGGTCGAGGCCGAGGCCACCGAGAAGACCATCCAGCTGGTCAAGGGCGGCTCCGAGGCCCCCACCGAGGAGGTCGTCGCCGCCGGTCTGGACGCCGCGAAGCCCTTCATCAAGGTGCTGTGCAAGGCCCAGTCCGACCTCGCCGCCAAGGCCGCCAAGCCGACCGGCGAGTTCCCGATCTTCCTCGACTACCAGGACGACGTCCTGGAGGCGCTGACCGCCGCGGTCCGCCCCGAGCTGGCCCAGGCGCTCACCATCGCCGGCAAGCAGGAGCGCGAGGCCGAGCTGGACCGCGTCAAGGGCCTGGCCGCCGAGAAGCTGCTGCCCGAGTTCGAGGGCCGCGAGAAGGAGATCTCCGCCGCATACCGCTCGCTGACCAAGACCCTGGTCCGCGAGCGCGTCATCAAGGAGAAGAAGCGCATCGACGGCCGCGGCGTCACGGACATCCGTACGCTGGCCGCCGAGGTCGAGGCCATCCCGCGCGTGCACGGCTCCGCGCTGTTCGAGCGTGGCGAGACCCAGATCCTGGGCGTCACCACCCTCAACATGCTCCGCATGGAGCAGCAGCTGGACACCCTCTCCCCGGTGACCCGCAAGCGCTACATGCACAACTACAACTTCCCGCCGTACTCCACCGGTGAGACCGGCCGCGTGGGCTCGCCCAAGCGCCGCGAGATCGGCCACGGCGCCCTCGCCGAGCGCGCGCTCGTGCCGGTGCTGCCCACCCGCGAGGAGTTCCCCTACGCGATCCGCCAGGTGTCCGAGGCCCTCGGCTCCAACGGCTCGACGTCCATGGGCTCGGTCTGCGCCTCCACCATGTCCCTGCTGAACGCCGGTGTGCCCCTCAAGGCCCCGGTCGCCGGTATCGCCATGGGCCTGATCTCCCAGGAGATCGAGGGCGAGACGCACTACGTCACCCTCACCGACATCCTCGGTGCGGAGGACGCCTTCGGCGACATGGACTTCAAGGTCGCCGGCACCAAGGAGTTCGTCACCGCCCTCCAGCTCGACACCAAGCTGGACGGCATCCCGGCCTCCGTCCTGGCCGCCGCCCTCAAGCAGGCCCGTGACGCCCGCCTCCACATCCTCGACGTGATGATGGAAGCGATCGACACGCCGGACGAGATGTCCCCCAACGCGCCGCGGATCATCACCGTGAAGATCCCGGTCGACAAGATCGGTGAGGTCATCGGCCCCAAGGGCAAGATGATCAACCAGATCCAGGAGGACACCGGCGCCGAGATCACCATCGAGGACGACGGCACCATCTACATCGGTGCCGCCGACGGCCCGGCCGCCGAGGCCGCCCGCACCACGATCAACAGCATCGCCAACCCGACGATGCCCGAGGTCGGCGAGCGCTACCTGGGCACGGTCGTGAAGACGACCACCTTCGGCGCCTTCGTCTCGCTGATGCCCGGCAAGGACGGACTGCTGCACATCTCGCAGATCCGCAAGCTGGCCGGCGGCAAGCGCGTGGAGAACGTCGAGGACGTCCTCGGCGTGGGCCAGAAGGTCCAGGTCGAGATCGCCGAGATCGACTCCCGCGGCAAGCTCTCCCTGATCCCCGTGATCGAGGGCGAAGAGGCCGGCGAAGAGCAGAAGGACGACGCCGCCAAGTGACGTCCCGTGGCTTCAAGGCGACGGCCCGCACCTCCTCGGAGGCGCGGGCCGTCGCCCGTACCCAAACCCTGATCAAGGGCACCGCCGGTATCGGCACCGTCCGCAGGACCACCCTCCCCGGGGGCCTGCGCGTCGTCACCGAGACCCTGCCCTCCGTGCGCTCGGCCACCTTCGGCATCTGGGCGCACGTCGGCTCCCGCGACGAGACCCCCTCGCTGAACGGCGCCACCCACTACCTGGAGCACCTGCTCTTCAAGGGCACCGGCCGCCGCTCCGCCCTGGACATCTCCGCCGCCCTCGACGCCGTCGGCGGCGAGATGAACGCGTTCACGGCGAAGGAGTACACGTGCTACTACGCACGCGTGCTCGACACCGACCTGCCGCTCGCCATCGACGTGGTCTGCGACATGCTCACCGGTTCGCTGATCCGCGAGGAGGACGTCGACGTCGAACGCGGCGCCATCCTCGAAGAGATCGCCATGACCGAGGACGATCCCGGCGACTGTGTGCACGACCTGTTCGCGCACACCATGTTCGGCGACAACCCGCTGGGCCGCCCGGTCCTCGGCACCGTCGACACGGTCAACGCCCTCACCGCCGACCGCATCCGCCGCTTCTACCGCAAGCACTACGACCCGACCCACCTCGTGGTCGCCTGCGCCGGCAACGTCGACCACGCCAAGGTCGTACGCCAGGTCCGCGCCGCCTTCGAGAAGGCCGGTGCCCTGGGGAACACCGGGGCCGAGCCGATCGCCCCGCGCGACGGCCGCCGCGCGCTGCGCACCGCGGGCCGCGTCGAACTCCAGAACAGGAGGACGGAGCAGGCCCACGTGGTGCTCGGCATGCCGGGCCTGGCCCGCACCGACGAGCGCCGCTGGGCCCTCGGCGTCCTCAACACCGCCCTCGGCGGCGGCATGTCCTCCCGCCTCTTCCAGGAGGTCCGGGAGAAGCGCGGCCTGGCCTACAGCGTGTACTCCTACACCTCGGGCTTCGCCGACTGCGGCCTGTTCGGCGTCTACGCCGGCTGCCGGCCCAGCCAGGTGCACGACGTGCTGCGCATCTGCCGCGACGAACTCGACCACGTCGCCGAGCACGGCCTGTCCGACGACGAGATCGACCGCGCCATCGGCCAGCTCCGGGGCTCCACCGTCCTCGGCCTGGAAGACACCGGCGCGCTGATGAACCGCATCGGCAAGAGCGAGCTGTGCTGGGGCGAGCACCTCTCCGTCGACGACATGCTGGCCAGGATGGCCGCGGTCACCCCCGACGAGGTGCGCGAGGTCGCCCGCGACATCCTGGGACAGCGCCCGTCCCTGTCGGTCATCGGCCCGCTCAAGGACAAGCAGGCCGCCCGCCTGCACGACGCGGTCGCCTGACGCCCGGCCGCGCCACCCCCTCCGGTCACGCGTCACCCCCTTCGGTCAAAGGAAGCAAGAGATGAGCAAGCTGCGCGTGGCGGTCCTCGGTGCCGGGGGCCGGATCGGTTCCGAGGCCGTACGGGCCGTCGAGGCCGCCGAGGACATGGAGCTGGTCGCCGCCCTCGGCCGCGGCGACAAGCTGGAGACGCTCACCGAGAGCGGCGCCCAGGTGGCGGTCGAGCTGACCACCCCCGACTCGGTGATGGACAACCTCGACTTCTGCGTGGACCACGGCATCCACGCCGTCGTCGGCACCACCGGCTGGACCGACGACCGCCTCGCGCGGCTGCGGGAACGCCTCGACCGGTCCCCGCAGACCGGTGTGCTCATCGCCCCGAACTTCTCCATCGGGGCCGTCCTCACCATGAAGTTCGCCCAGATCGCGGCGCCCTACTTCGAGTCCGTCGAGGTCATCGAGCTGCACCACCCGGGCAAGGTGGACGCCCCCAGCGGCACGGCCACGCGCACCGCCCAGCTCATCGCCGCGGCCCGCGCCGAGGCCGGCACCGCCCCGGCGCCGGACGCCACGGCCACCGCCCTGGACGGCGCCCGCGGCGCGGACGTCGACGGTGTCCCCGTGCACGCCGTGCGGCTGCGCGGGCTCCTCGCCCACCAGGAGGTCCTGCTGGGCGGCGAGGGCGAGACGCTCACGGTCCGCCACGACTCGCTCCACCACAGCAGCTTCATGCCGGGCATCCTGCTCGGCGTGCGCCGTGTGGTGACCACTCCGGGCCTGACCTTCGGCCTGGAGCACTTCCTCGACCTGAACTGAGCCCTGGAACCATGCGCGCGAAGATCACCTATCTCGTCACGGCCGCCGTCCTGGTCTTCTACTTCGTCCTGGTCGGCAGCCGCGGCGTCCTGCTCATCGAGTCCGGCACGCTCGTGACGGTCACCTTCGGGATCGCCGTACTGATCCTGCCGGTGATCGGTCTGTGGTTCTTGTGGAAGAACACCGAGTTCGTCCGCCGGGCCAACCAGCTCGCCGCCGAACTCGACGCCGAGGGCGGCCTGCCCGTCGACCAGCTCAGGCGCACGCCCAGCGGACGGATCGACCGTGACTCGGCCGACGAGGTCTTCGCGCTGCGCAAGGCCGAGACGGAGGCGGCCCCCGACGACTGGCGCACCTGGTTCCGCCTGGCCGTCGCCTACCACGACGCCCGCGACACCCCCCGGGCCCGCAAGGCGATGCAGCGCGCCATCGCCCTGCACCGGGGCAAGCCCGTCCAGGCGGCCTGAGGCCGGGGCGAGGACCGGCCCGGCGACGCGTACCGGCTCAGCGCTGCCGGTACTCGTCCGCCCACGCCTCCAGCGTGTCCGCCGCCCGGTCGAACGCCGTCGCCCGGCTCAGGAAGTCGGCGTTGTGCGTGGTCAGCAGCGGCGGTGCGGACTCCTGCGGGCGTCCCCTGCGGACCAGCAGCAGGGCCTGGCCCTGCACCGTCCGCGGCAGCCCGAGCCAGCGCACCGGCTGCTGGGCGGTACGGACGCTGACGACCTGGGCCCACGGGATCGTACGGGTGACCAGGAAGCCGGTCCGGCGCAGCCCGCGCGCGCTCACCCACACGCCCATGCGCAGCAGCCGCAGCGCGGCGGCGATGACGAGGACACCCACGAGCAGGCAGACCGTGCCGCCGGTCAGCGCGCCGGTCAGCGCGATGACGACCGCCGACAGCATGACGAACGAGGCGATCAGCAGCACCAGCGCGGCCACCCCCACCCGCCAGGGGCCGGGGCGGTAGGGCCGCCGCCAGCGCTCGCGGTCGTCGAACGGCAGCGCGACATCGTCCGCTGCGTCGAAGGCGCGTTCGGCCGTCAGGAAGGGCAGGGGCACGGCGGGTCCTCACTCAATCCACGCTGGGGCTGTGCCCGGTGAGGCTATCCGGCCGTGTCGTCGCTCACCACCCGCGGGGGGCCAAGGGGGTGGCCGCGCACGGGAGGGGAAGGGAGAGGGAAGGGGGAGGAAAAGGGGGAAGGGGATCCGGGAGGCCGACGGCCTCAGCGGCCGTCGGAGGCCTGCTGGGTCTGCGTGGGGGAGTCCGTGGTCTTCAGCGCGGGCATCCCGAGCACCAGGGAGCCCACGAGCCCCGCGACGATGGTCAGGCCCAGCAGCCAGCGGCCGGCCAGCTGTGCGACGGACGCCCGCCGCCGGGGCGGGGGAGCGACATTGCTGCGGAACCGGTCGGCCTCTGCGACGAAGGCGAACGGGACGGGCTCGCGCCGACGGAACATCGGAGGTACGGCTCCCTTCGGAGGTCGGTCGGCCCCGTGCGAACTCGAACGGGTGTGTCTCACTCATACAGACGCATGAGTGACCGGAAAGGTGCCCTTTTCCGGAAAATTCATGGGGCGCGTGGGCGAACCGTTACCCCGTGAGACGGCCCCGTAAAGTGGGCGCCGCCCGACAGCCGTGCAAGGAAGGACCCCCCGCACCGTGACCGACACCCCCGCCGACGACCAGAAGCCCAGCTTCCGCAGCGATGTCACCGTCGAGCTGGTCAAGCACACCGCTTCGGACGCGGACGTGCTCTTCGCTGCCCGCGTCTCGACCATCGGCGAGCAGTCCCTCGACGAACTGGGCAAGGACCCCGAGCGCTCCCGGGGCCTGATCAACTACCTGATGCGGGACCGGCACGGCAGCCCCTTCGAGCACAACTCGATGACCTTCTTCGTCAGCGCCCCGATCTTCGTCTTCCGCGAGTTCATGCGGCACCGGGTCGGGTGGTCCTACAACGAGGAGTCCGGCCGCTACCGGACGCTCCAGCCGGTGTTCTACGTCCCCGACGAGTCCCGCAAGCTGGTCCAGCAGGGCCGGCCCGGCAAGTACGAGTTCGTCGAGGGCACCCAGGCCCAGCAGGAACTGGTCGGCCGGGTCATGGAGGACACCTACCGCGAGGCGTACGCGTCCTACCAGGAGATGCTGGCCGCCGGGGTCGCCCGCGAGGTCGCGCGGGCCGTCCTGCCGGTGGGGCTGTTCTCCTCCATGTACGCCACCTGCAACGCGCGCTCGCTGATGCACTTCCTGGGGCTGCGCACCCAGCACGAGCTGGCCAGGGTGCCGTCGTTCCCGCAGCGGGAGATCGAGATGGTCGGGGAGCGGATGGAGGCCGAGTGGGCGAAGCTCATGCCCCTCACGTACGCCGCGTTCAACGCCAACGGCCGGGTGGCCCCGTAGCCCGCACCGGCGGCGCGCGCCCCTGTCCTTCCCCGGGGCGCAGCCAGGCACAGATGTACGGATCAGCTGCGCGAAGTGTCCGTATTGCGGCATTTATGGAAGTTATCTAGCCTGATCGAACGGACCCGGCACTGCTTGAACCCCCGAGCAGGCAGTGCCGGGCTCCACTCTTGTCACGACTTGTCGCCCGCCCCGAGGGCAGACCCCGGCCTGAGCAGCGAGTAGCGTGTTACCCATGGCTCCGACCTCGACTCCGCAGACCCCCTTCGGGCGGGTCCTCACCGCCATGGTCACGCCCTTCACGGCGGACGGCGCACTCGACCTCGACGGCGCGCAGCGGCTCGCCGCCCACCTGGTGGACGCAGGCAACGACGGCCTGGTCGTCAACGGCACCACCGGCGAGTCCCCCACCACCAGCGATGCGGAGAAAACGGAGCTGGTACGCGCGGTCGTGGCCGCCGTCGGAGACCGCGCCCACGTCGTGGCCGGCGTCGGCACCAACGACACCCACCACAGCGTCGAGTTGGCCCGCGCCGCCGAGCAGGCGGGCGCGCACGGCCTGCTCACCGTCACGCCGTACTACAACAAGCCCCCGCAGGAGGGCCTGTACCGGCACTTCACGGCGATCGCCGACGCGACCGGCCTGCCCGTCATGCTCTACGACATCCCCGGCCGCAGCGGGGTCCCCATCAACACGGAGACCCTGGTCCGCCTCGCCGAGCACCCGAGGATCGTCGCCAACAAGGACGCCAAGGGCGACCTCGGCCGCGCGAGCTGGGCCATCGCCCGCTCCGGGCTCGCCTGGTACTCCGGCGACGACATGCTGAACCTGCCGCTGCTCTCCGTCGGCGCGGTCGGCTTCGTCTCGGTCGTCGGCCACCTGGTCACCCCCGAGCTGCGCACCCTCGTCGACGCGTACACCTCGGGCGACGTCCAGAAGGCCACCGAGATCCACCAGAAGCTGCTGCCGGTCTACACCGGCATGTTCCGCACCCAGGGCGTCATGACCACCAAGGCCGCGCTCGCCCTCCAGGGCCTGCCCGGCGGACCGCTGCGGCTGCCCATGGTCGAGCTGACGTCCGAAGAGACCGAACAGCTCAAGATCGATCTTGCCGCCGGCGGGGTACAGCTCTGACAACAGGACTTCGCGAGATCTCTCGCACCGCCCGGATCCACCCGGAAACCACATCCGGGAACCGGGCACCACAACTGAACACGCACGAGAAACCGCAGGCCACCGGTGCCTGCGCAGTCCACAACGACAACTGCTTCAGCACGAAGTCACGCGCGCCACGTGCCCACCGGTACGTGGCGCGTGTGGTGAGGAGGGTCTTTTGAGTCACCCGCATCCTGAACTCGCGCCGCCCCCGCCGCTCGCCGACGGTGGCCTCCGCGTCACCCCGCTCGGCGGTCTCGGTGAGATCGGCCGCAACATGACGGTCTTCGAGTACGGCGGACGCCTGCTGATCGTCGACTGCGGAGTGCTCTTCCCCGAGGAGGAGCAGCCCGGAATCGACCTGATCCTGCCGGACTTCACGTCCATCCGGGACCGCCTCGACGACATCGAGGGCATCGTCCTCACCCACGGCCACGAGGACCACATCGGCGGCGTCCCCTATCTCCTGCGGGAGAAGCCGGACATCCCCCTGATCGGCTCCAAGCTGACCCTCGCGCTCATCGAGGCCAAGCTTCAGGAACACCGCATCCGGCCGTACACACTGGAGGTCGCGGAGGGGAACCGGGAGCGCATCGGCCCCTTCGACTGCGAGTTCGTCGCGGTCAACCACTCCATCCCGGACGCGCTGGCCGTCGCCATCCGCACCCCGGCCGGCATGGTGGTCCACACCGGCGACTTCAAGATGGACCAGCTGCCGCTGGACAACCGCCTCACCGACCTGCACGCCTTCGCCCGGCTGAGCGAGGAGGGCATCGACCTCCTCCTCTCCGACTCGACGAACGCCGAGGTCCCCGGCTTCACGCCGCACGAGCGGGACATCTCCGGAGTGCTGCGCCAGGTCTTCGCGGGCGCCGGCAAGCGGATCATCGTGGCGAGCTTCGCCAGCCACGTCCACCGCATCCAGCAGATCCTGGACGCCGCCCACGAGTACGGCCGCCGGGTCGCCTTCGTCGGGCGCTCCATGGTCCGCAACATGGGCATCGCCCGGGACCTGGGCTATCTGAAGGTCCCGCCGGGCCTGGTCGTGGACGTCCGCACGCTGGACGACCTGCCCGACCACGAGGTGGTCCTCGTCTGCACCGGTTCCCAGGGCGAACCGATGGCGGCCCTGTCCCGCATGGCCAACCGGGACCACCAGATCCGGATCGTCGAGGGCGACACGGTGATCCTGGCGTCCTCCCTGATCCCCGGCAACGAGAACGCGGTCTACCGCGTCATCAACGGCCTGACCCGCTGGGGCGCCAACGTCGTCCACAAGGGCAACGCCAAGGTGCACGTCTCGGGGCACGCCTCGGCCGGTGAGCTGCTGTACTTCTACAACATCTGCCGCCCCCGGAACCTGATGCCGGTGCACGGCGAGTGGCGCCATCTGCGCGCCAACGCCGAACTGGGCGCGCTCACCGGTGTGCCGCACGACCGGATCGTCATTGCCGAGGACGGCGTGACCGTCGACCTCGTCGAGGGCAAGGCCAAGATCTCCGGCAAGGTCCAGGCCGGCTATGTGTACGTCGACGGCCTCTCGGTCGGCGACGTGGGCGAGCCCGCGCTGAAGGACCGCAAGATCCTCGGTGACGAGGGCATCATCTCGGTCTTCGTGGTGGTCGACTCCACCACCGGCAAGGTCACCGCGGGCCCGCACGTCCAGGCCCGCGGCTCGGGCATCGACGACTCCGCCTTCGGCGCGGTCATGCCCAAGATCACGCAGGCCCTGGAGAAGACCGCCCAGGAGGGCATCGCCGACTCCCACCAGATGCAGCAGCTCATCCGCCGCACGCTGGGCAAGTGGGTCTCCGACACCTACCGGCGCAGGCCGATGATCCTCCCGGTGGTCGTGGAGGTCTGAGCCCGAACAGGCAGCGGGGCGCCTCGATTTGCATCGGGGCGCCCCGCTCCAGTACGTTTACGGCTCCGCCCAGCCGGGAACCAGGACGCCTCAGGCGCTCCGCACATGGTTGCCGGAGGGGGCGGGAAATCCGACTCAGAATCTCTGATAAAGTCGGAACCGCCGGAAAGGGAAACGCGGAAGCGGGAACCTGGAAAGCACCGAGGAAATCGGATCGGAAAAAGATCTGATAGAGTCG
>NZ_JBSFSI010000013.1:0-247624 GCF_053589675.1 Streptomyces sp. NPDC003284
TGAGGGAAACGCCCGGTTACATTCCGAACCCGGAAGCTAAGCCTCACAGCGCCGATGGTACTGCAGGGGGGACCCTGTGGGAGAGTAGGACACCGTCGAACTCCTTTTAGAGCTCTGGCTCTTGGGCAACAGCCCAAGAGCCAGAGCTTTTTTGCGTTGAGGTAGGGTCAGGGAGCATCGTAGGCACTTTTTCCCAGGAGGCCCCCGGGTGGAGGTCCAGGAGACCCGTGTCCAGACGGACCGGGTCCTCACCATCCCCAACATCCTCAGCATGGCGAGGCTCGTCGGCGTACCGCTGTTCCTGTGGTTGATCCTCAGGCCGGAGTTCGGCGGCCCCAAGAGTGATGGCTGGGCCCTGCTGGTCCTGGCGCTGAGCGGCATCAGCGACTATCTGGACGGCAAACTCGCGCGGCGCTGGAACCAGATCAGCAACCTCGGCCGGCTTCTCGACCCTGCCGCCGACCGGCTCTACGTCCTTTCCACGCTCGTCGGGCTGACCTGGCGCGAGATTCTGCCGGTCTGGCTGACCGCCGCGCTGCTCGCCCGGGAATTGATGTTGTTGGTGGCGGTCGCGGTCCTCAGGCGCCACGGCTACCCGCCGCCGCAGGTGAACTTCCTGGGGAAGGCAGCGACGTTCAACTTGATGTACGCCTTCCCGCTGCTTCTCCTCAGTGACGGAAGCGGATGGATCTCGTCACTCGCTGCTATTTTCGGATGGGCGTTCGCCGGATGGGGTACAACCCTCTATTGGTGGGCAGGAGTCCTCTACGTGGTGCAAGTCCGCCGTCTTGTCCGTGCGGACGCCATGGCCGACTGAGCTCGCCAATTCGGGCAGCCGCGGTGGCTCCGATGGCCCGCTTCGGAAAAGTGCGGGACAATCAGGACGGGTGAAGTCGGCTAGATCGTCATCTCTTGGAGGAGGACGCTTCCGACATGAAGGCCGTCGTGATGGCCGGAGGCGAAGGCACACGCCTTCGCCCGATGACCTCGAGCATGCCCAAGCCGCTCCTGCCGGTGGCCAACCGGCCGATCATGGAGCACGTTCTGCGGCTGCTCAAAAGGCATGGGCTGAATGAGACCGTCGTCACAGTCCAGTTCCTGGCTTCGCTGGTCAAGAACTACTTCGGTGACGGTGAAGAGCTCGGCATGGAGCTCACCTATGCCAATGAGGAGAAGCCACTCGGTACCGCGGGAAGCGTCAAGAACGCCGAGGAGGCGTTGAAGGACGACGCCTTCCTCGTCATCTCCGGCGATGCGCTGACCGACTTCGATCTCACCGACCTGATCCGGTTCCACAAGGAAAAGGGCGCGATGGTGACCGTGTGTCTTACACGCGTTCCCAACCCCCTGGAATTCGGCATCACCATCGTCGACGAAGAGGGCAAGGTCGAGCGCTTCCTGGAGAAGCCGACCTGGGGCCAGGTCTTCTCCGACACCGTGAACACGGGCATCTATGTGATGGAGCCCGAGGTCTTCAACTACGTGGAGGCCGATGTCCCGGTCGACTGGTCCGGTGATGTCTTCCCGCAGCTGATGAAGGAAGGCAAGCCCATCTACGGCTATATCGCCGAGGGCTACTGGGAGGACGTGGGCACCCACGAGAGCTATGTGAAGGCCCAGGCCGACGTCCTCGAAGGCAAGGTGGACGTCGACATCGACGGCTTCGAGATCTCGCCGGGTGTCTGGGTCGCGGAAGGCGCCGAGGTGCATCCCGACGCGGAGCTGCGCGGTCCGCTGTACATCGGCGACTACGCGAAGGTGGAGGCCGGCGCGGAGATCCGCGAGCACACCGTCGTCGGGTCGAACGTCGTCGTCAAGAGCGGCGCCTTCCTGCACAAGGCCGTCGTGCACGACAACGTGTACATAGGGCAGCACAGCAACCTGCGCGGCTGCGTCGTGGGCAAGAACACCGACATCATGCGGGCCGCGCGGATCGAGGACGGCGCGGTCATCGGCGACGAGTGCCTGATCGGCGAAGAATCGATCGTGCAGGGCAATGTGCGGGTCTATCCGTTCAAGACCATCGAGGCGGGCGCCTTCGTCAACACCTCGGTCATCTGGGAGTCGCGGGGCCAGGCGCATCTCTTCGGCGCCCGTGGCGTCTCCGGCATCCTGAACGTGGAGATCACCCCGGAACTCGCCGTACGGCTCGCGGGAGCGTATGCGACGACCCTGAAGAAGGGTTCCACGGTCACCACGGCCCGTGACCACTCCCGCGGTGCGCGTGCCCTGAAGCGGGCCGTCATCTCCGCGCTCCAGGCCAGCGCCATCGACGTACGGGACCTGGAGAACGTGCCGCTGCCCGTGGCCCGGCAGCAGACCGCGCGCGGCAGCGCCGGCGGCATCATGATCCGTACGTCGCCCGGGGTGCCGGACTCGGTCGACATCATGTTCTTCGACGGGCAGGGTGCCGACCTGTCGCAGGGCAGCCAGCGCAAGCTGGACCGGGTCTTCGCGCGGCAGGAGTACCGGCGGGCGTTCCCCGGCGAGATCGGCGACCTGTACTTCCCCTCCAGCGTCTTCGACTCGTACACCGGTTCGCTGCTGCGCAACGTCGACACGACCGGGATCGCCGAGGCGGGCCTCAAGGTGGTCGTGGACGCCTCCAACGGCAGTGCCGGCCTGGTCCTGCCGAGCCTGCTCGGCAAGCTCGGGGTGGACTCGCTGACCATCAACCCCGGCCTGGACGAGTCCCGGCCGACGGAGACCGAGGAGATGCGCCGGGCCGGCCTGGTGCGGCTCGGCGAGATCGTGGCGTCCTCCGGGGCCGCGTTCGGTGTGCGGTTCGACCCGGTGGGCGAGCGGCTGTCGCTCGTCGACGAGAAGGGCCGGATCATCGAGGACGACCGGGCACTGCTGGTCATGCTGGACCTCGTCGCCGCCGAGCGGCGCAGCGGCCGGGTGGCGCTGCCGGTCACCACGACCCGGATCGCCGAGCAGGTCGCCGCATACCACGGGACGCAGGTGGAGTGGACGACGACGTCGCCGGACGACCTCACCCGGGTCGGCGGTGAGGAGGGGACGATCTTCGGCGGTGACGGCAAGGGCGGATTCATCGTCCCGGAGTTCAGCAGCGTCTACGACGGCACGGCCGCCTTCGTACGGCTCATCGGCCTGGTGGCGCGCACGCAGCTGACCCTCAGCCAGATCGACGCGCGGATCCCGCGGGCCCATGTCCTCAGGCGGGATCTGGCCACGCCGTGGGCCGTCAAGGGCCTGGTCATGCGCCGGGTCGTCGAGGCGGCCGGGGAACGCTTCGTGGACACGACGGACGGGGTGCGGGTCGTGGAGACCGACGGTCGCTGGGTGATGGTGCTGCCCGACCCGGCCGAGGCGGTCACCCATCTGTGGGCCGAGGGCCCCGACGACGCCTCCGCGCAGGCCCTGCTCGACGAGTGGTCGGCGGTCGTCGACAGCGCCGGACGGTAGACCGGCCGCCGGTGCCCGCCCCGCGCGGGCACCGGCGGCGCCGGACGTCCTGTACGCGCGCGCGTGCCGGACAAGTGGTCCCCGGGGGAGCCCGTCCGGCACGCCGGTGGGGGCCGTTCGGAGGTATCGCCCCAGGCGTGCGACGATGTGCGGCATGCCGCAGCAACCCCCCATTCGGAGCACACCCTCGCGGCCCTCCCGTCCTGATGCCTCCATGTCGTTGATCACCAACGTCATGGACCACAGCCTCGACGACGGCTATGCCGAGGCCGCCGCACGGAAGAAGTCCGCCGGTGAGGGCGGGCTGCCCAAGACGCTCCGCGCGCGGCTGGGACTGGCCGCCGGTCTGGTGCTCGCGGCGCTCGTCGTCACCGTGGGAGCGGCACAGGCGCGCGTGGCGGCGCCCGTGGTCGCCAAGGAGCGCCAGGAGCTGATCGACCGCATCGACCGCGAGACGGCGGCGGCGGACAAGCTGGAGGACAGCGTCGACCAGCTCCGCGACGACGTCGAGGCGCGCCAGCGGCAGGCACTCAGCCACAGCGGCGGCAACGCGCAGGCGGACCTGGCCGGGATTCTGGCGGGCGCCACCGAAGTGCACGGCCCCGGGGTGAAACTCGTCGTGAACGACGCGAAGGAAGCCGGTTCGGGGGGCTCCGGCAACCCGCGGGAGACGTCCGGATTCTCGGACACCGGCCGGGTGCGCGACCGGGACATGCAGCGTGTCGTCAACGGGCTGTGGCAGTCGGGGGCGGAGGCCGTCTCCGTCAACGGGCAGCGGCTGACCGCCCTGTCCGCGATCCGCGCGGCGGGTGACGCCATACTGGTCGACAACAGGCCGCTGGTGCCGCCGTACACGGTGCTCGCGGTGGGGGACGGGCAGCGGCTGAGCAGCAGGTTCCAGGACAGCCCGGACGGGCTGTATCTGAACGCGCTCCAGGACAACTACGGCATCCGGACCGCCATCTCCGTGGAGAGCGACCTCCGGCTGCCCGCGGCACCGAGTGTGATCGTACGCACCGCGCGGCCGACCGCAGAGCAGACCAAGACTGGGAAGGGCACATCGTGATCGCCGTACTGGGCCTCATCGTGGGAGTGGTGGCCGGCCTGTTGGTCCGGCCCGAGGTTCCGGCGGTCGTCGAGCCGTACCTGCCGATCGCCGTGGTGGCGGCGCTGGACGCCGTCTTCGGCGGACTGCGGGCCATGCTGGACGGCATCTTCGACGACAAGGTCTTCGTGGTGTCGTTCCTGTCGAACGTGGTCGTGGCCGCGCTGATCGTGTTCCTGGGCGACAAGCTGGGCGTGGGTGCCCAGTTGTCCACGGGTGTCGTGGTCGTCCTCGGCATCCGGATCTTCTCCAACGCCGCGGCCATCCGGCGCCACGTCTTCCGGGCGTGAGCGCGATGAACGACCGGGACGAGGCGCCGGAGAACCGGCTGCGCAAGGAACTGCCCGCTGAGGTGCCCGCCCAGGCGCCCGGCGCCGAGCCGGACGACGGAGCGCCGGTGCCCTCGCTCACCGGGCGGCAGCGGCTGGCGCAGGGACTGTGGCCGCCGCGGTTCACCCGGGCCCAACTCGTCGTCGCCGTACTGCTGTTCGGGCTGGGCTTCGGCCTCGCCATCCAGGTCGCGTCCAACAGCGACAGCGACAACGCCCTGCGCGGCGCCCGGCAAGAAGATCTTGTACGCATCCTCGATGAACTGGACGACCGTACTCAGCGTCTTGAGGACGAGAAGCAGGGTCTCGACAAGCAGCGCCAGGAGCTGGAGAACAGCTCCGACCAGGCCGAGGAGGCCCGCAAGCAGACCGAGGAGAAGGAACGGCAACTGGGCATCCTGGCGGGCACGGTGGCCGCGCAGGGACCCGGTATCACGGTGACCATCGAGGACACGAAGGGGACGGTCCGGGCCGACATGCTGCTCGACGCGATACAGGAGCTGCGCGCCGCCGGTGCGGAGGCCATCGAGGTCAACGGCGTGCGCGTGGTGGCGGGCACCTATCTGACGGACTCCGGCAAGAGCGTGGACGTCGACGGGAACAAGATCAATACGCCGTTTCGTTTCCAGGTCATCGGCAAGCCGCAGGACCTGGAGCCGGCGCTCAACATCCCCGGAGGTGTGGTGCAGACCCTGGAGAAGGAGCAGGCCACCGTGTCCGTCGAGCGTTCGGACAAGATCGTCGTGGACGCCTTGCGAGCAGCGAAGCTGCCTGACTACGCTCGGTCGTCCTCGCAGTGAACCGGGGGTGCATGGCCGTCGTCCGGCAGGGGCATGAGGTTGCGGGGGGTCGGCGCACCGATTGGGTGGTGCGTGGTGGAAACTGTCTGGTGGATACGGACGTTGTGAGGATGTCCGGGTCGACCGGTGTACGACGTCAGGGTTCGTCCTGCCCCACGGGCGGGTCTGTTTCGGTCAAGGGGAATCGCCCGTGAAGTTGTTTGCGAAGTTGTTCGGCAAGAGCGCGCGAGAGGGTGGCGAGAACGCGACCGCCCGCCATCGCGCACAGCCCGGCGCGGCGGAGGGCCAGCGCCCGCTGTTCAGGGACCAGGTCGCCGGTCAGGGCGGTGACTTTTCCGGCGGCCACGGCGCGCCGTCGGTTGACCCTGCCCAGGCCGGCGGCATAGGTTTCGGCCAACCGTCAACCTCAGGTGCGGGTGGAGGGTTTGCCGCCGACCCGTACGCGTCCCATTCCCCGGCGGGGCAGCCGCGGCAGGAGGATCCGTCCATGTCGGCCCTGGTGTGTACGAGGTGCGGTAACCGCAATGCGGAGAACAGCCGCTTCTGTTCCAACTGCGGCGCGCCGCTGAGGCCCGGGGTGGTGCCGGAGCGTGCGTCGGAGACGACGTCCACGATCTCCATCTCCGGTCTGGAGGCCTACGACGCGGAGGCCACCGGCCAGACGCCGATGCTCTCGCCCGAGGCGCAGGCCGCCGTCGACGCGCTGCCGCTCGGCTCCGCCCTGCTGGTGGTGCGCCGCGGTCCGAACTCGGGCAGCCGCTTCCTCCTGGACGGCGAGCTGACCACGGCCGGCCGCCATCCGCAGAGCGACATCTTCCTCGACGACGTGACGGTCTCGCGTCGCCATGTGGAGTTCCGCCGCGTCCAGGACGGCTCGTTCACGGTGGCCGACGTCGGCAGCCTGAACGGCACGTATGTGAACCGGGAGCGGATCGACGAGGTCCCGTTGTCCAACGGCGACGAGGTGCAGATCGGCAAGTACCGGCTGGTCTTCTACTCGAGCCGGCAGGGCTACTGACCTCCCCGGACGCCGTCCGGGGAACCCAGGGAAGGTCCATGCTTCATACACCGAGCGGTGGTGCCGGGCACGGCACCACCGCCGCGGACAGTGGGCTGATGAGCATCGGCACGGTGCTGAACGCGCTGCGCGAGGAGTTCCCCGAGGTCACCATCTCCAAGATCCGCTTCCTGGAGGCGGAGGGCCTGGTGGAGCCCCGGCGCACCCCCTCGGGGTACCGCAAGTTCAGCGCGGACGACGTCGAGCGCCTCGCCCGGGTCCTGCGGATGCAGCGGGACCACTATCTGCCGCTGAAGGTGATCCGCGAGTATCTGGACGCGGTGGAGCGGGGCGAGGCGGTGCAGTTGCCGGTGCTCGGCCGGCAGCGCGGCGGTGAGGCGGTCCTGCGGCGGACCGAGGCACCGGCGGCGCCCCGGATCGGCCGGGCCGGGCTGCTGGCCGCCGCGGAGATCGAGGAACGGGACCTCCAGGAGTGGGAGTCCTACGGGCTCGTCACCCCACTGGAGGACGGCAGCTACGACGCCGAGACCGTCACTGTCGCCTCGCTCATCCGTGAGCTGGGGCGCTTCGGCATCGAACCCCGTCATCTGCGGGTCATGAAGGCCGCGGCGGACCGGGAGGCCGGGCTCGTCGACCAGGTGGTGGCCCCGCTCAGACGGCACCGCAACCCACAGACCAGGGTGCACGCCGAGGACCGTGCGAAGGAGCTGGCCGCGCTCACGGTCAGGCTGCACTCGGCGCTGGTGCAGACCGCGCTCGGGGTGCGGCTGCCCTGAGGGTCCCGGGCGGCCGTCCGGCGGCCGGATCGGCCTTCCGTTTCCGGCCCGACTACCCAAACGTCCCGGGCACGGCCTAGGGTTGCTGTGTGAACGAGCTCGATGTCGTAGGTGTCCGGGTCGAAATGCCCTCCAACCAACCGATCGTGCTCCTGCGTGAAGTGGGAGGCGACCGCTACCTCCCTATCTGGATCGGACCCGGGGAGGCGACGGCGATCGCCTTCGCGCAGCAGGGCATGGCCCCCGCGCGTCCGCTGACCCACGATCTGTTCAAGGACGTGCTGGAAGCCGTGGGCCAGGAGCTGACGGAAGTACGCATCACGGATCTGCGCGAGGGTGTCTTCTACGCCGAGCTGGTCTTCGCCAGCGGAGTGGAGGTGAGTGCCCGCCCGTCCGACGCCATAGCGCTCGCGCTGCGCACCGGTACGCCGATCTACGGCAGCGACACGGTGCTCGACGACGCGGGCATCGCGATCCCGGACGAGCAGGAGGACGAGGTGGAGAAATTCCGCGAGTTCCTCGACCAGATCTCGCCGGAGGACTTCGGCACCAGCAGCCAGTGAGAACACCCGCATATGCCGACGGCCGGCCAGGGTGCCCTTGAGCCCCTCACGAGGGCATTCGGCTAGCCTTTCCCCGCGGTGGGGCACGGGAAACCACTCTTAGGGTGATTATCACTCGGCGTGCCGAGTGTGGCGATCGTTGACGCACCCGTGGTGACTGCCTACCGTCGAGGAGGCAGGTCAAGGACGGAGGTCGGCGTGAGCAGCAGCGGCGACGGTACGGCTGGGGGTGCCCCCGGGATCGACGTCGGGGGAAGCGGTCCGTACCGGCTTCACGACAGCGCGGCCGACCAGGCTCCGCAGCGGCCGGCGGCCGTGCCGAGCGGCAAAGGGGCGGCGTCCATGGCGTCCGAGGAAATCGGCTACCGAGGCCCGACGGCCTGTGCGGCGGCAGGCATCACCTACCGGCAACTGGACTACTGGGCCCGCACCGGCCTGGTCGAACCGAGCGTGCGCCCGGCCCACGGGTCCGGCACCCAGCGGCTCTACAGCTTCCGCGACGTCGTCGTCCTGAAGATCGTCAAGAGGTTCCTGGACACCGGTGTCTCGTTGCAGAACATCCGGACCGCCGTGCAGCACCTGCGTCGGCAGGGGTTCAGCGACCTGGAGCGCATGACGCTGATGAGCGACGGCGCGACGGTCTACGAGTGCACCTCGCCCGACGAGGTGCACGCTCTGCTCCAGGGCGGCCAGGGCATCTTCGGCATCGCCGTCGGAGTGGTGTGGCGCGATGTGGAGAGCGCCCTGTCGCAGCTGCACGGCGAGCGTGTCGACACCGGTGAGACCCTGGTGGGCCACAACCCCGGGGACGAGCTGGCCAGGCGCCGCAACCGGGCGGTCTGACCGCCCGCCGGCCCGCTCGGCGGCAGGCCGGATCCCGGTCGCGGACGGCCGCCTGAGCGCGCGTCGTGCGCCGCGCCGGGGGCATTGTCAGTGGCGTGGTGCAGCATCGGAGATGTGAGAAGCGCGCCGACGATCCTGCATCTCGACATGGATGCCTTCTTCGCCCAGGCGGAGCAGGCGTCCAAGCCGAGCCTGCGCGGGAAGGCGGTCGTGGTGGGCGGCCTCGGCCCGCGCGGTGTGGTGGCCACCGCGTCGTACGAGGCGCGGGTCTTCGGCGTCCACTCCGCGATGCCGATGGCCCAGGCGCGCCGCCTGGCGCCGAACGCCGCGTATCTGGTGCCGCGCTTCGGCTTCTACCGGTCGATCAGCGAGCAGGTGATGGGGCTGCTGCGGGCGCTGTCCCCGCTGGTGGAGCCGCTGAGCCTGGACGAGGCGTTCGTGGACCTGGAGGCCGGGGGAGCGGCCTCGGACGAGGAATCCGCCCGGCTGGCGGGGGCGCGGCTGCGGGCCGACATCCGGGCCGTCACGGGGCTGACGGGCTCGGTCGGCCTGGCCGCCTCCAAGATGCTCGCCAAGATCGCCTCCGAGCGGGCCAAGCCGGACGGTCTCGTGCTCATCGAACCGGGCACGGAGCGCGCCCTCCTCGGCCCCCTGTCGGTGCGGACCCTGCCGGGCGTGGGACCGGCCACGGGGGACCATCTGCGCCGGGCCGGGATCCACACCGTCGACGAGCTCGCCGAGGCGGGCGAGGACGAGCTGGTGCGCCTGCTGGGCAAGGCGCACGGGCACGCGCTGCACGCGATGGCGCTGGCCCACGACGAGCGGCCGGTGGTCGCCGAGCGGGAGACGAAGTCGGTGTCGGTGGAGGACACCTACGACATCGACATCCACGACCGGCTGCGGGTGGGCCTGGAGGTGCAGCGGCTGGCCGACCGCTGTGTGGGGCGGCTGCGCGGGGCCGGCCTGTCGGGCCGGACCATCGTGCTCAAGGTGCGGCGGTACGACTTCTCCACGCTGACCCGGTCGGAGACGCTGCGCGGGCCCACCGACGACCAGGCGGTGGTGCGGGAGGCCGCCGCCCGGCTGCTGGACTCGGTGGACACCACCGGCGGGGTGCGGCTGCTCGGAGTGGGCGTGTCCGGGCTCGCCGACTACACCCAGGAGGACCTGTTCGCCCAGGCGGCCGGAGAGGCCGCGGAGCACCCCGCTGAGGAGCCCGTGGACGAACCGGCACCGGAACCGGCGGAGCCCGCCGAGCGGCACTGGTCCGCGGGGCACGACGTGCGGCACACCGAGCACGGACACGGCTGGGTGCAGGGCAGCGGCGTCGGCAGGGTCACGGTCCGCTTCGAGACACCGCAGTCGGCGCCGGGGCGGATCAGGACCTTCCGCGTCGACGACCCGGCTCTGGAACCGGCGGATCCGCTGCCGCTGGTACGGCGAAGACCGGCGGACGCGACGGAATCGACGGACCCGGCGGGCACGGCGGGCACCCCCGGGGGTGGGACCGCGCTGGGCGTCGGATGAGTACGCGTACGAGTGCGGCGCGGGAAGGGGGAGAGGAGAGGACAGGGCCGGCCTGCCTCAGGGCTCCTCCGTGCCGGAGCCCGCCAGCTTGCCGAAGTCGCGGTCCAGGGGAGCGACCGGAGGTGTCACATCGAGGCCGTAGTGGTGGTAGAGCTGGAGTTCCTGCTCCGGGGAGAGGTGGCGGCCGACGCCGAAGTCCGGCGCCTCCTTGATCAGGGCGCGCTCGAAGGGGACGCGCAGGGCGCCCTCGACCAGTTCGCTGGGCTCCAGGGGCACGAAGGCGTCCCGGGAGAACAGGCCGGTGCGTATGGCCGCCCACTCGGGCACACCGGTCGCGTCGTCGAGGTACACCTCGTCCACCGTGCCGATCTTGTGGCCGTTGCGGTCGAACGCCTTGCGGCCGATCAGGTTGCGCGGATCGATCTCGGTCAGCACGGTCCCTCCACATGGTCGCAACTCATCCGTAAGCACTACAAAAGAGCACATTCGGCGGGGCGGCCACTCGAAGGCTCGGGCTCCCGGCCCGCTGGTACCCTGGCAGCGGCTGCTGACCCCGTGCGGGAGAGTCCTCCAGCAACACCGGAGGCGCCGAAGGAGCAAATCCTCCCCGGAATCTCTCAGGCCCACGTACCGCACGGACGAGGTCACTCTGGAAAGCAGAGCGGATGTCGACGGCGTCCGCTCTCACCGACGGTGAAAGCCGGGCGCCCACGGACGGCCCGGTGAAGCTCTCAGGTTGAGATGACAGAGGGGGAGGCCGTCGGGACACCCGCGCCGTGGTGTCCCTCGAAGGTCGCGTCAGACCAGGAGGCCTCCGCAATGACCGCCCAGCGCATTCCGCTCTCCGAGCTCGAACAGGGCATCCCCTTCGAGCAGCGCCACATCGGGCCCGACCAGGAGGCGCGGGCCAAGATGCTCGCGCAGGTCGGCTACGGCTCGCTCGACGAACTCACCGCCGCCGCCGTGCCGGACGTGATCAAGAACGCCGACACCCTGGACCTGCCGGGCGCCCGCACCGAGGCCGAGGTGCTGGCCGAGCTGCGCTCCCTCGCCGACCGCAACCAGGTCCTCGGCTCGATGATCGGACTCGGCTACTACGGGACGTTCACCCCGCCGGTCATCCTGCGCAACGTCATGGAGAACCCGTCCTGGTACACGGCGTACACCCCGTACCAGCCGGAGATCTCGCAGGGCCGCCTGGAGGCGCTGCTGAACTTCCAGACCGTGGTCGCCGACCTCACCGGTCTGCCGACCTCCGGCGCCTCCCTGCTCGACGAGGGCACCGCCGCCGCCGAGGCGCTGGCGCTGTCCCGGCGCATGGGCAAGAACAAGAAGGGTCTCTTCCTGGTCGACGCGGACACGCTGCCGCAGACCATCGCCGTCATCGAGACCCGCGCCGAACCGGCCGGTGTCGAGGTCGTCGTCGCCGACCTGAGCGACGGCATCCCCGCCGCGCTCGCCGAGCGCGACATCAACGGCGTCCTCCTCCAGTACCCCGGCGCCTCCGGTGCCGTCCGCGACCTCAAGCCCGTCATCGACCAGGCGCACGCGCTGGGCGCCCTGGTCACCGTCGCCGCCGACCTGCTCGCCCTCACCCTGCTGAAGTCGCCCGGCGAGCTGGGCGCGGACATCGCCGTGGGCACCACGCAGCGCTTCGGCGTGCCGATGGGCTTCGGCGGACCGCACGCCGGTTACATGGCGGTGCGCGAGCAGTTCGCCCGCAGCCTGCCCGGCCGCCTGGTCGGCGTCTCCGTGGACGCCGACGGCAACAAGGCGTACCGCCTCGCCCTCCAGACCCGCGAGCAGCACATCCGCCGTGAGAAGGCCACCAGCAACATCTGCACCGCGCAGGTGCTGCTCGCCGTCATGGCCGGCATGTACGCCGTCTACCACGGGCCCGAGGGCCTGAAGGACATAGCGCTGCGCACCCACCGCTACGCCGCCGTCCTCGCCGAGGGCCTGAAGACGGGCGGCGCCACCGTCGTCCACGGGGCGTACTTCGACACGCTGACGGTCCGCGCCGAGGGCCGCGCCGCCGAGATCGTCGCCGCCGCGCGCGAGGGCGGCGTGAACCTCCGCCTCGTCGACGCCGACCACGTCTCGATCGCCTGCGACGAGACCACCACGCGCGCCCAGCTGCGGACCGTGTGGTCCGCCTTCGGCGCCACCGGCGACATCGACGCGCTGGACGCCGCCGCCGGCCAGATCCTGTCCCAGGACCTGCTGCGCACCGACGCCTACCTCACCCACCCCGTCTTCAGCCAGCACCGCTCCGAGACGGCGATGCTGCGCTACCTGCGCAAGCTCGCCGACCGCGACTACGCGCTGGACCGGGGCATGATCCCGCTGGGCTCCTGCACCATGAAGCTCAACGCGACCACCGAGATGGAGCCGGTCACCTGGCCCGAGTTCGGCCAGCTGCACCCCTTCGTCCCCGCCGAGCAGGCGCAGGGCTACCTCACCCTCATCCGCGAGCTGGAGGACCGGCTCGCCGAGGTCACCGGCTACGACAAGGTCTCCCTCCAGCCGAACGCCGGATCGCAGGGTGAGCTGGCCGGTCTGCTCGCCGTGCGCGGCTACCACCGCGCCAACGGCGACGAGCAGCGCACCGTCTGCCTCATCCCGTCCTCCGCGCACGGCACCAACGCCGCCAGCGCGGTGATGGCCGGGATGAAGGTCGTCGTGGTGAAGACCGCCGAGGACGGCGAGGTCGACGTCGACGACCTGCGCGCCAAGATCGAGCAGCACCGCGAGCAGCTCGCCGTGCTGATGATCACCTACCCGTCCACGCACGGTGTGTTCGAGGAGCACGTCGCCGACATCTGCGCCCAGGTCCACGAGGCCGGCGGCCAGGTCTACGTCGACGGCGCCAACCTCAACGCCCTGGTCGGCCTCGCCAAGCCGGGCCACTTCGGCGGCGACGTCTCCCACCTTAACCTGCACAAGACGTTCTGCATCCCGCACGGCGGCGGCGGCCCCGGCGTCGGCCCGGTCGCCGTACGCGCGCACCTCGCGCCGTATCTGCCCAACCACCCGCTCCAGCCCGCCGCGGGCCCGGAGACGGGCGTGGGACCGGTCTCCGCCGCGCCCTGGGGTTCGGCGGGCATCCTGCCCATCTCCTGGGCGTACGTCCGGCTGATGGGCGGCGAGGGACTCAAGCGCGCCACGCAGGTGGCCGTGCTGTCCGCCAACTACATCGCCAAGCGCCTGGAGCCGCACTTCCCGGTGCTCTACACGGGCCCCGGCGGTCTGGTCGCCCACGAGTGCATCATCGACCTGCGTCCGCTGACCAAGGCGACCGGTGTCAGCGTGGACGACGTCGCCAAGCGGCTGATCGACTACGGCTTCCACGCGCCGACGATGTCGTTCCCGGTGGCCGGGACGCTGATGATCGAGCCGACCGAGTCCGAGGACCTGGCCGAGCTGGACCGGTTCTGCGACACGATGATCGCGATCCGGGCCGAGATCGACAAGGTCGGCTCGGGTGCCTGGCCCGCCGACGACAACCCGCTGTGCAACGCCCCGCACACCGCCGCCGCGCTCGGCGGGGAGTGGGAGCACGCCTACAGCCGTGAGGAGGCCGTCTTCCCGGCCGGTGTCTCCACGGCCGACAAGTACTGGCCGCCGGTGCGCCGGATCGACCAGGCGTTCGGCGACCGCAACCTGGTCTGCTCCTGCCCGCCGCTGGACGCGTACGAGGACTGAGCGGACGGTACGTCCACGAGGGGCCCCGCCCCCCGGTCCGCAGCGGCCGGGGGCGGGGCCCCTCGTGTGTGCGGGCCCCTCCCGCGTGTGGGGGGCCGCGCTCGGGTCAGGCCGGGTAGGCGTGGGTCTGGGCCGCCTTGACGGCCGCCCAGACCCCGGCGCCCGGCTCCAGCCCGAGTTCGGCGGCGGCGACCGTCGTCAGATCGGCGGCGAGGGCGAGGTCGCCGGTGAGGTCGGCGCGGATCCGGTCGCCGTGCGTCTCCAGACCGGCGACCTCGCAGCGCCACAGATTGCGCGCGCTGGTGTCGGCGGGGCGCTCCCGGTGGAGGGTGACCGCGCCCGGCGGGAAGGCGACGAACGCCGGTCCGGTGAGCTTCTCGGTGGTGGTGAGGGCGGTACCGGACTCCAGCCGCACCAGGTGCCCCTCGGCACGCCCGCGGTACAGGTTCAGACCGACGAGCTGCGCGATGTAGTCGGTGCGCGGCCGGCGGGCGATCTCCGAGGGGGTGCCCTCCTGCACCACCCGGCCGTGCTCGACGACCACGAGCCGGTCGGCCAGCACCATCGCGTCCAGCGGGTCGTGCGTGACCAGCACGGCCACCGCCTCGAACTCGGCGAGGTGTCGGCGGAGCTGGGCGCGCACCTCCAGCCGGGTGCGGGCGTCCAGCGCGGCGAGCGGCTCGTCCAGGAGCAGCAGCCGGGGCCGGGTGGCCAGCGCGCGGGCCACGGCCACCCGCTGGGCCTGGCCCCCGGAGAGCCGGCGCGGCTTGGCCCCGGCGTGATCGGCCAGGCCCATGCGCGCCAGCCACTCGGCGGCCTGAGCGCGGGCCTCGGCCCTGGTCGCGCCCTGGCAGCGCGGGCCGAAGGCCACGTTGTCCAGGGCGGACAGGTGCGGGAAGAGCAGATAGTCCTGGAAGACGACCCCGACCGGGCGCTTCTCCGGCGGTGTGCGCTCCAGCTCGGCGCCGTCCAGGCGCAGCCGCCCGCCGGTGAGCGGGACCAGTCCGGCCAGGGCGCGCAGGGCGGTGGTCTTCCCGGCGCCGTTCGGGCCGAGCAGCGCCACGACCTCGCCGGGCGCGGCGGTCAGGGGCACGTCGAGCCGGAAGCCGCCCCGGTCGACGACGAGGTGGGCGTCGAGTCCGGTGTCGGGCCCGTCGTCTGCGCGGACCCGGTGCGCGGTCTCGTCGATGTCGGTCATGAGGCGATCGTCCAGGATGCGGGGCCGTCCGGGGGAGGGGAGGGCGAGGGGGAGATGGGGGAGAAGGGGGAGGAGGGGGAGGGGAGCGGGAGGCGCGGCGCGGCTCGGTTCATGAGGACGCCGTCATCCAACGGTCCCGCAGACCCGCGAGGACCGCGATCGACACGGCCAGCAGCACCAGGCTCAGCGCGATGGCGGCGGCCGGGTCGTCCTGGAGCGCCAGGTAGACGGCCAGCGGCATGGTCTGCGTACGGCCCGGGAAGTTCCCGGCGAAGGTGATCGTGGCGCCGAACTCGCCGAGCGCCCGCGCCCACGCCAGCACCGCGCCCGCCGCGATGCCGGGCGCGATCAGCGGCAGGGTGACCCGGCGGAACGCGGTGAAGCGGGAGGCGCCGAGCGTGGTGGCCGCCTCCTCGTAGCGCGGGTCGGCGGCGCGCAGCGTGCCCTCGACGCTGATGACGAGGAACGGCATGGCCACGAACGCCTCCGCGACCACCACACCGGCCGTGGTGAAGGGCAGCGTGATCCCGAACCAGGAGTCGAGCCACTGCCCGACCACGCCGTTGCGCCCGAGCGCCAGCAGCAGCGCCACACCGCCCACCACCGGCGGCAGCACCAGCGGCAGCGTCACCAGGGCCCGGACGAGGCCGCGGCCGGGGAAGTCGGTGCGGGCCAGCAGCCAGGCCAGCGGGACGCCCAGCACCAGGCTCACGGCGGTCGCGGCGGTGGCGCTGACCAGCGAGAGCTGTAGTGCCTGCCAGACCTCGGTGCTGGTCAGCTGGTCCGGCAGACTGCGCCAGGGCGCGCGGATCAGCAGGGCGAGCAGCGGCAGCAGCAGGAAGGCGAGGCCCACCAGGGCGGGCAGCAGCAGAGGCAGCGGCACGCCCCGGACGGCACGCCGGCGCCGTGCCCCGCCTCCGCGGGTCACGGCGCCGGCCTTGTCGGTCACGGTCACGGCTTGAGGAAGCCGGCCTCGGACAGCACCTTCTGGCCCTCGGCCGAGGTGACCAGCTCGATGAACGCCTTGGCGCCCGCGGCGTTGGGGGCGCTCTTCAGCGGGGCGATCGGGTAGTCGTTGACGGCCTTGGCCGACTCGGGGAACTCCACACCCTCCACCTTGTCACCGGCCGCGTGCACATCGGTCTTGTAGACGACGGCCGCGTCGGCCTCCTTCAGCTCCACCTTGGTCAGGGCGCTCTTGACGTCCTGCTCGTAGGAGACCGGGGTGAGCTTGAGGTCGCTGGCGGTGAGCGCCTTCTGGGCGGCGGCGCCGCACGGCACCGTCTTGTCGCACAGGACCACCTTCAGACCGGACTTGGTGAGGTCCTTCAGAGAGGCGATCTTGTCCGGGTTGCCGGGCAGGGTGGCGATCTCCAGCTGGTTGCGGACGAAGGTGACGGGCGCGGCGCCCTCGTCCTTCTTGTCCGTCACGATCTTCATGGTCTTGGCGCTGGCGGCGGCGAACACGTCGGCGGGGGCGCCGCTGGTGATGCTCGCGGCCAGGGTGTCGCTGCCGCCGAAGTTGAAGGCCACCTTGGTGCCCGGGTGCTGCTGCTCGAACTCCTTGCCGAGCGTCGTGAAGCTCTCCTTCAGGGACGCGGCGGCGAAGACCGTCACGGTGCCGGACAGCTTCGGCGCGGAGGACGCCGAGGAGCTGCCGGAGGGCGCGTCGGAGGACGAGGACGAGTCGGAGGAGGAGCAGGCGCTGAGGGCCAGCAGGGCCACGGCTCCCGCACCGGCCACCTGTAGGGTCCGGGTCCGGCGCACGGAACGGGTCATCACGGATCTACTCCTCTGGTCGTGCACGAAAAAGAAGGTTGTCGCGCCCTGGCACGGCCGTGCGGGGCCGTGCCGCGATGATACTGCCGCAAGTGCGAGGCATAAGTCTCCTGTTGCTTCGCATGAGCTGGTCCTTCCGTATCCCAGGGTTGCATGTGCGTTTGTACGGTGTCGCCCCGCGGGTACGGACCTGCCGGAGGTGGTGGCCGTGCCGCTCGCCGAACTCGTCCTGACCGGTGACCTCACCCGACCGGTGCGTCTGACCGTGCCGGACCTGCTGGGCTGGCCCCAGCACCGGGCCCGGGTCAGCTTCGACTGCGCGACCAGCGGGGTGCGGCGCCACCGCTTCGCCGGGCCCCGGCTGTACGACGTGCTGGCGGACGCCGGGCCCGGTTTCGACCCGGCCCGGCGCAAGGACCGGCTGCGGTTCCTGATCGACGTCGCGGGCGCGGACGGGCACCGCACGCTGCTGTCCTGGGCGGAGATCGACCCGGACTTCGGGGCGGCGCCGGTGCTGCTCGCGGTGGCCCTGGACGACGTACCGCTGGACGGCGACGGACCGCAGCTGGTGCTTCCGCAGGACCGCTGCGGGGCGCGCTATGTCAGCGGCATCCGGGCGATCCGGGTGGACGGCGCATACGGCGCGGGCGCCGCGGCGGCCTGAGCGGCGGCCGGGGGGCCGGTCCCGTCTGCCGTCAGGTCCGGTCGATGTGCACGTTCGTCGACTTCACCCGGGCGGTGGCCTCCATGCCGACCTCCAGGCCGAGTTCCTCCACGGCCTCCCGGGTCAGCAGTGAGACCAGGCGGTGCGGGCCGGCCTGGATCTCGACCTGCGCGGCGACGTCGCCGAGCTTGATGGCGGTGACGATGCCGGGGAAGGCGTTGCGGACCGAGGTGTAGGAGGGGTCCTCCTCGCCGCCGCCGGACTTGGCCAGTTCCACCGAGAAGGCGGCGAGGTCCCGCCCGTCGATGAGCCGCCGTCCGCCCTCGTCGCGGTGGGTGGTGACCCGGCCCGCGTCCGCCCAGCGGCGGGCGGTGTCCGGGCTGACGCCGAGCAGACGGGCGGCCTGGCCGATGGTGTAGGACTGCATGCCGGTCACGATAGGGCCCCGGCCGGGTGCGGCGGACGCAGGGGCGGCGGCGAGTGCCGGGGTGTGCTCATCCGGTGTGGACGCGGGGGCGCCGGGCCGGGTCCGGTTCGGCCTCGCGCAGCACCTCGCGGGTGACCGGGGCGACCTCGCCCTGCCCGAAGAGGAAGAAGCGCAGGAAGTTGTGGAAGGGGTTGCCCTCGGTCCACTCGAAGTAGATGTGCGGGGTGCGGCCGGTCATGTCGCGGATGCGCAGGAGCAGCGCGGCCAGCGCGTTGGGGACGGAGGCGGACTCCAGGGCCAGGACGCGGTAGCGGCCGTGCAGGACCTCGCCGCGCACCTTCAGGCCCGACTCGAACTCGGACGGGTCGGTCACCGTGACCTCCGCGAAGACGAAGTCCTCCGTGTCGGAGATGTCGTTGTCGGAGCGGATCTGCTCGATCTTGTCGCGGTACTCGGCCTTGTCGCGGCGGTCGGGCTCGTTGGCGATGATCCGGATCTTGCGGCTGGCGATATCTCGGATGAAACGTTCCGCCATCGGGTCCAGCGTCACACTGGTCACCCGCAGCTCGAAGGCACGGGCCAGCCGCGACAGCAGCGAGACGAGGATGATCCCGGCGATGAAGCAGGCACCGATCTTCACGCCGTCCGGGCGCTCGATGACGTTGGCCACGGTCGTGTACAGGAACACGGCCGAGATCACCGCGAAGGCGACCGTCCACCCGCGCTGGCCGGCCTTGTGCGCGGCGATGGTCACCGCGATGGCCGCCGAGCTGATCAGCACCAGCACACCGGTCGCGTACGCGCCGCCCTGCTTGTCGACGTTCGCGTCGAAGATCCAGGTGACCAGGAAGGCGATCAGCGTGAACACGAGGACCATCGGGCGCACCGCGCGGGCCCAGTGCGGGGCCATGCCGTAGCGGGGGAGGTAGCGCGGCATCAGGTTCAGCAGCCCGGCCA
The DNA here is from genome assembly GCF_053589675.1 of Streptomyces sp. NPDC003284. NCBI lineage: Bacteria > Bacillati > Actinomycetota > Actinomycetes > Kitasatosporales > Streptomycetaceae > Streptomyces > Streptomyces sp. NPDC003284. Next base: position 19,121 of record NZ_JBSFSI010000013.1, read on the forward strand.
TCGCGGAGGCGCCCGCGAACCACAGGATGGCGATGGTCGAGACGTCGTAGACCGTGCCGAAGGCGTTCCCGAGGTAGCGGTGCGCCAGATAGGCCAGCGCACGCCCGTTGGCCGCGCCGCCGGGCTTGAACTCCGGCGCGGGGATCAGCAGCGTGGTGATGAAGCTGGTCGCGATGAGGAAGCAGCTCATGATCAGGGCGGCCGTGGTGAGCAGCTTCCTGGTGTCCCGGATCCGGCCGGTCGGCCGCTCCTCGGTGTCACCGGCGTCGCCGCGCACATGCGGCATCACGGCCACACCCGTCTCGAAGCCGGACAGGCCGAGCGCGAGCTTGGGGAAGACCAGCAGGGCCACCCCGACCATGGCGAAGACGCTGCCGTGCTGGGTGGTCAGGGCACCCGTCCAGTCGGTGACCAGGTGCCCGGCGGTGACGACGTGCCAGATACCGGAGACGACCACCACGACGTTCAGCGCCAGATAGACGCCGACCAGGACGACCGCGACCCCGATCGCCTCCAGGAAGCCCTTGAGGAACACCGCGCCGAGCAGTGCCAGCAGGACCAGCGTGATCAGCATCTGGTGGCTGTGCAGCGCGTTCGTCAGATGGGGGTTCTCCACCAGGTGCGTCGAGGCGTCGGCGGCCGACAGGGTGATGGTGATGAGGAAGTCGGTGGCGGCGAACCCGAGCAGGGTCAGCACGAACAGCTTGCCCTGCCAGAACGACAGCAGGCGCTCCAGCATCGCGATGGAACCCTGGCCGTGCGGACTCTCCTCGGCGACCCTGCGGTACACCGGCAGGGCGCCCGCGAGGGTGACGAGCACCAGGACCAGCGTGGCGACCGGCGAGAGCAGCCCGGCGGCCAGTGCCGCGATGCCCGGCTGGTAGCCGAGGGTGGAGAAGTAGTCGACCCCGGTCAGGCACATGACCCGCCACCAGCGCTGCCCCTCGTGCGGGGGCTCGGGCGCGGCGTGCGGGCCCTGCTGCACGCCCTTGCCCATGTCGGACAGGCCCTCCAGCATCCAGGCGCGCAGCCGGCTGGGAGGGTGCTCGGTGGTGGCCATCGGCCCTGCTCCAAAGGTGCGGCCGAGCCGGACGACGGCTCGGCGTGTGAGTCCGGCCGGCCTGCGGACGGGGCACCAGCGTATGCGGAGCGTGATGTGGGGGCCCATGCGTGATGGGCCAGGCGGGCGTCAATCTTCCGTTAAGAACGGCCCCGTCCCACCTGCGCGAATGCCCCTGGGCGAGGGTCGGCGGGGCGTCCTGGTCAGGGTTCGAGGCCCGAGATCCGGAATACGGTGCGTGTCGTCTCGCGGTCCACCCGCTCCTCAAGATCACGCAGCGCGTCCGTCCCGCAGCGCAGCAGGCCGCGCGCCGCCGATGTCCGCGCGTCCTCCGCCAGGTGGTACCAGAGGCCGGGGTTGTCCACCAGGATCCGCGGATCGATCTCGATACGGCCGCCGAGGGCGTCCCGCAGGACCAGCCGCCGGGAGACACCGTCCACGACCCGCACCGACACCAGCAGATCGGTGCGCACCCGGCGGCGGCGCAGCGGCGTCCGGGAGGCGAGCCAGCCCTCGCCCGCGCTCACCCGGGGCGGACAGAGCACGCCGAGGAGCAGCAGCGCGAGCGTGAGCCAGAGCAGTCCGCGCCACCAGGTCAGCGCGCCCGTGCCCGCGTCGATCAGCAGCAGCATGCCGAGCAGCGCCGCCGCGCAGCGCAGCGCGGTGTGCAGTTCCCGCGCCCAGTGGCGGTCGCCCGCCGGTGGCGCTGACCGCCGCGCGGGTGCGCCGACGCCCCGCTGAGTCTCGTGGCCGTACCTCATGACCTCCACGCTAGGACCCCGCACGCGCCGGGCCGCACCCCTTGACGCGGCCCTGACGTGCGCCCGGCCGTTCTTGACGCCACGCAGGCGGACCGGTCGCTGCGGGGCCCCGGGCGCGCTGCTCGGGGGCGGCATCGGCGCGGGCCGGGCAGCGCGGCGTTCGATTGGTTCGGGAGGCCGCCTGTGGTGAGGCGCGCGCGAGGGCCGGGCCGCACACGCCTGTGCGGCCCGGCCCTCGTGGTGTGCGGGCGCCCTGTTCGGCGCAGCCGCCCGGCCTGTTCAGGCCGCGGTCATCACCCGGTCGGTGCCCAGCGGGCGGTGCGGGGCGATGATCTGCCCGTCCGGCAGCAGCTCACCGGTGTCCTCGAAGAGGAGCACGCCGTTGCACAGCAGGCTCCAGCCCTGCTCCGGGTGGTGCGCCACGAGACGGGCGGACTCCCGGTCGGCGGAGTCGGCTGACGGACACGGTGTCTGGTGCTGGCACATGGGTGGGATCTCTCGCTGTGTCGTGTGGTCCGGGATGGCTGTCGTCTGCGTCCTGCGGCTGTCGGCATCGGCCATGGCCGCCCCCCGTTTGATGAGTCGGACTGAAACCAGTGTTGCCCCGCGGACGTGATTCCGCAGGAATTTCGCGGCACCGTCTCTCACAGATTCAAGACGCATCACCCGCGCGAGCGGTTCACCTCCACCGCGGGGTCCCTTCGGATGGTTCGAGGGGGCCGGATGGGGCTAGTCCGGTCGGACCAGGCGGGGAAGGGGGGGGCGGCGGACCTTCGAGGGCCCTGAGCGGGCCCCGCGACGGACCTACGACGACACCGGCGGCGGCCCCTCAGGCGGGGGAGCCCAGGAGCCGTACCGGAGTCACCCGATGGGCGAGGACCGGCAGCAGGTCGGCCACCCGGTGCGGCACATGGGCCGGGACCCCGGGCGGGGCGGGCGTCAGCGGGATGAGGAGATCGGTGGCGGCCGGGTGGCCGGCGGCGCCGTCGTCGGACAGGTCGCCGTGCAGCCAGAGCGTGAGCATGTACAGGCTGGGCATCGACAGCAGGCGCGGCTGGTAGGGCTGGGGCAGGGTCTCCGCCTGGCGCAGGGCGCGCTCGGTCGAGGCGACGTAGGGGCCCTCGAAGAAGTGCGAGAAGGCCCAGCCGTCCGGGGTCAGCCGGGTCTCCGCCGCGGCCACCGCGTGATCGCCGCAGCGGACCAGGAAGCGCCACCCGGCCAGCCGGGTCGCGGAGATCCCCGCCGGGGTGATCCGGTCGAGGACGTGCACGGGCAGCGGGAGTTCCGGGGTCGCGGGGGCCTGCGCGGCATGGAGGGCGGGGATCCGTGCCTCGCGGACCGCGGTGGGGGAACCGAGGGCGGTGAGGACGGAACGGAGTGCGGGCGCGGGAGCCGGGGGGACGTGCAGCGGCATGGTGGGTCGCCTCTCATTCGACAGGCACGGTGGCGCGAGGGCGGGGCGGGGGCGGACGGCGCTGTCAGCTCTCGGGGCAGGGTGGCGTAGCCGGGGTTTCCGGTGAACGGGGTGACGGAGCGCGGCCTGCCGCTTGACCCTGACGACGGGTCCAGGGTCATGGACGCCGACCTTCTGCCGTGGTGCCGAGTTTATACGACACATGTTCTGGTGTTGTTTCGTCTACCTGTTTCCGGCAGGGGCGACAAGGGTTCATTCGGCCGGTGATATGCGGGAATCATCCCGATTCTGTGCGGACCGCGCCGCGATGACCTCGGGTGATGCCGATACGGTGGACGGCTTGTTGTCGTCGGCGTTTTTCACGACTTCTCGGGGGCACCCGAAACAGCCGGGTGTGCCAGGCGTTGCATGCCGCGTGAATGTGCCTCCGGACACAGGGGTCAAGCGTAGTCGGTACCGGGCCGCGATGGGACGTTATCGATCGCGTTGGCGGGGCATCATCCCACCTGACCAGGACCAAGGCGGCCGGATCGGTGGGCCCGCCCGAGCGAGGAAGGACGCTGCGATGGGGGAGAAGGTCGTGGCAGGCCAGTTCGACCTGTCCGATCGCAACCGCTACCGCGACAAGCTCAGGCGATGCCTGAAGGGGCTGGAGCGGCTGCTGGAGGAGAAGCGGTTCGACCGCCCCAAGAACCTCATGGGGCTGGAGATCGAATTGAATCTCGTCGGCTCCGACGGGATGCCGAAAATGCTGAATGCGCAAGTACTGGAGCGCATCGCGAGCCGGGACTTCCAGACGGAACTCGCGATGTTCAACCTGGAAGTCAACATCGCTCCGCACCGGCTGGGCGGCCGGGTATTCGACCGCCTCGCGGAGGAACTGACGACATCGTTGGCATATGCCGACCGGAAAGCCGGGGAGGTCGACGCCTCGATAGCGATGATCGGCATCCTGCCGACCCTCGACCGGGACGACCTGGTCTCCTCCAACCTCTCCGACGTCGACCGCTACACCCTGCTCAACGACCAGATCGTCGCCGCCCGCGGCGAGGACTTCACCCTGGACATCGACGGGGTGGAACACCTCGTCTGCACCTCGAAGTCCATCGTCCCGGAGGCCGCCTGCACGTCCGTGCAACTCCACCTCCAGGTCACCCCCGGGCGGTTCGCGGACGTGTGGAACGCCGCGCAGGCGGCCAGCGCCGCGCAGATCGCCGTGGGCGCCAACTCCCCGTTCCTGTTCGGGCGCGAGCTGTGGCGCGAGTCGCGCCCGCCCCTGTTCCAGCAGTCCACCGACACCCGCCCGCCCGAGCTCCAGGCACAGGGGGTCCGCCCGCGCACCTGGTTCGGCGAGCGCTGGGTCACCTCGGCGTACGACCTGTTCGAGGAGAACCTGCGCTACTACCCGGCGCTGCTGCCGATCTGCGACGACGAGGACCCCCTCGACGTGCTCGACGCCGGGGGCGTCCCGAAACTCGCCGAGCTGGTCCTGCACAACGGCACCGTCTACCGCTGGAACCGCCCCGTCTACGACGTCGCGGACGGGGTGCCGCACCTGCGCGTGGAGAACCGCGTCCTGCCCGCCGGACCGACCGTCACGGACGTGGTCGCCAACGCCGTCTTCTACTACGGGCTGGTGCGGGCCCTCGCGGAGGAGCCGCGGCCGGTGTGGACCCGGCTGCCCTTCGAGGCGGCGGCGGCCAACTTCGACGCGGCGTGCAGGCACGGCATCGACGCCCGGTTCACCTGGCCGCGGCGCGGCCGCGCCGCGGGGACGGCCGAGACCGATGCCGTCACCCTCGTACGCGACGAGCTGCTGCCGCTCGCCGCGGCCGGGCTGGACTCCTGGGGCGTGGAACCGGCGGACCGGGACCGCTACCTCGGTGTGATCGAGGAGCGCTGCCGGCGCCGGACCAACGGTGCCCGCTGGCAGGCCGACACCTACCACCGGGCCCGCAAGGAGCAGGGGCTGGACCGGGAGGCGGCGCTGGCGGCCACGACCCGGCGCTACTGCGAGCTGATGCGGCTGGGCGAGCCGGTGCACACCTGGCCGGTGGGCCTTCCGGAGCCGGTGCCCCTGGGCTGAACCGCCGGGGCGGACCGCGTCCGCGGGGACCGGCGGGTGCCCCGGCCGGAGGGTGTGCCCCTCGCCGGAGGGGTGGGGTCCCGGCCCCCGGCCTCCGCTGGAGGGCGTGCCCCGGCCGGGGGCACCGCGCGGGCACCCGGCGGGGGGCGGCCGTGCCGGGAGGGAGCGGATCGGGCAAGCTGTGACCTCTCAGGACGTGAACGGGAGGCGCGGGTGCAGGCGGAGGCGGGACCGGGGGCCGATTCCTATCCGGACGAACGGCTGTCACGGCGGACGCTCCGGGACGAGACGCTGCTCGTCCTGGCGCTCTCGCTCGGGGCGAGCGGGGTCTCCGCCCTGATCAGCTTTGTCGGCTCGGTCACGAAACCCGGCGGCCTCAAGGACCAGGCGGCCACCCTCAACGCCTCGGCCGCCCCGGGCCGCCCCTGGCTCGACCTGGCCTGGCAGTTGTTCGGGATCGCCAGCGCCCTGGTGCCCGTCGCGCTCGTCGCGCATCTGCTGCTGCGCGAGGGGCAGAGCCTGCGCACCCTCGGGTTCGACCGCACCCGCCCCTGGCCCGACCTGGGCCGCGGGGCCGCCGTCGCGGCGGTCATCGGCAGCACCGGCATCGCCTTCTACCTCGCCGCCCGCGGCCTCGGCTTCAACCTCACCGTGGTGCCCGAGGCGCTGCCCTCCGTGTGGTGGAAGTACCCGGTGCTGGTGCTGTCCGCGGTGCAGAACGCGGTCCTCGAAGAGGTGATCGTCGTCGGCTATCTGCTGCGCAGGCTGGGGCGGCTGGGCTGGACCCCGGGAGCCGCGCTGGCGGGAAGTGCCGTGCTGCGCGGCTCGTACCACCTCTACCAGGGCATCGGCGGCTTCCTCGGCAACATGGCCATGGGTGTGGTGTTCGTCTGGCTGTACCGGCGGTGGGGCCGGGTCGGACCGCTGGTGGTGGCCCACTCGCTGCTGGACATCGGCGCGTTCGTCGGTTACGCCCTGCTCGCGGGGAAGGTGGACTGGCTGCCGACGGCCTGACCTGGCACCGGCCTGGCCCGACACCGGCCTGACTCGGCCGGGCCGGTGCCGCGCGGGTACGGGTCTCAGACGCGCAGTTCGCCGTCGACGACCGTCACGGCGTGCCCGGTGAGGAAGGTGCGTGCGCCGCGCAGCTCGGTGCGGACCAGACCGGAGCGCGGTGAGGCCTGGAGCCCGGTGAGGACGGGGCGGCCCAGGCGCTCGGACCAGTAGGGGGCGAGGGCGGTGTGGGCGCTGCCGGTCACCGGGTCCTCGTCGATGCCGATGTTGGGGAAGAAGCACCGCGAGACGAAGTCGTAGCCGCGGGCGGGGTCCTCGGCCCGCGCGGTGGCGATGACACCGCGCGCCGAGTGCGCGGCCAGCGCCCTGAGATCGGGGTCGAGGCCCCGGACGGTCTTCTCGTCGGCCAGCTCCAGCACCAGGTCACCGACGCTGGGACCGGTGTCGAAGGCGGTGCGGGGCGTGGCGCCGAGGGCTTCGGTGACCCCGTCGGGGACCGCGACCGCGGTGAGCGGGGCGGTCGGCAGGTCCAGGGTGATCGCGCCGTCGTCGGCGGGGGCTGCGGCGAGTACGCCGCTGCGGGTGGCGAAGCGCACGGGCCCGGTGTGCGCGCCGGTGGTGTGCAGGACGTGCGCGGTGGCGAGCGTGGCGTGCCCGCACATCGCGACCTCGGTGGCCGGGGTGAACCAGCGCAGCGCCCAGTCGGCCTTGCCGCCTGCGGGCAGCGGGTGGGCGAACGCCGTCTCGGCGTGGTTGACCTCCAGGGCGACCCGCTGGAGCCACGGGTCCTCGGGAAAGGCGTCGAGGAGCAGCACCCCGGCGGGGTTGCCCGCGAAGGGACGGTCGGTGAAGGCGTCGACGATACGAATCCGCATGCGCCGACGGTAGAGGCCCCGGCGGCCCCCGGGCCAAGGCCAATCCGGGTCCGGCGGCCTGGTCGGGGCCCGTGGCACGGGCGCTGGAGCCCGGAGCCCGGAGCCCGGAGCCCGGAGCCACGAGCCCGGACCCGGGCGGGGCCGCGCGTACGCGGTCCGCGCCCGGCCCGGTTCGGTCCAGTTCAGTCCGGTTCGGCTCAGTTCCAGGTCATGTTGATCTCGCGCTCGAAGTTGACATATCCGGCGCGCCGGAACGCGTTCGCCATCGGGACGTTGCCGAGGTCCGTGGAGGCGCGGATGCGCGGGACGTCCTGCTCGGCCAGGACACGGGTGCCCTCGGCGAGGAGGCCGTCGATGTAGCCATTGCCGCGGTGCCCGGGAAGGACCGCGATGTAGGCGATGATCGGGTTGTAGCCGTTGTGGGCCGGCAGGACGAATCCCACCGGTTCCCCCTGGGGCAGGGTCGCGACCCGCCACCAGTCGCGCGGGCTGCTGTAGAGGGCCAGTTCCTCCTCGTAGTGCTTGAGGGCCGCCTCCCGGGGGGACATCCGGGTCAGATCGGCGCGGCCGTGCGCGTCGAGGGTGCCGTCCATCGCCGACGTCATCAGGGACACGAGTTCCCCGCTGTCGTGCGGCGGCCGGAACGCGAGGCGCCCGCCGGGCCCGGGGGCCGGTGTCCCCGGACGCCACTCCAGGCGCAGCCGTTCGACGAAGAGCCGGGCGCCGGTCCGCTCCAGGACGGCCATGCGGTCCTCGACGATCCGTCTGGGCAGGGTGTCCTCGCGCCAGTCCGGCGGGACGAAGCGGCTGTAGTCAGGGGGCTGCGCCCCGTCGCCCACCATCGCCGCCAGCGCGGTGCGCAGCAGGCGTTCTGCGATGTCGAGGCGGTCGGGACCCGGTTCCGGTACGTCGTCCTCGATGTCGAGGACGTCCAGGATGAGGGGTGCGCCGCCGCCCGGCCGGCTCCACCAGGCGGCCCTGGCCACCAGGCGGTCACTGCGCAGGGCGACCCACATCCATTCCGGCCGTCGGCGGCCTGTGGCGAGGTCGTCCGCCAGCTCGGCGTTGAGGCCGTAGGGGAGTCGGGTGAAGAGGTCGAGTTCTTCGCGTCCGCGGAGGGGACGCATGGTCAGGTCGTTCTGTTCCACGGTGTCAGGCACGCTCCGGTGAAGGCGCCCGTCCGCTCCGGGGTCAGACGCGGTGCGCGCCCCGGGAGGACACAAGCGCAGTGATCTGGGGAATCATCGGCTTATCCCTCCTCTCGCTGTCGTGACTCCTGCCGCAGCGGCAGGGGTTCGGCCGCCATGTCTATCCGACGCCGGACCTGGGGCGCAATGCCTTTACGGGGGGCCGGTCGCGTGGGGACGCTGCTCGGTGCCGTGGAACCTCGACTGTCGGCGTTTCGCCCGGCTTCTCCCCGGCACGGCGGACGGCCCGCACTCTCCCTCCCCCGGGTGAGCGCGGGCCGCCGCTGTCGCTGCCTGGATCAGCAACTGGCAGCGGAGCAGATACGGACCTTGTCGACCACCCAGGAGCTGAACGTGGTGGCGTTGCCGGGCGGGGTGCAGTGCGTCTTGCCGTCTTGCCGTTGGTGAGGTGCGTGCGCCTTCCGGTCTACCGCCATGAGCTGACACCGACACGGGGCGCCAGAGCTGCGCCGGACTGTCCTGCCGCTCTTGGTGGCGGGCAGTCCGCGCAGGACGGTTGCCCGGCGAGCTGTTCCGATATATCGTTGAGGCATCGCGACAGATCAACGATGGAATGGAGTGGTTGCGGTGCGTACCCATGGATTCGAGCGTGGACACAGGCACGACGGCCCCTGGCGTGGTCGTGAGGACTTCGACGGGCGGCGGGCGGCCTTCGGCCCCTTCGGGCCGGGTGGGCCGGGCTTCGGGCCGGGCTTCGGGCCCGGTCCCTGGGGTGGCCGAGGGCGTGGCGGGCCGAGGGGGAGGGCGCGGCGCGGTGACGTACGGGCGTCGATCCTGGCCCTGCTCAAGGAGCGGTCCATGCACGGCTACGAGATGATCCAGGAGATCGCCGAGCGCAGCGGCGGCGCGTGGAAGCCGAGCCCCGGCTCGGTCTATCCCACGCTTCAGCTGCTGGAGGACGAGGGCCTGATCGCCAGTGAGTCGGAGGGCGGCAAGAAGCTGTTCTCCCTCACCGAGGAGGGCCGCGCGGCCGCCGAGGAGACGCCGGAGGCACCCTGGCAGGAGGCCACGCGCGGGATCGACTGGGAGGCCCTCGGCGAGATCCGCCAGGCCGGTGCCGGACTGATGGAGGCCTTCGGGCAGGTCTGGAAGACCGGCAGCAAGGAACAGCGCGACAAGGCGCTCGCGGTCATCAACGAGGCCCGCAAGAAGCTGTACCTGATCCTCGCCGACGAGGACTGACGGGCGGCGTCCGGCATCCGGCGTCCGGGCTCCGGGCATCCGGCGCTCCGTGGGGCGAAACGCTCCGCGGAGCGCCTTCGCGGTCGCGCAGTGGGCCGGTGCCGCCTGTGAGCCGTCCCGGCGGCTGCTGTGCGAATTGACCTGATCTCATCCGTAAGGAGGAGATTCCGGCCCGCGGGGTCCACTCTGCGTGGGATGCGGAAATGCTTCCCGCCGGGGATGCCCGGGGCTCGCGGGACTGATGGGCTGGGGGATGTGCAAGCCCGTATCCCCCGGCAGCCGGTCCGTGAGCAGGACGGCAGCCGCCCGGTCGACGACGCCGGGCTCAGTGCCGAACTGTCGGCGGTGGTCGCCGGTGCCCGTCGGCGGGCCCTCCGGGACGCGGACCGGCAGATCGACACCGCCCACCTGCTGCACTCGCTCCTGGAGGCGGACCCCGAGGTGCGCGAGGTGTTCGGCGGCGGTCCGCGGATCGTCCGGCTCCTCGGCTACCTCGTCCAGCGCAGCATCGGCTACGGCCTGCGCTGGCAGAGCGGCGTGGAGGACTCGGGCGCCCTGCCCGTGGTGACCGAGGCGGCCGCCGCCGAGGCCGACGGCTGGTCACCGGTGGCGTCGGCCGCCCTGGAACACGCCCGTGCGCGCGCCGCCCGCCGCGGTGACGACATGGCCCGCGGTGTCGACCTCCTCGCCGGAATCGTCGAGGTGCCCGGATCGCGGGCCGTCGAGGTGCTCGCCCGCGCGGGGATCGACGCCGGTGAACTGGCCGCCGGTATCGCCGGTGTCCCGGAAGAGAGCGCGGGCGGGGGCCGGGGCGGGAGCGGGGGCGGGGAACGGGGCCTCGCCGAGGAGTACGCCGGGGACGGCTGACGCGTCCGCCGGTCCCCTCCCGCCACGGGCCGCCTCCCCTCCCGCCACGGGCCGCCTCCCCTCCCGCCACGGGCCGCCGCCCCGTCCCGCGAGGCGTGTGCGCCGTCCAGCCGGTGAGACAGGTGCCAACAGGGGTGACGCTCATGTCGCCGCCTGTCATCATGTGCCGGTGGTTACGTCTGGGATCAGTCAGCGGCAGTCCGGCAGAGGCGTCGGGCTCGGTCTCGCGCTCGTCTCCGCGGTCGCCTTCGGCGGCTCGGGGGTCGCGGCCAAACCGCTGATCGAGGCGGGCCTCGACCCGCTGCACGTCGTCTGGCTGCGCGTCACCGGCGCGGCCCTGGTCATGGTGCCGCTCGCCGTCCGCCACCGCGCGCTGCTGCGCCGGCGCCCCGCCCTGCTCGCCGGGTTCGGACTGCTCGCCGTGGCGGGCGTCCAGGCCTGCTACTTCGCCGCGCTCTCCCGTATCCCCGTCGGCGTGGCGCTGCTCATCGAGTACCTGGCACCGGCCCTGGTCCTCGGCTGGGTCCGCTTCGTCCAGCGGCGGCCGGTCACCCGGGCCGCCGCGCTCGGCGTGGTCCTCGCGGCGGGCGGGCTCGCCTGTGTCGTCGAGGTGTGGTCCGGGCTGGGCTTCGACCCGCTCGGCCTGCTGCTCGCCCTCGGCGCGGCCTGCTGCCAGGTCGGCTACTTCGTCCTCTCCGACCAGGGCGGCGACGCGGGCGACCAGGCACCCGACCCGCTCGGCGTCATCGCATACGGGCTGCTCGTCGGCGCCGTCGTGCTGACCGCCGTGGCGCGGCCCTGGGGCATGGACTGGTCGGTCCTCGCGCACTCCGCCCGGATGAACGGGACCCAGGTCCCGGCCGCCGTCCTGCTGGTCTGGATCGTGCTGGTCGCCACGGTCCTCGCGTACGTCACCGGCGTGCTCTCGGTGCGCCGGCTCTCTCCGCAGGTCGCGGGCGTGGTGGCCTGCCTGGAGGCGGTCATCGCGACCGTGCTGGCCTGGGTGCTGCTCGGCGAACACCTGTCCGCGCCGCAGGTGGCGGGCGGCGCCGTGGTCCTGCTGGGCGCGTTCATCGCGCAGTCCTCGGCGCCCGCCGGGAGCGCGGCGGAGCCGGTCGCGGACGGCTCCGCGGAGCGGGAGCTGTCGGCGCGCGGCACCACGATCTAGGCCCGCGGCACCGCGATCCAGGCGCGTGGCGCCACGATCCAGGACAGGCGCTAGGCTGCGGACCATGCACACGCCCGCGCGCACCGTCTCGCCGCCCGCCGCCTGAGGCGGGCCCCTTCGGCCGGCCCGGCGCCATGCCGTGCCGTGCCGGGCTGTACGGTGCTGCCCGCAGAAGAAGTCCGACGACCCCGCCGAACCGGGGTCCTCCTTCCCGAACTTCTGCACCTCTGCGGAGAGAACTCGTGTCGCAAGCTTCCTCCGGCCTGCCCCTCGGGCGTGGCCTCCTCTATCTGATCGTCGCCGGTGCCGCCTGGGGCACCGCCGGTGCCGCCGCCTCCCTGGTCTACCGCGCCAGTGACATGGGACCGGCCGCCCTGTCCTTCTGGCGCTGCGCCGCGGGCGTCGTGCTGCTGCTCGCCGTCCGCCTGCTGCGCCCGCGCGTGCGGCCCGCTGCGCCCGCCCGCCGCCGCGTCGTCCTGCTGCGGGCCGGTGCCACCGGGCTCGGGCTCGCCGTCTTCCAGACCGCCTACTTCGCCGCCGTCGCCGAGACCGGCCTCGCGGTGGCGACCGTCGTCACCCTCGGCGCCGGGCCGGTGCTCATCGCGCTCGGCGCCCGGCTCACGCTGGGCGAACGGCTCGGCCGGTCCGGCGCCGCCGCCGTCGCCGGGGCGCTGGCCGGGCTCGCGGTGCTGGTACTGGGCAGCGGCGGCGCCACCGTACGGCCGTGGGGTGTGCTGCTCGCCCTCGCCTCCGCGGCCGGGTACAGCGGGATGACGCTGCTGACCCGCCGCTGGGGCCGGGACGGCGGCGCCGACCACTCCGCCACGACGGTGGGGGCGTTCGCGGTGGCCACGCTGTGCGTGCTGCCGCTCGCCGCGGCCGAGGGACTGGTGCCGCACACCGTCGAACCGGTCCGGCTGCTGTGGCTGCTGGCCTACATCGGCACGGTGCCCACCGCCCTCGCCTACGCCCTGTACTTCGCGGGCGCGGCGGTGGTCCGCTCGGCCACCGTGTCCGTGATCATGCTCCTGGAGCCGGTCAGCGCGGCCGTGCTGGCGGTCGTCCTGCTGGGGGAGCGGCTGACGGCGGCGACCCTCGTCGGTACCGCGCTGATGCTCGGCTCGGTCGGCGGCCTCGCCGTCGCGGAGACCCGCGCGTCACGGACCGCCGAGGAGGAACCCGCCCTGGTGTGACGGGAGTGCCCGCCCCGGTGTGACGGGAGCGGGGGAGGCCCCGCCCGGGATCCGCCGTCCCGGACGGGGCTTCCGGGCGAGCCTCCTCCCGGCGCTCGTCGCTCGTCGCGCCGCCGTCACAGCTCCGAGAGGTAGCCGGGGACCTCGACACCGGCGGCGAGGTCCGGTTCGGCGAGCGGCGTGCCGTACACCGTGCGGACCGGGACCACCCCGGCCCAGTACGGGAGACCGAGGTCCTCGGGCTCCTCGTTCACACCGCCGGTGCGCAGCTTGGCGGAGACCTCCGCGAGGTCCAGGCGGAGCACGGCCGTGGCGGCGAGCTCCTTCGTGTTGCCGGGGCGGGAGTCGGCCGACCGGCCCGGCACCACGTGGTCCACCAGCGCGTCCAGGGCCGTCCGCTTCTCCTCGGGGTCGGTCACCTGGTGGGCGGTGCCGTGCACCACGACACTGCGGTAGTTGACCGAGTGGTGGAAGGCGGAGCGGGCCAGCACCAGGCCGTCGACATGGGTCACCGTCAGGCAGACCGCGAGGCCCGGGTCGGCCTGCCCGGCCATGCGCAGCGGGCGCGAACCGGTCGAACCGTGCACGTACAGCCGCTCGCCGACCCGGCCGTAGAGCGTCGGCAGCACCACGGGCGCCCCGTCACGGACGAAGCCCAGGTGGCAGACGTATCCCTCGTCGAGTATCGCGTGCACCAGTTCCTTGTCGTACGCGGCCTTCTGCGCGGACCGGGTGGGGACGGTGCGGTCGGTCCGGGGGTAGGTGTCGGCCGGCGGTGTCGGCTGCGAGGTCCCCTGCATTGCGGTCTCCATTGCACTAGTGCATAATTGGCTTTGTGCTAGGAGAATATCGGATCGAAGGCCGTCGCGCAGCGGACATCGCGTCGAGCGTCGAGCGGGCGGTGGGCTCGGGAGAGCTGGAGCCGGGACAACTGCTGCCCCCCATGCGGGAGTTGGCGGCTCAGCTCGGTGTCAATCCGAACACCGTGGCGGCCGCGTACCGCGTGCTGCGCGAGCGCGGGGTCATCGAGACGGCCGGGCGCCGCGGCAGCCGGGTGCGGCCCGCGCCCGCCACCACCGGACGCGACCGCATCCGCCTGGACGTGCCCGAGGGCGTACGGGACGTGTCCGCGGGCAACCCGGACCCGGCCCTGCTGCCGCCGCTGGCACCGGCCTTCGCCGCGGCGGCCGCCGAGGCCGACCGCGCGCCCGTGCTCTACGGCGACCTGGCCGTGGATCCGGGCCTCGCGCGCGCCGCCCGCGCCGGACTGGACGCCGCGGGCGTGCCGGACGGGCCCCTCGCGGTGGTGACCGGCTCGCTGGACGGCGTCGAACGGGTCCTCGCCGCCCACCTCAAGCCGGGGGACACCGTCGCCGTGGAGGACCCCGGCTGGGGCCGCACGCTCGACCTGGTACCGGCGCTCGGACTGCGGACCGTGCCGGTCCGCGTGGACGACGAGGGGCCGCGCCCCGAGGCCGTGCGGCGGGCGCTGGCGGGTGGTGCGCGCGCCCTGATCGTCACCGACCGGGCACAGAACCCGACCGGCGCCGCGCTGAGCGCCACGCGCGCGCGTGCCCTGCGTGCCGTCCTGGCCGAGCACCCGGAGACCCTGCTGATCGAGGACGACCACGGCCACGGCATCGTCGACGTCCCGCTGCACCCGCTCGCCGGGGCCACCCGGCACTGGGCCTTCGTCCGCTCGGTCGCCAAGGCGTACGGCCCCGATCTGCGCCTGGCCGTGCTCACCGGCGACGAGGTGACCGTGGACCGGGTGCGCGGACGGCAGCGGCTCGGACCCGGCTGGGTGAGCCTGCTGGTGCAGCGGGCCGTGCTGCGGCTGCTGACGGACGGCGCGCCGGACACCGGCGCCGTGGCGGCCCGGTACGACGAGCGGCGCGAGCGGCTGATCGGCGCGCTGGCGGAGCGCGGGGTGGCCGCGCGCGGGCGCAGCGGGATGAACGTGTGGGTGCCGGTGCCGGACGAGACCGGTGCCGTCGCCCGGCTGCTGCACGCGGGCTGGGCCGTCGCCCCCGGCGCCCGCTACCGGCTCGGCGAGCCTCCGGGTATCCGCATCACCGTCTCGACGCTGCGCGGGGAGGAGACCGAGCGGCTGGCGGAGGCGGTGGCGGCGGCGCTGGAACCGGCCGCGGCGCGCAGCTACGTCTGAGCGGGCGCCGCCGGTACGGGGCGGGAGGGCTGTCCGGACGGCTCGGGCTGTCCGGACGGCTCGGACTGTTCGGACGGTTCCTCGGACCGCCGGCTCTCGGTGGCCGTGGCCGTGGCCGGGAGTGTCGGCGCGGGCGTGGCCGTGGCTTCGGGGGCGGACCGCCCCGTCCTGCCGCGCGGCCCGGCCTGGGTCAGGGCCGCGCCCGCCAGCACGATCACCGCGCCGACCGGAGTCGACCAGGTCAGCTCCTCACCGAGGACGGCGACCCCGGCGGCGGCCGCGATGACCGGCACGAAATAGGTCACCATCTGGGCCGTGGTGGGCCCCACCTCGGCGACCAGCCCGTACTGCACGAGCATGGCGAACCCGGTGCCGAGCGCGCCCAGCGCGGCGACCGCCAGCAGCGGCAGCAGGTCCACCTGGGCCGGTACGTCCGTGAACAGCGGTGTGACGACCGCTAGTTGCGCCGTCGACAGGAGCAACTGCCCGCCGGTCAGGGACAGGTGCGACTCCGGGGCACCGGCCAGCGTGCGCCGGACGTAGATCCAGCCGACCGGGTAGCTCAGCGAGGCCAGCAGCGCCATCGCCGTGCCGCCCGCGTCCAGACCGTGGAAGCCCTGCCAGGCACCGAGCACCGTGAGCACCCCGAGGAAACCGAGCCCCAGCCCCGCCACCCGCACCCGGGTCGGCCGGTCCTCGGAGAGGGCGACCAGCGAGAGCACCATGCCCCACAGCGGCGAGGTGGCGTTGCAGATGCCCGCCAGCGTGGACGGGATGGTCAGCTCCGAGTAGGCGAAGAGCGAGAACGGCAGCGCGTTGAGGAAGAACCCGGCGACCGCCAGATGACCCCAGGTGCGCGCACCGCGCGGCAGCCGCTCCCGCTTCACCGCCATCGCCACGGCCAGCACCGCCGTGCCGAACACCAGCCGCCCCAGCGTCACCTGGAACGGCGCGAAGCTGCGCGTGCCCACCTTCATGAACAGAAAGCTGAAGCCCCAGACCAGCGCCAGGAAGGCGAACCGGACCCGCCAGTGGGCGGGGCGGCGGGCCCTCGGGGAGGAGGACGGCGGGGACGGCGGGGCGGCGGGCGCGGTGGTCATGCTCGTAGCGTGCCGCGCTCAACCTCGTAGCACAATCGAGAATTCGCGCGCTGTACCTCGTAGTATCGCTTACATGTTGAACCTGGAGCGCCTGCGGACCCTCGACGCCCTCGCCCGGCACGGCTCGGTCAGCGGCGCGGCCGACGGACTGCATGTGACGACCTCGGCCGTCTCGCAGCAGCTGGCGAAGCTGGAACGCGAGGTGGGCCAGCGGCTCCTGGCCAGGAACGGCCGGGGCGTACGCCTCACCGACGCCGGGCGGCTGCTCGCCGAACACGCGGCGCGCATCCTCTCCCAGGTGGAGCTGGCCCAGTCCGATCTGGAGGCCCAGCGCGGACAGGTGGTCGGCGAACTGCGGCTGGCCGCGTTCCCCACCGGTGCGCGCGGCCTGTTCCCGGCGGCGCTGTGCCATCTGCGCGCCCGGCACCCGGCACTCGGTGTCACCACCGCCGAGGTGGAACCCGCCCCCGCCGTACGGGCCGTGCTGCGCGGCGACGCCGACCTCGCCGTGGTCCTCGACTGGTACAACAAGCCGCTGCCCGTCCCCGAGGGACTCGTCCGGGCGCCGCTCCTCGACGACCCCGTGGACGTGGCGCTGCCCGCCGCGCATCCGCACGCGGACCGCGCCGACGCCGGGCTGGAGGACTTCGCCGACGACGACTGGATCAGCTGGGGTGACGACGAGTTCTGCCACGAGTGGCTGCTCGACACCCTGCGCTCCAAGGGGGTGGAACCCCGTGTGGCGCACCGCGCCCAGGAGCACGCCACCCAGCTCGCGCTGGTCGCGGCCGGTCTCGGGGTGTGCGTGGCGCCGCGCCTGGGCCGGGGGCCGCTGCCCGCCGGGGTGCGGGCCGTTCCGGTGCGGCAGGCGGTGCGGCGGCACGTCTACGCCGTGTGGCGGGCCGACGCCGATCGCCGCCCCTCGATCAGGGCGGCGGTGGAGGCCCTGCGCGCCGCGGGCGACCGGCTCGGCTGACGGGCCGGGCCGCCCGGCCGACGCGCGGACACCGGTCCGCCCGCCCGGCCGCGCCGGTGTCCGCGCGCGTTGTCCACAGGGCGGCCGGAGGTGTGCGTGCCCCCAGTAGCCTGGGGCGATGCTCAAGGAAGTCAACGCGACCCGGTTCATCACACCGCTCCGTGAGGGCGGTTCGCTGCCGGGGCTCGTCGAGGCCGACGACCTCGGCACGTACGTCCTGAAGTTCAGCGGCGCGGGTCAGGGCCGCAAGACGCTCGTCGCCGAGGTCGTCTGCGGCGAACTGGCCCGGAGGCTGGGGTTCCGCGTGCCGTCCCTCGCGGTCGTCGGCCTGGATCCGGTGCTCGGCCTCGGCGAACCCGACGAGCGGGTCCAGGAGCTGCTGCGCTCCAGCGGCGGCGGCAACCTCGGGATGGACTTCCTCTCCGGTGCCCTCGGCTTCGACCCGCTGGCCTTCCCGGTGGACGCCGGGGAGGCCGGGCGGATCGTCTGGTTCGACGCCCTGGTGAACAACGTGGACCGCTCCTGGCGCAACCCGAACCTGCTCAGATGGCGCGGCGCGCTGTGGCTGATCGACCACGGCGCCACCATGATCTGGCAGCACAACTGGCCGGGCGCCGAGGCGTCCGCGGCCCGCCCGTACGACGCCTCCGACCACGCCCTCGCGCGCTTCGCCCCGGATGTCGCGGCCGCCGCCGCTGACCTCGCGCCGCGGATCACCGAGGATCTGCTCGCCGAGGTGACCGCCGAGATCCCGGACGCCTGGCTGGCGGACGAGCCCGGCTTCGCCACCCCCGGTGAACTGCGCCGCGCCTACGCCCGGCCGCTGCTCGCGCGGGCCGCGGTGATCCACGAACGCATCCAGGGAATCCAGGGAATCCAGGGCAGCCAGGGCAGCCAGGACTCCGAAGGGAACAGGGGGACCACGTGAGCGACCACCACATCCTCGGCGGCCGACAGGCGGGCGAACGCCACATCATCGGCAGCCGGACGAGTGACCGGGACGTCTTCGAGTACGCCCTGCTGCGGATCGTCCCGCGGATCGAGCGCGGCGAGTGCGTCAACGCCGGAGTGCTGGTCTACTGCCGGGCCAAGGCGTACGTCGGCGCCCGCACCCATCTGGACGAGGCGCGGCTGCGGGCGCTCGACCCGGAGGCCGACGTGGCGGGCGTGCGGGCCGCGCTCGCCGCGGTCGAGGGTGTGTGCGCGGGCGGCGCGGTGGCCGGGCAGGCGGCCGGGGACGACGCGGGCCGGCGCTTCCGCTGGCTGGTCGCGCCGCGTTCCACGATCGTCCAGCCGGGCCCCGTACACACCGGACTCACCCTCGACCCGGCCGCGGAGGCGCAACGGTTGCTCGACCTCCTGGTGAGGTAATGGATCACACGTGGCGGGCGTGCCGTTGACACCGGGTGCCAGGGCTTCTAGCGTCACGTCCACCAGAGGTACTAAGCGGTCGCTCACCGCAGACCGGATTCACCGGCCGGGCTCCGGGCCCGGTCCGGGCAGGTTCTCTCAAGGGCGAGGAGAAGCAGCAATGTCCACCACTGACCAGCGGGTCGCCGTCGTCACCGGGGCCGCACGCGGCATCGGTGCCGCCACCGCCGTACGCCTGGCCGCCGAGGGCCGCGCGGTCGCCGTGATCGACCTCGACGAGGCTGCCTGCAAGGGCACCGTGGAGACGATCACCGCGGCCGGTGGCCGGGCCGTCGCGATCGGTGCCGACGTCTCGGACGAGGCGCAGGTCGAGGCGGCGGTCGCGCGCGTCGTCGAGGAGCTCGGCGCGCCGACGATCCTCGTCAACAACGCGGGCGTGCTCCGGGACAACCTGCTGTTCAAGATGAGCGTCTCCGACTGGGACACCGTCCTGAGCGTGCATCTGCGCGGCTCCTTCCTGATGGCCCGCGCGGTGCAGAAGCACATGGTGGACGCGGGCTTCGGCCGGATCGTCAACCTCTCCTCGTCCTCCGCGCTCGGCAACCGCGGCCAGGCCAACTACGCGGCCGCCAAGGCGGGCCTCCAGGGCTTCACCAAGACCCTGGCCAAGGAGCTGGGCAAGTTCGGCATCACCGCCAACTCGGTGGCCCCCGGCTTCATCGCCACCGAGATGACCAAGGCCACCGCCGAGCGCGTCGGCATGGGCTTCGAGGACTTCAAGGCCGCCGCCGCCACCCAGATCCCGGTGCAGCGCGTCGGCGAGCCGGAGGACATCGCCAACGCCATCGCCTTCTTCACGGGCGACGCCGCCGGCTTCGTCTCCGGCCAGGTCCTGTATGTCGCCGGCGGACCGCTCAACTGAGGGACACACGCACATGACTTCCGAGGAACTTCCCCCGCTGTCGGGCAAGGTCGCCCTCGTCACCGGCGCCAGCCGCGGCATCGGCTACGGCGTCGCCGAGGCACTGGTGGCCCGGGGCGACCGGGTCTGCATCACCGGCCGCAACGAGGACGCGCTCAAGGAGGCCGTCGAACGGCTCGGCTCCGACCGGGTCATCGGCGTCGCGGGCAAGGCCCACGACGAGGCCCACCAGGCCGTGGCCGTCGACCGGGTGATGGAGGTGTTCGGACGGGTCGACCACCTGGTCAACAACGCCGGCACCAACCCGGTCTTCGGCCCGATCGCCGACCTCGACCTGAACGTGGCGCGCAAGGTCTTCGAGACCAACGTGATCTCCGCGCTCGGCTTCGCCCAGCGCACCTGGCACGCCTGGCAGAAGGACAACGGCGGCGCCATCGTCAACATCTCCTCGATCGCCGGTCTCGCGCCCTCGCCGTTCATCGGCGCGTACGGCATCAGCAAGGCCGCGATGATCAACCTCACCCAGCAGCTCGCGCACGAGTTCGCGCCGAAGGTGCGGGTCAACGCCATCGCGCCGGGCGTGGTGAAGACGCGGTTCGCGCAGGCCCTGTTCGAGGGCCGCGAGGACGAGGCCGCCGCGGCGTACCCGCTCGGCCGGCTGGGCGTGCCCACCGACATCGGCGGCGCGGCGGCGTTCCTCACCTCCGAGCAGTCCGACTGGATCACCGGCCAGACGCTCGTCGTCGACGGCGGCCTCTTCCTCAACGCGGGCGTGGGCTGATCCGGCCGGGGACACCCACACCGGCAGCACCGGTACACCGGCACGCGACCGGTGTACCGGTGGTGCCGGTCTCCGGCGGCCTCTCCGTGCGGCGTTGTCAGTGGTCGCCTGTAGGTTCTGTGGGCAGGAAGTGACCATAGATCGTGAGGACGTTGACGTGACCGACATCGCCATGCTGCCCGAGTCCTGGCGCGGGGTTCTGGGCGACGAGCTTCAGCAGCCCTACTTCAAGGAGCTGACCGAGTTCGTCGAGGAGGAGCGGGCGAAGGGTCCCGTGTATCCGCCGCGCGAGGAGGTCTTCGCCGCGCTGGACGCCACGCCCTACGACCAGGTGAAGGTCCTCGTCCTCGGCCAGGACCCGTACCACGGCGAGGGACAGGGCCACGGCCTGTGCTTCTCGGTGCGCCCCGGCGTCAAGGTCCCGCCGTCCCTGCGGAACATCTACAAGGAGATGCGCGAGGAGCTGGGCACCGAGATCCCGGACAACGGCTATCTGATGCCGTGGGCCCGGCAGGGCGTGCTGCTGCTGAACGCGGTGCTCACGGTCCGCTCCGGTGAGGCCAACTCCCACAAGGGACGCGGCTGGGAGAAGTTCACCGACGCGGTGATCCGCGCGGTGGCCGACCGTCCCGACCCGGCCGTCTTCGTGCTGTGGGGCAACTACGCGCAGAAGAAGCTGCCCCTGATCGACGAGACCCGGCACGTGGTGGTCAAGGGCGCGCACCCCTCGCCGCTGTCCGCGAAGAAGTTCTTCGGCTCCCGTCCGTTCACCCAGATCGACGAGGCGGTCGCGGCGCAGGGACACCAGCCGATCGACTGGCAGATCCCGAACCTGGGCTGAGCCCGAGGACCGGAAGCCGGGGGACCGGGTGGCGCGGCGGTCAGGGGCGCGCCACCTTCCCGGCCGACCCGTCGTCACGGCGCCGTGCGTCCTGTGTCGTGTCCCGTCCGGGGCTGCCTGAGCCGGATTGCCGGTGGGTGCGGTTAGCGTCGGGGGAGTCGGGTCGGGCACAAGGCTGGCAGGGCTGGAGGCGCCGTGACGGAGCGGCAGGAGCAGACGGCGGGCGACGCCGTGCTGACGCGGATCGGTCAGAGCGTCATCCTGCACCACGCCGGTGACCGCGAGGAGGCGCGCGGGCGCTTCCTCGCGCTCTGGCACGAGCTGGGCGAGGACGGCGACCCGCTGCACCGCTGCACCCTGGCCCACTACCTGGCCGACACCCAGGACGACCCCTCGGACGAACTGGCCTGGGACCTCAGGGCGCTGTCCGCCGCCGAGGAACTCACGGGCGAGCGCCGCCCGGGGCACGAGGGCGCCCCCGCGGTCCGGGCCCTGTATCCGTGCCTGCACCTGAATCTGGCCGCCGACTATGTGAAGCTCGGCCGCAGCGAGGCCGCCCGCAGCCATCTGCGCCGCGCCCGCGGCACGGCCGCCTCCCTCGCCGAGGACAGCTACGGCGACGGCGTCCGCGCGGCCATCCACCACCTGGAGCTGCGGTTGGGCGAGGACGGCCCGGCCGGACCGGGCGAGGACCCGGGCGGACCGCCCCGCCAGCGGTCGTAGCGGCGGGCGGCCGGGCGCCGCGGCAGCGCGGGCGCGGCGGATGCGGACACAGATGCGGACACAGATGCGGACGCAGAAGTGGACCCGGACGTGGACACGGAAGCGGGGTGCGTGACCGGGCCGGGGCCGCTCAACGCCCGTAGGTCCGGCCGCAGATCTTCGCCTCCGGACTGCCCGGACGCCAGTGGCCGTACTCCTTGCCGAGGGCGCAGATGCCCGGGTTCGCCGGTACGGCGTGCCGGGCGGCGGGCGTCGTGTGCCGGGGCGCGGGCGGATGCGGCGGCCGGGGCGCGGTCTTGTGGCCGGAGTCGGAGTCGGAGCCGGAGTCGGGGCCGCCGGGGGCGGCGGAGCCCGGTGCCGGGTGCCGGTCCCGCGCCGTGGCCCCGGCCGCGGCGGGTGTCGCGGGCGCCGCCGCCGGGGTGTGTGTGCGCGGGCGGGCGTCCGGGACCGTGGGGCCGTCGGAGGATCCGGCGCGTTCCAGGGCCTCCCGGGCGGGTGCCTGGACGGCGCGCGGTCCGGTGCCGCCCTCCGGGCGCGGGGCCGGTCCGGCCGCGGAGGCCGTCGCCGGGACACCGGAAGGTGGCCGCTGGACCGTGACGCAGCCGGTGAGGGCCGAGACGGCCAGGGTGATCAGGAGCGTTGCGGCGGTCGTCGTTCGATGCACCCGCGCCACTCTGCTGCCCCGGCGGGCCGCATGACCTGCGGACGGCCGCAGGATGCCCCGCACGGGTGATGTCCCGCCCCTCGGGGAGTGGCCGCGGTGCGCGCGGGTGACGCCGTGGCGCGGGCCGCACCGGGCGACGGCCGGGTCGGGACCCCCGCCCGCCACGCCGTACGGCGCTGCCGCGCGACGCGGCGCCCCGGCGCCGGGCTCAGTCTCCGGTCGCGCCGTCGATGCGCTCGCGGAGCAGGTCGGCGTGGCCGTTGTGGCGGGCGTACTCCTCGATCATGTGCGTGTAGATCCAGCGCAGGTTGAACGGGTCGGGGCTGGACCTGTGGCGGCCCTCGGAGAGGTCGTCGAGGCTCAGCCCGGCGGCGATGCGGCGCGCGGCGTCGATCTCCGCCTGCCAGGTGGCGTGGGTGTCGGCCCAGGTGTCGGCGGCGGTGACGCGGAAGTCGCCGTCCGGGTCCTGGTCGTCGTAGTGGATCGGCGGCGCGTCCTCGCCCGCCATCACCCGGCGGAACCAGCCGCGCTCCACGTCCGCCATGTGCCGCACCAGTCCCAGCAGGGTCAGCCCGGAGGGCTCCGCGGACACGGTGCGCAACTGCTCGTCGGTCAGGTCCTCGCACTTCCACGCCAGTGTCTGCCGGTGGTAGTCCAGCCAGCCGTCCAGCATGGCGCGCTCGTCGGCGTTCTGGGCGGGCTCGCGGCGTTCGGTCGTCGTCATGCGCCGATCCTCGCGCAGGTCAGACCCTCGCACCAGGTGTTTTCCCCCCGCCCCCGAGCATGCCGCCCAGCAGTTCCCGCAGGCCGGTCCGTACGTCGTCGAGTTCCGGGGGCCGCGCGTGGAAGGTCCCGGCCACGCACGAGAACATCAGCCCGTCCGCCCAGGCGACCAGGGACAGCACATGCCGCTCGGGGTCCGTGGAGCCCATCGCCGTGACCAGCGCGGTGAGCTGGTCGCGGAAGCGGGCGCCCGCCGCGTCGAAGGGGGCGCGCAGCTCCGGGCGGCGGGTCGCCTCCAGCGCCAGTTCGTAGCGGGCGAGGGTCAGCCTGCGGTTGCCGGTGAGCGCGCGATGGGTGGCGAGCGCCAGGCCGTCCACCAGCGAGTCGAGGCCGCCGGTCCGCGGATCCGGCATCTCGTGCAGCGCCAGCACCCGGGCCTCCCGGTCGGCCAGCCGCCGTACGGCCAGCTCCAGCAGCGCCTGCCGGGTGCGCGCGATGTTCGACGTCGATCCCTGCGGGAGCCCGGCCGCCTCGTCGACGGCCCGGTGCGTCAGCCCGCGCATCCCGCGCTCGGCGAGCAGCGCGAGGGCGGCGTCGGCCACGCGGTCGGCGCGGGTGGCGGGGGCGCCGGTGGCGTCGGGGCCAGCGTTGTCGGGCCTCTCGGGCCTCTCGGGCCTCTCGGGCTTCTCGGAGCTGTCGGCGCGCGGGGCGGGTGCGTCGGGAGCGGGCATGGAGATCAACCTACCGGCCGACTACGCCCGTAGTGCGTCTCACTACATCCGTAGTACGGTCGGGGTGACCCAGTGCTACTACAGATGTAGTCTCGATCGTGCGGGAGGCAGCCATGTCCCAGTCCGGAGCCCCGAACCCGTCCGCGGGCCTACCCCCGGCCGTCGTCGTCATCGGCGGCGGCATCGGAGGGCTCGCCGCCGCCGCGGCCCTGCACCTGTCCGGCCGCCGGGTCACCGTGCTGGAGCGCGCCCCCTCGCTGGAGCCGGTCGGCGCGGCCATCTCCCTCTCCCCGAACGCCCTGCGCGCCCTGGACGTCCTCGGCGTCGGCGACCGGATCCGCGATCTGGCGGCCTGGCAGGGCGACGGCGGGCTGCGCACACCCGGCGGCCACTGGCTGGCCCGCACCGACGCCGCGGCGGCGGCCGCACGCTTCGGCGGCCCCATCGTGCTGCTGCCCCGGGCCACGCTGGTCGAGGTGCTGGCCGCGCTGCTGCCGCCCGGCACCGTCCGTACCTCCGTGGACGCCCGCCTCGCCGACCCCGGGGACGCGCACCGGCCGGCCCGGGTGACCACACCCGACGGCGAACTGGAGGCTGACCTGGTGGTCGCCGCCGACGGCATCCACTCCGCGTCCCGGCGGACCCTGTTCCCGGACCACCCCGGGCCCGTCCACTCCGGGTTCACGACCTGGCGCGTCATGATCCCGGTACCGGGCGCCGTGTTCCCCTCCCACGAGACCTGGGGCCGCGGCTGCCTGTGGGGCACCCACCCGCTCAAGGACGGCCGGGTGTACGCGTACGCCGCGGCCCGGACGCCCGCCGGGCAGCACGCCGACGACGAACGCGCCGAACTCCTGCGCCGCTTCGGCCACTGGCACCACCCGGTTCCCGCCGTCCTCGCCGCCGCCCGTCCCGAGGACGTGCTCCGCCACGACGTGCACCACCTCGCACCGCCGCCGCCCGCCTACCACCGCGGCCGGACCGCTCTGCTCGGCGACGCCGCGCACGCCATGCCGCCCACCCTCGGCCAGGGCGGCAACCTGGCCGTCGAGGACGCCGTGGTCCTCGCCCACCACTTCGATGACCTGGCCGCCTACACCACGGCCCGGCTGCCCCGGGCGACCGCCCTCACCCGCCGGGCCGTCCGGGTCGCCCGCGTGAACATGACGGGCGGCCGCGCCGGTGCCGCCCTGCGCGACGCCCTGCTCACCGCCGTCTCCAGGACCGTGCCGGGAGCGCTGCTGCGCGGCTTCGACGGCGTCGCCGACTGGCGCCCTCCGCAGCCGCCGTATGCTGCGGTGCGGGCGGGGCTGACACCCGCCGCCCGAAGGAACGAACACGGCTGAACGCGAACGGACGGCGCCGGACGGCGACGCACGCGGCAGCCGGTCGAGCGACGACGAAGGAGCGCACGTGAAGGTCGGCTGCATCGGACTGGGCGACATCGCGCAGAAGGCGTACCTGCCGGTCCTCGGCGCGCAGCCCGGCGTCGACCTGCACATCCAGACCCGGACGCCCGCCACCCTCCACCGGGTCGGCGACAGCCTGCACCTGCCCGCCGAGCGCCGCCACGCCGACCTCGGCTCCCTGCTCGCACAGGGTCTCGACGCGGCCTTCGTGCACGCGCCCACCGCCGTCCACCCCGAGATCGTCACCCGGCTCCTGGAGGCTGGTGTCCCCACGTACGTCGACAAGCCGCTCGCCTACGAACTCGCCGACTCCGCCCGCCTGGTGGCGCTCGCCGAGGAGCGCGGCGTCGGGCTCATGGTCGGCTTCAACCGGCGCTACGCCCCCGGGTACGCGCAGTGCGCCGAGCACCCGCGCGAGCTGATCCTGCTCCAGAAGAACCGGGTCGGGCTGCCCGAGGAGCCCCGCACGATGGTCCTCGACGACTTCATCCACGTCGTGGACACCCTGCGGTTCCTGGTGCCGGGCCCGGTCGACGACATCACCGTGCGCGGCCGGATGCGGGACGGGCTGCTGGAGCACGTGGTGCTGCAACTGGCCGGGGACGGCTTCACCGCGCTCGGCGTGATGAACCGGCTCAGCGGCTCCGCCGAGGAGATCCTGGAGGTCTCCGGGCAGGACACCAAGCGGCAGGTGGCCAACCTCTCCGAGATCGTCGACCACAAGGGCCAGCCGACCCTGCGGCGGCGCGGCGACTGGGTGCCCGTCGCCCGCCAGCGCGGCATCGAGCAGGCCGTGCTGGCCTTCCTCGACGCCGTGCGCGAGGGACGGGTGCTCAGCGCCCGGGACGCGCTGGAGACCCACGACCTGTGCGAGCGTGTGGTGCGGACGGTGCTGGAGCGCTCCGGCGCCGCCGCCTGAGCACCTCCCGCACGCCCTCGTGCGCCCCCACCGCGGCCAGCACCAGCAGCGCCGCGTGCACCGGCCAGTCGCCGAGGCGGACGTACGGGGTGACACCGTGCGCGACCGGTACCTCGTACACCCGGGCGGTGCTGTCGCCGGTGCCCAGCCAGGGGCCGATCCGCCGCCCGTCCGGGCCGTAGACGGCGGACACGCCGGTCAGGGTGGCGTGCACCATGGGCCGTCCGGTCTCGGCGGCCCGCAGCGCGCCGAGCGAGGCGTGCTGCTCGGGCGCCCAGCTGTGCTGGAAGGTCGCGGTCGACGACTGGGCGAGCAGCACCCCGGCGCCGTCCCGCGCCAGATGGCGGCTCATGTCCGGGAACGCGGTCTCGAAGCAGATCAGCGGGCCGATCCGCAGCCCGTGCCCGACGTCCATGACCACCTGCTCGGTGCCCCGCCTGCGGTTCTCGCCCGCGGCCTTGCCGACGGAGGTCGCCCAGCCGAGCAGTGAACGGGCCGGGATGTACTCGCCGAACGGGACCAGCCGCATCTTGTCGTACCGCTCGCCGGTCGGGCCCTGCGGTCCGACGAGCACGGAACTCTTGTAGATCCCGGGCCGGTCGGAGCGCCGGGCGTCCACATTGACCAGGACGTCGGCGCCGACCTCCCGGGAGAGGGCCGCGATCCGCCGGGCCAGGTCGGGCCGGTCGGCCAGGTCGAAGCCGACGCTGCTCTCGCCCCAGACGACCAGGTCCACACCGTGCCCCGCGAGACCCCGGGTCAGCTCCTCCTCCCGGTCGAAGCGCCGCTCCCCGCTGTCGGCGCCGTCGACCACGCCCGGCTGCACCACCGCGACGCGGACCTGGCCGTCGACGGCGGGGCGCGGCGCCCACACCCACGCGGCGGAGGTCACCGCGGCGGTCGCGGCGAGCCCGGCCACCGCGGGCACCCGCACGCCGCGGGCCGCCACGAGCAGGGCGAGGGCCACATTGACGGCCACCACCAGGAAGCTGAGCAGCCACACCCCGCCCACCGAGGCCAGGCGCAGCGCGGGCGCCACCTGCCACTGGCTGGCGCCCAGCATCCCCCAGGGCCCGCCGAGGCCCTGCCAGGACCGCACGAGTTCCGCGGCCAGCCAGCCCGAGGGCAGCACCACGAGCGCCGCCGCGGCCCGCCCGGCGGAGGGCCGTCCGGCCAGGAACCGCCGCACCAGCCACCCCCAGGGCACCCACAGCACACCCAGCAGCGCCGCGAGCACCACGGTGAACACATGCAGGCTGGGCAGCAGCCAGTGGTGCACGGCCAGCATGTAGCCCAGCCCGCCGCACCAGCCGTCGTAGACGGCCCGCCGCGCGGTCGGCGCGGACCGCACCAGCAGGATCCACGGCACCAGCGCGCCGTAGGCGAACCACCACAGCGCGGGCGCCGGGAAGGCGAACATCGGCAGCGCCCCCGCGAGCACGGCGAGCACCCCGCGCCGCCAGGGCGAGTCGAGCCAGCGTCCGAATCTCTCCATAGGGCGCCCTCCTACCCGTCGACGGCCCCGGTCACCCGGTGATCCACGGATGGATCCAGTGTGCGCTCCCCACCGCCCCACGCCCAGGCCACGGGCCGGGAGGACGGACCGGACAGCCAGGGACACAGCGGGCGAGGCGGCCGCCCGCGACGGGGGGACGTCCCGGATATTCGCTGGCCCCGCCGGGTACGGCCGCCGATGCTGGGCGCGTGAACGATCAGTCTCCCGAGCCGATGCCCCGCTTCGGTGTGCGCGCCCGCCACACCGCGTCCACGGTCACCGTCTACCAGGCCTACCACCCGCAGATCGGCGGCCCGGCCGCCCGCGACGGCCGCTTCCCCGCCGCCTGGAAGCGGGACCGGATGACCTGGATCAAGCCGTCGTTCCTCTGGATGATGTACCGCTGCGGCTGGGGGACCAAGGAGGGGCAGGAGACCGTCCTGGCCGTCGAGATCGACCGCGGCGGGTTCGAGTGGGCGCTGCGGCACGCCTGCCTCTCGCACCACGTGCCGTCCCTGCACGGTGACCGTGACTCCTGGCGGGCGCGGCTGCGGCAGGCACCCGCGCGCGTGCAGTGGGACCCGGAGCGTGACCTGCGGCTCGCTCCGCTGCCGTACCGCTCCCTGCAACTCGGGCTCGCCGGTGAGGCCGCGGCCCGGTACGCGGACGAGTGGATCGCCGGGATCGAGGACGTCACCCCGCTCGCGGCCGAGATCCACGCGCTGGTCCGGTCGGGTGAGCCGGAGCGGGCGCGGGCCCTGCTGCCCGAGGAGCGGCCGTATCCGCTGGACGACGAGGTGCTCGCGCACCTGCGGGCCTAGAATGATCACAGGCGGGCCGGCTCCGGCACGGTCGGCGTGAGCGGATCGGAAGGGAACCGGAGGTCGGCATGAAGCGACTCGTGACGGTCGTCACCGGGGGCAGCCGGGGCATCGGCGCCGCGGTCTGCCGGCGGCTGGCCGGCGACGGGCATGACGTGGTGATCGGCTACGTCCGTGACACCGGCGCCGCCGAGGCCGTCGCCGACGAGGTGCTGGAGGCCGGGGCGCGCAGCGTCGCCGTGCGGGTGGACACCTCCGTGGAGGCCGATGTCGAGCGGCTGTTCGCCGTGGCGGAGGAGCGGCTCGGGCCGGTGACGGGGCTGGTGAACAACGCCGGTGTGACCGGGCCGCTGGGCCGCCTCGCCGACGCGGACCCGGCCGACCTGCGCCGGGTCGTGGACGTCAACCTCACGGGCACGCTGCTGTGCGCGCGCCGCGCGGCCCAGCTGATGACCCCGCGCGGAAGCGGTGTGATCGTGAATGTGTCGTCGGCCGCCGCCACGCTCGGCAGCCCCGGCGAGTATGTGCACTACGCGGCGACGAAGGCCGCCGTCGACGCGCTGACCCTGGGGCTCGCCAAGGAACTCGGCCCGGACGGCATCCGCGTCAACGCGGTCGCGCCCGGCATGATCGACACCGAGATGCACGCGGCGATGGGCGACCCGGACCGGGCCCGCCGTGCCTCCGGCGCGATCCCGCTGCGCCGCCCGGGGCGGGCCGAGGAGATCGCCGCCGCCGTCGCGTGGCTGATGTCACCGGACGCCTCCTACGCGTCGGGAGCGGTGCTGCGGGTGTCCGGCGGGCGCTGAACCGGGCCGGGGCGCGCGCGGGGCGCGGGGCCGCTGTGCCCGTGGGGCGGCGCGGCCGGTGCGCGCGGCGGGTGGCCGGGCCGGTCAGGCCGCTTTGATCACCCGGCCCCGGATGGCGGCGGCCCACTCGACCACCAGCAGTTCGTACTCCGCGCGCTCCTGGGCCGACAGGGACCCGCCCGCACGCAGCCAGAGCGCCCGGATCTGCTCGTTCAGCTCGGCGGCGGACCGCACGGAACCAAGGGCCATGGAATCGGGGGACATGCCCCAAGCCTAGGGGCAAGCACTGACACAGCGCTACCGGACGGCTACAGGAACCGTAGGGAGTCGGTCACCTGTGCGAGGCCGTCCCGCGTCTGCGGGCCGCTCACTCCGCCGACTCGGCCGCGTGCGGGCTGAGTACACCGGCCGTGACCAGACCGATGATGACCAGGCCCAGCGCCACCCGGTACCAGACGAACGGCATGAAACTCTTCGTCGAGATGTAAGCCATGAACCAGGCGATGACCCCGTACCCCGACGCGAACGCGATCGCCGTCGCGAACAGCGTCGGCCCCCAGACCACCTGGCCGGTCTCCATCGCGTCCTTCAACTCGAAGACTCCGGAGGCCAGTACGGCCGGAATGGCCAGCAGGAAGGAGTAACGGGCCGCCGCCTCGCGCCGGTAGCCCATGAAGAGGCCGCCGCTGATGGTGGCGCCGGAGCGGGAGACGCCCGGGATCAGCGCCATCGCCTGGCAACAGCCGTAGATCAGACCGTCCTTGACGCCCAGGTCGCGCAGGGACTTGCGCTGCTGGGGCGCCCGGTGCCGGCCGCCCTTCTCGTCGCGCGCCGCCGTCCGGTCGGCGATGCCGATGATCACACCGACCACGACGAGCATCGTCGCCGTGACCCGCAGATCGCGGAACGGCCCCTCGATCTGGTCCTTGAGCGTCAGCCCGAGCACCCCGATCGGGACGGAGCCGACGATGACCAGCCAGCCCATGCGGGCGTCGGGGTCCGCGCGCATCGACCGGTCGAAGAGCGAGCGGGACCAGGCGGCGACGATCCGCCCGATGTCCTTGCGGAAGTAGATCAGCACGGCCGCCTCCGTGCCGATCTGGGTGATCGCCGTGAAGGCGGCGCCGGGGTCGTCCCAGCCCGAGAAGGCCGCCGTCAGCCGCAGATGGGCGCTGGAGGAGACGGGGAGGAACTCGGTCAGCCCCTGGACGAGTCCGAGGACGAGCGATGCGAACCAAGACATGGGGGTACGGAGTCCAAGCGCCGAGCGGGCAGGGGCGACGGGCGCACCGGGCCGCCGTGTGCCGCGGGCAGGGCCTGGGGTGCCGAGGGGCAGCGTAGCGGTCCGACATGACGGAAAACCCACCGGGGCTTTACCAGCCGTTTACGAAAAGGTGTGCACCTGTTCGGCTCGGTGCTCCGCTCCCGGGCTCAACGCGCGCGCAGATGATGCCGCTTGCGCCAGGCGACCACCGCGCCCGCCAGGGCCGGTACGGCGATGCAGGCCATCGCGACGAGGAAGGCCGGGGAGGTGGGGGTGGCGGCACGGGCGCCCGCGACCGCGTAGGCGGCGGTGTTCGGGACCGAGCCGACCGCCGTGGCCAGCAGGAACGCGGGCCAGCCCATGCGGGAGACGGCCGCGCAGTAGTTGGCGGCCCAGAACGGCACCCCGGGGAACAGCCGGGCGGCCAGCATCGAACGGAACCCGTGCCGGCTCAGCTGCCCGTCCGCCGCCCGCAGCAACCGGCCGCGCAGCAGCGGCCGGAGCGCGTCCTGCCCGAGCACCCGGCCGAGCCCGAAGGCGATCTGGGCGCCCAGGACCGTACCGGCGAGCGCCGCCGCCAGTCCCGCGCCCGAGCCGAACAGCGCTCCGGCGGCGAGGTTCAGCAGCGGGCGCGGCACGAACGCCACCGTGCACACGCCGTACGCCGCCGCGAACAGGAGCACGGCCGCGAACCCGCCGAGCTGCGGCGGCCAGCCGTGCGCCAGCAGTCTCTGCGGCTGGAGGAGCAGGACGCAGGTCCCGGCCGCCGCGAGCAGCGCCAGCAGCAGGGACAGCCGCGACCACGGCGACAGCAGCACCCGCGCGCAGCGGGCGGACACGGTGAGGGAGACCGGCGCGGCCGTGAGCACGGCGGCGCCCGGCTCCGCGGTGGTGGCCCGGGGAGAGGCCGTGGCGGTGCCCCCAGAGCGGTTGGTGGCATCGAGCATCCGGTGACATTAACCGACGGGTGTGTCTGATCGCCGTACGGTTCGTCTCACCCATGTCACAGACGCCGGTCCGCGCGTGGGCGCCCGGGTGGCGCCGCGGGGCCGAAAACCATTCGACGCGCGCCGGTCGTCCGGCGATGATCGGAGCATGTTCCGGCACGCCTTCCTCCTCGCAGCATCCGCGGTCGCGGATGCTCCGAAGGCTGCCGTCCGGATCCTCACGGCCGCGGTCGACGGCGCCCGAAGCTGACCCTCCCCGGATCGTCCGGCGGACCCCGCAGGGGGAGGGTCGGCGCTCTCCCGGGGTCCCGTCACACTTCTCACCGGCTTCGAGGTACACCCATGTCCAAGACGGCGTACGTCCGCACCAAACCGCATCTGAACATCGGCACGATGGGCCATGTCGACCACGGCAAGACCACGTTGACGGCCGCCATCACCAAGGTCCTGGCCGAGCGCGGCGGCGGCACGTTCGTGCCCTTCGACCGCATCGACCGGGCGCCCGAGGAGGCCGCCCGCGGCATCACCATCAACATCGCGCACGTCGAGTACGAGACCGACACCCGGCACTACGCGCACGTCGACATGCCCGGCCACGCCGACTACGTCAAGAACATGGTCACCGGGGCCGCGCAGCTCGACGGGGCCATCCTCGTCGTCTCCGCGCTCGACGGGATCATGCCGCAGACCGCCGAACACGTGCTGCTCGCCCGGCAGGTGGGCGTCGACCACATCGTCGTCGCGCTCAACAAGGCCGACGCGGGCGACGACGAGCTGACCGACCTGGTCGAGCTGGAGGTCCGCGACCTGCTCACCCGTCAGGGCTACGCCGGTGACGCGGTACCGGTCGTCCGGGTCTCCGGACTCAAGGCACTGGAGGGCGACCCCCGCTGGACGGCGTCGGTCGAGGCGCTGCTCGACGCGGTCGACACCTATGTGCCGATGCCCGAGCGGTACCTGGACGCGCCGTTCCTGCTGCCGGTGGAGAACGTGCTCACCATCACCGGCCGCGGGACCGTCGTCACCGGTGCCGTCGAGCGCGGCACGGTCCGGGTCGGCGACCGGGTCGAGGTGCTGGGCGCCGCGACCGGGACGGTGGTCACCGGCCTGGAGACCTTCGGCAAGCCCATGCAGGAGGCGCAGGCCGGGGACAACGTGGCGCTGCTGCTGCGCGGTGTCCCGCGCGACGCGGTCCGCCGCGGGCACGTCGTGGCCGCCCCCGGCAGCGTGACGCCGCGACGGCGGTTCACCGCTCGGGTGTACGTGCTGTCGGGCCGCGAGGGCGGCCGGACGACACCGGTGGCCACCGGCTACCGGCCGCAGTTCTACATCCGCACCGCGGACGTGGTCGGCGACGTCGACCTCGGCGAGGCGGCGCTCGCGCGGCCCGGGGACACGGTCACCATGACCGTGGAGCTGGGGCGCGAGGTGCCGCTGGAGCCGGGTCTCGGCTTCGCCGTCCGGGAGGGCGGCCGGACCGTGGGGGCCGGGACGGTGATCTCCGTGGAGTGAGGCCGCGCGCGGTCCTGTGAGCGGGGCGGCAGCGGTGTGGGAGCGGGGGTGGTGGGAGCGGGCCGCCCCCGCTCCCACCGGCTGTCCTGGTCCGGTGCCCGCCCCGGCACAATGGGGGAGTGACCGAGCCCATACCCGTGAGCCGTGCCGTCGACCACGGGACCGCCAAGCTGATGCCCGACGTCGACCGCGAGCGCGCGTGGCTGCTGACGGTGGACGGGGCGCCGCAGTCGTACGTCGACCTGGACGCGCCCACCCATCTGGAGTTCGAGTACGCGCGCAGGATCGGGCACGTGCTGGACACGGTGGCCGAGGAGGGCCGGCCGCTGGACGTGCTGCACCTGGGCGGCGGCGCGCTCACACTGCCCCGTTACGTGGCCGCGACCCGGCCGGGCTCGCGCCAGGACGTCGTCGAGGCCGACCGGGGTCTGCTGGGACTGGTCGCCGAGTGCCTTCCGCTGCCCGCGGGATCGGGCATCGCGCTGCACGCGGCCGACGCCCGCGCCTGGCTGGAGAGTGCCCCTGCGGACTCGGTGGACGTGCTGGTCGCGGACGTCTTCGGCGGCTCCCGGGTCCCGGCGCACCTCACCTCCCTCGGCTGCGCGCGGGCGGCGGAGCGGGTGCTGCGGCCGGGCGGCGTCCACGTCGTCAACCTCGCCGACGCCGCGCCGTTCACGTTCCTGCGCTCCCAGCTCGCCACGCTCGCCGAGGTGTTCGAGGAGACGGTGCTCATCGCCGAGCCCGCGGTGCTGCGGGGCCGCCGCTTCGGCAACGCGGTGCTCGCCGCCGCGCACCGCCCGCTCGACACGGCCGCCCTGGCCCGGCGCACCGCCTCGGACACCTTCCCCGCCCGGGTGGAACAGGGCGCCGCGCTGCGGAAGTTCACGGGCGCCGCCCGCCCGGTGCGCGACGAGGACGCCGTGGCGTCCCCCGAGCCCCCGGGCGGGGCCTTCGGCATCGGCTGACGGCCCGGTGGCCGCGGCGGTGCCGGTGGGGGCTCAGCCGCCGGTGGGCGTTCCGTGCAGGCGGACCGTGGCGAGGACCTTCATGACGGTCGCCTCGGGCACCTCGTCCTTGACGCCCTTGACCCCGTAGAAGTTCCAGGACACGAAGTCGCCGTTGATGTTCTTGAAGCCGAAGGTGAGCGCCTTCCCGTCGGTCGCGCACTTGCCCTTCATCGGCGTCTTCGTCGACCGCGCCCAGGCGATGCTGCCCTGGATGCCCGAGGTGGTCCTGAAGGGCTTGGCCTTCTTGTCGAAGGTGAGGCTCTTCTTGTCGGGCTGGGTGAAGCCGCCGTAGACCCACCAGGGCACCGTGTTCACGGCGACCTCGTCGGTGTTCTTCGCGCCGTCGGCGCCCTTGACGCCCGCCGTGGCCAGGGACGTGTCCTCGGTGCGCCCGTCCTTGTCGTCGTCGGACGTGCACCACTTGGACTTGTCCTGGGCGACACCGGACATGACCGCGAGCAGCTTGCCGGTCTTGTGGTCCTCGAACCCGACGCCGACACCGGGGGCCTTGACCTCCCAGTCAGCGGGCACGTCGAAGGCGACGCCCCACTTCGGGTTGACGACCACCTTCCAGCCGGCGACCTGCGGCTTCTCGGTCTCGTTGCCCCGGGGGTTGTCCTCCGAGGGGGCGACGGAGGGGTCGTTCCGGGCGGCGGAGGAGGCCGGGGCGGAGACCGAGGGGCTCGCCTTCTGGTCGGTGGACCCGCCGTCCGCCTTGTCGTCCTTCTTGCCCCCGAGGACCAGGAACCCGGTCACACCGGCGGCCACCACGACGGCCGCCGCCGCGACGATGGCGACGACCTTCGTCCGGTTCCCGCCACCGCCGCCGTTCCCGCCACCGCCGACCGGCGGCTGCGGCGGCACCGGGGCGCCCCACTGCGGCTGCTGCGGAGGCGGCGGCTGCTGCTGCGCGTAGGGGTTGGGCTGCTGGTAGCCCGGCTGCTGATACGGATTCGGCTGCTGGTACCCCGGCTGCTGGTACGGGTTGCTCTGCGGGTCCTGCGGGTTCTGCTCGCCCCCGGGCGGCTGCTGTCCTGGCCACATGAGCAACAACCCTAGGGCGCCGGGGACACGATTCGGTCACCGGCCCTTGTCAGGGACGTACCAGAAAGGGGACGGCGGGGAGGCTCCCGCTCTGGCCAGAGTGCGCTACTCGTGAGTAACCTTCGGGCATGAGCGCAGATCAGATGTCCATCGGCGAACTGCTCGCCGCCACGGTGCCGATGGTTCGCACCCTGAACCTCGAGTACCTGGAGACCACTCCGGAGCGGGCCGTCCTCGCCCTGCCGGACCAGGAGGAGTACCGCAACCACGTCGGCGGGCCGCACGCCGGGGCGATGTTCACGCTCGGCGAGTCGGCCAGCGGCGCCATCGTCCTCGCCGCCTTCGGCGATCAGCTCTCCCGCGCGGTGCCGCTGCCGGTGGACGCGCGGATCGCCTTCAAGAAGATCGCCCTCGGGCCGGTCAAGGCCACCGCGACCCTCGGCCGCCCGATCGCCGAGGTCGTCGCCGAACTCGACGAGGGCAAGCGCCCCGAGTTCCCGGTGGCCGTCGAGATCCAGCGCGAGGACGGCGCCGTCACCACCGAGATGACCGTGGTCTGGACGCTCCGCCCCAACAGCTGACCGCCGCCGACCGGGGCGGCACCGCCCACCGGCGCCCGCCCCGGCGGGCGGTGTCACGCCCGGCGGCCGGGGCGCTCTCGCGCGCACGCCGGAAGCGCCGCCCGACCCGGTACGCTTCTTGAGGGGCGCGCGTTCGGGGGGCGCCCTTCGGGAACGCACGTGACGCGCTGCGCGCGTGACACGAAACGGGGAGGATCCGGCGGTGCACGTCCAGGATTGGCTCGACACGGTGCCTGCGGCCGCCGTCTACGCCGTGGTGGCGCTAGTCATCGGCCTGGAGAGCCTGGGCATTCCGCTGCCCGGCGAGATCGTTTTGGTCTCCGCCGCGCTGCTGTCCTCGCAGAACTCGGGCATCAACCCCATCGTGCTCGGCGCGTGCGCCACCGCGGGCGCGGTCGTGGGCGACTCCATCGGCTACGCCATCGGCCGCAAGGGCGGCAGACCGCTGCTCGCCTGGCTCGGGAGGAAGTTCCCGAGACACTTCAGCGAGGGCCATGTCGCCACCGCCGAACGCTCCTTCCAGAAGTGGGGCATGTGGGCCGTGTTCTTCGGCCGCTTCGTCGCCCTGCTGCGCATCTTCGCCGGGCCGCTCGCCGGTGTGCTGCACATGCCGTACTGGAAGTTCCTGATCGCCAACGTGCTCGGCGGCATCTGCTGGGCGGGCGGCACGACGGCCGTCATCTACTACGTCGGTGTCGTCGCCGAGTCCTGGCTGAAGAAGTTCTCCTGGCTCGGCCTGGTGGCGGCCGTGCTCATCGGCCTCGTCTCCTTCCTGGTGGTCAAGCGCAAGGCCAAGAAGGCGCAGGCCGCCCACCAGGAGAGCGAGACGGCGGAGCCGGTCGCCGCGGGCGAGTAGCCCCGTCCCGCCCTTCCGCTCCTCCCGCCCCCTCTCCCCTCCGGGGGTCCGGGGCTCTAGCCCTCGGCGCCGCCCGCCGGTTCCCGCCGTGCGTGGGCGTCGCGGTGCGCCTTCGCCAGCTCCGCGTACATCGTGCCGTTGAGCGTGATCCCCCGGCGCTCCTCCTCGGTCAGCTCCCGCCTGACCTTGGCGGGCACGCCCGCGACCAGCGAGCCCGGCGGTACGCGCATGCCCTGCGGCACCAGCGCCTGCGCGGCGACCAGCGACCCGGCGCCGATCACCGCGCCGTTCAGCACCGTCGCGCCCATCCCGATCAGGCAGTCGTCCTCGACCGTCGCACCGTGCACCACCGCGTTGTGCCCCACGGAGACGCGCGCGCCGACGCTCACCGGGAAGGTCGGGTCGGCGTGCAGGGTGCAGTTGTCCTGCACATTGCTGTCCGCGCCGACCGCGATCCGCTCCACGTCACCGCGCAGCACCGCGCCGTACCAGACACTCGCCCCCGCGCCGAGCACCACCTCACCGATCACCGACGCCGAAGGTGCCACGAACGCCTCCGCGTCCACCTGCGGCTCCCGGCCGCCGATGCCCATGACCAGCGCCTCGCGCGTCATCCTCGTCCCGCCTTCCGCTGCCGTCCGCGGCCTCCTCGGGGCCGGGTACCCGGGCACCGTACGTCATCCGGTGGGGTGAAGATCACAGGTGTCCGGCCGCGTGCGGGCGATGCGCCCTGAGTACGGTGAGCGGGTGCCTCAGCGCAAGAACACGTTCTCGTCATGGTCATCGTGGTCGTCTCGGTCTTCGTTCTGGTCGCGCCGGATCGCGCAGCGCGCCGTCCACGCGGGCTGGGCCTGGGTGCAGCGCACGGGTTCCGTCACCGCGGAGCACCCCGGCCGGCTCCGCTTCGGCGCGATGGGAACAGGTACCAGACTGGCCTTCCCGCTCGGCACGGTCTTCGGCGAACCCTGGATCCACCTCGGCGCCCACTGCATCGTCGGTGAGCAGGTCACGCTGACGGCCGGCCTGATGCCCGACCTCGACCTGGGTCCGGAGCCGATCCTGCGCATCGGCGACGGTGTCGTCCTCGGCCGCGGCAGCCATGTCATCGCCGACACCACGGTCACCATCGGCAGCGACTGCTACGTCGGCCCCTACGTCTACGTCACCTCCACGAACCACTCCTACGACGACCCGCACCAGCCCATCGGCAGGCAGTGGCCGCGGATGGAGCCGGTGGAGATCGGCCCGGGATGCTGGATCGGCACCGGTGCCGTCGTCCTGCCGGGCGCCCGGATCGGCCGGAACGTGGTGGTCGCCGCCGGGGCGGTGGTCCGCGGCGAGGTGCCCGACCACGCGGTCGTGGCCGGTGCGCCCGCCCGGGTCGTACGCCGCTGGACGCCCGCCGAGGGCTGGCAGCCGCCGCTGCGCACCCCGGCGCCCGTGCCGATACCGGACGGCGTCACTCCGGAACAGCTGCTGGCGCTGGCGTCCCTGGCGGAGGACGGCGCGGCCGGTCCGCTCGCCGGGCTGGACGCGGAGAGCTGACCGGCGGAGCGCAGGCCGGACACCGGAGAGGAGCAGGCCGGACACCGGAGAGGAGAGGGGAGCGGCCGGACGCCGGAGGGAGGCCGGACGGCCGGGAAGTGTCGTCGCGGCGGCCTCGCAGTACAGTTCGGCGGACGAGCGGGTGCACTCCACCGTAGTTCAGTGCGGAAAACCCTGACATTCATCATATTGGACGGAATGTGTCGGACCTCGAACTGCTGACCCAGTCCCTGGCGCGCAACGTCAGACGCTGGCGCGGCGAGCGCGGCTTCACCCTGGACGCCCTCGCCGCCCGCGCGGGCGTCAGTCGCGGCATGCTCATCCAGATCGAGCAGGCCCGCACCAACCCCAGCCTCGGCACCGTCGTCAAGATCGCCGACGCGATCGGGGTCAGCATCACCACCCTGCTCGACTACGAGCGGGGTCCCAAGGTCCGGATCGTCCCCGCCGACCAGGCGGTCCGGCTCTGGCACACCGAGGCGGGCAGCTACAACCGGCTGCTCGCCGGTGCCGAGGCGCCCGGCCCGCTGGAGATGTGGGAGTGGCGGCTGATGCCGGGGGAGTCCAGCGCCTCCGATCCGCATCCCGGCGGCACCGTCGAGATGGTCCATGTCACGGCGGGTGAACTGACGCTCACCGTGGACGGCACGGAGTACCGCGTGCCCGCGGGTGCGAGCGCCTCGTTCGAGGCGGGCGCCCCGCACGCGTACGCCAACACCGGTGCTGTTCCCATGGAGTTGGTGATGGTGGTGTCCGTACCGCCGCCCGCCCACTGAGACGTCCGGCGGACCGTGTCGCGCCCTTGCTAGCGTGCCGCCATGCGTGCACCCATCGGCGATTTCGACCACGCCGTCCCCGCCCCCGACTGCCTCGACGAACTGATCGGCCCTGTCGCCGACGCCGTGCGCCACTGGCGCGGCAGTGTTCCCGCCGACCAGATCGTCCACGTCGACACCGACCCGCAGTGGGCCGACACCGCCGCCTTCGTCGAGCACTACGGACGCGAGCTGCTCGAACAGTCGGCGAACTGCGTCGTGGTCGCGGGCAAACGCGGCGGCACCTCGCGGTTGGCCGCCTGCGTGGTCCTCTCCACCACCCGCGTCGACGTCAACGGCGTGGTGCGTCGTCAGCTCGACGCGCGCAAGGCGTCCTTCGCGCCGATGGACGTCGCCACCGGCGAGACCGGCATGGAGTACGGCGGCATCACCCCGCTCGGCCTGCCCGAGGACTGGCCCGTGCTGGTCGACTCGGCCGTCGTCGACCTGCCGTACGTCCTGGTCGGCAGCGGCCGGCGGCGCGGCAAGCTCCTGGTGCCGGGCAAGGCGTTCACGGAGATCCAGGGGGCCGTGGTCCTGGACGGCCTGGGCGTCTGACCGGCGGAGCCGAGGACGGCGACGGGCCGGTGCCGGGCCGCCGGGCCCGGCGCCGGGCCGCGCACGGTCCTAGCGCGCCTGCTCCAGGCGGGGGATCTCGATGGCCGGGCAGCGGTCCATCACCATCTCCAGGCCCGCGGCCCGGGTGCGCGCGTACGCGTCCTCGTCGACGACACCGAGCTGGAACCACACCGCCCGCGCGCCCTCGGCGACCGCCTCGTCGGCGACCTGCCCGGCCAGCCGGCTGTTGACGAACACATCGACGACGTCCACGTCGAAGGGAATGTCCGCCAGCCGGGCGTAGCCCTGCTCGCCGTGCACGGTCTCCGCCGCCGGGTGCACGGGGACCACCCGTTTGCCGAACCGCCGCAGCACCTCGGCGACGCCGTACGCGGCCCGGTCCCGGTTGTTCGACAGGCCCACGACGGCCCAGGTGTCACCGAGCCCGGTCAGGATCCTGCGCACCGTCTCCGCATCGCCGTACACCACTGTTCTCCTCACACCTCGGGACACCTCGGGAAGGGGCCGCTCCCGTCTCGGGGAGGACGCCACGGACGCGGCAACGCCGCGACCGGGCCGCGGATTCCCCGGCCGGGGGTGCGCCACACCGTCCGCAATGTGGGCCACATGCCTGCGCCCGGCCCCTCGGCCCCTTACGCTCGGCCCGTGCTGCGCATCACCGACGCCCGAACCGGCGAGCCCGTCGACGCCGCCCCGGCCCGCCGCGGCCTGACCCGTATCGAGGCGCACGCGTCCGGCTTCGACGCCACCGGTCTGCGCGTGCTCCTCGTCGCCGACCTGCTCGTCCGCGCCCTGGAGCTGGGCGGGACACCGGTGTGGGCGCTGCTGACCGGCGACCGGGAACAGGCGGAGCTGCGGGCGGGCGCCGCGGCCCTCGGCATCCACCCCTTCGAGGACAGCAGGGGCCTGGGCGCCGCCCTCGGCGAGTCACAGGTGGTACATGTGGCCCGCGAGGACGACCACGGCGCGACCGGCGGCGTACGGCTCGCCGTCGCCCCGGTGGACGCGGCGGTCCCCGTCACCCCCGCCCCCGACGGCGACCCCGCCGCCTGGCGTCTGGCGCTCCTCGCCCAGCCCCGCGCCCGGCGCGTACGCCTGGACGCGGACACGCCGGACGTGGCCGGTACGACCCTCGCGCGCTGGCGCGGCGCCGTCGCGGACTGGGCCCGTCGGCCCTCGCGGCCGATCCCCGACGACGTACGCGCCGAGCTGCGCGCCGCCTGGGAGGACGACCTCGACATCCCGGCGGCGCTCGGCGTACTGGAGCGGGCCGCGTCCCGCCCCGACCTGCCCGACGGCGCCCGCTTCGAGACGTACGCCTACGCCGACCGGCTGCTCGGCCTCGACCTCGCCCTCGACGTGGGGCGCGGCGCGTGATCGTCCGCCCGGCCGCCGGACCGCTGCGCCGACTGGTGGTGCTGCGGCACGCCAAGTCGGCCCGGCCCGAGGGCGTCACCGACCACGAGCGCCCGCTCGCCGCCCGGGGCCGCCGGGACGCACCGGCCGCCGGGCGCGCGCTCGCCGAGGCCGACACGCTGCCGGACCTCGCCCTGTGCTCCACCGCCCTGCGCGCCCGCAGGACCTGGGAGCTGGCCGCCGCCCAGTGGGGCACCCCGCCGCCCGTCCGCTACGACCCGAGGCTCTACGCGGGGGACGCGCCCCGCCTCCTGGAGGTGGTGCGCGAGGTGCCGCCCCATGTCGAGACGCTGCTCCTGGTCGGGCACAACCCGGGCCTGGAGGACCTGGTCCGCGACCTCGCCGGGGACGGGCTCGACGACACGCTCGACCGGCTCCGGGTGAAGTTCCCGACGTCCGCGATCGCCGTACTGTCCTGGCACGGCACGGGCTGGCCCGCGCTCGCCCCCGGAGCGGCCCTGCTGACCGCCCTGCTGGTGCCTCGCGGCACGCGGCCCTAGCCTCGGCGGCGCTCTTGCCTCGGCGGCTCCGGCCTCGGCGGCGCTCAGGCCCCGGCGGCGCTCCGCCCCGTGGCCGGGGGCGGGCGGCGTCCGCATAGGCTGGCCGGATGCAGGACGAGTACCGCACCGTCGCCCGAGCAGGCGTCCACGAGACCGAGATCAACCGCTCGCGCTTCCTGTGCGCGCTCGCCCCGGCCGCCGACGAGCGGGAGGCGCAGGAGTTCGTCGCCGCGGTCCGCAAGGAGCACGCCGACGCCACGCACAACTGCTGGGCCTATGTGATCGGGGCCGACGCCGGCACCCAGCGGGCCAGCGACGACGGCGAACCGGGCGGCACCGCGGGCGTGCCCATGCTCCAGATGCTGCTGCGCCGCGACATGCGGTACGTCGTCGCCGTGGTCACCCGCTACTACGGAGGCGTGAAGCTCGGCGCGGGCGGTCTCATCCGGGCCTACGGCGGCGCGGTGGGGGAGGCGCTGGACACCCTGGGCACCGTGACGCGCCGCCGCTTCCGGCTGGCCACGGTCACCGTCGACCACCAGCGGGCCGGCAAGGTGCAGAACGACCTGCGGGCCACCGGGCGCGCGGTGCGCGACGTGCGCTACGGCGAGGCCGTCACCATCGAGATCGGTCTGCCGGACGCCGACGTGGACGCCTTCCGGGCCTGGCTGGCGGACGCCACGGCCGGGACCGCCGGGTTCGAACTGGGCGGCGAGGCCTACGGCGACGCGTGAAAGCTCACGCGACATGGCGGGCATGTGCGGATAAAAGGGGACGAACGGTACCGGGCGTGGCGGGCCGATACGGGCGTGAGCACCCGTGCTGTCGGACCCGGCGGCTAGTCTTCGAGGATCATGAGGTTCCTGCACACTTCCGACTGGCACCTGGGCCGGGCGTTCCACCGCGTGAACATGCTCGAAGCCCAGGCCGCCTTCGTCGGCCACCTCGTGGCGACCGTGCGCGAGCGCGAGGCCGACGCGGTGGTCGTGTCGGGAGACGTCTACGACCGCGCGGTGCCGCCGCTCGCCGCCGTCGAGCTGTTCGACGACGTCCTGCACCGCCTCGCCGCCCTCGGCGTGCCCACCGTGATGATCAGCGGCAACCACGACTCCGCCCGCAGACTCGGTGTGGGCGCCGGACTGATCGGCCGCGCGGGCATCCACCTGCGCACCGAGCCCGCCGCCTGCGGCACCCCCGTGGTACTGCGGGACGCCCACGGCGACGTCGCCTTCTACGGGCTGCCGTATCTCGAACCCGCCCTGGTCAAGGACGAGTTCGGGGTCGCGAGGCCGAGCCACGAGGCCGTCCTCGCCGCCGCCATGGAGCGGGTGCGCGCCGACCTCGCGGGCCGCGCGCCCGGCACCCGCTCCGTCGTCCTCGCGCACGCCTTCGTCACCGGCGGCGAGGCCAGCGACAGCGAACGGGACATCACCGTGGGCGGCGTCGCCGCCGTCCCCGCGGGCGTCTTCGACGGCGTCGACTACGCGGCCCTCGGGCACCTGCACGGCAGCCAGGCCATCTCCGAGCGGGTGCGCTA
This sequence comes from Streptomyces sp. NPDC003284, assembly GCF_053589675.1. NCBI lineage: Bacteria > Bacillati > Actinomycetota > Actinomycetes > Kitasatosporales > Streptomycetaceae > Streptomyces > Streptomyces sp. NPDC003284. The sequence goes on from NZ_JBSFSI010000013.1 coordinate 62,004, forward strand.
CTCCGGCTCACCCCTGCCGTACTCCTTCTCGGAGGCGGCGCACCGCAAGAGCATGTGGCTCGTCGACCTGGACGCGGCCGGGACCGTCACCGCCGAGCGTGTCGACTGCCCCGTCCCCCGCCCGCTGGCCCGGATCCGGGGGCCGCTGGAGGACCTGCTCGCCGATCCGGACCTCGCCCGCCACGAGGACTCCTGGGTCGAGGCCACCCTGACCGACGCCGTCCGCCCGGCCGACCCGATGGCCCGGCTCGCCGCGCGCTTCCCGCACACCCTCAGCCTGGTCTTCGCCCCCGAGCGGGCCCCCGACGACCCGGACGTGTCCTACGCCCGCCGCCTCGCGGGCCGCAGCGACGAGCAGATCGCGCGGGACTTCGTCGCCCATGTGCGCGGAGCGGGCCCCGACACGCACGAACAGGCGGTGCTGCGCGACGCGTTCGACGCGATGCGCGCCGACGACGCCGGACGCGAACGCGAGGCGGCACGGTGAGCCCCCGCCGCGCCCCGGGGCGCCCCGCCGGACCGGAGGGGGCCCGATGAGGCTGCACCGGCTCGACATCACCGCCTTCGGCCCCTTCGGCGACACCCAGAGCGTCGACTTCGACGCCCTGTCCGCCGCCGGGCTGTTCCTGCTGCACGGCCCCACCGGCGCCGGGAAGACCTCCGTCCTGGACGCCGTCTGCTACGCGCTGTACGGATCCGTGCCCGGAGCCCGGCAGAGCGCCCAGGGCGCCACCCTGCGCAGCGACCACGCGGCCGCGGGCACCCGCACCCAGGTCACCCTGGACGTCAGCGTCGCCGGGCGGCGCCTGGAGATCACCCGCCTGCCGCCCTGGGAGCGCCCGAAGAAGCGCGGCACCGGCACCACCGTGGACAAGGCGCAGACCTGGCTGCGCGAGTACGACGCGACGGCGGGCGCCTGGAAGGACCTCAGCCGCTCCCACCAGGAGATCGGCGAGGAGATCACCCAGCTGCTCGGCATGAGCCGCGAGCAGTTCTGCCAGGTCGTGCTGCTGCCGCAGGGCGAGTTCGCGCGGTTCCTGCGCGCCGACGCCGAGGCCCGCGGCAAGCTGCTCGGCCGCCTGTTCGACACCCAGCGGTTCGCCGACGTGGAACGGCGCCTCGCCGACCGCAGGCGCGCCACCGAGGCCCAGGTCCGCGAGGGTGACGCCGCGCTGCTCGCGGACGCGCACCGCATGCAGCAGGCGGCCGGCGACGCCATGGAACTGCCCGCACTGGCACCCGGCGACCCGGGCCTGGCCGAGGCCGTCCTGAGTGCCGCGGCCGTCGCCCGCAGCACCGCCCGGGAGCAGGCCACCGTCGCCCACTGCCGGCTCACGGCCGCCGAGACCGCGCGCGCCGCCGCCGCGCGCACCCTGGACGACGTACGCGAACGGGCCCGGCTGCAACGCAGGTTCGCCGAGGCGCGGCAGCGCGCCGAACGGCTCGGCGAGCGGGCCGGTGCCCACCGCGCGGCGCAGGAGCGGATGGAGCGGGGACGCAAGGCGGAGACCGTGGCGCCCGCCCTGGCGCTGCGCGAGGCGGCCGACGCCGAACACCGCCGGGCGACCGCCGCCGACGCACGCGCGCGTGCCCTGCTGCCCGAGGACAGCGCGCAGGCCGGTCCGGCCGGGCTCGCCGCCGCCGCGCGCCGCGCCGCCGAGGAACTGGGCGGCCTGGAGTCGGCCCGCCGCGCCGAGCGCCGCCTGACCCACCTCGCCGCCGAACGGGCCGAGGTGGACCGCCAGGCCCGCGCCGACGAGGACCAGTTGCACGACGCCGAGGGCTGGCTCGCCGGATGGGAGACGGCCCGCGCCGCCCTCCAGGCCCGTATCGAGTCCGCGCAGGAGGCGGCCGGCCGGGCCGAACAGCTCGCCGTGCGCCGGGAGTCCACGCGGACCCGGCTGGAGGCCGCCCGCACCCGCGACCGGCTGACCGGGGAGGCCGCACAGGCGCAGCGGTCCGCCCTGGACTCCGCCGAGCGCGCCGTACGGTCCCGGGACCGCTGGCTCGACCTGAAGGAACAGCGGCTGAACGGCATCGCCGCCGAACTGGCCGCCGGGCTCACCGACGGCGCGCCCTGCGCCGTGTGCGGCGCCACCGAGCACCCCGCGCCCGCGCGCAAGGTCGCCGGGCACGTCGACCGGGCGGCCGAGGAGCGCGCCCAGGCCGCCCACCAGGACGCCGAGGAACAGCGCGCGCGGGACGAGCGCCGCCTCGCCGCCGTACGCGAGGCGCTGGCCGCCGCCACCGCCGAGGCGGGTGACGCGCCCGCCGCCCAGCTCGCCGGGGAGGCCACCGAACTGGAGCGGCTGTTCACGCGTGCGCGGGGCGAGGCGTCCGCGCTGCACGCCGCGCAGGTGGAGCTGCGCACGGCCGAGGAGGAGCACGCCCGGCGCCTGGCCGTGCTGCGGCAGGCCGAGGTCCGCGCCGCCGCCCGGCAGACCCGCAGGGAGAACCTGGACCGCGAACGCGCCGCCCTCGAAGCGGAACTCGCCGAGGCCCGGGGCGGCGCGGGCAGCGTCGCCGCACGCGCCGCCGAACTGGAGCGGCACGCCGCCCGCCTCGCCGACGCCGCCGACGCGGCGCGCGCCGCCGAGGAGAGCGCCGAACGCCTCAAGGACGCCGACGGGCGGCTCGCCGAGGCCGCCTTCCGGGCGGGCTTCGAGACCCCGCGTGCCGCGTCCGACGCCCTCCTCGACGACGCCGCCCACCGCGACCTCCAGCACCGCCTGGACGCCTGGCACGCCGAGGAGGCGGCCGTCCGCGCCGTGCTCGCCGAGGCCGACACGGTGGCCGCCGCCGGACAGCCCGCCGCCGACGTCCCCGCGGCGGAGGCCACCGCGGAGACGGCCGGGCGGCGGCTGCGCGAGGCCGCCTCCGCGCGGGACGCGGCGGCCCGCCGCTGCGCCGAACTCGACCGGCTCTCCGCACGGGCGGCCACCGGCGTACGCCGGCTCGCCCCGCTGCGCACGCAGTACGACCGGGTGGCCCGGCTCGCCGCGCTCACGGCGGGCACCTCCGCCGACAACGAACGCCGGATGCGGCTGGAGTCCTACGTCCTCGCCGCCCGCCTGGAACAGGTGGCCGCCGCCGCCACCGCGCGGCTGGGGCGCATGTCCTCCGGCCGCTACACCCTGGTCCACTCCGACGACCGGGCCGGACGCGGGCGCAGCGGCCTCGGGCTGCACGTCGTGGACGCCTGGACCGGCCGCGAGCGGGACACGGCCACCCTGTCCGGCGGCGAGACGTTCTTCGCGTCCCTCGCCCTCGCCCTCGGCCTCGCCGACGTCGTCACCGACGAGGCGGGCGGGGTCCGGCTGGACACCCTCTTCATCGACGAGGGCTTCGGCAGCCTGGACGACCAGACCCTCGACGAGGTCCTCGACGTCCTCGACTCCCTGCGCGAACGCGACCGCAGCGTCGGCATCGTCAGCCATGTCGCGGACCTGCGCCGTCGCGTCCACGCGCAACTGGAGGTCGTCAAGGGGCGGTCGGGGTCGTCCGTGCGGCAGACCGGCCTCGCCTGAGCCTGCCCGGCTCAGCGGCCCAGCGGGCGGCGCGGCAGCGGCGAGGAGTACACGACGCTCGTGGTCACCGAGCCCAGGGCGCCGATGCGGCCGGTGGTCTCCTCCAGGTGGCGCATGGAGCGGGCGGTGACCTTGATGACGAAGCAGTCGTCGCCGGTCACATGGTGCGCCTCCAGGATCTCGGGGGTGGCGGCGACCAGGTCGTGGAAGGGCTTGTAGTTGCCGTGGGGGTAGCGCAGCCGGACGAAGGCGAGGATCGGCAGGCCCAGGCGCTCCGGGTCGACCACGGCCGCGTAGCCCTGGATGACGCCCGCCTCCTCCAGCCGCCGCACCCGTTCGGTGACGGCGCTCGGGGACATGGAGACGGCTCGGGCCAGCTCGGCGAAACTGGCCCGTCCGTCGCGCTGGAGGGCATCGAGGATGCGCCAGTCGGTGGCGTCCGGGGAAAACACGGTCATGAGGGGTGGATAGCAGGTGGATCCCCGGCGGATCAAGGGGAGCACCGGTGATCGCCACTTCAGGAGAGCGGTCCACGACCGTAGATTTCCGGTCGTCGGAGTGATCTGCGGAAGGACCGGACGATGACCGCCACCACTGCCCACCGGGCGCCGAACCCCGTCCTGCGGGTGCCCCCGGCGGCCCCCGCCGAGGCCGCCGCGCACTTCCGGGCGAGCCTCGCCCTCCATGCCGACGTCTCGGACGTCGCCGCCGCGCTCTTCGCCGGTGGCGACCCGGGGTTCGTGGTGGTCGACTCCCGTTCCACCGAGTCCTGGGACCAGGGCCATGTCCCCGGCGCGGTGCACCTGCCCACGGCGCTGATCCCCGGGCAGGCCCCGGCGCTGCTCGACCCGGCCGTCCCGGTCGTCACCTACTGCTGGGGCCCCGGCTGCGACGGCGCGGCCCGCGCCGCCCTCGCCCTCGCCGAACTCGGCTACGCGGTCAAGGAGATGCTCGGCGGCTTCGAGTACTGGGTGCGCGAGGGCTTCGCCTACGAGACCTGGCAGGGCGGCGAGCGCCGGAACCCCGACCCGCTCACCGCGCCGGTCGCGGGGGACGACTGCGGCTGCTGAGCGGCGGCACGGCCACAGCGGGGGGCAGGAACGCGGGCGGGGGGGGGGGGGGGGGGGGCGGGCCCGGGGGGGGGGGGGGGGGGGGGGGGGGGGGGGGGGGGGGGGGGGGGGCCCCCCCCCCCCCCCCCCCCCCCACCCCCCTTCTTTTCTCTTCTCCGTCTCAGGGACGGGTCACAGCTGGGACAGCTCGTCCAACAGGTCGTCCAGGCCCAGCGAGCCCTGCGAGAGCGCCGCCATGTGCCAGGCCTTGGCGTCGAACGCGTCGCCGTGCCGCTTCCGGGCGTTCTCCCGGCCCAGCAGCCAGGCACGCTCGCCCAGCTTGTAGCCGATGGCCTGGCCGGGCATCGACAGATAGCGGATCAGCTCGCTCGCCACGAAGTCCCGCGGACGGCTGCTGTGCGCGCCGAAGAACTCCAGGGCCAGCTCCGGCGTCCAGCGCTCGCCCGGGTGGAACGGCGAGTCCGCCGGGATCTCCAGCTCCAGGTGCATGCCGATGTCGATGATGACGCGGACGGCGCGCATCATCTGCGCGTCCAGATAGCCGAGCCGCCGCTCCGGGTCGGTGAGGAAACCGAGTTCGTCCATCAGGCGCTCCGCGTACAGCGCCCAGCCCTCGGCGTTGGCGCTGACGATGCCCACGGTCGCCTGGTAGCGCGAGAGGCTGTCCGCCACGTGCGCCCACTGCGCGAGCTGGAGGTGGTGGCCCGGCACACCCTCGTGGTACCAGGTCGAGACCAGGTCGTAGACCGGGAAGCGGCTCTGCCCCATGGTGGGCAGCCAGGTCCGGCCCGGCCGGGAGAAGTCGGCGGACGGCGCCGTGTAGTACGGGGCCGCGGCACCGCCGGGCGGCGCGATGCGGGACTCCACGCGCCGTACCCGCTCGGCGAGTTCGAAGTGGGTGCCGTCGAGCGCCTCGATCGCCTCGTCCATCAGGGCCTGGAGCCAGTCGCGGACCTCGTCGACGCCCTCGATGTGCGTGCCGTGCTCGTCGAGGTGCGCGAGCGCCGTCCAGGGGGTCTCGGCGCCCGGCAGGACCTTCTCGGCCTCCTTCTTCATCTCGCCGAGCAGCCGGTGGAACTCCGACCAGCCGTACGCGTAGGCCTCGTCGAGATTCAGGTCCGTGCCGTTGTAGTAGCGGGAGAAACGCGCGTAGCGTTCGCGGCCGACCGTGTTCGGCGTGCGCTCGACGGCGGGTGCGTAGACGTCCCGCATCCAGTCCCGCAGCGACACGACGGAGGCGGTGGCCGCCCGCGCGGCCTCGTCCAGCTCGCCGCGCAGGGAGTCGGGGCCCGCGGCGGCGAAGTCCTCGAACCAGCCGCGGCCCGAGCCGTCCGTGTCCGACCACTCGGTGAGCTGGCCGATGAAGGTCTCCGTGGGCCGCGGAGCCGCGTACAGCTTGCGCTCCAGACCCAGGGTCAGGGACTCCCGGTAGCCCTCCAGCGCGGCCGGGACCGCGCGCAGCCGCTCGGCGACCGCCGCCCAGTCCTCGTCGGTGTCGGTGGGGGTGATGGTGAACGCCTCGCGCACCGAGTGCACCGGGCTGTGGATGTTGCTCACCGCGCGCAGGCCCTCGTCGGCCTCGTGCACCGCGATCTCCGCGGTCAGCCGCTCGCGCAGCAGGCGCGCGCACCGGCGCTCGGCCTCGGAGTCCGCGCCGGGGCGGCGCTCCGCCTCGGCCAGCCGCGCCAGCGTGGTGCGCGCCAGCTCCGCGACCGTCTCCTGACCCGCGGGCGAGGTGTCGGGCAGCTTGCCCGAACTCTCCTTCACGCCGAGGTAGGTACCGGTGATCGGGTCGAGGGCGATGAGTTCGTCGACGTAGGCGTCGGCGACCTGACGGGGCAGCGGGCTCTTGGTGTCTGACATGCGGCCCATCCTCGTACGAGGACGTGGTCCGCGTCAGCCCGGTTGTCCGCGTGAGCGGCCCGGAACCGCCGGTTACCGGTCCGATTTCGCTCAGAGCGTCGCCGGCCGCTCGCCCGGCGGCAGCAGCGGCCCGCAGTCCCACTGCTGGAAGATCAACCGGGTCTCCACCCGGGCCACCTCGCGCCGTGCCGTGAACTCGTCCAGCACCAGACGCTGAAGATCCGCCATGTCCGCCACCGCCACATGCACCAGGTAGTCGTCGGGCCCGGTCAGATGGAACACCGTCAGCGACTCCGGCAGCGCTCTGATCCGGTCGACGAACGGCCCCACCAGCTCCCGGCGATGCGGCCTGACCTGCACCGACAGCAGCGCCTGGAGACCACGGCCCAGCTTGGCGGGGTCCAGCCGCAGCTGGTGGCCGAGGATCACGCCCGAGCGGCGCAGCCGGGTCACGCGGTCGAGACAGGTCGACGGGGCGACCCCGATCCGCGCGGCGAGATCCCGGTAGGTGGTCCGGGCGTCGTTCTGCAGCAGTCGCAGCAGATGGAGATCCACCGGATCCAGTACGACTGAGGCGGCCATGCGCCGAACGTAGCACGGCCACTCGCCCGGTGACCCCGGCCGGTGTTCACCCTTCGGTCATGGACACGCCCATGGACTCCGCGCGCACGCCCGCGTACGACGACCCGCGTCCCGCACCCCGCGCCCTGGCCACCGAGGCCGTGCACGCCGGGCGCGAGGATCTCGCCCGGCAGGGACTGCACGCCCCGCCGATCGACCTGTCCACCACCTACCCCTCCTACGACACCCGGGCCGAGGCCGCCCGCATCGACGCCTTCGCCGCCGACGGCGCCGAGTTCGAGGGGCCGCCCGTCTACGGGCGCCTCGGCAACCCGACGGTGTCCCGCTTCGAGACCGCCCTCGCCCGGCTGGAGGGCACCGAGGCCGCGGTCGCCTTCGCCAGCGGGATGGCCGCGCTCAGCGCGGTCCTGCTCACCCGGTCCGCGCTGGGCCTGCGGCACGTGGTGGCGGTACGCCCCCTGTACGGATGCAGCGACCATCTGCTGACCGCCGGACTCCTCGGCTCCGAGGTGACCTGGACCGACCCGGCGGGCATCGCCGACGCGCTGCGCCCGGACACCGGCCTGGTGATGGTGGAGTCCCCGGCCAACCCGACGCTGGCCGAGGTGGACCTGCGGGCCGTCGCCCACGCCTGCGGCTCCGTACCGCTGCTCGCCGACAACACCTTCGCCACCCCCGTGCTGCAACGCCCGGCCGGGCAGGGCGCCCGGCTGGTGCTGCACAGCGCCACCAAGTACCTGGGCGGGCACGGCGATGTGATGGCCGGTGTCGTCGCCTGCGACGAGGAACTCGCCGGGCGCCTGCGCCAAGTGCGCTTCGCCACCGGCGGTGTCCTGCACCCGCTCGCCGGATACCTGCTGCTGCGCGGCCTGTCCACGCTGCCCGTGCGGGTACGCGCCGCCTCGGCCACCGCCGCCGAACTGGCCGCCCGGCTTGCGGCCGACCCCCGGATCGCCCGCGTGCACTACCCGCGCATCGGCGGCGCGATGGTCGCCTTCGAGGTGCACGGTGACCCGCACGAGGTCATCGGCCGGGTGCGGCTGATCACGCCCGCCGTGAGTCTGGGCAGCGTGGACACGCTGATCCAGCACCCCGCCTCCATCAGCCATCGCATCGTGGACGCCGAGGACCGGCGCGGCGCCGGGGTCAGCGACCGCTTGCTGCGGATGTCGGTCGGCCTGGAGGACGTCGACGACCTGTGGGCCGACCTGGACGCCGCCCTGGGGGACCGGCAGTCGCAGGACCGGGAGCGCCCGGGGGCGCGGGGACTGCATCCGGCGGTGGGCTGAGCGCCGCCGCCGGGCAGGCCGCCCTCTCCGGAAGTCCCGCCGGGGGATCCGGAGAGGGCGGCTGTCGGTGAGCGGGCCGGTGATGTGTGCGCGGCCCTGGGCACGGCGGCAGGCAGCGGGGCGCGGGGGAGGGCGCGGGGGGCGTGCGCGCGGCGGCCGCGGACCGGTGCTGCTCGTCCGTGGCCGGGCGCGCAGGCCGTCCGCGGTCAGCCGCGCAGGCGGCCCGGCCCGTCGTACTCCTCGCGGCGGCTGTCGTACGCCGCCGGGCGGCCGGAGACCGGCCCCGCGTCCAGCCGGGCCGTGATCACCAAGGTGCCCTCCTCGATCTGGTAGTCCAGCGGCAGGCCGAGGCCCCGCATGGCGCTGACCATGCCGGTGTTCGCGGCCTGGGTGACGGCGTACACGCTGGCGCAGCCCGCCTCGACGGCCAGGGCCACGAGCCGGCCCAGCAGTTCGGCGCCGACACCGCGCCGCTGCCAGGCGTCCTCGACGAGCAGGGCCACCTCCGTCTCGTCGCCGTCCCAGAGCAGATGGCCGAGGCCGATGATCCGGCCGGACGCGGTCTGCGCGGCGAGGGTCCGGCCGAAGCGCGGACTGAGGAGGTGGTTCAGATAGCGGTCGGCGTCCTTCACCGGCCCGTGGTACCGCAGGCCGAGGGTGCGCGCCGAGCAGCGCTCGTGCATCCGCCGGGCCGCCGCGAGGTCGCCCGTGTCGGCGCGGCGCACGGTGATCGCCTCGCCCTCGGGCAGCGTCAGCACGTCCTGGCCGCGCGGCACCCGCGGACCGAGCCGCGTGTCCAGTTCCACCAGCGCGCGGGCCCGCGCGAACTCCGTGGGCGTGAACGGCAGATACGGCCGCTCCACGGTGATGACCCCGCCCTCGGGCGCGCGCAGCCTCAGCACCGTGTCCTCCAGCACGCCCTCGGCCGGCACCTCCGCGTCGGCCCCGGCGCCGCCCGCCGGGCGCCCCGGCAGCGAACGGATGGTGCACCTGCCCAGCAACTGGCGCAGCGCCAGCGGGAGTTCCGCGGTGTCCAGCGCGGTGCGGGCCGCCAGGCCGAGGACCCGCGTCGGCGCGTCCACCAGGTCGTGGGCGTCGGCCCGCTCGATCCAGGTGTCCGTGCCACCGGCCGACCGCGCCGACCGGGTCAGCTCCGACGCCTCGATGCCGCCCGGGGCGCGCAGCAGGAACTCGTCCACCGTGCCCTCCGCCAGCGGATGCGTCTGGAGGCTGAGGATGTCGACGCCCCGTTCGGCCAGGGCCGCGCAGAGCACGGCCAGCGACCCCGGTTCGTCCCGTACCGTCGTCCGCATCCGCCACAGCGTGCTCGCCGCCGCGGCGCGGTCCCCGGCCGCCGGTGCGGACTCGGGCGCGGGCCCGGCCTGCCGTCCCCCGGCGGCGAGCGGCCGGGCGCCGGTATCCTCCGCCGGGGGAGGTGCGTGACCGTGGCGCCGTGCCCACCAGGTGTGGAAGCCCGCCGTCGCGAGCAGCACCAGCGCCGAGGCGACCAGCAGGGCGGGCCCGTCCGGGCCGTGCCCGATCAGGTTCGCCACCGCGTCGGCCACCGCGACGGCCGTGAACAGCGCGGCCAGCTCGACCATGTCCCGGCGCCAGTGGTGCACCGGACGCCCGTGCCGCGTGATCCGTGTCACATCAGACATTTCTCTTCTCATGCCGTCACTGTGGAGGAACCGTGTTGCCTGATCACGAACGCTCTGTGACTTACTGGTAAAGCGCGGTTCTGCGTGTTTTACCGCCTTTCGTGTCGGCCGGTGCTCTTCGGTGGGCTCCCTTCGGCCGATGTCCGCCCGCCGGTCCGCCGCCCCGGGCGGCCGTCGTGCCGCGTCAGGCGGCCAGCCCCGCCGTCAGCGCGCCCCGCAGCCGACGAGCCTCCGTGACCACCCGGGACGAGCCGCGCCGCTCCGCCGCCCCGGCCAGATGGGGCAGCTCGCCCCGTGCCCCCGACCGTTCGGCGCACTCGGCGGCGACCGCCAGCAGCTCCCCGAGCCCGCGCACCGGCGCGGCCGGACCGTCGGTGGCCAGATCGGCGAGCAGCACGGGCAGGGTGTGCCCCAGCAGGTTCCACACGGTGGTGTGCGCCCCGGTGGCGGCGGCCGTCCGCAGCGAGTCCACGAGGCGGAGCGGCTTCACGGCGCCGCGCCGTATCAGCTGCCCCAGGTCCGCGCCGAGCCGGGGCGCGTCCAGCTGCCCGCGCGCCGCCAGCACCAGCAGCGCGTCGACGGCGGCGAGCCGGTCCTCCGGATGCCGCGCCCCCAGCCCGTACGCCACGGCGAGATGCGTCGTCTCGCCCGCCTCCCCGCCGGACTCGGCCAGCAGCGGCAGCACATGGGACATGCCCCGTACGTCGTGCAGGGCGAGGTGGGACAGGTCGCGCAGCATCCGCACCGCCACCAGCTCACGCCGCTCGGGCAGCACGGCCGGCCACTGCGCCTTCAGCGAGTCGTACCAGTGGTAGCAGTCGCGCCCCTCCTGCGACGCGCTCACCGGTCTGCCCAGCGCCCGGAAGGCGGGCGGGAAGTCCTCCTGGAGTTCGAGCAGTTCACCCAACTCGGTCAGGATCGCCGGTCCCGACGTGGTCCGCCGGACCACCGGTGTCCCGGGGCGCTCCCCGGTCAGCCAGCGGGCGAGCCTGGCCCCCTCCGCCGTGCCGAGGGCCGCCGCCCGCCGGGCCGCCGCCTCGGCCGCCGCGCGGTCCTCACGCCGTACCCGCAGGAGAGCCTGCGCGAAGTCGGCCGCCGCCACCCGCGCCCCCAGCCGCCCGTACTCCTCCAGGCGCGTCACCAGCTCGCCGGGCTCCAGCAGGCCCGTGCTCCAGGTGGGCGTCGCCAGCAGGAAGGGCAGCGGCTGAGTCCGTATCCGGTACGCCACTTCCCACATGCGGCTGTCGAAGGCGTGCGACAGCGTGCCGTGCCCGCAGAGGCGCCTGGGCACCTCGGCCTGCGTGGCGCAGTGGAGCCTGGTGACGCTCACCTTCTCGTGCAGCGCGACCAGCAGCAGGTCGAGGGCGTCCGACGTGCCCACCAGGCCCCGGTAGTGCCGGTGGAAGCGGCTCTCGACGCGCCCGGCGGCGTGCTCCTCGGTCTCCGCCCACCAGCGGCGGGCGACCACCGGCTCCAGTGCCTCCCGCAGCGCCGCCGCGTCGCGGAACGCGTGGCGCACCAGCCCGTCCAGGGTCCGCTCGAAGGTGGCGCAGTCGCTCTCCGCCGCCAGGGCGGCCCCCACCTCCTCGGCCAGCTCGGCGGCCGAGGACGGGGCCGGGGCCAGCCGCGCCGGGCGCGGCACCGGCGGCAGGACCTCCTCGTGCACCAGCGCGGACGAGTCCAGCGGCGCAGCGCCCAGGGAACCGGTCGCGCGGGCGCGCAGCGCGGGTCCGAGCTGCTCGGCCGCCGCGACTACCGACGCCCGCGCCCCGGCGGACCGCAGCTTCTTCAGATGCCGCTCCACGAGCTTGAGCGCCCGCTCCTGCACATCCGCGTCCTCGTGCCCGAAGGCCTCGGCGACAGCGGGCAGCAGCACGTCGGCGGCACCGGCGTCCCGGCCGAGCACCTTGCCCAGCAGCACCAGCTGCGTCCGCACCAGCTTGCGTTCCGGACGGAACAGGACCGCGGCGGACAGCTGCGCCAGCGAGCGGTGGGGCAGTACGCCGTCCAGGGCCAGGGCACCGAGCAGCGCCTGCGCGTGGGCGGCCACCGGGGACGCAGCGTCGGAGGTCATCGCCACCCAGTCGGCCACCCGCGCCCGCTCCTCCTCACGGGTCAACTCCAGTGCCTTCAGCACCCGCAGGAACGCCCGGTGGTCTCCGGTGGAGCCGCCGCGCAGCAGCCGGGCCACGCAGGCGTCGACCGTCTCCGCGCGGTCGAGCCTGCCGTCCGCGGTGAGCAGGGCCAGCGCGCCGTGCCAGCTGTGCGGGCCCTCCTCCGAGCCCCAGCCGAGCACTGCGCCGATGTCGTCCGTCGCGAAGAGCGCCCGCACCAGCTCCCTCAGCTGCGGCTCGCCGCGCAGCCGGTCCGTCAGATGGCCACCGCGCTGCCACAGCCCGGCCATGTGCTGCGCCCAGCCCCGCACATAGGCGTCGCTCGTCGGCACCGGGCAGCCGGCCAGCCGCACCAGTCCGGCCATCAGCTCGAACCGCACCCCCGAGGAGGCGGGCCGCTGCGCGAGCCGGTGCACCACGTCGGCCAGCCAGGCCGGATCCCGGTCGCCCAGCAGATGGAGGAAGACCGCGGGGGCGGCCCCCGGCCAGCGCATGTCGGCGGCCGCGATCCAGGTCGCCACGCCCGCCGCGCCGGTCTGGCACGCTGCGCCCGCCGCGTGCAGCGCCGGGTAGGCACGGCGGGACTCCGCGCCCCACCGCGCGGCCCGCAGCTCCTTGCGCAGCTCCTTCAGCGCGGGGAACTCCGCCCGCCGTTCGGCGTCGGTCATCCCGTCGAGCAGGGCGACCGTCTCGGCCGTCCGTCCGGCCCGTACCGCGTCCATCAGCCCGCTCATCGCACACCCCCGTCGACCGTCGCGCCACCGCGCGTCCCGTTCTGTGTCCCACCGGTACGGCCGCGCCGCACCATGCTCACCGCGAGCGCGTGCTTGCACGGTCCGCGTCCGCCCCGGTACTTCGCCCACCACAGGCAACTGCAACTGAGCGCCCCGTGCTCGCCCCGCACCCGGTGGGTGTGGCCGTCCTCGGCCGTGACCGTCGCCAGGGCGCCGTCCAGCGCCACCGCGCCCGCGTCGACCAGTGCCCGCGCGGCCCGCAGCCGCGGGTTGTGCCGCTCGGCGCGCCCGGCGTCGTAGGGCAGCTCCCGGTGGAAGTACGCGGCCTCGGCCGTGTCGTAGCCGACGCGGCCCGAGGTGCCGAGCCGCACCAGCGCGGCGCGCACACGCTCGGGGGTCAGCCCGGAGGAGGCGGCCAGGTCGGCGATGTCGACGCGGGGCTCCCAGGCCAGCAGCACCGAGATCAGCTCGGCGTCCTCGGCGGCCTCCTCACCGGCCAGCGCCTCCAGGACACCGCCCTCGCCGGAGAAGCCGCGCGCGGCGTCCGGGGACAGGGTCAGCGTCAGCCGCATACCGGGCAGGACGGCCTCCCAGGCGCCGGCCGCCGCGGCGTCGCCGCCCACCGCCGGGCCGTAGATCCGCAGGGCCGTCGCATGGCGCAGCACCCGCTGGAGCGAGGCCAGCCGCTCCGGTCCCGGCAGGCACACCGCGCCGGGCACCGGCCGCGTCGTGGGCCGCAGCGAGCGCCCCGCGGGCACCACCCAGCGCGGGCCGCCGCCTCGGCTGCCGCGCGGCAGCGACCGCAGGAAGCGCACCGCCTCGGCCGCGGTCAGCTCGGCCCGCAGATCGAAGGCGGACGCTATGACCTGGGCCTCGGCGAAGCCGCGCAGCCACCGGTCGGGCAGCGGGACCTTCTTCTCCACCACCGGCCCGTCCAGCGTGGTCACCGCCAGCTCCTCCGGGCCGACCCGCAGATGCAGCGGATCGTCCGCGCCGATCCGGGACAGCGCCTCGCGCAGCGGGTTGTTGACGTCGACATTGGTCGTGCCGTGCCCGACGTCGCCGCCGTCGAGACCGGAGCGCAGGACGTCCAGACGCGCGTACACCCCGCAGCAGCCGGAGAAGGACTCGAAGCGCAGCCGGTCGCCGTTGCCCGTCACCACCGGATCGAGGGAGGCGCGCAACTGCGGCTGGTAGTAGCGCGCGGCGGCCACGTCCGCCACCGCCAGCAGCCCCGCCGCCGCCGTCTGCGGCCGCGTCAGGAAGCCCGCGAAGAAGCGCGGATGGTCCTCGGCGCCCGCCGGGGTGGCGCCCCGGGAGGTCTCCAGTCCCAGGCGCCGGCCGCCCTCGGCCGACTCCAGCACCGAGGGTCGCCGATAGGTCACGTTCTGCAAAGATCGCGTCATGGGAAAACCGTAGAGGCGACCACTGACAATCGGCCCTGACCTGCGAAGACACCCGCTCGCAAGGCCAGTTGGAGCCGGGCGGGGACACCGCCGCGCACCAGCGGAGCCCGGCCGGTGCGCGGCGGTGGGCAAGGACGTCCGTGAACCGGCCGAGGACGTCCGGGGCCGGTTACTGCCCGACCCGGCCCGGCTGGAGCACCTTGGTGAACAGCACACTGCCGTCCTGCTCCCGCAGCCGGACCGTCAGCTCCCCGCTGCCGCCGTCGATGTCGACCTCGCCGAAGAACTGGTAGCCCTCGGCGGGCGAGACGTTGGCGACGGCGGGTGCCTTGACGAACACCCGGTCGGGGCCGAACGTGCCGTCCAGCTCACTGGCCGGGAAGGCGCCCGCGTTGAGCGGACCGGAGACGAACTCCCAGAACGGCGCGAAGTCCTTGAACGCCGCCCGCGACGGGTCGTAGTGCTGCGCCGAGGTGTGGTGGACGTCTGCGGTCAGCCACACCGTGCCGGTGATCCGCCGGTGCTTGACGAACCGCAGCAGCTCGGCGATCTGTAGTTCGCGGCCGAGCGGCGCGCCCGGGTCGCCCTGCGCGACCGCCTCGAAGTTCGGCTTGCCCTCGACCCCGTCCGGCACGACGAGACCCAGCGGCATGTCCGCGGCGATCACCTTCCACACCGCCCGGGACCGGGACAGCTCCCGCTTGAGCCACCGCAGCTGCTCCTCGCCGAGGATGCCCTGCGGGTCGTGCTTCTGGTCGTCGGGCGAGTTGGCGTTGCGGTAGGTCCGCATGTCCAGCACGAACACGTCGAGCAGCGGGCCGTGGTGGTGGACGCGGTAGATCCGGCCGTCCGGACGGCCGCTGACCGTGGAGATCGGGAAGTACTCGGAGAAGGCCCGCCGCGCCCGTACCGCCAGGTCGTCCAGCCGGGTGCCGGCCGGGTAGGGCGTGCCGCCGCCGATGACCTCGCCCGGGTACCAGTTGTTGCGCACCTCGTGGTCGTCCCACTGGATGATGCCGGGCACCTGGGCGTTGAACCGGCGCAGCGCCCCGTCCAGCAGGTTGTAGCGGAAGTTGCCCCGGTAGTCGGCCAGGGAGACGGCGACGTGCGACTTCTCCTCGGTGGTGACGTTCCGGTAGACGCTGCCGTCCGGAAGCGCGGCGGTGGCCTCGATCGGGCCGTCGGCGTAGATGTTGTCGCCGCTGCACAGGAAGAAGTCCGGGTCCAGCCCGGCCATCGCGTCGAAGATGCGGTAGCCGCCGATCGACTCGTTGATGCCCCAGCCCTGCCCGGCGATGTCGCCCGACCACACGAACCGCACACCCTGGCGGCGCCGCGCGGGAGCGGTGCGGAAGGTGCCGTGGACCGGCTCGCCGGTGCGGCGCGGGTCGTGCGGGTCGGCGAGCAGTACGCGGTAGTGGATCTGCTCGCCGGACGGCAGCCCGTGCAGCCGGGCCGTTCCGGTGAAGTCGGAGCCGGGGCCGAGCAGCGGGCCGTGCCATCTGCGGGGGTTGCGGAAGGACTCCGTGGCGGATGTCTCGACGATCATCCGGGCCGGGCGGTCGGAGCGCACCCAGACCAGGCCCGAGTCGGCGGTCACGTCGCCCGCCTGCACGCCCCAGCCCGCCCGGGGGCGGCCGGACAGGGCGAGCGCCGGTGCCGCGCCGAGCGCGCCGGGCAGGGTCAGGGCCGCCGACGCGGCCAGTGAGCCGCGCAGCACGCTGCGACGGCCGGGGAGCGGACGAGGGGACATGCGGACGCCTCCAGGGACGAGATCCGGCCAGTGTTCGCAGCCACACCTACTGGTGCAGTGAGGCGAGGACGGAAACCGCGGGTGAACAGCCATCCGCGCGGAGACCGCCCGGGTGGCGCCCCCCGGCGTGCCGCCCCGGTGAGACGGTTGCCGTCTGCGGGTCTGCGGGTCTGCGGGTCTGCGGGTCTGCGGGTCTGCGGGTCTGCGGGTCTGCGGGTCTACGGGGTACGGGTCCACGGGCTTGCGGGCCTGTGCGCCTACCGGCCTATGCGCGGGCCGCCTCCGCCATCAGCCGCACCCCGGCACGGATCCGGGCGGGCGGCAGATACGCGTACCCGAGGACGAGACGCACACCCGCGTCACTTTCGGCCCGCGATGCCCGCGCGCTCCCGTCCGCGCCCCCGTCCGCGCCCCCACCGTCCGCGCCCGCGCAGTCTGCGTCCGGGCCGCCCTCGTGCGCGGGACGCTCCCGCTCCCCGGTGTCCGGCACCGCACCGGCACGCGCGTGCGCGTACGACGCCAGGGAGCGGACCGCGACACCGGCGCCGCCCACGCGCGCGAGGAACCGCTCCTCGGGCCCGTACCGCCGGGGCAGGGCGGCGATCAGGTGCAGCCCCGCCGCGATCCCCGACAGCCGTACACCGGGGAAGTGCTCCTCCAGAGCGGCGGCGAGCGTGTCCCGGCGCTCCCGGTAGGCGCGCTGGCAGCGGCGCAGCTGGCGGTCGTAGTCGCCCCGCTCGACGAAGCGGGCGAACAGTGCCTGGTCGACGGTCGGGTGGCCGAGGTCCATGGTCCGCTTGCGCTCGACGACGTCGTCGGCGAGCGAGTCGGGCACCAGCAGCCAGCCCAGCCGCAGCCCCGGCGCCAGGGACTTGCTGACCGAGCCCGCGTAGACGACGCGTTCGGGGTCCAGGCCCTGGAGGGCACCCACCGGGGCACGGTCGTAGCGGAAGTCGCCGTCGTAGTCGTCCTCGAAGACGATGCCGTCCACCGACCGCGCCCAGTCCAGCAGTCCGGCGCGGCGCCGGGCGGAGCACGCGATCCCGGTGGGGAACTGGTGGGACGGAGTCGTCACCACGGCCCGCACCCCCGACTCGTGCAGCGGGCCGAGGGCCGGGCCCTCCCCGTCCAGGGGCAGAGGCACGGTGCCGACACCGACGGAGGCGTACAGGGAGGTGTGCTGCGGGCTGCCCGGGTCCTCGACGCCGACCGCCCGCGTCCCGCGCGCGTGCAGCACGGATCCGAGCAGACAGGTGGCCTGCGCCACGCCCGAGACGACCACGAGGCGCTCGGGGTCGGCGACGACGCCGCGGCGGCGGGCGAGGAGTTCGGCCAGGGCCGCGCGCAGGTGGGGCAGACCGCGTGGATCGGGATAGCCGAGGGCCTGGTGGGGGAGGTCCGCCAGCACCGCGCGGTGCGCGGCCGCCCACGCGGCACGCGGGAACAGCGACAGGTCGGGGGTGCCCGCCACGAAGTCGGCGCGGGTCCCGGGCGTACCCGGAGCGAGGTCACGCGCGCGCGTGCGGGCCGCCCGGACCGAGCCGCCCACCCAGGTACCCGCGCCGCGCCCGCTGCGCAGGTACCCCTCCGCCGTCAACTGCTCGTACGCCTCGGTCACCAGCCCGCGGGACACGCCGAGGTCCGCCGCGAGGTCGCGGCTGGAGGGCAGCCGCGTACCCGGGGAGAGCCGGCCGGAACGGACGGCCTCGCGCAGCGCGGCCTGGAGCGTGCGGCCGCGCGCGCGGGCCGGCGCCGACGCGGCGGGCAGCAGCAGTTCCCAGGCGGCGGTACCGGCGGCCGTACCTGGATTGGTCCCCGATGACGTCATGGAAGTGGACCTTAAACCGGACCGCCGCGCTGCCTAGCGTCGCCGTCATGAACGCCACCACCTCGCGCGGTGCCCTGCTCGCCGCGCTCGCCTGCGTCCTCGTCGGAGGATCCTTCACCGCCAACAGCGTCCTCGGCCACTACCCCTACGCGGGCGGCCAGTTCCTGCGCTACGGCCTGGCCTGCCTGCTGCTCCTGCCGCTCGCCGGACGCGGCGCGCGGGCGCGGCTGCGGGTGCTCGCGCCGCGGCAGTGGGCCCGGCTGGCGCTGCTCGCCGCGGTGGGCATGGTCGGCTTCAACCTGGCCGTCATCGCCGCCGAGCGCTCCGCCGAACCGGCGGTGCCCGGTGTCCTCGTGGGCTGCGCCCCGGTGGTCGTCGCCGTCCTCGTCCCTCTCCTGGAGGGACGCCGTCCGCAGCGGGCCGTGCTGTACGGGGCGTCGCTGGTCGCCGCCGGGGCCCTGACGGTGCAGGGCTGGGGGCGGACCGACGGCGCCGGGATCGCCTTCTCCGCCGGGGCGCTGGCCGGGGAGGTGGGCTTCGCGGTCCTCGCCGTGCCGGTGCTGGCTCCGCTCGGGCCGCGGCTGCTGTCGGCCGTGGTGTGCGGCGTCGCCGCCGTGGAGGCGGCCGCCGTGGGGGTGGTGCTCGACGGCACGGCGTGGCTGCGGCGCCCGGACACGGGCGAGACCGCCGCGCTGCTGTGGCAGGCGGCGGTCGTGACGGTCGTCGGCTTCGTGTGCTGGTACATGGGCATGCAGCGGCTCGGCGCCGAGCGCGCCACCCTCTTCTCCGGGCTCATCCCGGTCGCCGCCGCCTGCTCCGCGCCCCTCGTCGGCACCGGTTCCTACGGGGCGGCCCAGGCGGCGGGCAGCGCCCTCGTGGGCGCGGGGGTCGCCATGGGGTCCGGGGCGCTGCGACGGGCCGGGCGGCGCTCAGCGGCTGCCGTCGAGCAGCACGCGCGCGACGAGCGCCGGGTCGTCGTTCATCGGGACGTGCCCGCAGCCGGGCAGCCGCACCAGCCGGGCCCGCGTGACGGTCTGCTTGGCGCGCACGCCCTGCCGGGGGATCAGCAGGCGGTCCTTGCTGCCCCAGGCCACGGTGACGGGGATGTCCGGGATGTCGTCAGCGAAGCGGACCCCGATGCCCGCACGGAGGGTCTCCTCGAACCCGGTGGCCCGCGCCAGGGCCAGCGTCTCGGCGACCACCGACTCGGGTGACCGGCGGCCCGGACGGGCGTAGATGGTGCTCGTCAGGACGGTGCGTCCGGCCGCGGTGCGGGAGAGCCGTTCGACCAGCGGCAGCGGTGTGCGCCGTGCGACGGCCCGCATCCCCTGGAGGACGCCGAAGGCGTAGCGGCGCTCGGCCTCGGTCCAGAACCCGGCGGGGGAGAGGGCCGTGACGGACCGCGCGAGCTTCTCGCGGCCCATCTCCAGGGCGAGCAGACCGCCCAGGGAGTTGCCCGCCACATGGGGCCGGTCGATCTCCAGGGTCTCGCACAGGGCCCCGAGGGCGGCGTTCATCGTCGGCAGGTCGTGCCGCAGCCCGTCCGGCAGGGCGGGCGAGGCGCCGAAGCCGGGCAGGTCCACGGAGACGACGTCCCGCTCGCCCGCCAGCAGGTGGATCACCGGGTCCCACGCCTGGCGGTGGTGGCCTATGCCGTGCAGCAGGAGCAGCGGCTCACCGTCGCCCACGCGCGCGTAGGACAGGGTCACGGTCCGCGGGCCGTGCGGGGAGGGGACCGGGAAGGAGACGGTGGCGGACATGGGTGCTCCTCGTCGGGAATCTCGGCAATCGCCGGCGGACGCTGGGTAGACAGCTTGTCAGCAATTACTACCGGCGGGTAGCCCCTGGTGTGCGGTTCCTGGTCGCCGCGCCGACAGTGCCCCCTCGGCGGCGGCACCCCTGTGAAGAGCCCTGTGTGGCACGCCCCTGGTGACCCCCGTCCCTGCGACGGGGGTTTTGCCGTCATGTCACGAATGACGGCTTGTGCGAACGTCACATGAACGCTTACCGCGTGACAGCCGTCTTCTCCATAAGCGGCCGATGATTGGTCTTGACCAAGGATCGGCGGCAGCCCTATGGTCGCAGAGAAGTACAACAACCTTTAATAAACAAGGGCGCTAAAACGCCGCCGGACCACGGCGATTGCGGAGGACAGGGTGGGGACCACGCAGCTGGAATCGGTGCCGGAGCCGAAGTACTGGCACCTGAGGACCGTCCTCAGTGAGGCACTGGACTCCGAGTTCTCGGTCGGCGAGATCCTGCCCAACGAACGGGAGCTGGCAGCCCGTTTCGGCGTGGCCCGCGCGACCCTGCGCCAGGCTCTGGAACAGCTGGAGCTGGAAGGCAGGCTCCAGCGCCGCCGCGGTGTCGGCACCACCGTCGCGCCGCCCCGCGTGGGCGTGGCCGTGGGCACCGAGCAGCACGCCTGGCCCGGCGCGGCGGACGACGCCTGGCACCCCGTGGACTGCGTCCAGGCGGCACCGCCCGCGGCCGTCGCCGACGCCCTGGAGACCGACCGCGACCAGCCCGTGCACACGGTGCGCCGGTCCCGGGTGAGCCAGGGCCAGCCGGTCGCCGCCGAGCTGCTCTACATCCCGGCGTCCTCGATGCCCGGCCTGACCGCGATCGACGCGCCCTCCGGGGCGGCACGCGCGCGTGCGGTGCTGCGCGAGCTCCAGCACCTGGAGCTGGAGGGCCAGGAGCAGGCCGTCGAGCTGGGCTCAGCCCGCGCCGACGACGCCAAGGAGCTGGACCGGCTGCCCGGTGCCCCGGTGCTCGTCGTCACCACGCGTTTCATCGCCGAGGGCCGCACCGCCGCGCTCTCCGTGGCCACCTACCGGGCCGACACCTGCCGCCTCACCTTCGGGGACTCCGGCGGTGTGGAGATCCACCACAGGCCCGAGCGCCAGGCCTCCTGACCCCGGCCGGCCCGGCGCCGGCCGACAGATCCGCGGGCGCGGGCCTGCCCCGGCCCCGCCCGGCCGAATCGCGGTGCGCGGGGCGGCGGCCGCCGCCCGCGTCCGTCCTCAGTGCCGGGCCGCCGCCACCTTGCTCTCCACCGCGAACAGCTCCTCCTCGACATGGTCGAGGGCCAGCCGCAGGGCGCCCGTCGCCACGGCCGCCTCACCGAGCATCGACAGGGTCACCTGCGGCGTACGCAGGCAGTAGCGGGCCAGCTCGCCGCGCAGCGGCTCCAGCACACCGTCCAGTCCGGCCGCCCAGCCGCCGACGACCACCAGCTCCGGGTCCAGCGCCAGCACCAGCGCCGCCACGTCGTGGACCAGCCGCTGGATGAAGCGGTCCATGGCCGCCACCGCCTGCTGGTCGCCCTTGCGGGCCTGGGCGAACACCGCCGCCACCGCCTGCTCGTCCAGGGGGTGCAGCGGCTGGTCCGTGGTCGACAGCAGCGTCTCGGGCGTGACGCCCCGGCCCAGCAGGTGCAGCGCGCCGATCTCGCCGGCCGCGCCGCCGAACCCGCGGTGCAGTCGGCCGCCGATCAGCGAACCGGCGCCCGGACTCAGCCCGGCCAGCACGAACACCACGTCGTCGGAGTCGGTGGCGGCGCCCTTCCAGTGCTCGGCGACCGCCGCGGCGTTGGCGTCGTTCTCGACCAGCACCGGGCACCGGAAGGAGCGGCTGAGCCGCTCGCCCAGGTTCAGCCCCGTCCAGCCGGGCAGCGCGGTGCCCAGCCGGACGATGCCGCCCGCCTCGACGATCCCGGGCGTGCCCACCCCCACGGCCCGCAGGGAGCTGCGCGGGACACCGGCCCGGCGCAGCAGCTCGGCGACCGCGGTGCGCAGCCGCTCCAGGCGCTCGTCCGCGTCCGCCGTCTCGCCGACCTCCTTGGCCTGGGCGCCGAGCACCCGCCCGTCGAGGTCGGACAGGAGCGCCGCCACGCGGTGGGGGCCGATCTCCAGGCCGAGCAGATGCCCCGCCTCGGCACGGAACCGGTAGCGCCGCGCGGGCCGTCCCTGACGGCGTGCGGCGCCCTCCTCGGCGGCCTTCTCGGCGACGAGTCCCGCCTCCATGAGGTCCTCGACGACGCCTTCGACCGTGGGCCGGGACAGCCCGGTCACCCGGGTGATCTCCGTGAGCGTCGCGCAGTCCGCGGCACGCAGCGCGTGCAGCACCACCGCGGAATTGATCCTTCGCAGCAGCGAGGGATCCCCGCCGGTCAGCCGCCCCAACGTCCTTCCTCCCAGCTCGTGCGCGTGTTGGGCGGATCGTACTCGGCGCGGGCCGGGGCAGCGAGTGCCGGGGACGACGGGCGCGCTGCGCCCGGCCGGACGGCCCGCCCGTGCCGCGCCGGAAGCCGCCTCCGGCCCCCAAAAATCCGGACCGCGTCCCCGCCCGCGACGCCCCCGACACCCGCCGTCCGTCACCCGGACCACGGTCTTGTCACCCGTCACCCGTCACCCGCTACCCGCACCCGCGACGCCCCACCCGTCACTCGCACCGCGGCGCCGACCGCTGCCCCGCCGCCGTCCCGCCCCTCCTCACGGGCCGTCGACGCCCGTCCCGCGGCCGGCCTCACCCTGACGCCCCGCCAGTTGTCAGTGGTGCCCGCTTTACTGGAACGCATGGACATCGCGAAGGCTCTCGCCGTGATCGACCGGCTGTGCTCCGGGGAGTTCCCCGCCGAGCCCGGCCGGACGGACGCCGGTCCGGCCGGACCCGGCTTCCTGACGGCCGAGTTGGAGACGAGCGACGACTTCTGGGAGGACGACAGCACCCGCTGGGAGGAGACGGCGGAGCAGTTCGCGTGCGAGCTGGACGGGTTGGGGGAGCGGTTGACCGAGCGGTGGGGCGCCCCGCAGGAGTTCAGCCTCTACGGTGTCTTCGAGCGGACCGTGCGGGGCGAGGCGCCGGGGGAGCCGTGGGCCTCGCTCAGCGGACATGTGCCGGACGTCCGGCTGTGGTGGTCCCACGAGACCGGCCGGTGGATAGCCCTCGGCGTGTCCCAGTGGGACCGCGAACTGCCGTTCCAACTGCTCGCGGTCGTCACCGACCGGGACCCGCCGTGATCCGTCAGGCGGTCCCCGCGACCTCGGAGCTCCCGGCGGCCTCCCGCAGCCTGGCGTACTCCTCGGCCATCGTCTCCGCCGTCCAGTGCGCGTTCAGACCGCTGGGATTGGGCAGCACCCAGACGCGCGCGGAGCTGATCGTCCGCTCCTGTGGCCCGATGCGCGCGCCCCGGTCGGCGAAGGCCGCGCGGTACGCGGTGACGCCGACCACGGCCAGCCAGCGGGGTCGCAGCCGGGCCACCTTCCGCTCCAGCAGCCGCCCGCCCTCGCGGTACTCCTCGGCGGTCAGCTCGTCCGCCCGCGCCGTGGGCCGGGCGACCACGTTGGTGATGCCGAGCCGGTACGTGAGCAGCTCGGCCTGCTCGGCGGGGGCCAGCAGCCGCGGGGTGAAACCGGAGCGGTGCAGCACCGGCCAGAACCGGTTGCCGGGGCGGGCGAAGTGGTGCCCCGTGACGGCGGTGGTGAGGCCGGGGTTGATGCCGCAGAAGAGCACACTGAGGCCGTCCGCGACCACGTCCGGTACGAGGCGGTCGCGGGCGGCCTCCAGCTGGGCCGGGGTGGGGCGGGTCAGAGGATCGCCCCCGGGGCGTAGGCGGCGGCCTCCGGGTGCTTCTCGACGATCTCCCCGATCCGGGCGACGACCGCGCCGACCTGGTCGGCGGCGGCACCGGTGAAGGACAGCTTGTCCGCCATCAGCTCGTCGAGCCGGGCGCGGTCCAGCGGCAGGCGCTCGTCGGCGGCCAGCTTGTCGAGCAGGTCGTTGCGCTCGGCGCCCTGCTCGCGCATGGCGAGCGCGGTGGCGACGGCGTTCTCCTTGATGGCCTCGTGGGCGACCTCGCGGCCGACACCGGCCCGCACCGCGCCCATCAGCACCTTGGTGGTGGCCAGGAACGGAAGGTAGCGGTCCAGCTCCCGGGCGACCACCGCGGGGAAGGCGCCGAACTCGTCGAGCACCGTCAGGAAGGTCTCCAGCAGCCCGTCCAGCGCGAAGAACGCGTCCGGCAGGGCGACCCGGCGCACCACGGAGCAGGAGACGTCGCCCTCGTTCCACTGGTCGCCCGCCAGCTCGCCGGTCATCGACGCGTAGCCGCGCAGGATCACCATGAGGCCGTTGACGCGCTCGCAGGAGCGGGTGTTCATCTTGTGCGGCATCGCCGAAGAACCGACCTGGCCGGGCTTGAAGCCCTCGGTGACCAGCTCGTGCCCGGCCATCAGCCGGATCGTCTTCGCCAGCGAGGACGGCGCCGCCGCGAGCTGCACCAGCGCGGTGACGACCTCGTAGTCCAGGGAGCGCGGGTAGACCTGGCCGACCGAGGTGAAGGCCCGGCCGAAGCCCAGGTGGGCGGCGATCCGCTGCTCCAGCTCCGCCAGCTTCGAGGCGTCGCCGCCGAGCAGGTCCAGCATGTCCTGGGCGGTGCCCACCGGGCCCTTGATGCCGCGCAGCGGGTAGCGGCCGAGCAGTTCCTCGATCCGTCCGTGCGCCACCAGCAGCTCGTCGGCCGCGGTGGCGAACCGCTTGCCGAGCGTGGTGGCCTGCGCGGCGACGTTGTGCGAGCGGCCGGCCATGACCAGCTCCCCGTACTCGGCCGCCAGCTTGCCCAGCCGCGCGAGCACCGCCACCGTACGGTCGCGCACCAGCTCGAGGGAGAGCCGGATCTGTAGCTGCTCCACGTTCTCCGTGAGGTCGCGGGAGGTCATGCCCTTGTGCACGTGCTCGTGCCCGGCGAGGTCGTTGAACTCCTCGATGCGGGCCTTCACGTCGTGCCGGGTGACCTTCTCGCGCTCGGCGATCGACGCCAGGTCGACCTGGTCCAGGACGCGCTCGTAGTCGGCGACGGCCGCGTCCGGCACCTCGATGCCGAGGTCCTTCTGGGCGCGCAGCACGGCGAGCCAGAGCTGCCGCTCCAGCCTCACCTTCTGCTCGGGCGACCAGAGCGTGGCGAGCTCGGCGGAGGCGTAACGTCCGGCGAGGACGTTCGGAATGCGGGGCTTGGCGGGAGCGGAAGTCACGTGTACGGATTCTACTGGCGGTTCGTGCAGGCCAGCGCCACAGGGGTGTTCGTCGGAACCTACGAAAGCACGAAACACGGTGCGGGACGGTGCGGGACGATACGACGCGGGCCGGGAGCGGCGCGGCCGTCCGCCGACTACGCGTCCGCCGGGGGCCGGGCCGGGGCAAGCTCCGGCCAGGGCAGCAGCTCGGGGCGCTTGGCCGGGCGGCCGTCACCGGAGGAGCGGCCGGTCAGCCGCCTGCCTATCCAGGGCAGCAGGTGCTCCCGGGTGAAGCGGGCGTCCGCGATCCGGCGGTCCAGCCAGCCCGGCGGCGCGGTCGCCGGTGGCGGCGTGTGCCACTCGGGGTCCTCCGGTTCGTGGCCGAGCGCCTGCCACACCGCCTCCGCGACCCGGCGATGCCCCTCGCCGGTCAGGTGCAGCCGGTCCACGCCCCACAGCCGCGGATCGGCCAGGGAGGGGGCGCCGTACAGGTCGACGACGACCGCGCCGTGCCGCGCCGCCAGCTCGTCGACGCAGGCGTACAGCTCCTCCATGCGCGGCCGGAACCGCTCCAGGACGGGACCCCGGCGGCCGGGGCTGCGCATCAGCACCAGCCGCTCGCACGACGGCGCCAGCCGCTCCACCGCCTCCGTGAGCAGGCCCCGCACCCGGCCCATGTCGCACTTGGGCCGCAGGGTGTCGTTGAGCCCGCCGACCAGGGTGACCACGTCCGCCCGCATGGCGGCGGCCACCTCGACCTGCTCGTCGACGATCTGCCCGATGAGCTTGCCCCGCACGGCGAGGTTGGCGTACCGGAAGCCGGGGGTGCGGGCCGCCATCCGGGCCGCCAGGAGGTCGGCCCAGCCCCGGTAGGAACCGTCGGGCAGCAGGTCCGACATGCCCTCGGTGAAGGAGTCGCCGACCGCGACCAGACTGGAGTACGTGGGATTCGTCTGCATGGCGTCAGCGATGGTATCCCGCCGGACCGGCCGCATACCAAGCGGTCGGTCCGGCCCCGGCACCCCCCCGGCCGTGACCTCCCCGCGGCCCGGGTGTGGCCGTCCGGTGCCGGGCCGGACGGGGCGGCCGCTCAGGCAGGCTGCCCGAACAGTTCCCGCAGCACGTCCTCCATCGTCACCAGACCGGCCAGCCGCCCGTCCGAGCCGAGCACGGCAGCCAGGTGCGTCCGGCTGCCGCGCATCGCCGTGAGCACGTCGTCCAGCGGGGTGCTCTCCCTGACCCGGGCGATGGGCCGCATGTCACCCGGCCGGAACGGCTCGGAGCGCGGCGAGGCGTCCAGCGCGTCCTTCACATGCAGATAACCGATGATCCGGCGGCCCTCGTCGACCACCGGGAAACGCGAGAACCCGGACTCCGCCGTCAGCCGCTCCAACTGCTCCGGGGTGACCCCCACCCGCGCGTAGACGACCTGCTCCAGCGGCAGCACGACGTCGCGCACCGGCCGGCTGCCCAGCTCCAGCGCGTCGTGCAGGCGCTCCTGCGCCCGGTCGTCGATGAGACCGGCCTGCCCGGCGTCTTTGACGATCTGGGCCAGCTCCGCGTCCGTGAAGGTCGCCGAGACCTCGTTCTTGGCCTCCACCCGCAACAGCTTGAGCAGGACGTTGGCGAACGTGTTCACCGTGAAGATCACCGGGCGCAGGGCGCGGGACAGCGCGACCAGCGGCGGGCCGAGCAGCAGCGCGCTGCGCACCGGCTCTGCGAGGGCGACGTTCTTCGGCACCATCTCGCCGAGCAGCATGTGCAGATAGGTGGCCAGCGCCAGCGCGATCACGAAGGACACGGCGTGTCCCGCGCCGGCCGGTACACCCACCGCGTGGAACACGGGCTCCAGCAGATGCGCGATGGCGGGCTCGGCGACCACACCGAGGACCAGCGTGCACAGGGTGATGCCGAGCTGGGCCGCCGCGAGCAGCGCGGACACGTGCTCCAGGCCCCACAGCACGCTCCTGGCGCGCCGGTCGCCCTGCTCGGCGTACGGCTCGACCTGGCTGCGGCGCACCGAGATCAGCGCGAACTCGGCGCCCACGAAGAAGGCGTTGACGACGAGGGTCGCCAGACCGATCAGAATCTGTACGGCGGTCACCGGCTGGCCCTCTTCCCGTCCTGCTCGTCCTGCTCGTCCTGCCTGTCCTGCACGTCCTGTGTGTCCCGCGCGCTCCTCGTGTCCGGCCCGTCGCCGCGCCGGACGGCCCGGCGCCCGGCGCGCTCCGGGGCCGTGTCGAGGTCCGCGTCGTCGAGCGGCGCGTGCAGCAGCACCCGGGCCGCCCGCCGCCCGCTCGCGTCCGTCACCTCCAGCCTCCACCCGGCGACCTCCAGGACGTCACCGGTCTCCGGTATCCGGCCCAGTTCCGCGGCGACGAGACCGGCGAGGGTCTCGTAGGGCCCGTCGGGCGCGCGCCAGCCGACGCGGGCCAGTTGGTCCACGCGCGCGGAGCCGTCGGCCGAGTACAGGGCGCGGCCCTCCTCGTCGGCCCCGGCGGGGGCGAGGTCGGGCGTCTCGTGCGGGTCGTGCTCGTCGCGCACCTCGCCGACGACCTCCTCGACGATGTCCTCCAGCGTGGCCACGCCCGCCGTGCCGCCGTACTCGTCGATGACGACCGCCATCGTCCGCCGCCCCGACAGCCGGTCCAGCAGCCGGTCCACGGTCAGCGACTCGGGCACGAGCATCGGCTCGCGCATGATCTCGGAGACCCGTACGCGGGTCCGCCGCTCGGCGGGCACCGCGAGGACGTCCTTGACGTGGGCCGTGCCCACCACGGAGTCGAGGTTGCCGCGGTAGACGGGGAAGCGGGACAGGCCGGTGGCCCGGGTCGCGTTCGCCACGTCCTCGCAGGTGGCCCGGGACTCCAGGGCGACGACCTGGACGCGCGGTGTCATCACGTTCTCCGCGGTGAGGTCGGCGAGGTTGAGGGTGCGGACGAACAGCTCGGCGGTGTCCGCCTCCAGGGCGCCCTCCTTGGCCGAGTGCCGGGCCAGCGCCGCCAGTTCCTGCGGGCCGCGCGCGGAGGCCAGCTCCTCGGCGGGCTCCACCCCGAACCGGCGCACCACGCGGTTGGCCGTGTTGTTGAGGTGGGTGATGAACGGGCGGAAGGCGGCGCTGAACCAGCGCTGCGGGGTCGCGACGTGCCGGGCCACGGTGAGCGGCGCGGAGATCGCCCAGTTCTTGGGCACCAGCTCGCCGACGACCATCAGGAACACCGTGGACAGCGCGGTGCCCACGACCAGCGCCACCGAGGTCGCCACCGACCGCGACACGCCGAGCGACTGGAACGGACCGGCCAGCAGTGCGGCGATCGACGGCTCGGCGAGCATGCCGACCACCAGGTTGGTGACGGTGATGCCGAGCTGGGCGCCGGACAGCTGGAAGGTCAGGTTCCGTACGGCCTTGAGCGCACTGGCGGCGCCGCGCTCACCGCGCTCCGCCGCCCGCTCCAGCGCGCCGCGCTCGACGGTGGTGAGCGAGAACTCGGCGGCGACGAAGGCACCGCAGGCCAGGGACAGCAGGACCGCCACGAGCAGAAGCAGCACTTCGGTCATCGGGTCACCCCCCTCCCATGGTCGGACAGGGCGCGGGGGACCGCTCGGTGGTGCGCGATGCTACTGGGAGGCTCGCCCATGGACGGACGCTCACAACCTTTCATGGAGGAACGAGTGTCCCTCCATGGTAAAGGACGGGCAAAAATACCTTCTCCGTGCCGGTCGTATCACTTTTCGTGACCGTCCAGCGGCTTCACCCAGCGCCGCCAGTGCTCCTCCGGCGCGTAGCCGGCCGCACGCCAGGCGTGGTGCGCGCGCTCGTTGCCGGTGAGCACCATCGCGTCGGCGCGCCGACCGCCGAGCCGGGCGAACCGTTCCTCGGCGGCGGCGAGCAGCGCCGAGCCGATGCCCCGGCGCCGCCGGTCGGGACGCACCGCGAGCCGGTACAGATGGCAGCGCCAGCCGTCGAAGCCCGCGATCACGGTGCCGACCAGCTCGCCGGAGTCCTCCGCCAGCAGCAGCGCCTCGGGGTCGCGGCCGATCAGCCGGGCCACGCCGTCCCGGTCGTCGCTGATGCTGGTGCCCTCCGCGGCCGTCCGCCAGAAGTCCAGGACGGCGGTGAGGTCGTCGGCGGTCGCGGGGCGTATGCGCAGCTCGTTCATGGCGTGATCACATCACGGCCCCGCCCGCACGGCCCCGCCCCGCCCCGCAGTCCCGTCCCGCAGTCCCGACGCCCCGCGCCTTCACTGCCGTCGCAGCCCCGGCGCCCCGCGCCCTCACTGCCCTCGCAGCGCCTCCAGCACCGGCGCGAACGCCTCCATGTGCGGTTCGAGCACGGTCAGATAGGAGAAGCCGAACCGCTCGCGTTGCGCGTGCACCCGCGCGACGATCTCGTCCAGCGTGCCCACCAGCACGATCGGCAGCGCCAGGGCCCCGTCCCGGGTCAACTGCGGCTGCCGCCCCAGCAGCGGCGCGAGGACCGGCCCGGGGTCGTCGGTGACGGCGACGAGCTGGATGAGCAGGTTCAGCTCGGCCGGTTCCGCGCGCCCCGCCGCGTGGGTGCGGTACAGCGCCACCCGCTCGTCCAGTTCCTCGGCCGTCAGCGGGGTCAGCTTGTCGCCGTTCGTGGACGGCCGGGCGCCTGTGAACGCCGCGATGTCGGCGTGCTCGGCGGCCAGCCGCAGCATCCGGTCGCCGTTGGCGCCGATCAGCAGCGGGACCCGGGGCCGCTGCACCGCTCGCGGCAGGTGGTCCGGGGAGCCGAGCAGCCGGTCCAGCTCCTCGACGGTGTGCCGCAGGTGGGCGACGCGCTCGCCCGGCGTGCCCCAGGGCAGCCCGGCCCGCTCGTGCTCCTCGCGCACGTATCCCGTGCCGAGCCCGAGTTCGAGACGGCCGTCCGTGAGCGCGTCCGTCGTGGCCACCTCGCGGGCCAGCAGCGCGGGGTTGGAGAAGCCCGCGTTGAGCACGAAGGTGCCGAGCCGGGGCCGCTCGGTCGCCTCGGCCGCCGCCACCAGGGCCGGGAACGGCGCGACCCAGCCGAGATGGTCCGGGACGAGGATCACGTCGTACCCGAGTTCTTCGGCCCTGCGGCACTTGGCGCGCCACTCACCGGCGGACGCCGGATCGAGCAGGTTGACCCCGAAGCGGAACGGACGCGGCATGAACTCTCCTCAGCTGGACGGGACATGAGCCGGGCGTGAGATGAAGTGAGAGGGACCGGACGGGGCGGCGTACGCCCGCCGCGATTCCATCATCCGTACGCGCCCGCCGCCAGCGGCTTGTGCCGACGGGCACGGACCAGGGACCGCGCTTGCCGCTGCTAGCGGTTCGGCGCTAGCGTCGAGGTATGGCGAAGACCCAGCTGAACGTACGGGTGGACGAGGGCACGGCCCGCGCCGCCCGCGAACGCGCCCTCGCCCGCGGCATGAGCGTCAACCGCTACATCGAGGAACTGGTCCGCCAGGACACGGGAGAGGTGGGCCGCACCTTCGTGGAGGCCGCCGCCGACTTCATGAAGAGTTACGAGGCCGTCTTCGCCGAGGAGTCCGACGGGGCGGGCACGCCGCCCCGGGCGACGACCGGCGAAGACCGGCGCTGAGCCCTTGAGCGGCATCACCGTCGACCTCGCCTGGCTGCTCATGCTCGCCGAACGCATGACACCGGGCGATCCGCAGGTCACCGACTGGGGCGCCCTCGTCGCCGCGGTGGCACGGCACCGCGCCGAGATCTTCGACGTCCCCGTCTACGACTCGCCGCAGGCGCGGGCCGCCGCGCTGCTGCAACTCCTCGTCCACGTGCCCGCGCTGGAGCGCTCCAACGCCCTGTTCGCCTCCGCCGTGGCGTACGCCTACCTGGTCGCCAGCGGTCTGAAGGTCGCCACCTCTCCCGAACAGGTGCGCGACCTGGCCCGGCTGGTCAAGAGCGGTGACGCGTCGGTGCAGGAGATAGCGCGGGAACTGCGCCGGTGGAGCGTGTGACCCCGTGTGACCCACCGCCCCCGTGACCCACTACCCCCCCGTGACCCGCTGACCGGGAACCGTGGGCAGACCCGGCAGACCCGGCAGACCCGGCGGCCGCGGACGGCCACCGGCCCCACGGAGCCGCGCACCGGCGCGGCGGCCGCGGCCGTACTACCCGAGCGGCGCCGGTGCCTCCCGCGCGCCGAAGGCCGCCGCCTCCCAGCGGCCGAGGAGCCGGGGGGCGAGCCAGTGCGGCGCACCCGTGCGGAAATCGGCGGGGGCGAGCGCCCCGGCACCCTCGGGCAGGGCGCCGAGCAGCGGCGCGCCGGCCACCTCGGGCAGGTCGGCGACGTTGCAGCGGGAGGCGAGATCGGGGTGCGCGGGCCAGCTGCCGATCACCACGCCGAGCAGATCGAGCCCGCGTCGGCGCAGCTCACGGGCGGTCAGCTCGGTGGTGTTGAGCGTGCCGAGCCCCGCGGAGGCGACGAGCAGGACCGGAGCGCGCAGCAGCCCGGCGGCGTCCGCGAGGGTCCCGCCCGCGGCGTCGAACCGTACGAGCAGGCCGCCGGCCCCCTCCACCAGCACCAGGTCGTGCTCGGTCGCCAGCTTGGCGGCGGCCTCGGCCACCTCCTCGGGCCGCACCGGCGCCCGCCCGGCCCGCAGCGCGGCGGTCCCGGGAGCCAGCGGCTCCGGATAGCGGGCCACCTCGCGCGCCGTCACCGCACCGGCGAGCCGGACGACCTCGTCGGCGTCCCCGCGCTCGTCCGGGGCCACCCCCGTCTGCGCGGCCTTCAGCACGGCCACCGACCGGCCGGCCGCCAGCGCCGCCGCCGCGACGGCCGCCGTGGTGACCGTCTTGCCGACCTCCGTGCCTGTGCCCGTGATCACCAGTACCGGCATCTCATCCCTCCCGCGCCGCCGCGCACACCGCGCGGCCGATCCGTGCCAGGTCCGCGTCGTCCGTGACGTACGGCGGCATCGTGTACACCAGGTCCCGGAACGGCCGCAGCCACACGCCCTCGCGCACCGCGGCCCGGGTCGCCGCCGCCATGTCCACCGGGTGGTCGAGCTGGACGACCCCGATCGCGCCCAGGACGCGCACGTCCCGCACGCCCGGGAGCTCCGCGGCCGGTGCGAGACCGTCGCGCAGCCCCGCCTCGATCCGCTTGACCCCGGCGCGCCAGTCCTGGCCGAGCAGCAGCTCGATCGAGGCGCACGCCACGGCGGCGGCCAGCGGATTGCCCATGAACGTCGGCCCGTGCGCCAGCACCGGGACCTCGCCCCGCGAGATCCCGTCGGCCACCCGCGCGGTGCACAGCGTCGCGGCCATCGTCAGATAACCGCCGGTGAGCGCCTTGCCCAGGCACATTACGTCCGGGGTCACCGCCGCGTGCTCCGCCGCGAAGAGCGCGCCGGTGCGGCCGAACCCGGTCGCGATCTCGTCGAACACCAGCAGCACCCCGTGCGCGTCGCACGCCTCGCGCAGCACCCGCAGATAGGCGGGGGAGTGGAACCGCATCCCGCCCGCGCCCTGCACCACCGGCTCGACGATCACGGCGGCCAGTTCCCCGGCGTGCCGCTCGATCATCTCGCGCAGCCGCGCGGCGTACGCCTCCTCGTAGACGGCCGGGGGCGGGTCGGCGAAGAGCTGGCGCGGCAGCGCACCGGCCCACAGCTCGTGCATCCCGCCCTCGGGGTCGCACACGGACATCGGCTGCCAGGTGTCCCCGTGGTAGCCGCCCCGCCAGGTCATCAGCCGCCGCTTCTCGGGGCGGCCGAGCGAACGCCAGTACTGGAGGCACATCTTGACGGCGACCTCGACCGACACGGAGCCCGAGTCGGCCAGGAAGACATGTTCCAGTCCCTCGGGCGACATGTCGACAAGGAGCTTCGCCAGCCGGACGGCGGGCTCGTGCGTGAGCCCGCCGAACATCACATGGCTCATCCGCGCCAACTGCCCGCGCACGGCCTCGTCGAGCACCGGGTGGCCGTAGCCGTGGATCGCCGCCCACCACGAGGACATCCCGTCGACCAGCTCGCCCGAGCCGTCGGCGAGCCGCAGCCGCACCCCGCTCGCCGACTCCACGACGAGCGGTTCCTGACGGCCGGGCATCGGTCCGTACGGGTGCCACACGTGCCGCCGGTCGAGAGCGAGCAGCGCGGACACGTCCGGTCCGGACAGATCAGGCATTGGGCGCGAGATCCGTACCGGCGCCGCGGTGGCGCAGCGCGACCAGGTCGGTGCGCGGCTCGGCCGGGGCCGCCGACGCCGCCGGGGCGACCGGAGCCGCCGTGCCGCAGACCCCGCCGCCCTCGTGCGACCCGCACCCCGCTCCCGCGTGCGGCCCGCGGCCGGCCTCCTCGGCCGCACCGCACCCGCCGCCCTCGTGGGAGCCGCAGCCCGCGCCCTCGTGCGAGCCGCAGCCGCCCTCGGACCCGCCCGCGCGCCGGTGCTCCGGCAGGGTCACCTGGTCGGTGCCCTCCACCTCGAAGCCCGCGTCCGCGATCATCTCCAGGTCGGCCTTGCCCGCCTGGCCCTCGGTGGTCAGATAGTCGCCGAGGAAGATCGAGTTGGCCAGGTGCAGGGCGAGCGGCTGCATGGTCCGCAGATGGACCTCGCGGCCACCGGCGATGCGGACCTCGATGTCCGGGCAGACGAACCGGACCATCGCGAGGATCCGCAGGCACCGCTGCGGGGTGAGGTTCCACTCCTTGGCCAGCGGGGTGCCCTCGACCGGGATCAGGAAGTTGACCGGCACCGAGTCCGGGTCCAGCGCGCGCAGCGCGTAGACCACGTCGACCAGGTCCTCGTCGCTCTCGCCCATGCCCGCGATGAGCCCCGAGCACGCGGAAAGCCCCGCCGCGTGCGCCTTGTTCACCGTGTCCACCCGGTCGGCGTACGTGTGCGTCGTGGTGATCTCGCCGTACGTCGACTCGGAGGTGTTGAGGTTGTGGTTGTACGCGTCGGCACCGGCCGCGCGCAGCCGCTCGGCCTGGCCGTCGGAGAGCAGCCCGAGGCAGGCGCACACCTCGACGCCCTCGTTCTCGTCCTTGATCGCTCTGATGGTCTCCGAGACCCGGTCCACGTCGCGGTCGGTCGGGCCGCGCCCGCTGGCCACCAGGCAGACCCGCTTGGCCCCGCCGGCCAGCCCGGCCGCCGCGGCCCGGGACGCGTCACCGGGCTTGAGCCAGGTGTACTTGAGGATGTCCGCCTTCGAGCCGAGCCGCTGCGAGCAGTACGAGCAGTCCTCGGGGCACAGGCCGGACTTGAGGTTGACGAGATAGTTGAGTTTCACCCGTCGGCCGAACCAGTGACGCCGCACCTTCCCCGCGGCCGCCACCACATCGAGCAGATCGTCGTCGGAGGTGGCCAGCACGGCCAGAGCTTCCCCGCGGGTCGGCGTCTCGCGCCGAAGCCCCTTGTCCACCAGCGTGTTCAGCAGGTCCATGAGAGCCGATCCTGTCCTACGGGGCCGCCCGGGGCCAAGGAGACTGTGCACAACAGAGGCCGTCGCACGTGTGGGTATCCCCACACCGTGCGTGACGTGTCGTGCGGCTAGTGTCTGTCCACTGCCTACAAAAGTCCCGGAGGAGCCATGGCGTTCGGCTGGATCGACGAGCAGGCGGACGCGCGCCGCCGCGCCGGACTCGTCCGGACGCTGCGGCCCCGCCCGGCCGACTCGCCCCTGCTCGACCTGGCGAGCAACGACTACCTGGGCCTGGCCCGCCACCCGGAGGTCACCGAGGGCGCGGCGGCGGCGGCCCGCACCTGGGGCGGAGGAGCCACCGGCTCCCGGCTGGTCACGGGCACCACCGCGCTCCACCGCGAACTGGAGGAGGAACTCGCCCGGTTCTGCGGCTTCGAGGCGGCCCTCGTCCTCTCCTCCGGCTACGCGGCCAACCTCGCCGCGGTCACCGCGCTCGCCCCGCACGGCTCGCTGCTCGTCTCGGACGCGGGCAACCACGCCTCGCTCATCGACGGCTGCCGGCTGGCCCGCGCCGCCACCCAGGTCGTCGCCCACGCGGACCCGGACGCGGTGCGCAAGGCGCTCGGCACGCACGGCGGGCAGGCCGTCCTCGTCTCCGACACGGTCTTCTCCGTCGACGGCGACGCGGCACCGCTCGCCCGGCACGCCGAGGTCTGCCGGGAACACGGCGCGGGGCTCGTCCTCGACGACGCCCACGGTCTGGGCGTCCTCGGGGACGGCGGGCGCGGCGCCCCGCACGCGGCGGGCCTCGCGGGCGCCGACGACGTGGTCGTGACCGTCACCCTGTCCAAGTCGCTGGGCAGCCAGGGCGGAGCGGTGCTCGGGCCCGCCCGGGTCATCGATCACCTGGTCAACACCGCCCGGACGTTCATCTTCGACACCGGGCTCGCCCCCGCGGCGGCGGGGGCGGCCCTGGCCGCGCTGCGGCTGCTGCGCCGCGAGCCGGAGCGCGCGGCGCGGGCGCGGGCGGTGGCGGCGGAACTGCACGCCCGCCTGAGCGGCGCGGGACTGCGCGCGGTGCGCCCGGACGCGGCGGTCGTCTCGGTGTGCGCGCCGTCCCCGGAGCAGGCCGTGCGCTGGGCGGCGGACTGCCGTGCGGCGGGCCTGGCCGTGGGGTGTTTCCGGCCTCCTTCCGTGCCCGACGGCATCTCACGGCTCCGGCTGACCGCCCGCGCGGACCTGTCCGGGGCGCAGATCGAACGCGCTGTACGAGTGATCGGCGAGACGCGGCCATGAGTCGGCGGACGCGGCCGTGAGTCGCCGGTGGACGGGAGGGTCCGGGGCGGGCCCGGTGGGTGCCCCGGCGGTGCTCAGATCCGGTGTGCCGCTGCCGTGAACCGCGCCCAGCTCGTGCGGGAGAAGAGCAGCGCGGGCCCGGCCGGAGCCTTGGAGTCGCGCACGGCGAGGAGTCCGGCGTAGGGCTGCGCGGCCGGACGGGCCGTCTCGACGCAGTTGTTCGCCCCCGTGCTGTAGCTGCTGCGCAGCCAGCGCACACCGTGCAGATCGGTCGTGGAGGATAAGTTCCGAGGGGGAGCAGACATGGTGCCTCCTTGATGCGGTCGCCCGCCGTCACCTGTCCTGGTGTATCCCGGCGATCCCGGCGATGAAGTCCAATGAGTCCTCGGTCGAAAGCGCGTGGGACCGAAGCGTGTCGAAGGCCTCGGAGTAGGCCTCCAGGTCTTCTTTCCGTTCGAGGTGGAGGCTACTCGTCAAGTTGTCGAGAACGACCACATCCAGATCAGAAGTGTTCGAAAAAGAGAAGATAACGAAAGGGCCGGTGATGCCGATGTGCGCACCGGCCGTGAACGGCAGGACCTGCAAGGACACCTGGGGCAGCCGCGCCGCCTCGGCCAGCCGCTCCAGCTGGTGCGCCATGACCTCCGGGCCGCCGACCTCGCGGCGCAGAACCGCCTCGTCCAGCACCACCTTCAGGGCCGGTGGCGGCACCGCCCGCAGCACGCCCTGCCGGGCCAGCCGCACCTCCACCAGCGCGTCCAGCCGCTCGTCGTCGAGCCCGTCCACCGCGGCCCGGGTCACCGCGCGGGCGTACGCGGGGGTCTGGAGCAGCCCGGGGACGACCGAGGTCTCCAGGGTGCGCATCGCGCTGGCCTGGGACTCCAGGCTGATGAAGTCGCGGTACGTCGGCGGCAGTACCCCGCGGTAGGCGTGCCACCAGTGCGGCCGGTCCTGGCCGTCGTCGGCGCCCGACAGCAGCAGGAGCAGCTCGCGCAGTTGGGCGTCCTGGACCGCGTACGCGTCGAGCAGCGTGCGCACATCGGCCGGTTTCACCCCGCTGGCGCCCGTCTCGATCCGGCTCACCTTCGACTGGTGCCAGCCCACGAGCCGGGCCGCCTCGCCACTGGTGAGCCCCACGCCGGTGCGCAGCGCGCGCAGTTCCGCACCGAGCTTGCGGCGGCGCACCGCGGGACCGTGCTGCATGGGACGCGCTCCTGACTTCTCCCGGGACCGACGGCGCATACGGTCGCCCGTCGCAGAGTTCACCGCTTCGAGCGACAGATATATGCATATCTTGGTGGATCGCCACCCGTGACCGGTCCGGTGGTGGCAACCTGACGGCGAAGCACCAGTCCGGGACCGTACTCGAAACCCTCCGCTCCTGTCGGACCGCGGCCCCGTGGGAAAGGGACGACGTCGTCATGGCAGACCATCTGGAAGCATCCGTCACGCTGCCGAGCGATCCCGCCTCGGTCGCGGCCGCCCGTGCCTACGCGGTCGGCACGCTGACGGAGTGGGGCCTGCCCGCGGACGCGGACGCCGCCGATACCGTACGGCTCATCGTCTCCGAACTCGCCACCAACGCCGTGGAGCACACCCTCGGCCGGTCGCCCACCTTCACCGTGCACCTCGCCCTCGACCACGACGAGCGGGTGCGCATCGGCGTCACCGACAGCCACCCGCGCTTCCCCAGACGGCTCCCGGCCGCCGTTCAGCAGGACAACGGCCGGGGCATGGTGATCATCCGGTGGCTCAGCGCGGAGTACGGCGGCAGGGTGCGCGTGCGGCCCACCCGGGAAGGCGGCAAGACGGTCAGCGTGGAACTGCCGTGGCCGGTCCGCGCCGCGTCGGCCACGGACCGGGACGAGCCGTAGCCGACGGACCGTCGCCGGTCCGCCGGTCCGCCCGTTCGCGGGTGCACCGGTCCGCCGTCCCGTCCCGTCGCGCCGCGACCCGGGCGGGTCAGCCGATGCGGCCGTACCAGACGTTCCTGGTCCAGATCTTCTCCAGTTTCACCACGTCCCCGGTCTTCGGGGCGTGCCAGATCTTGCCCGAGCCGGCGTAGATCCCGACGTGGTAGACGTACGAACCGGAGTGGAAGAACACCAGGTCACCGGCGCGACGGCTCTTCGAGGAGATGTGGTGCGACTTGTTGTACTGCTGTGCGGCCGTACGCGGCAGGCTCTTGCCGGCCTTCTTGAAGGAGTACAGCGTGAGCCCGGAGCAGTCGAACCTCCTCGGCCCCGTCGCTCCCCACTGGTAGGGGGCGCCCTTCTTGGACGCCGCGATGTTCAGGGCCTTCGTCGCCATGGTGGCGGCCGAGGCGTCGGAGGCGACACCGGGCACCACGATCGAGCCGCCGACGGCGGCGAGCGTCAGGGCCGAGGCGGTTCCGGCCCGGACCATGAGCGACGGGACACGATTGAGCGCAGTCATGCGCAACCCTTCGTCAGCCGCCTGTGAAGGATGACCTGTCGGATTCGGGCTGGCGAAGTTGCCCGGCCGCCTGCTGGCGGCTTCACCCCAAGGGCTGCTCGGCCCGGCCGTGGCGCGACCGTTCCGGCGACCCGTCTTGCTCGGGTCCTCCACTCCTGCCGATCCACTTCCGTCGACCGGGCATCCGGGCGGTGGCAGGACTCGGCGTCCGCCCGGACCGCCCCGCCGCTGCGGCGGGGGCTTGTCGTCAGACAGGGATCTTCACCTACGGCTGTCCGAAAATCCCAACGGAACCTGTGCTTTGTGTTGTTACTCACCACTCGTCCGTTCGAGTGGATGCCGTTCCGTTCGAACCGCTTCCTCCCGCCCGGCCGAGCCCCGGACCAGGAGCGGAAGAATTCGTTCCGCCATCCGGGCGGACACGCGCCGCAACCCGAACGGCCCTGGAAAAAAGTGGTGTGCCTACGCCGAAAGGCGGTACCCCGTTCGGTCCGTTTCGGTCCGATCCGATCCCGCGCGGGCGCCGTGCCGAAGACGCCGCCCGTCCGCCCGTCCGCCCGCCACGGAGGTCCGTCGCCGCCCGGCTCCGGTCGTGCGCGCGACCCGCAGGGAGCAAGCTGGAGGAGGACTCCGGCCGTTCGACGACCCAGGGGATCTCCATGGCGTTCTTCGCGATGTCCAGGTGGCATCCGCTCCAGCCGCTGTCCGTCACCGACCTGGTGGCGGAGCACGAGCGGCTGCACGAGGAGATCGCCCAGCTCCAGCGCGGCCTGACCTCGCACGCCGTCATCGACCAGGCCATCGGAGCCCTGGTGGCCGTGGGCCGCATCCCTCCGGACAGCGCCTGGCGGGTGCTGCGCGAGGTCTCCCAGCGGACGAACACGAAGGTGCGCACGGTCGCCGAGCACATCCTGAAGTTCGCGCAGGGCGGCGCCCTGTCCGACACCGAGCTGGAGGAGCTGCGGCGGGCGCTCGGCCGGCACGCCGCGCGCCGCGCCCCGGACCGCTGCGACTCCTGAGGCGGCGCCCGCGCCCTGTCGCGCGGGCGCTCGGGCGCGTCTCCGCTGAGCGGAACATCCGACGCCGGTTATCGGATTGGCAAAGAAGGTCAACGACCCCTGTCCTCAGGCGCCTCACAGCCGGAAGGATCCCCCGTACTCGATTCGCAACGATGTACGGGGAGGTCCCACTTGAGGGTCATCAGACCGAAGAACCGGACGGTGGCGCTCGGTTCGGCCGGCGCGCTCGTCACGGCGACCCTGATAGCCGGCGCCGTGGCGGCACCCGCGGCCAGCGCGGACAGCCGCCACGGCCAGGACCGCGAGGCCATCGGCGCGGCGATCGCCGCCGACCGTGCCGCCCACGCCGGTATCCAGTGGCAGGACTGCCCCGCCGACTGGGGGCTGGCCAAGCCCATCCAGTGCGGGTACGTCTCGGTGCCGCTCGACTACGCGCACCCGTACGGCAAGCAGATCAAGCTCGCCGTCGACCGCATCGGCAACACCGGCACCCGGCAGGACCGCCAGGGCGCCCTCATCTACAACCCGGGCGGACCGGGCGGTTCCGGCCTGCGCTTCCCGACCCGGGTCACCGCCAAGAACCCCGTCTGGGCGAACGTGGCGAAGGCGTACGACTTCGTCGGCTTCGACCCGCGCGGCGTCGGCCACTCCACGCCGATCTCCTGCGCCGACCCGCAGGAGTACGTCAAGGCTCCCAAGGCCGACCCGGTGCCCGGCTCCGAGGCCGACAAGCGCGCCCAGCGCAAGCTGGCCCGCGAGTACGCCGAGGGCTGCCTGGAGCGCACCGGCCGCGCCATGCTCCAGCAGATGACCACGCCGAACACCGCGCGCGACCTCGACGTCATCCGCGCCGCGCTCGGTGAGAAGAAGATCAACTACCTGGGCGTCTCCTACGGCACCTACCTCGGCGCCGTCTACGGCACGCTGTTCCCGGGCCATGTGCGCCGGATCGTCGTCGACAGCGTCGTCGACCCGTCGCGCGACAACATCTGGTACGAGGCCAACCTCAACCAGGACATCGCCTTCGAGGGCCGCTGGAAGGACTGGCAGGACTGGGTCGCGAAGAACGACGCCAGCTTCCACCTCGGCACCACCCGCGCCGCCGTCCAGGCCAAGTGGCTCCAGCTGCGCGCCACCGCCAAGGAGCACCCCCTCGGCGGCGTCGTCGGCCCGTCCGAGCTGCTCGGCTTCTTCCAGTCCGCGCCGTACTACGACTCCTCCTGGGTGCCGGTGGCGACGGCGTTCAGCAAGTACTTCGCCGGTGACCCCCAGCCGCTGATCGACGCCGCCGCCCCCGACATGTCCGACATCGCGGGCAACATCTCCACGGAGAACGGCAACGCCGTCTACACGGCCGTCGAGTGCACCGACGCCAAGTGGCCGACCAGCTGGCACAAGTGGGACCGGGACAACACCCGGCTCAACGCCCAGTACCCGTTCCTGACCTGGTCCAACGCATGGATGAACCTGCCGTGCGCCACCTGGCCGGTCAAGCAGCAGACCCCGGTGAACGTCAAGACCGGCAAGGGGCTGCCGCCGGTCCTGATCGTCCAGTCCACGCGGGACGCCGCCACGCCGTACCCCGGCGCCGTCGACCTGCACCAGCGCTTCAAGGGCTCCCGTCTGATCACCGAGAAGGACGCGGGCTCCCACGGTGTCACCGGTCTGGTCAACCCGTGCATCAACGAGCGGGTGGACACCTACCTGCTCACCGGCAAGGTGGACCGGGCGGACGTGACCTGCGGTCCGCACGCCACGCCGAAGCCGTAGCACCCGGCCGTACGCGGTGAGGGGCGGTCGGGATCCCCGGCCGCCCCTTCGCCGTGCCCGGCCCCGGAGGGAGCCCCGCCGCGCTCTCAGGTGAGCGGGGAGCGGGGGAACCTGCGCTCCCCGCGGGCCCGTGACCCGTCCCGCGCGGACGCGGGCGCCGCGGACGGCCCGGCCTTGGCCACGGCCGCGTACTGGTCGACGTACTCCTGCCCGGACAGCGACAGGATGGCGTACATGATCTCGTCGGTGACGGCCCGCAGGACCGCCTTCTCCTCCTCCATCCCGGCATAGCGGGAGAAGTCCAGGGGACGGCCGAAGCGGATCACGACGCGGCGCGGCCGGGGGACCAGCCGGCCCGGGGGCTGGGCCTCGAAGGTGCCGATCATCGCGCAGGGGATCACCGGCACGCCCGCTTCGAGCGCCATCACCGCGACGCCCACCTTGCCCTTGTAGAGGCGGCCGTCGTGCGAGCGGGTGCCCTCCGGATAGATGCCGAGGAGCTCGCCCCTGCCGAGCACCCCGAGGCCCTCGCGGATGGCGGCCCGGCCCGCCTCCTTGCCCGACCGGTCCACCGGGATCTGCCCGGCGCTGCGGAAGAAGGCGGCGGTCAGCCGGCCCCTCAGCCCGGGGCCGGTGAAGTACTCGGCCTTGGCCAGGAAGGTGATGCGCCGCTTGAGGATCGCGGGCATCAGGAAGTGGTCCGAGAACGACAGATGGTTGCCCGCGACGATGGCCGCACCGGTCTCCGGCACCTGATCGAGACCCTCGATGCGCGGCCGGAAGGCCAGTCTCAGCAGCGGACCCAGCAGGACGTACTTGAGCAGCTGGTAGAACACGGCTCGCCCCTCACTCGCAGGTCCCACGCGCGGCCGCGGGTGCCCCGGACCGCGTCCGGCCGGAGTCGTCCCGGCCTCTCGACTTTACTGACACACGGTCAGTCCGGCGCCCCTCGCGGACGCGCGGATCGGCGTACGGGCCGGACGCGGTGTCTGCCGGGCTCCGTGCGCCGGGCGACGTACGGTGGACGGTATGGCTCCTCCGCTGCCCGGTCCGCTGGAGCATCTGGCCCCGCTGCTCAGCCAGTACGGTTATCTGGCCGTGGGCGGTGTCGTCCTCGTGGAGGACTTCGGGATCCCCGCCCCCGGCGAGACGATCCTGCTCGCGGCCGGTGTGTACGCCGGGGCGGGCGAGCTGAACGTCCTGGCCGTCGGCCTCATCGCGTTCGCCGCCGCGGTGATCGGGGACAACATCGGCTATCTGATCGGACATTTCGGCGGGCGGGCCTTCGTCCACCGGTGGGGCAGGTACATCTTCCTGACGCCCAAGCGGTTCGAGACCGCCGAGCGGTTCTTCACCCGGCACGGCGGCAAGATCGTCACGGTGGCGCGCTTCGTCGAGGGACTGCGCCAGGCCAACGGCATCATCGCCGGCACCACCGGGATGCACTGGCTGCGCTTCCTGGCCTTCAACGCGCTCGGCGCGGCGCTGTGGGTGGGCCTGTGGGTGTCCGTCGCCTACTTCGCGGGCACGCACATCGACACCGTCTACGACACGATCAAGCGGTACGAGGTCTGGGTGCTGGTGGCCGTCGCCGTCCTCGTCGCCGCGCTGGTCGTCCGGCATCTGCTGCGCCGCCGCGCGGAACGGGGGAAGCCGGAGGCGGAGTGAGGGGCGCGCGGTGTACCCGGGGCCGGGTGCCCGGTGTCGCCGACGTCCGGCGGCGGGGGCGGCGTACCGCGCGGCCGACCGCTCCGTACGATGTGACCATGACGTCCGGCACCCGCGCCCGCACCCGCTCGGCGGCGCGCCGTGCCCGCCGGGCGCTGCTGGTCCTGGCCGTACTGGCCGGGGTGCTCGCGATGCACGGCTTCGCCGCCGCCGGGACGCCCGCGCCGGGCCGTCACGGGACGACGGCGGCGCCCGGGAGACCGGCCGCCCACGAAGCCGCCGCGCCCGTGCACCGGGCCGGGGACTCCTGCCGTCACCTCTCCGACCCGGACTCGGACGGCATGCCCATGCAGCACGCGGACGGCACCTGCGCCGCCGCCGGTGCGGCGACGGGCTACGCGCCGTCCGCCCCGCCGCCCGCGCCGTTCTCCGCCGTCGCGCCCCCGGTGATGCTCCCCGCGGGGCCGCTCACCCCCTCTGCCGACGGCCGGGCCCCGCCCGATCTCGCCGAACTCCAGCTCCTGCGGATCTAGAGGCACCCGCACGGCATCCGGACCTCACCGCGTCCGGTGCGCCGTGCTCCGGTCCCGACCTGATCCGCCGGTTCCGCGCGCCCGCGCGCGGGCTTCTCCGAGGAGCTGTACCTTCATGACCTTCATGACCTTCATGGCGATCCGCCGCACCGGCCGACGCGTCCCGCGCACCGGCCGTACCTTCCCTGCCCTCCCTACCTTCCGTCTCCGTCACGCCGCCCTGCCGGGCGCGGTCCTCGCCGCCGCGCTGGCGCTCACCGCCTGCGGCGGCGGCAGCGGTGACACCTCGTCGGCGGGCCACTCCGCCCACGGCAACGGGTCCACCGGCCGCCCCTCGGCCACC
Source organism: Streptomyces sp. NPDC003284 (assembly GCF_053589675.1). Taxonomy (NCBI): domain Bacteria; kingdom Bacillati; phylum Actinomycetota; class Actinomycetes; order Kitasatosporales; family Streptomycetaceae; genus Streptomyces; species Streptomyces sp. NPDC003284. The sequence continues at coordinate 105,297 of NZ_JBSFSI010000013.1, forward strand.
GCCCCGGCCGGACCGGGGAAGCACAACGCGCAGGACGTCACGTTCGCGCAGGAGATGATCCCGCACCACCGGCAGGCCGTGGAGATGGCCGCCCTGGCACCGAGCCGGGCCCGGTCCCCGCAGGTCAAGGACCTCGCCGCGCAGATCAGGCAGGCGCAGGACCCGGAGATCGAGACCATGACCGGCTGGCTGAAGGCGTGGGGCGCCGGTGTCCCGTCCGCCGGTCCCTCCGGCATGCCGGGCATGCCCGGCATGGACCACTCGGCCTCCGGGCACTCCGCCTCCCCGATGCCCGGCATGATGACGGACACCGACATGGACGAGCTGACCGGGCTGTCCGGTGACGCCTTCGACCGGGCGTTCCTGCGCATGATGATCGGCCACCACGAGGGCGCCGTCGCCATGGCCCGCACGGAGCAGGCCGAGGGGTCCGACCGGGCCGCCGTCGCCCTGGCGAAGTCGGTCACCACCTCGCAGTCGGCCGAGATCGACCGGATGAGGAAGCTGCTCGGCGGCCGGTAGGCCCGCCCCCGTTCCGGGACGGCCGACCCGCGTCCGCCGTCCCGGAACGACTTCCGGACGCGCTTCGGAATACCCCTGGGGGGTATGTGGTTCCCCGGTGTGCACGACCACCTCACACATCGACAAGGGAGCGACGATGGAACACGTGGACCACGGGCACGCGCACGCGCACGCGCACGAGCACCACCACGGCGCCCCCGAAGGAACCTCCTGGCGCACGGCCGCGCAGGCGGGCGCTCAAGGTCGCCCTGGCCGCCGACACCCTGTCCATCGCGGTCATGGAGCTGATCGACAACACCGTCATGGTGGGCGTGCCCGGCGCCATGGACGCGGGGCTCGCCGACGCGCTGTTCTGGGTCTCGCTGGTGCTCTCCCTCGCCCTGGCGTTCCTGCTGACCACTCCCGTCAACCGGTGGATGATCGGCCGGGGCAAGGGGCACGCCGTCGTGCACGCCTACCACTGACCGGCCGCGCGGGGCCGGTCCGTCCGCGGGCCGGTCCGGCTGCGGGCCGGGGCGGCGGAAGTCAGGGGTAGCGGCGGTCGTCCGGCTGTGTCGTCCCGCCGCCCGTCGGGCGGGTGTCCGTCCCGCCGTACCGCGCCACCCGGTGGTGCCGGTGGTGTGTCGCGGCGCCGGCCAGCATGGACAGGCCGAGGCAGAAGAGCAGGGCGAGCGCGAGCCCCGCGCTGAAGATCGCGAGGGTGTTCAGCGTGACGATGTCGTTGCCGAGGATCGACACCGTGTACTGGGGTCCGCCGGACAGGTTGCCGGCGATGGCCAGACCGGTGAAGGCGCCCGTGGCCGCGAGGAGCAGCAGGCCGATGAGCAGCATGGGAGTCATCTCCTCAGGAAGTCCCTCAGGGAGTGCCGTCATCCGCTCGGGTACCCGTATCCTCCGGGCGCCAACGAAGGGCCGGGGGAGTGGCGCGGCCGGGCGAGCGGGCGCCGCGGGACGCGCGTACCGGGGGCGCCCCCAGCGGGAGCGCCCCCGGCACATGCCGTACTGCGCAGGACCGGGCGGTCCGGCGGGCTCAGCCGGTCAGCACCCGCTCCAGCGAACCCAGCGCGGAGCGCAGTTCGGTCTCGGTGACGGTCAGCGGCGGCGCGAGACGGATCGTCGACCCGTGGGTGTCCTTGACCAGGATCCCCTCCCGCATCAGCCGCTCGCTGATCTCCCGGCCGGTGCCGATGGCCGGGTCCACGTCGACGCCCGCCCACAGCCCGCGCGAGCGGAAGCCGACCACGCCCCTGCCGGTCAGCGCGGTGAGGCCCTCGCGCAGGACGACGCCCAGTCCGGCGGCCCTGCGCTGGAACTCGCCGGTCTCCAGCAGTTCCACCACCGCCGTGCCGACCGCCGCGGCCAGCGGGTTGCCGCCGAACGTCGACCCGTGCTCGCCCGGCCGCAGCACGCCCAGCACCTCGCGGCTGCCGACCACCGCCGACACCGGCACGATGCCGCCGCCCAGCGCCTTGCCGAGCAGCACGAGGTCCGGCACCACGCCCTCGTGCTCCACGGCGAGGGTGTGCCCGGTGCGGCCCAGACCCGACTGGATCTCGTCCGCGACGAACAGGCAGCCCGCCCGGCGGGTCAGCTCGCGCACCCCGGCGAGATAGCCGTCGTCGGGCACGATGACGCCCGCCTCGCCCTGGATCGGCTCGATCAGCACGGCGGCCGTGGTCTCGTCGACCGCCGCCTCCAGGGCCGCCAGGTCGTTGTAGGGGACGATGCGGAAGCCGGGCGTGAACGGCCCGAACCCGGCCCGTGCCGTCTCGTCCGTGGAGAAGCCGACGATCGTCGTCGTCCGGCCGTGGAAGTTCTCCGCGGCCACCACGATCGTGGCCCGGTCGGCGGGGACGCCCTTGACCTCGTAGGCCCACTTGCGGGCGACCTTGATGCCGCTCTCCACCGCCTCGGCGCCCGTGTTCATGGGCAGCACCATCTCCTGCCCGGTCAGCGCCGCCAGGCGCGTCGCGAAACCGGCCAGCCGGTCGTTGTGGAAGGCCCGCGAGGTGAGGGTGAGCCGGTCGAGCTGGTCGCGGGCCGCCTCGATCAGCGCGGGATGGCGGTGGCCGAAGTTCAGGGCGGAGTACCCGGCCAGCATGTCGAGGTAGCGGCGGCCCTCGACGTCCTCGACCCAGGCGCCCTCGGCCCGCGCCACGACCACCGGCAGCGGGTGGTAGTTGTGCGCGAGCACCGGCTCCTCCGCCCGGATCAGCTCGTCGGAGGTGGTACGGGTGTCTGCGGGTGCGGTCATGAGCGGATCTCCTGGGTGCAGCACTTGATCCCGCCGCCGGCCTTGCGGAACTCCGACAGGTCGACGGGGACGGGCAGATAGCCGAGGTCGGTGAGGCGGTCGGCGAGGTCCGTCGCGCCGGGCGACATGAACACGTGCAGGCCGTCCGAGACGGAGTTGAGCCCGAAGGCCTCCGCGTCCTTGCGGGTGGCGGTCACCGCGTCCGGGTACAGCCGGGCGAGCACCTCGCGGCTGCCCGGGGAGAACGCCTCGGGGTAGTACGCGATGTTCTCCTCGTCGAGGACGAACAGGGCCGTGTCCAGATGGTAGAAGTACGGGTCCACCAGGGTCAGCCCGATCACCGGGACGCCCAGGAACTCCTGGGCCTCGCGGTGGGCCTCCCGGGTGGTGCGGAAGCCGGTGCCGGCCAGCAGCCAGCGCCCGGCCGGGACGAAGTCGCCCTCGCCCTCGCACACCGACTCGGGCCGGTACACGTCGAACCCGGCCGACTTGAACCAGGTGTCGTAGGGCAGGGACTCCGGGCGCCGCTCGGGCGCCTTGAACAGGGAGCCGAAGACACGGCCGCCGACGACCACCGCCGCGTTGGCGGCGAAGACCATGTCCGGCAGCGAGGGGACGGGTTCCAGGGTCTCGACGGTATGACCGTGGGCGCGGTAGGCGTCGGTCAGCGCCTGCCACTGGGCCTGGGCGCGTCCGGTGTCGACGGGACGGTCCGGATGCATCCAGGGGTTGATCGCGTACTGCACGGCGAAGTGTCTGGGTTCGCAGACGAGAAAGCGCCGCCGGCGCGGCACACGGGATCCGGGCACAGAGGGGTTCCTCCGCTTCCTGGGGTGTCGACTGAGGGTTGACACCACGGTAGGAAGCGGGCGATACGGCCGACAAGGAACGAAACCTGCGTGTTCACGCAGTGATGCTGCGTCTTCAGAGGATTCAGCGCACGTCTGCTGCGTCCTCGGGGACGGGCTGGCTGGCCCCCGCCTCCGGGCTGTCCGGCAGCAGATGGGAGAGCACCATCACGCTGATCGTCTTGCGGATGAACGGCTCCACCCGGATCCGCTCCAGCACCTCCTCGAAGTGCTCCACATCCCGTGCCCGCACGTGCAGCAGCGCGTCCGCGCCCCCGGTCACCGTCATCGCCGCCGTGATCTCCGGATGGTTGCGCACCACCTCGGCCAGCCGCCTCGGCGGCGCCGCGCCCTCGCAGTACACCTCGACGTACGCCTCCGTGCGCCAGCCCAGCGCCGCGGGCTTCACCGTGGCCGTGAACCCGGTGATCACCCCCGAGTCGCGCAGCCGGTCCACCCTCCGTTTGACGGCGGTGGAGGAGAGCCCGACGACCGCGCCGATCTCCGCGAAACTCGTACGGGCGTTCGCCATGAGAGCGGTGAGGATCTTCCGGTCGAGATCGTCGAACGGCGTGGGCCTGCTGTTCATGCCCGCACTGTATCCAGCGCCCCCGGCCCGCGCCCGGCACATGTCCAGCGCCGCCGTTCGCCCCTACACTCCACGTTCATGCTGCGCGCCCTCGCCGTCGACGACGAACGCCCCTCGCTGGAGGAGCTGCTCTATCTGCTGAGCGCCGACCCCCGCGTCGAGGGCGTCGAGGGCGCCTCGGACGCCACCGAGGCGCTGCGCCGCATCAACCGGGCGCTGGAGTCCGGACCGGGCGGGCCCGACGCGATCGACGTCGTCTTCCTCGACATCCACATGCCCGGCCTCGACGGCCTCGACCTGGCCAGGCTGCTGACCGGGTTCGCCGCACCGCCGCTGATCGTGTTCGTCACCGCCCACGAGGACTTCGCCGTGCAGGCGTTCGACCTCAAGGCCGTCGACTACGTCCTCAAACCCGTCCGCCGGGAACGGCTCGCGGAGGCCGTCCGCCGCGCCGCCGCGCTGCGCGAGACGGCCGTACGGATCCCGGTGAGCGAACCCGACCCCGACCAGCTGCCCGTCGAACTCGGCGGCGTCACCCGGTTCGTCGCCGTCGACGACATCACCCATGTCGAGGCCCGGGGCGACTACGCCCGGCTGCACACCGCCCGGGGCAGCCACCTCGTCCGCATCCCGCTGTCCACACTGGAGGAGCGCTGGCGCGCCCGTGGCTTCGTCCGCATCCACCGCCGCCATCTCGTCGCGCTGCGCCACATCGGTGAACTCCGCCTGGACGCGGGCTCGGTGAGCGTCCTGATCGGCACCGAGGAACTCCAGGTCAGCCGTCGGCACGCCCGCGAACTGCGGGTTCTGCTGATGCGCCGGACCGGACGCTAGAGGGGGGCGCACACCATGCCGCAGGACCCCGCCGAGCGCCGCGTCGTCGTCACCGGACCGCCCCGCCGCACCCGCCGCGCCACCGGCCACTACCGCCCGCGCACCGAGATCGACGAGCAGACCACGCTCGGCCACACCTACGTCCGCTCCCTGATGCGCACCCAACTGCGCACCGCGCTCACCGTGTCCGGCGTGCTCGTCCTGCTCGTCGGCCCGCTGCCGCTGGTGTTCGCCGCCGCGCCCGACGCGCGCCGCCTGAAGTGGGCCGTCCTCGGCTTCGGCCTCTACCTCCCGCTCGTCCTGCTCGCCCGCTGGTACGTGCGCCGCGCCGAACGCAACGAACGCGACTTCGCCCGCCTCACCGAGGACCGCTGAGGACCGCGCCCCGGTGAACTCCGCCTACACCGTCCCCGCCGTCGCCCTCGTCGTCGTCGCCACCGTCCTCGTCGGCGCCTTCGGACTGCGCATATCCCGGACCACCTCCGACTTCTACGTCGCCTCCCGCACCGTGGGCCCGCGCCTGAACGCCGCCGCGATCAGCGGCGAGTACCTCTCCGCCGCCTCCTTCCTCGGCATCGCCGGACTGGTCCTCGTCCAGGGCCCCGACATGCTGTGGTACCCGGTCGGCTACACCGCCGGATACCTCGTCCTGCTGCTGTTCGTCGCCGCCCCGCTGCGCCGCTCCGGCGCCTACACGCTGCCCGACTTCGCCGAGGCCCGGCTCGCCTCCCAGGGCGTGCGGCGGCTGGCGGGCGCCTTCGTCGTCGGCATCGGCTGGCTGTACCTGCTGCCCCAGCTCCAGGGCGCCGGCCTCACGCTCGCGGTGCTCACCGGGGCGCCCGGCACCCTCGGCGGAGTGATCGTCGCCGTCGTCGTGGTGGCCACCGTCGCCGCCGGCGGCATGCGCAGCATCACCTTCGTGCAGGCCTTCCAGTACTGGCTGAAACTGACCGCCCTGCTCGTCCCCGCGCTCTTCCTGCTGCTCGCCTGGCAGAGCGACGGCGCCCCCCGCCACGCCTTCGACGAACCCGCGGCCTTCCGCGAGCCGCGCACCGTCCGCGTCGGCAGCACCCTCGACCTGCGGCTGGACCGCCCCCTCACCGTCACCGTGCACGGCACCGTCGACGGCCGCCCGCACCCCGGCGAGCCCGTGCGCCTGGCCGCCGGAACCCACCGCCTCGGCGGCGGCACCCGCCTCACCTTCCGGCCCGGCGACCCGGTGCCCGCCGCCGGCCGGGCCCGCACCGGCGGCATGTCGACCTCGCTCGCCGCAGGCCGCGAGGAACGCCCCCTGTACGCCACGTACGGCCTCATCCTCGCCACCTTCCTCGGCACCATGGGACTGCCGCACGTCGTGGTCCGCTACTACACCAGCCCGCACGGGGTCGCCGCCCGCCGCGCGACGGTCGCCGTGCTCGGCCTCATCGGCGCCTTCTACCTGCTGCCGCCCCTCTACGGCGCCCTCGGCCGCCTCTACGCCCCCGAACTGACCCTCACCGGCGACGCGGACGCCGCCGTCCTGCTGCTGCCCGACCGGATGATCGGCGGCCTCGGCGGCGACCTGCTCGGGGCGCTGGTCGCGGGCGGCGCCTTCGCCGCCTTCCTGTCCACCGCCTCCGGACTGACCATGGCGGTCGCCGGGGTGCTCACCCAGGACGTGCTGCCCTCGCGCGGTCCGCTGCCCGCCCGAGGCGTACGGCACTTCCGGCTCGGCACCGTGCTCGCCATGGCCGTACCGCTCGCGGTGAGCGTCCTGGCCGGGGGACTGCCGGTGGCCGACGCCGTCGGACTCGCCTTCGCCGTGTCCGCGTCCTCCTTCTGCCCGCTGCTCGTCCTCGGCATCTGGTGGCGGCGGCTCACCCCGCCCGGCGCTGCGGCCGGGATGCTGGCCGGCGGCGGGGCCGCGTTCGTCGCCGTCGCCGTCACCATGGCCGGACTCCCGGGAACCGGCCCGCCGCACGCGCTGCTCGCCTGGCCCGCCCTGTGGTCGGTGCCGCTGGGCTTCCTCACCATGGTGCTGGTCTCCCTGGCCACCCCCGGCCGGGTGCCGCCCGGCACCGCGGCCGTGCTCGCCCGCTTCCATCTGCCCGAGCCGCCCGGCACGGAGGCCAAGGCGTGAGCGGCTTCCTCGCCGGGCTGTGCGTCGCCGTCCTGCCGCTGCTGGCCGCCGGGTTCTGGCTGGGCCGGCGCACCGCCAGGACCCCGCGTCCGGGCGGTCTCGGCACGCCCGTCGAGCACGCCACCTTCCGGACCCTGCACACCGCCTCCCTCGCCGCGCCCCCGCTGCGGGCCGGGCTCACCGAGGAGACCGCCCGCAGATCGGCCCGGCGGCTGCGGTCCCTGCTCGGCACCGACGCGCTCTGCCTCACCGACGACACGCGCGTACTGGCCTGGGACGGCGTCGGCGCCCACCACCGCGCCGAGATCATGGCGCGGCTCACCGGCCCCCTGGAGACCGGGCGCGGCGAGGCGTTCCGGCTCGGCTGCACGGCACCGGACTGCCCGGTGCGCTGGGCGGTGGTCGCCCCGCTCACCGTGGACGACCGGGTGCACGGCGCCCTGGTCGCCTGCGCGCCCCGCGAGTCGGCCGTCCTGGTCCGCGCCGCCACCGAGGTGGCCCGCTTCGTCTCGGTCCAGCTCGAACTGGCCGACCTCGACCGCTCCCGCACCCGGATCGTCGAGGCCGAGATCAAGGCCCTGCGCGCCCAGATCTCCCCGCACTTCGTGTTCAACTCGCTGGCGGTGATCGCCTCGTTCGTCCGCACCGACCCCGAGCGCGCCCGCGAGCTGCTGCTGGAGTTCGCCGACTTCACCCGCTACTCGTTCCGCCGCCACGGCGACTTCACCACGCTCGCCGACGAACTCCACGCCATCGAGCACTACCTCTCGCTGGTCCGGGCCCGCTTCGGCGACCGCCTCGCCGTCACCCTCCAGATCGCCCCGGAGGTGCTGCCCGTCGCGCTGCCCTTCCTGTGTCTGCAACCGCTCGTGGAGAACGCCGTCAAACACGGCCTGGAGGGCAAGGCCGGGACCTGCCGCATCCGTCTCACCGCCCGGGACGCGGGCGCGGAGGCGCTGGTCGTCATCGAGGACGACGGCGCCGGGATGGACCCCGGGCTGCTGCGCCGCATCCTCGCAGGGGAGGACAGCCCCTCCGGCGGCATCGGCCTGTCCAACGTCGACGACCGGCTGCGCCAGGTCTACGGCGACGACCACGGCCTGGTCATCGAGACCGCGCCCGGCGCCGGAATGAAGATCACCGTGCGGCTGCCCAAGTACCAGCCGGGCGTGCACTCCTCGGCCCGCCTCGGCGGCTCCCCCGCGAACTGAGCGGCGCGGAACGGAGCTGGGAGGGGCTCAGGTGTGGTGGGTCACCACCACACCCAGGGTCGCAAGGCCCAGCACCACCCAGCCGAACCACAGCCAGCCGTTGCCGCCGAGCGCCACCGTGTACGCGGTCACCGCGACCAGGGCGCCCACGGTGAGCACCCCCATCGCTCTCGTGGAACCGTCCGTCGAACCGGGCATCGCGGCACCCTCCTCCTGGTCGGCCTCCCTCCCATGGTGCCCCGGAATCCGCCTCCTGGGAGGCTCCGGTGCACGCACCGTACGGAAGTGACGGGGGACGGGCGGGCCGCGGCAGGGCCAGGGGTCAGTTGCCGCGGGCGTTGAGCGAGGCCAGATAGGCGTTGTAGGCGGCCAGCTCCTTGTCGCCGTCCCGCTCGGCGGCCCGGTCCTTGCGCTTGGCCTGCCGCTGCTCCGAGCGGTACCACTGGAACAGCAGCGCCAGCAGCACCAGCACCGAGGGCACCTCGCTGAACGCCCAGGCGATGCCGCCGGCCGCCGTCTGGTCGGACAGCGCGTCGATGCCGAGCGAGGCGGGCGGGTCGCGGAAGGTCTCCACCAGGGGCGTGGAGCCCATCATCAGCGCGATGCCGAAGAACGCGTGGAAGGGCATCCCGGCGAACAGCTCCAGCATCCGCATCAGATAGCCCGGCCGGTGCGGGCCCGGGTCGATGCCCATGATCGGCCAGAAGAACGCCACCCCGACCGCGAGGAAGTGCACCATCATCGCGATGTGCCCGGCCCGCGAGCCCATCAGGAGGTCGAAGAGCGGGGTGAAGTACAGCGCGTACAGGCTGGCGACGAACAGCGGGATGGTGAACGCGGGGTGTGTGATGATCCGGACGTAGCGGCTGTGCAGCAGCGCCAGCAGCAGTTCGCGCGGACCCTTGCGGCCCCGGCCCGCCACCGGCAGCGCGCGCAGCGCCAGGGTGATCGGGGCGCCGAGCAGGATCAGGATCGGCGAGAGCATGCTGATCACCATGTGCTGGACCATGTGCACGCTGAACATGACCATGCCGTAGTCGTTCAGCTTGGTGCACATCATCAGCGCCACCGTCAGCACCCCGACGACGTACGCCACCGTGCGGCCCACCGGCCAGGAGTCGCCGCGCCGCCGCAGCCGCACCACGCCCCAGCCGTAGAGCGCGAGACCGAGCAGGCAGGCGACGAGGAAGAACGGGTCCGCGGACCATGCGAGGCCGCGTCCCAGCGTGAACGGCGGCAGATCCATCATCATGCCGTGCCCGCTGTGATCCATCCGCCGGCTCCTGATTCGTGGGGGTGTGCGCTGTCCGACCCCAGCTGTGGGCGTCCGTGACCGTCTGTCCCCAGCTGTCTGTCGGCACCCAGACTAGAACCGCCCCCGGCCGCTCTCGCGACCGGGGGCGGCTGACGCGCGGGCGTGTCCTACAGCACGCACTCCGCCTCGGCGTACCGGTCGGCGGGCACCGTCTTCAGGGTCTCCACGGCCTGGGCGAGCGGCACCATCACGATGTCCGTGCCGCGCAGCGCGGTCATCCGGCCGAACTCCCCGCGGTGCACGGCCTCCACGGCGTGCCAGCCGAACCGGGTGGCCAGCACCCGGTCGTACGCCGTCGGCGTGCCGCCGCGCTGGACGTGCCCGAGGATGACCGGCCGCGCCTCCTTGCCCAGGCGCTCCTCCAGTTCCAGGGAGAGCTGCCGGGCGATGCCCGCGAACCGCTCGTGGCCGTAGACGTCCTTGCCGCCCTCGTCGAAGTCCATGGTGCCGGGCAGCGGCTTGGCGCCCTCGGCCGCGACCACGATCGCGAACCGCTTGCCCGCCGCGAACCGCTCGCCGACCTTCTTCGCCAGTTCCTCGATGTCGAAGGGCCGCTCGGGGACGACCACGGCGTGCGCGCCGGCGGCCATGCCGGACTGGAGCGCGATCCAGCCGGTGTGGCGGCCCATGACCTCCACGATCAGCACCCGCTGGTGGGACTCGGCGGTGGTCTTCAGCCGGTCGAGCGCCTCGGTGGCCACCGTCACGGCGGTGTCGAAGCCGAAGGTGACGTCGGTGACCGCGATGTCGTTGTCGATGGTCTTGGGCACGCCGACGATGGGCAGGCCGTTGTCCGAGAGCAGCCGGGCCGCCTTGAGGGTGCCCTCGCCGCCGATCGGGATGATCGCGTCGAGCCCCAGCTCCTGGACATGGCCGCGGGCCCGCTCGACCCCGTCGCGCAGGTGCTCGGGACGCACCCGGGAGGAGCCGAGGATGGTGCCGCCGAGGGCGAGGATGCCGCCGACCGCGTCCAGGTCGAGCTTGAGGTAGTCACACTCCAGGAGGCCCTTCCAGCCGTCCCGGAATCCGATGACCTCGTCGCCGTGGTCGGCGACGGCACGGTGCACGACGGACCGGATGACGGCGTTCAGGCCGGGGCAGTCGCCGCCGGACGTGAGGACACCAATGCGCATAGCCCGAACAACCTTCTCCACGTGGGCCGGGACCGGACCGCGCTGTCCGGCTCGATCCCGGCCACCCTACCGGCGTGAGGGGGTGGTGCCGTAAGGGCCGTCCGGCTGGTGGACGCGGGTGCACAGGTGAGCGGACGCGCCGTCAGCCGGGCCCGGTGACGAGCGTCCCGCGCGCACCTTGCGGGGAGCTTGCGAGGGGCTTGAGGAGAGCCGACACCCGGCCGAAGCGCCGGAGACGCAGACACCGCCGGAAACGCAAGACACCGCCGACGCCGCGGTCACCGCCGACACCGCGGCCGCCGGGAGACACCGCGGGCGCGCCCGGGAGGGTTCCCGGGCGCGCCCGCGGGCCGCCGTGCCGTGCGGTCCGCGCTCAGGCGGGCTGCTCGGCGGCGGCGATGCGCTCGGTGCGCAGGGCCTCGTACCAGCGGTCGTCGACCGGCGGCAGCGCGTTGACGTCGAGGGCGAGCTTCAGCAGCAGGTCCGCGATCTGCGGGTTGCGGGCCAGCACGGGACCGTGCATGTAGGTGCCGAAGACCGTGTCGTTGTACGCGCCCTCCGTGCCGTCGCCGGTGCCGTTGCCCCGGCCGACGCGGACCTGGGCGAGCGGCCGGGCGGCCGGGCCGAGGTGGGTGACGCCCTGGTGGTTCTCGAAACCGGTCAGCGGGGGCAGCCCGAGGCGCGGGTCGACGTCGCCGAGCACGTCGCCGACGCACCGCTCGCCCTCGCCGCGCACGGAGACCACGTCGAGCAGGCCGAGGCCCGGCTCGCGCTGGCCGAGGTCGTTGACGAACTCGTGGCCGAGGATCTGGTAGCCGGCGCAGACCGAGAAGACGATGGCGCCGTTCTGCACCGCCTGGTAGAGGTGGCCGTCGCGGCGCAGCCGCTCCGCCGCCAGCCGCTGCGGGCGGTCCTCGCCGCCGCCGATCAGGTAGATGTCGCCGGAGGTCGGGATCGGCTGGTCGCTGCGTACGTCCAGGCGGGCCACGTCCAGGCCGCGCTGCCGGGCCCGGCGCTCCACGACGAGCGCGTTGCCCTGGTCGCCGTAGGTGCTCAGCAGGTCCGGGTAGATCCACACCAGCCGCAGTTGGTTGTCGCTCATGAAGTGCTCGTCCTTCGTGATCAGTTGCCGACGCGGCGGCGCAGGTCCTGGAACGCGGTGTAGTTGGCGATGACCTCGATCCGGCCGGGCGGCGCCTGCTGCACGGCCTGGTCGAGGTTCTCGCAGACCTGGAAGTGCTGGTTGGCCACCTCCAGACGCACCGCGAGGTCCAGCTTCCGGTCGCCGATCACGAGGAGCGGGTGGCCGGTGAGACGGGTGTAGTCGACGTCCCACAGCCAGGAGGTGTCGGTGCCGTCGGCGCCGCGCGCGTTCACCGAGAGGATGACCGGGGTCGGCGGCGGGTCGATCAGCGAGAAGGTCTCCAGCCAGCCGGCCGGGTTCTTGGCCAGCAGCAGGCGCAGGTCGCGGCCCTGGAACTGCACGACGTCGTAGCGTCCGGCGACCGCCTGCACCTGGTACATCCGCTCCAGCGCGACCTGCGGCGGCACCCCGAAGACGGCGGCGACGGCCGCCGAGGAGGCGGCGTTGGCCTTGTTGGCGCGGCCCGGCAGCTGGAGGTGGATCGGCCAGGCCGAGCCGTGCGGGTCCAGGACGTGGTCGCCGGACAGGGCCCAGCTGGGCGTGGGGCGGCGGAAACCGCACTCGGCGCAGAACCAGTCGTCGCCCGGACGCTGCATCACACCGCCGCAGGACGGGCAGGACCAGGCGTCGTCCTTCCACATCTGCCCGGCGGCCACCCAGATCACATTGGGCGAGGAGGAGGCGGCCCACACCACCAGCGGGTCGTCGCAGTTGGCGACGACCACGGCCTTGGACCCGGCGAGCCCCTCGCGCCAGTTCTCGGCGAGCATCCGGGTCTCGGCGGCCCGGTCCAGCTGGTCGCGGGAGAGGTTGAGCAGCGCGATGCACTTGGGGTCGGTGTCCCGGGCGACGCCCGCGAGGTACTTCTCGTCGACCTCGATCACACCGAACTTGGCCTCCGAGCCGCCCGCCAGCGCCGAGGTGATGCCCGCCGGCATGTTGGCGCCGAGCGCGTTGGAGACCACGGGGCCCGCGGCCCGCAGCGCCTCGGCGATGAGCCGGGTGGTGGTGGTCTTGCCGTTGGTCGCCGACACCAGGATGACGTCCAGGTTCTGGGCGAGCCGGGCCAGCAGGTCGGGGTCGAGTTTGAGCGCCACCCGGCCGCCGATCACCGAACCGCTGCCGCGCCCCGCGGCGCGCGATGCCGCCGCGACCGCCTTGCCCGCGGTCACGGCCAGCTTGGCCCGCGGCGTGAGCGGGTCCGAGTTGCCTGCCATCAGTTCTCGATCCTCCTTGCGTACGCGCCGCGCCTGAGCCATCCGGCAACGTGGTGTGGACCTCAGCCTATCGAGATCCGTTCACGCACCCGAATTCCGGCACCCGTGCGGCGCTCGCGCGCCGTTCGCGCGTGCAGAAGGACCGTACCCTTGCCGCCATGCGACACGGCTCGATCCCCGGCGCCCGCGGGCGCGTACGGCCCCTCACCCTCCTCGGCGACGAGGCGCTGCGCACACCCTGCCGGGAGGTCACCGCCTTCGGTCCCGAACTGGCCTCGCTCGTGGAGGACTTGTTCGCCACGATGTACGCCGCACGGGGGGTGGGACTGGCCGCGAACCAGGTGGGCGAGGAGCTGCGGGTGTTCGTCTACGACTGCCCCGACGACGAGGACGTGCGGCATCTGGGGCATGTGGTGAATCCCCGTCTGGTGGCGGCGGACGGCATCGTGCTGCGCGGTCCGGAGGGATGTCTCTCGCTGCCGGGCCTGGAGGCGGGGACCGAGCGCCACGACCACGCGGTCGTGGCGGGATTCACAGTGACGGGGGAGCCGGTGACGGTCGAGGGGACGGGATTCTTCGCCCGCTGCCTCCAGCACGAGTGCGACCACCTGGACGGCCGTCTGTATGTGGATCATGTCACGGGCCTGCGCCGGCGCAGGGTGCTGCGGCAGGCGGCCAGGGCACCCTGGGCCCGCCGGGGGTGACGGTCGCGGATCCGGGTGGCTGTCCGCGGCCGGGTGGGTGCTAGAAGCCGGGGCCTCCGGCCTTGTCCCCGGCGCCCGCGAGCCGGCCCCACAGCAGATCGGCGAGGCTGCGCACCAGTTCCGCGCGCGAGCAGGGGCGCTCGCCCAGCCACCAGTCTCCGGCCGCGTGCATCATGCCGACGATGCCGTGTCCCCACACCCGGGCCAGCTGCTGGCCGCCCGGTCCGAGGTCGAGGCGCTCCCCGATGACCTGGGCCAGCTCCTCGCCCATCCGGCGCAGCAGCGGCGCGGAGTGCTTGCCGACGTCGAAGCCCTGGTCGCCGCCCTGGCCGCCCTCCGCCGGGTGCATCAGGAAGCGGTACACCTGGGGCCTGGCCTCTATGGCGGCGAGGTAGGTGTCGAGTGTGGCCTCGACGCGGGCGCGCCGCTCGGCCGGTGCGTCGAGGGCGGCCCGCAGCGAGTCGAGCAGGGCGTCGGTGTGCCGCTTGGCGAGGGCGGCGTACAGGCCGCCCTTGTCGCCGAAGTGGCGGTAGAGGATCGGCTTGGTGATGCCCGCCTCGGCGGCGATGGCGTTCATCGACGCGTGCGGACCGTCGCGCAGCACCACTCGGTCGGCGGCCTCCAGCAGCTCGCGCCGTCGGCGGTCGGCGGACCGCTGCTGATCGGTCCGCTGCGTGGTGTCCATGATCTCTCCCCACCCGTGCTGATTCGGTGACGCCTGCGCAAACTAACACTGACCGGGCCCGCGGCATCGAACGGGCTGCCGAGGCGACAGCGGCACTTGACTTCTCCTACTGGTCGGTAACACGGTACGGTTACCGCAAGTAACACCACAGTGTGCCGCTGGAGGGGACATGGCCGAGTTCACCATGGAGCTCAACGACGAACAGAAGGAGGTGCGGGACTGGCTGCACGGCTTCGCCGCCGATGTGATCCGCCCCGCCGCCGCCGAATGGGACGAGCGTGAGGAGACTCCCTGGCCGGTCATCCAGGAGGCCGCCAAGGTCGGCATCTACTCCCTGGACTTCTACGCCCAGCAGTACTTCGACGCCACCGGCCTCGGCATCCCGATGGCCATGGAGGAGCTGTTCTGGGGCGACGCGGGCATCGCCCTGTCGATCGTCGGCACCGGCCTCGCCGCCGTCGGCGTCCTCGCCAACGGCACCGAGGAGCAGATCGGCACCTGGATCCCGCAGATGTACGGCGACCCCAGCGACGTCAAGGTGGCCGCCTTCTGCTCCTCCGAGCCCGACGCCGGCTCCGACGTGGCCTCCCTGCGCACCCGCGCCGTCTACGACGAGGCCAAGGACGAGTGGGTGCTCAACGGCACCAAGACCTGGGCGACCAACGGCGGCATAGCCAACGTCCATGTCGTCGTGGCCTCCGTCGACCCCGGCCTGGGCTCCAAGGGGCACGCCTCCTTCATCGTCCCGCCCGGCACCCCGGGCCTGTCCCAGGGCCAGAAGTTCAAGAAGCACGGCATCCGCGCCTCGCACACCGCCGAGGTCGTCCTCGACAATGTGCGCGTCCCCGGCTCCTGTCTGCTCGGCGGCAAGGAGAAGCTGGACGAGCGCCTCGCCCGCGCCCGCGAGAAGGCCAGGGCGGGCGGCGAGCGGGTGAAGAACGCGGCGATGGCCACCTTCGAGGCGTCCCGCCCCGCCGTCGGCGCCATGGCGGTCGGCACCGCGCGCGCCGCCTACGAGGTCGCCCTCGACTACGCGAAGACCCGCGAGCAGTTCGGCCGGCCGATCATCGACAACCAGGGCGTGGCCTTCCAGCTCGCCGACATGGCCACCTCCGTCGACGCGGCCCGCCTGATGGTGTGGCGCGCCTCCTGGATGGCGATCAACGGCAAGCCGTTCACCGCCGCCGAGGGCTCGATGTCCAAGCTGTTCGCCAGCGAGACCGCGAAGAAGGTCACCGGCCAGGCCATCCAGATCCTGGGCGGCAACGGCTACACCCGCGAGTACCCGGTGGAGCGGATGCACCGCGACGCGGCGATCTACACCATCTTCGAGGGCACCAGCGAGATCCAGCGGCTGGTCATCTCCCGTACGGTCTCCGGCCTGCCGATCCGCTGACCCGTCCACCGGCCGCAAGGCGCCCTGGTGGCGGCGGTCCGCCGGCGGGGCGCCTCGCGGCCGGCCGCCGACGGACACCGGGCGCGGCCGAGGCGCCGGGGGCGGGGCCGTCAGCGGTGCCTGAGCGGGGTCAGCTGCTCGATGTCGTAGCGCCGCCGCAGCGCCTCGATCGCCGCGTGGTCGGGCGGCCCCCCGCTCCTGAGGATCTCCAGCAGCTCCTCGAAGTACCGCTCATGGTCCGGCGGCGGGGACGCCTGGAAGAACATCTTCGCCGGGCTGTCCGTGGGGTTGGCGAACGCGTGCGGGCAGCCCGGGGGCACGGCGATGACCGTGCCCGGGGTGGCCCGCACCACGCGGCTGCCGGACCGGGACTCCCACTTCTGCCAGCGGTCGGGCGTCCGCACCCGCGGCTCGAACGCGAGCACGTCCAGCTCGCCCTCCAGCACGTAGAACAACTCCTCGCTGCGCGTGTGCACATGGGCGCCCACGTCGAAGCCCGGCGGGACCTCCACCTCGAAGGTGGAGGAGGTGCGCGAGTGCGAACCGGTCACCTTGAACGTCACCCGCTGGGCGGCCGTCTCGACCACCCGGCCCTGGCCCGGTGGCACGAGCAGCCCGTCCACCGCGGCGAGTTCGGGATCCTCGATCGCGGGAAGCGGCGGCTCGATCGTCGTCATCGGCGTTCACCACGCCACGGGCAGGGCCTCGGGACCGCGGATCAACGCGCCCTTGCGGAACGGCACCTGCTCCGGTGCCACCGCGAGCCGCAGCCCCGGCAGCCGGTCGAGGAGGGCGTCCACCAGCAGTTCGGACTCCATCCGGGCCAGCTGGCCGCCCGGACAGTAGTGCGGGCCGAACCCGAACGCCACATGCGGGTTGGGACTGCGCGTGAAGTCGATCCGCTCCGGGTCGGGGAAGACCTCCGGGTCGCGGTTGGCCGACAGATAGGACACGTAGATCGCGTCGCCCGCCCGGATCCGCACCCCCTTGATCTCCACGTCCTCCAGGGCGATCCGGGACAGACCGACCGCGTTGCGGTGCGGGATGTAGCGCAGCAGCTCGTCGATGGCCTGCGGCCGGACCGAGGGGTCGGCGCGCAGCCGGTCCGCCAGTTCGGGCCGGGTCAGCAGCAGGTAGAACATCTGCCCGCTGTTGTTGGTGACCGCCTCGCCGCCGATCTGGAGGAGCACCGCGAGACCCACGGCCTCCTCCAGGGTGATCTCGCGCCGTCCCACGGCGGCACCGAGCAGCGAGGCGACGTCCTCGTCGGTGCTGTCCGCGCGCGCGTCGATCAGTTCCGTGAAGTACGCGCCCATCTCCTCCTTGGCCTGCTCGCTGACGTCGGCGCCGTGCGAGGACGACAGGATGTACTGGGTCCAGGTGTGCATCGCGTGCCGGTCGGCGGCCGGGACACCCATCAGCTCGCAGATCACCGCGATCGGGAAGGGGCTGAGCACCGCTGCCGTCAGGTCGGCGGGCGGCCCGGCGGCCACAAGCTCGTCGACCAGCTCGGCCAGCATCCGCCGGGCGCTGTCGCGCACCCGCTCCACGCCGCGCGCCGTGAACGCGGGCGCCACCGACCGGCGCAGCCGGTTGTGGTCGGGCGGGTCCAGGAAGCCGACCGCGCCCCGGGACGGGATGAAGTGCGGGGCCAGCCTGGTGACCTGCCGGTCCATGACGGCCTCCCGGCTGAACCGGGCGTCGTTGGTGACCAGCCGCACATCGTCCATGCGGGTCACCAGCCAGGCCCAGCCCTCGCCGTTGGGCAGCTGGATCCGGGTGACCGGGCCCTGCTCCATCAGGTCGGCCAGGACCGGGTCGAAGTCGACCCCGGTCAGATCGAGGGCCGGCCAGTGCCGCACCGGGCACTGCTCGCCCGCGGCCGGATCCGGTTCGGTGAGCGTCTTCTCGCTCATGACTGGTCCCCGATCTGCCAGTTGCCGAGCGACATCTCGGCGGTGATGCCGGGGCCGAACCCGGCGAGCAGCCCGCGCGCACCGTCCTGGACGCCGCCCTCGTCGAACAGCCGCCGCAGCGCGTCCAGCACGACGGCGCTGGCGATGTTGCCGTACTCGGTGAGCGTGGACCGGCTGAAGCGGAACGCGTGCGGCTCGACCTTCAGGAACTTGGTGAGGTCGTCGAGGATGCGCGGGCCGCCCGCGTGGATGACGTAGAAGTCGAGGTCGGAGGCGTCCCAGCCGTGCAGCCCGGCCAGGTCCTGGAGCGCTGGTGCCAGCGGCTCCATGGTGGTGGGCACCCGCTTGTCCAGCAGGAAGTGGAAGCCGGTCTCCCGGACGTCGTACGCGATCCAGTCCTCGGTCTTGGGGATCAGGTACGAGCCGTTGCGCACCAGACGCACGCCGGTGCCGCCGGTGCCGCGGACCACGGCGGCGGCGATGCCGTCGCCGAACAGCCCGTTGGACAGCAGCGAGCCGACGCCGATGTCGGTGGGCTGGTAGCACAGCGAGCAGAACTCGCAGGCCACGATGAGCACGTTGGCGTCCGGGTAGGCCGTGCAGAAGTCGTGCGCGCGGTTGATCGCGGCGCCGCCCGCCGCGCAGCCGAGCTGCGCCATGGGTATCTGACGGGTCGTGGAGTCGAAGGCCATCTCGTTGATCAGCCACGCCGTGAGCGAGGGCATCATGAAGCCCGTGCACGAGACGTAGATGATGACGTCGATGTCGGTGGTCAGGAGTTCCGCGTCGTCGAGCGCCCGCTGGATGACCGCGGGGACCCGGGCCTTGGCCTCGTGCTCGTAGAGCTTGTTGCGCTCCTGGAAGCCCGGGTGCTTCAGGGTCTCCTCGATGGGCTGCACGATGTGCCGGGTACGCACGCCGGTGTTCTCGATCAGCCGGAGCGCCAGCGCGAGTTGCGGGTGGTCCGCGTGCCGGGAGCGCGCGAGGTCCAGCGTTTCCTCCATGGTGATCACGTGCTCTGGAACGGACACCGAGGGCCTGCACAAAGTCGCCATGATCCGTGCCTGCTTTCGCCTTCCGGAAGGCCGGTAGCCCCCCGGTCAGAGGGTGGTGCACCCAGAAGGGTGGTCCACCCACGATCACCCGGGAGAGCGACGATCTCGCGCCGGACTACTCCAATCCGGGGACGGAGGGCCGGGGCCGCGCGGCCCCCGCGGGGGCGCCGAAGGGCCGGCCGCTGCGCTCCGTACGACGACAAAGGTGCTGGTCAGAGGCGTCTTCCGCCGGGCCGGGGCGGTGCGCGCGGAGCCGGCCCGCGCGGCGCGCGGTGACGGCACGGCGGGCGGGGTCCCGCGCGCGGTGCGCGGGCGGCGGGCGCGGGCCGTACGGCGGGAGGGGTGAACGCGGTGCGTGCGGACGGCGCACTCGCGGCCCGCCCGGAAACCTGGGAGAGGGAGCGCGCCCGGGAACCCGGGAAGGGGAGCGCGGGGGAGGGGCGGACGCCCGGCCGCGGCGCGGGGCGGCAAGGTCACACGGGCCGGGCGGGCGCGCGGCGCTCAGCCGGACGCGGCTCCGCTGCTGTGCGCGATGCACGCGACGTCGATCCGGTCGGCCAGCTTGGCCAGTTCGATGGTCAGCGCGGCCACGGTGTCCTCGTCGAGCCTCTCCTGCCCGGTCTCCACCAGCCGCAGCCACCGGCCGCCCACCGTCCGCAGCAGCTTGCTCACATCGGCGGCGGACACCTGCAAGGTACCGCGGTCGTCGACGATCAGAGGGAGTGTCACTTCGCGGTTCACACCAGCGATCGTAGCCGCGGAAGCCTCACGCTCCGTGCCACACCGTGGTGATGTTGCAGAACTCGCGGATTCCGTGCCCGGACAGCTCACGCCCGTACCCCGACCGCTTGATCCCGCCGAACGGGAACGCCGGGTGCGAGGCGGTCATGCCGTTCACATACACCCCGCCGGCCTCCAGGTCCCGCACGAACCGGTCCACCTCGGCCTCGTCCCGGGTCCACACGTTCGAACTGAGCCCGAACGGCGAGTCGTTGGCGATCAGCACGGCCTCGTCGAGGTCGGCGGCGCGATAGAGCGTGGCGACCGGTCCGAAGGTCTCCTCGCGGTGCACGCGCATCTCCCGGGTGACACCGGCCAGCACGGTCGGCGGGTAGTACCAGCCGGGCCACGCGGGGCGTTCGCCACCGCACAGCACCTCGGCGCCGCTGCGCCGGGCGTCGTCGACCAGCTCCTCCAGATCGGCCCGGCCCCGCTCGCTGGCCAGCGGCCCCACCTCGGTGTCCTCCTGCGTCGGATCGCCCATCTTCAGGGCCCGCATCCCGGCCACGAACCGCTCGGTGAAGGCGTCGTAGACGTCCCGGTGCACGATGAACCGCTTCGCGGCGATGCACGACTGCCCGTTGTTCTGCACCCGCGCCGTCACCGCGACCTCGGCGGCCCGCCGCACGTCGGCCGACGGCATCACCACGAACGGATCGCTGCCGCCCAGCTCCAGCACCGTCTTCTTGATCATCTCCCCGGCGGTGGACGCCACCGCCCGCCCGGCCGGTTCGCTGCCGGTGAGCGTGGCCGCCTTCACCCGGTCGTCGCGCAGGACGCCGTCGACCGCGCCCGAGCCGATCAGCAGGGTCTGGAAGCAGCCCTCGGTGAAGCCCGCCCGGTGGAACAGGTCCTCCAGGTACAGGGCGGTCCCCGGCACATTGGAGGCGTGCTTGAGCAGGCCGACGTTCCCGGCCATCAGCGCGGGCGCGGCGAAGCGCACCACCTGCCACAGCGGGAAGTTCCACGGCATCACCGCGAGCACCGGACCCAGCGGCCGGTAGCGCACCAGGGCCCGCGAGCCGCCGGAGTCCTTGACATCGGCCGCGGCGGGTTCCTCGTCGGCGAGCAGTTCCTCGGCGTGCTCGGCGTACCAGCGCATCGCCCTGGCGCACTTGGCGGCCTCCGCGCGCGCCTGTGCGACCGGCTTGCCCATCTCCGTCGTCATGGTCCGGGCGACCTCGTCCCGGTCCCCGTCCAGCAGGTCGGCGGCCCGCTCCAGCAGACGGGCCCGCTCGGCGAAGGACGTCGTCCGGTACGTGCGGAAGGTGGCCTCGGCCAGCTGGAGCCGGCGCTCGATCTCCTCCTCGCCCATGGCCTGGTACGTCTTGAGCGTCTCGCCGGTGGCCGGGTTCACCGTGGCGATGGACATGGCTGACCTCCCTCGGGAGCGGGCTGTGCTTCGACCTTCGCCCGCCGCGCCGCCCGCCGCAACGCGTGGGCCCCTCGTCAGAGCGAGTGCTCGGCCAGCCGGTCGAGAAACGCGGCCTGGGCGGTGACGATCACCTCGCGGGCCGCGTCGAGCCCGAACCAGGCCACCCGGTCCAGCTCCGGGAACTCCTGGGTCCGCCCGGAGCGCGGCGGCCACTCGGTCACGAAGGTGCCCGGGACGATCGCCGCCGGGTCGAGGTCGCCCTCGACCGCCCACACGGTCACCGTCTTGCCGCCCGCCTGGCGCACCTCGCCCAGCGGCAGCGCCTCGCCGTCCGGCGGCGCGAGCCCCAGTTCCTCGCGGAACTCACGGCGGGCGGCCCGCCACGCGGGTTCGTCCTCCTGGTACTCGCCCTTGGGCACGGTCCAGGCGCCCTTCTCGCGCCGCGACCAGAACGGGCCGCCCATGTGGCCGAGCAGCACTTCGAGGCCGCCGGACCCGGGGCGCCGGAACAGCAGAAGTCCGGCACTGCGCCTGGAGCGCCGCTGAGGGCCGCCGCTCACGGCCGCACCTGCGGGTGCGCGGCCAGCAGCGTCCCGACGGTGTCGGCCTCCTCGGGGCGCTTGTCCTCGCGGTAGCGCACCACCCGGGCGAAGCGCAGGGTGACGCCCGCCGGATAGCGCGTGGACCGCTGGAGCCCGTCGTAGGCGATCTCCACGACCAGTTCCGGGCGGACCAGCACGCCCCAGCTCTTCTCCTCCACGGCCAGCTCCCGCAGCCGCTCGGTCTGCCAGGCCAGCAGCGCGTCGGTCAGGCCCTTGAAGGTCTTGCCCAGCATCACGAAGCCGCCGTCCTCGGTCCGCGCCCCCAGATGCAGGTTGGACAGCCGCCCGGTGCGGCGGCCGTGGCCCCACTCGGCGCCCAGCACCACCAGGTCCAGCGTGTGCACCGGCTTGACCTTCAGCCAGGACGCGCCGCGCCGGCCCGCGCTGTAGGGGGCGTCGAGCCCCTTGACGACCACGCCCTCGTGGCCGCGCTCCAGGGTCCGCGCCAGGAACTCCTCGGCCCGCGGCACGTCCTCCTCGCCCGCGACGAGGGTGCGCCTGACCCGCATCGGCTCCGGGACCAGCCGGGCCAGCTCGGCGTGCCGCTCGGCGAACGGCAGGTCGAGCAGGTCGCGGTCGCCGACCGACAGCGCGTCGAAGAAGACCGGGGCGACGGGGACCGCGGCTGCGGCGGTGGCCACGTCCAGCCGGGAGCCGACGCGTCCGGCCGTCTCCTGGAAGGAGCGCGGCCGGCCCTCGGCGGTGAAGGAGATCACCTCGCCGTCCAGCACGAACCGCTCGCCCGGCAGCGCCAGCGCCGCCGCGTGCACCTCGGGCAGCCGGTCGGTGATGTCGTCCAGGGTGCGGGTGTGGATCCGTACGGTCCGGCCGTCCCGGTGCACCTGGACCCGGATGCCGTCCAGCTTCTCCTCCACGGCGCACGCGCCCAGCTTCGCCACCGCCTCCGCCACCGAGGAGGCGCTGTGCGCCAGCATCGGCAGCACCGGACGGCCCACGGTGAGCCGGAAGCGCTCCAGCGCGGGCGGGCCGTCGGCGAGCAGGGCGGCGGCCACCGTCCGGAGGGAGCCGGCCAGCATCACCGCCCGCCGCACGTCCGCCGCCGGGGCGTCGGTCGCCGCGGCGAGCCCCTCGACCGCGACCGCGTCCAGCGCGCCCTGGCGTACCTCGCCGGTCAGCAGCCCCAGCAGGAAGCGCTGCTCGTCCTCGGTCGCCGCGGCCAGCAGCGCGCCGACGATCCGGGCCCGCTCGGCCTGCGCACCCGGGCCGGAGACCTCGCCCAGTCCGGTCAGCCGGGCGTCCACCTCGCGCACGGTCAGGGAGGGCTCGGCGGCCGGGGGCACCGGACGGCCGAGCACCTTCCAGCCGACGCCCAGCCGCCCCTGCGGCAGTCTGCCCGCCAGATACGGGATGACGACCGGCACGTCCTCGGCCGCCGCCTCCCGGAACAGCTCCGCGAGCAGAGCGGTCTTGCGCGACCGCGCCGAGGCGGCGGCCACCTCCCGCGACACCTGAGCCAGCCGGGCGAGCAACATGCAGTCATGGTGCACCGGAGGGGGCCGCTCCACACCTGCGCGCCCGGACGGCCGGGGACGCGCGGGCTACGCCGGTTCCGCCTCCCGCTCCGGCCGGGCCGCGAGCGCCGCGTCCAGGTCGGCGAAGAGCAGGTCGCCGTTGATGGCCGCACCGGCGCGGTAGCCCCGGCTCGCCGCGTTGACCACCTGCTCGGCGAAGCCGCTCGCGTTGCCCGCGGCCCACAGGCCCGGGACCGTCGTCAGCCCCCGCTCGTCGGTCACGGGGTAGGCGCCGAACGGCGTGTCGCCCAGCTCGGCGCCCAGTTGCCGCAGGAGATCGTTGCCGGGCACCGCGCGCGGGGCGACGAAGAGGACCTCGCGGGCGTGGACACTCCCGTCGGCGAGCCGGACACCGCTCAGCCGGCCGCCCTCGGTGACGAGCCCCGCCACCTCGCCCGGCACGACGCGCACCCCGGCCGCCGCCAGCCGGCGCAGGTCGACGTCGGACAGCTCGTCCTCGCCGACCCGGTGCAGGAACAGCGTCACGTCCCCGGACCACTGGCCGACCATGAGCGCCTGGTGCACGCTCAGCGGGGTCGTGGCGAGCACGCCGAAGGCCCGGTCGCGCACCTCCCAGCCGTGGCAGTACGGGCAGTGCAGCACATCGTCGCCGAACCGCTCGGCGAGCCCGGGGACCTCGGGCAGCTCGTCCTTCAGCCCGGTGGCGACGACCAGGTGCCGGGCGTGGACGGTGCGTCCGCCCGCCAGGTCCACGTCGAACTCGCCCGCGGCGTCCCGTACGGCGCGCACCGCCCGGTCCCGGACCAGCCCGACCCCGTACCGCGCGATCTCCTCGCGGCCCGCGGCCAGGAACTCGGCGGGCGGCATGCCGTCCCGTGACAGGTAGCCCTGCATATGGGCGGCGGGCGCGTTGCGCGGCTCGCCCGCGTCGACGACGAGCGTACGGCGCCGGGCCCGGCCGAGGACCAGCGCGGCGGAGAGCCCGGCCGCGCCCCCGCCGACGACGACCACCTCGTACCGGTCGCGCCCCTCGTGTCCGTCGGGCCCGTCATGCCCGTCGGGTCCGTCGTGCCCGCCGCGCGGCTCGGTTCCGGTCGTCTGCTCCGGCTCGGTCATGGTGACCATCTCCCTCTCGTCGCGCCTTTCCTCGCGACGGTCGCTCCAAGCGTGCGGGATTGACAAATGGCTTTGCTGATTCTGCAATGGCGGGTATGGCGAGGGACACGACGGACGCGACGGGCGGTACGGGCGCGACGGACGACGTACTGGCGGGTGTGGGACCGAGGCTGCGGCGGATCCGCAAGGAGCGGGAGGTGACCCTCGCGGGCCTGTCGGAGACCACCGGCATCTCCGTCAGCACCCTCTCGCGGCTGGAGTCAGGGCTGCGCAAGCCCAGTCTGGAGCTGCTGCTGCCGATCGCGCAGGCCCATCAGGTGCCGCTCGACGAGCTGGTCGGCGCCCCGCCGGTCGGGGATCCCCGGGTGCGGGCCAGACCCATCGTGCGCGGCGGCCGCACCCACTGGCCGCTCACCCGGCAGACAGGCGGCCTCCAGGCGTACAAGGTGCTCGAACCGCGGCGCAAACAGGACCCGGACCCGCGCACCCACGAGGGCTACGAGTGGCTGTACGTGCTCTCCGGGAAGCTGCGGATCGTGCTGGGCGAGCACGACGTGGTGCTCTCGGCGGGCGAGGCCGCGGAGTTCGACACGCGCGTGCCGCACTGGTTCGGATCGACGGGGGAGGGGCCGGTGGAGTTCCTGAGCCTGTTCGGACCGCAGGGCGAGCGGATGCACGTACGGGCGCGGCCGACGCGGTCCACGCGGCGCGGCGGGCGCGAGGAGGGCGACTGAGGCTGCCTGTACCGCGAGTACTCCGGGTGTTCCGGAGTTCCCCTCGGAGCGAGTGCTCCCTGGAGTTCCCCTCGCGGCAAGCGACCGCTTAGTATGCCGTCACCGATCGGACGACGCAGTTTCGCGGAGGCGGGCGCATGCAGGCATGGCGAGTGCACGAGAACGGCGAACCGAGCAAGGTGATGCGTCTGGAGGAGACCGAACGGCCCGTGCCCGGCGCCGGTCAGGTCCTCCTCGCGGTGCGCGCCGCCAACGTCAACTTCCCGGACGCCCTGCTGTGCCGCGGCCAGTACCAGGTGCGGCCGCCGCTGCCCTTCACTCCCGGAGTGGAGATCTGCGGCGAGACCGAGGACGGCCGCAGGGTCATCGCCAACCCGGCCCTGCCCCACGGCGGTTTCGCCGAGTACGCCGTCGCGGACGCCGCCGCCCTGCTGCCCGCGCCCGAGGCGCTGGACGACGCCGAGGCCGCCGCCCTGCACATCGGCTACCAGACGGGCTGGTTCGGCCTGCACCGCCGGGCACGCCTCGAAGCGGGGGAGACCCTGCTCGTGCACGCCGCGGCCGGCGGCGTCGGCAGTGCCGCCGTGCAGCTCGGCAAGGCGGCCGGGGCGACCGTCGTCGGCGTCGTCGGCGGCCCCGCCAAGGCGGCCGTGGCCCGGGAACTGGGCTGCGACGTCGTCGTCGACCGGCACGCCGAGGACGTCGTGGCCGCCGTCAAGGAGGCCACCGGCGGCCGGGGCGCCGACGTGGTCTACGACCCGGTCGGCGGCGAGGCGTACACCCAGTCCGCCAAGACCGTCGCCTTCGAGGGCCGGATCGTGGTCGTCGGCTTCGCCGGCGGGACCGTCCCCGCCCCGGCGCTCAACCACGCCCTCGTCAAGAACTACTCGATCCTCGGCCTGCACTGGGGCCTGTACAACACGAAGAACCCGCAGCTCGTGCGGCACTGCCACGAGCAGCTCACCGCACTGGCCGCCCGCGGCGCGGTCAAGCCGCTGGTGAGCGAGCGGGTGCCGCTGGGCGGCGCGGCGGACGCGGTGCAGCGGGTCGCCGACGGTGTCACCACCGGCCGCGTCTCCGTGCTGCCCGCGCGGGGCGAGGGGGCCGCCGTATGACCGCCGTCGCCCTGGACGCGGCCGGACTGCGCCGCCGCGCCCGCGAACTGCTCGCCGCCCACCCGCCCGCCACGACGGACCGGCTCGCCTTCCTCCAGGCACGCTTCGACGCCGGACTGGCCTGGGTGCACTTCCCCGAAGGACTCGGCGGACTCGGCGCCCCCCGCACCCTCCAGGCCGTCGTCGACGCCGAACTGGAGGCCGCGGACGCCCCCGACAACGACCCGCGCCGCATCGGCATCGGTCTCGGCATGGCCGCCCCGACCCTCCTGCGCCACGGCACCGACGAGCAGAAGCGGCGCTTCCTGCGGCCCCTGTGGACCGGACAGGAGGTCTGGTGCCAGCTGTTCAGCGAGCCGGGCGCCGGGTCCGACCTCGCCGCCCTCGGCACCCGCGCCGTCCGGGACGGCGAGGACTGGATCGTCGACGGCCAGAAGGTGTGGACCTCCAGCGCCCACCTCGCCCGCTGGGCCATCCTCCTCGCCCGCACCGACCCCGCGCTGCCCAAGCACCAGGGCATCACCTACTTCCTGTGCGACATGACCGACCCCGGGGTCGAGGTCAGGCCGCTGCGCCAGCTCACCGGCGAGGCCGAGTTCAACGAGGTCTTCCTGACCGGCGTCCGCATCCCCGACGCCCACCGCATCGGTGAGGCCGGCGACGGCTGGCGGGTCGCGCGGACCACGCTGATGAACGAGCGCGTCTCCATCGGCGGGATGCGGCTGCCCCGCGAGGGCGGCATGATCGGCCCGGTCGCCAGGACCTGGCGCGAACGCCCCGGGCTGCGCACCCACGACCTGCACCAGCGGCTGCTGACCCTGTGGGTGGAGGCCGAGGTCGCCCGGCTCACCGGCGAGCGGCTGCGCCAGCAGCTCGCCGCCGGACAGCCCGGTCCCGAGGGCTCCGGCATGAAGCTCGCCTTCGCCGGCCTCAACCGGCGCATCAGCGGCCTGGAGGTCGAACTGCGCGGCGAGGAAGGGCTCCTGTACGACGACTGGACCATGCGCCGCCCCGAACTCGTCGACTTCACCGGCCGGGACGCCGGATACCGCTATCTGCGCGCCAAGGGCAACAGCATCGAGGGCGGGACCAGCGAGATCCTGCTGAACATCGTCGCCGAGCGCGTCCTCGGGCTGCCCGCCGAACCGCGTACCGACAAGGACATCGCCTGGAAGGACCTGGCCCGATGAGCACCCAGCCGGACCCCCTGTCCGCCGGAGCGGCCCGCCCGCACGCCGGGCCGGACCTCCTGTACTCCGAGGAGGAAGAGGCGCTGCGGGCCGCCGTCCGCGACCTGCTCACCGACCACTGCGCCGCGCCGGACGTGCTCGCGCGCACGGAGTCGGACACCCCGCACGACGTACCGCTGTGGCAGACCCTGGCCGCAGGGATGGGCCTGGCCGGGCTGCTGGTGCCCGAGGAACTCGGCGGCCAGGGCGCCACGCACCGCGAGGCCGCCGTCGTCCTGGAGGAACTGGGCCGCGCGGTCGCGCCCGTGCCCTACCTGACCAGCGCGGTGGTCGCCACCGAGGCGCTGCTGGCCTGCGGGGCGGACGACCTCGTCACCGCGCTGGCCACGGCCGCCTCGACCGGTGTGCTGGCCGTCGCCCTGCACACGGCCCCCGGCGCACCCCACGCCGTCGTACGCCACGAGAACGGCACCCTGCACGGCGAGCTGACCGCCGTCGCCGACGCGGCGGTCGCCGACGTCCTGCTCGTACCCGCCGACGACGGCGGCCTGTACGCGGTCGACGCCGCCGCCGCGACCGTCGTCCCGCAGGTGCCCCTGGACCTGACCCGGCCGCTCGCCCGCGTGCGCCTGGACGGCGCCGCGGGTCGTCGCCTCGGTGACGCGGAACCCGCCGTGCGCCGCGCCCTGCGCGCCGGGGCGGGGCTGCTCGCCTCCGAGCAACTGGGCCTGGCCGAGTGGACGTCGACACAGACCGTGGCCTACCTGAAGGAGCGCAAGCAGTTCAACCGGCCCGTCGGCGGCTTCCAGGCGCTCAAGCACCGGCTCGCCCAGCTGTGGCTGGAGACCGTCCACCTCCGCGCCGCCGCACGCAACGCCGCCGACGCGCTCGCCCGCGACGAGGACGCCGACGTGGCGGTCGCCGTCGCCCAGGCCTACGCGGCCGCCGTCGCCGTGCACGCCGCCGAGGAGGCGGTGCAGTTGCACGGCGGCATCGGCATGACCTGGGAGCACCCGGTGCACCTGTACCTGAAACGGGCCAAGTCCGACGCGCTCGCGTACGGCACTGCGGGCGCCCACCGGGAGGCGCTGGCCGCGCTGGTCGACCTCCCGGCACCACCGCCCGCGCCCGCAGTCCGCACCGCCGTCTGATCCCCCGTCCGGCTCGTCGTCCGAGCCGGGTCCGTCCCGTCCACCGGTCCCGCCGCCGGTGAACAGGGGCGGACCATCCGGCCAACACCCCTCGCCGCGAAGCCCGTCGAGCCCGCGCGCCACGCATACTCCCCTGAGGTCCCGTACGCCCCTCCAGGGAGGCAGAGCATGGCCCTCACCACCCGTCGCAGAGCCCTCACCACCCTCGGCGCCGCCCTCGCGGGCACCGTCGCCCTGCCCGCCGCGCGCGCCGCCGCCGGTGACCGGCGGCCCGGCCCGCGCCCGCTGTGGCACGCCCACGCGCACAACGACTACGAGCACCCGCGCCCCCTCCTGGACGCCCTCGACCACCGCTTCGGCAGCGTCGAGGCCGACATCTACCTCGTCGGCGGACAGCTCCTGGTCGCCCACGACCCGGCCGGCCTCGACCCCCGGCGCACCCTCGAAGCCCTCTACCTCGACCCGCTGGACGCCCGCGTCCGCGCCCACCACGGCTCCGTCTACCCGGGCGCACCCGCCCGGCCGCTCCAGCTCCTCGTCGACATCAAGACGGAGGGCGCCGCCACCTACCGGGAACTCGACCGCCGTCTGACCCGCTACCGGCACCTGTTCACCAGCTGCGCCCACGGACGCGTCCGCCCCGGCCCGGTCACCGCCGTGATCTCCGGCGACCGCGCGGCCCGCGGCCCGATGGAGGCCCAGACGGTGCGCCGGGCCTTCTACGACGGCCGGCTCACCGATCTCGGCGGTCCCGCACCCGCCTCCTTCGCCCCGCTGATCAGCGAGGACTGGACGTCGCTCTTCACCTGGCAGGGCACCGGCCCCTTCCCGGAGGCCGAGCGCCGCACGCTGCGCGGCATCGTCGCCCGTGCCCACGCCCACGGGCAGCGGGTGCGGTTCTGGGCCACCCCGGACGCCCCCGGACCGGGCCGCGACGCCCTGTGGAGCGAACTGCTCGCCGCGGGCGTCGACCATCTCAACACCGACGACCTCGCCGGTCTCGAAGCCTTCCTCGACGCCCACGAGGGCCGCGGCGGCCGCCCGGCCAGGCCGTAGGACCGCTCGCGCGGCCACCGGCAGAACCACACGTTCGGCGGACACGTCAGCCGCCCGGACGAACCCTCCGCTACGCCACACTTGCGGCCGAAAGCCGCGAAGTGGGCGTGGCGGAGGAGGTTGACGATGGCCATTTCCATCTCGGTGGTGCTGCTGCTCGCGATCCTGGCGATCATCTTCGTGCGCAACGGCGCCCTGAAGTGCTCCCATGCCCTGGTCTGCGGCATGCTCGGCTTCTTCCTGGCCGGCTCCAGCATGGCGCCCACCATCCACGAGGGGCTGGCGGCCACCGCCGAGATCGTCAGCAGCCTGCGGCCCTGACACGGTGGGGGCCCGCGCCCCGCGCGGCCTGCGGAGGGCGGGTCACGCGCCGGAGAACACCCCGACCCCGTTGGCGACCGCCCGTTCGGCGCCGTCGCTCGGATGGTTGCGCACCGTCACCTTCGTGCCGCCGGGCTCCCGGGCGACCAGCGTGCTGGAGCCGCCGCCGTCCAGATTGAAGCCGTCGCTCGCCCCCAGGTCACGCAGGGCGGCGGCCACCTCGGCGAGGGTCAGCCCGCTCCGGTACGCGGACGCCCCGTCCAGAGCCACGAGCAGCAGCCGGTGCCCGCCGTCCGCGATGCCCACGGCGGTGCGCACGGCCGCCGTCGCCCCGTCGAGACCCGACACCGCCGCGCCGCCGCGCAACACCGGGAAACCGCCCACCGCGAAGGCGTAGGGCACCCCGGAGACCGCCGTCACCCGGTGCTCGACCCGTACCGCCTCGCCCACGGAGAGCGCGCGCAGCCGCTGCGCGCCCGCCTCCCGGCCCACCAGCACCGTCGTGCCGTCCGGGACGGCGCCGCTGCCGGGCGCGCCGGCCGTCCGGGTCACCCTGCCGTCCCGGACCGTCACCTCGTAGGTGTCCTTGCTGCACGGCGCGCCGCGTTCGGTGTCCGTGCCGCAGACCGTCCGGGCCCGGGAGACGGAGCCCCAGTCGGAGGTGTAGGCACCGACCGAACCGACCGGCAGCGCGTACTGGTTGAAGCCGCCGAGCTTCACCTGCCCCTCGGGCGTGGTCACCGTCCCGGACAGGGTCAGCCGGTCGAGGCGCGCCCTGCGGTCGGTGCCCACGCCGAGCACGTCCTCGGTGGTCGTGCCGGGCGGCAGAGCCGGGCCGAAGCGCTGGCCGCGCGGTACGGCGGCCTTGAGCGCGCGCCCGTCCGCGATCTCCGGACCGACCGAGGCGCCGGTCGCCGCGACGCCGGGGTGCTGGGTCTCGGTGATGTCGAAGAAGTCCCCGTTGACCCCGGCGAGCGCCCCCTGCGCGGTGGCCAGCCGGGACACGGTGCCCCTGGCCGCCACGGCGTCCGGGTGCAACAGGCCGACACGCACGTCCTTGTCGTCCAGATCGACGCCGATCACATGCACCCGGACCGTGCCGTGGGCCGCGGCGAGGTCGAACTCGCGGTACTCCACTCCCGGTGCGATCCGCTCGGTGCCGGGCGCTCCGCTGGCCGGCGCCGCCGCTCCCACCAGGGCCGTGCCCGCCAGCGCGCCCCCGGCGAGGAGAACGGCCAGTGCCGTGGTGAACCGGCCCGTGCGACGCGCCGCCACTGATCCCGCTGTGCCCACCGTGCCCCCTGATGTCTCGTCAACTCGGTGCGGACACAGGGCAGTGCAGCAGAATCCGGTGTCCCAGGAGGTGCCCGGACGCCGACGACGCGGGAACAGAGGGGAAAACGCACTCCTTCGGGTGTCTTCGGCCGTACGTCTCCGGCCGTACGTCTCCGGCCCTATGTCTTCGGCCTTGCGTCTCCGGCCGGTTGTGCGTGGGCGGGTGCGCGGGGAGCTCCCGTCCTCAGCGGTGCCCGAGGACGTTGACGACCCGGCCGTTGGGATCGCGGACGAAGAAGCGGCGCACGCCCCACTCCTCGTCGGTGAGCGGATGCACGATCTCCGCGCCGCGTTCGCGCAGCACGGCGTAGGCGGCGTCGACGTCGTCGACCTCCACGCTCAGATCGGGAACGACCGGCGCCGTCCGGTCCTCGCCCATGAAGCTGATCTGCGCGGCCGGGTTCACGGTGGAGGCCAGGGTCCGGATCCACCCGTGGTCCATGACCTGCTCGAAGCCGAGGAGGCCGTAGAAGTCCGCGCTCTCCTCCAGGGCTTCGGAACGGACGTTGGGGACGACACGGCGGACCTGCATCGGGCGGCTCCGGTGATCGCTGGTCTCCGCGGACGCGGGAGGCGCCGTACGCGGACGGGTGACGGGTACGGCCAGCCTAGCGAAGCGGCCCGGGGGAAAGCCGAGTTGGCCCGGTCTCGGTCCGTACCTAGTCCGTACCTGGTCCGTCCCTGGTCCGTTCCCTGACCTTTCCCGGGCCGGGCTCGGTCAGGGTTGGGCCGGACGTCGGTTGGGCTTCGGCCGGGTCCCGGGGGGGGAGGGGGAGGAGGGGGCAAGTCGGCGTCAGGGAGCGTCCGTCACGGACTGCTCGGTCCACACCGTCTTGCCCGTCGCCGTATAGCGGACGCCCCATGCCTGGGCGAGCCGGGCGGCGATGAACAGCCCGCGCCCGCCCTCGTCGGCGGAGCGCGCGTGCCGCAGATGCGGGGCGGCCCGGCCGGCGTCGCTCACCTCGCAGGTGAGCGTACGGTCGTGGATCAGGCGGAGTTCGAGGGGCGGGTCTCCGTACAGCACGGCGTTGGTGACGAGTTCGCTCACGATGAGCTGGGTGTTGTAGGCGGTCTCGTCGTCCACGCCCCACGCGCCGAGCTGTTCACCGGCGAGGGCGCGGGCCGTTCCCACCGCCGCGCTGTCGTCGTCGAGCCGCCAGCAGGCGAAGGCGTCGGGCGGCAGGGACCGGGTGCGTGCCACGATCACCGCCGCGTCGCCCGCCGCCAGATCCTTCGGCAGCGCGTAGACGACGGCGTCGCACAGCTCCTGGAGCGGCCGGTCCGCGTAGTCCGGCGCCGAGCGCAGCGCCCGGGAGGAGTCCGCGAGGTGGGCGGTGACCCGCGGATCGCTGGTGAACACCAGCACGCTTCCGGCGGGCACCTCGAACTCGACGGTCGCGAACGGCGCGTCCTCGGCCATGCCCAGCGGTGGCCCGGCGGGTACATCGGGGACGTCCACGGTGTGGTCGGGACGGATCACCACCGGGGCCAGATCACCGGCCGCCGCCGCCACGCAGGTCCCGGTCAGCGGGTCGTGGACGGCGTACACGCAGTCGGCGGTCAGCGCCTCCCGGCGCAGCGGATCGCCCAGCGGCAGGTTCGCCCGCTCGAACGCGAGCTGCGCCGCCGTGTCGTGCAGGCGGGCCAGCAGCTCGTCGGCGGACAGGTCGAACGCCGACAGGGACCTGAGGACCGTGCGCAGCTGGCCCATGGTGGCCGCCGCGTTCAGACCCCACCCGGACACGTCCCCGACGACCAGCGCGGTCCGCCCGCCGGACAGGGCGATCGTGTCGTACCAGGCGCCGGGGTCGGCACCGGTGAGCGACAGGTAGGCGGTCTCCAGTGACGCGTGGGACTCGGGGCGGCGGGGGAGCAACTGGCGGTGCACCGTCGCGGCGACGGTGTGCTCCCGGATGAAGCGCCGCGCGTTGTCGACGCACAGGGCCGCGTGCGCCGCCAGTTCGACCGCGAGCCGCCGGTCGCCCGCGTCGAACGGCGGCGACTCGTCCGTGCGGTACAGACTGACCAGCCCGAGCGCCGCGTCGCGCAGCGCCAGCGGCACCACCAGCAGCGTGTGGGAGTCCGAGGAGTCCATGGCGTCCGCACGCGGCGGGTCGGCGGGCATCCACGGCGCCCGCGGACGCAGCGGCACCACCCGGGGACGCAGATCGGTCAGCGCCTGGGTGAACGGCGTGGGTCCCGGCAGCCGCCGCACGTCACCGACCGGGTGCGCCTGCGGCGGATGTGTGCGGCCGCTGCGGAACGCGGTGCGCATCAAGGGTGTGCCCGGCGGCAGTGGAGCCGGGGGTGGTTCGTCGCCGCGGACCACCGAGTCCACCACCTCCACCACCGCGATGTCCGCGAACTCCGGAACCAGGGCCTCCACCAGTTCCTCACCGGTCACCACCGGGTCGAGGGTGCGCCCCACCCGTCGCCGTACCGCGTCGAGGACCCTGGCGCGGGCGCGCCCCCGCTCCCGCTCGGTGACGTCCAGCGCGGTCACCGCGAGGCCCAGCACCTGCCCGTCGGCGCCCTCCAGCCGCATCGCGGTGGCCTCGAAGCAGCGCTCCTCGGGCGGCTCCGCGCGGACGCACGCCCGTACGAGCCGCTGCCACAGGGGCTCACCGGTCTCCAGCACCTCGCGCAGCGCGGTCTCCAGGTCGTTGTCCTCGACCATGCGGTAGACGTCGCGGACCGGCCTGCCCGCCAGCTCGTCCGGAGAGGTCTCCCGCATCCCGGTCGCCGCGGTGCTCAGCCGCACCACGCGCAGATCCGGGTCCAGCAGATGCAGTGCGACCGGTGAGCGGGTGAAGAGCGCCTCCAGCATGGCGGCCGAGATCTCGTCCGCGGGCCGTCCGGGATCGCCGTACGCCACTGGGACCTCCTTCGGCCGGCCGGTCCGTCCGCTCCCGCCGTGTGCCGGGCCCGTGTCCCCGGTGCGGGCTTCCAGCGTGCTCCGCCCGGGAGCCCGCCGCACGCGCAGCGCGCGGTGCGCGGCGTGAGGCCCACGGGTGGGCGGTTTGCCGGTTGGGCGGGTGGTGGCGGTGCGCGGTGTGAGGCGGGTGCGGCGCGGGCGATGCGTGGCGGGCGCCCGGTGGGGCGCCCCACCGCCGTCACATGAAGTTGACCATTCTCAGATAGCGGACCCAGTCCCAGTGCGGTCCCGGATCGGTGTGGTCCGTGCCCGGCACCTCGTAGTGCCCGATGATGTGCGAGCGGTCCTTGGGGATCTGGTGCCGGTCGCAGATGGCCGCGGTGAGCCGGGCCGACTGTTCGTACAGTGCGTCGGTGAAGTACGCGGGCTGGTCCACCCACCCTTCGTGCTCGATGCCGATGCTGTGCGTGTTGTAGTCCCAGTTGCCCGCGTGCCAGGCGATGTCCGCCTCGCGGACGCACTGCGCCACATGCCCGTCGGAGGAGCGGACGAGATAGTGCGCGGACACCTTCTTCTGCGGGTTCTGGAAGATGGCGAGGGTGTTGGCGTACGTCTCCTGTGTGACGTGGATGATCACCCGGTCGAGGGAGTAGCTGGTGGGCCGGTCGGACGCCGTGTAGTTGGAGGAGGAGGCCGGCAGCCACTCGGTGGGCGGATACCCGGCGCTCAGCGGACGGGGGCGCGCGGCCGCGGGGGAGGCGGGGAGCAGTAAGGCGGTGGGGACGGCGGCGAGCGCTGCGGCGCCCCGCAGGATGCGCCGTCGGCTGGGCTGGGATCCTGCCCGGTCCATGGGCGACGACCTTTCTCGTGTGTGGGGCTCGTATGGGGGGATCTCGCTTCTCGTGGGGGACGCGAGGTGGGGCGGCGTGTCGGTGGCGCGAGTGTCTGTCGGCGGGATGCGCGTAGATGTGGGGGCGGGGCCGGGGCCGGGCCGGGGGTGAGGGCGGGGACGGGTGTCGGTGGCGGTGAGTCTCGCGCACGGCCGGTCGCTGGGTGCGGAGCCGGGCGGCGTGTCCGGTCGGTGTCGCCCGCCCCGGCGGTGCGGGGATCGACCGGGTGGGCGCGGGCCGCCGTCGTGGGCCGCGGGGTCCGCGGACGGCGTCTCGCGTGAATTACGGTACGGCGCCGCCGGGTTGGACAGAAGGGCGCGGCAGGGATCCGTGGACGCGCGGCGCGTTGTGGAGAACTCGACCACCCGGACGAGTGAAGTACGGCGGGTTTCAGACGTGTTCGGCCACGGCTGACGGGTCGTCGAGGACGGCACGCACCACCGAGTGCGCGGCCCCCAGCAGCGGCCCCTCGGGTCCGAGGGACGAGACGGACACCGGGCAGGCGGGGCCCGCGGTCCGCCGGTCCAGCTCGGCCTCCAGCGAGGGCAGCAGCCAGGGCGCGAGCCCGGACAGCGCGCCGCCGAGCACGACGGTCTCGGGGTCGAGCAGATTGACCGCGCCGGTCAGCGCGACGCCCAGCGCCCGGCCGGCGTCCCGCAGCGCCCCCCGCACCCGCGTGTCCCCGGCGGCGGCACGGGTCGCGAGCAGTCCGACCCGGCCCTCGCCCCCCTCCAGCCCGGCGGCCCGCAGCACGGCCTCCTCACCGGCGTACTGCTCCAGGCAGCCGCGTCCGCCGCACGGGCAGGCGGGGCCCTCCGGCTCGACCGGGACATGCCCCAGCTCGCCCGCGAAACCGCGGGTGCCGCGCAGCAGGCGGCCGTCGACCACCAGGGCGGCGCCGATGCCGATCTCCGCGGACACGTGCAGGAAGTCCGGCGGTGTGTCCCGGCCGAGCCATAGTTCGGCCAGGGCGCCGAAGTTCGCCTCGTTGTCCACGGTCAGGGGGTACGTGCCGGGCAGCAGGGCGCCCAGGTCGGTGTCGTGCCAGTCGAGGTTGGGGGCCCGGACGACCGTACGGCCGTCGCGGGCGACCAGGCCGGGCACGGCGACGGCGAGCCCGGCCGGCCAGAGCCCCTGGTCCCGCGCCCCGGCGACGACCTCGGATATCAGCGCGCCGAGCTCCGCCGCCACCGGTTCCGGGGCCCGGCCGCGGTTCGTGCCGTGCCGCACCGCCCGCGCCCGGACGGTGCCGCGCAGGTCGACCGCGCAGGCCGCGAGGTGGTCGACGCCGACCTCGGCGCCGATCCCGGCCGGGCCCCGGCCGCTGACCGCGAGTGCCGACCCCGGGCGGCCCACCCGGCCCGGCCGCTCGGGCCCCAGTTCCTCCAGGAGTCCGGAGCGGACGAGTTCGTCGACCAGCGTCGACACCGCTGCCCGGGTGAGTCCGATGCGCGAGGCGACCGCCGCCCGCGACAGCGGGCCCTCGGCGCTGACGGTGTGCAGGACGCGGGCGAGGTTGCGGCGGCGCATGCCCTGCTGGGTGTCGGGCTGCGGGCGGCCCGGACCGGTCGGGCGGGGCTCGTTCAGCGGTGCGGTCATGCCTGCGTCGTCCTCGGTCGGTGTCCTGCGGAGGTGGGCCGCCGGTCGGTGTCCGGTGGGCCGCGCCGGTCTCGTCAGTGCTCCCGCGCGCCCCGCTCCAGCAGCGGGGCCGCGTCGGAGAGTACCCCGGAGATCCTGGTCAGCGTCGTCTCGTCCCGCTCCACCGGATCGAGCACGGGCCCGTCGGCCGTCCGCCAGCGGCGGGCGACCGCGGCCGGGTCCTCGCCGGTCAGCAGCCCCGCGGCCTGCGCGGCGGCGCCCAGCGCGACCAGTTCCCCGGCCTCGGGGATCCGCACCGGCCGCCCCGACAGCCGCCGCACGGTCTGCTGCCAGGCCGTGCCGCGGGCCCCGCCGCCGATCAGGACCAGGGGAGCGGTGCGGTCGGCGTCCTGGTCGAGGACCAGGTCGAGCGCGCCGAGCAGGGCGTGCACGGCGCCGTCGTACGCGGCCTGGAGGAGTTGTCCCGCGGTCGTGTCGTGACGCAGTCCGTGCAGCAGACCGGAGGCGTTCGGCAGGTCCGGGGTGCGCTCGCCGTCGAGGTAGGGGAGCAGCGTGACGCCGGTGCCCGGTTCGACGGCCTCCCGGTCGACACCGAGGAGTGCGGCGATCCGGTCGACGGCGAGCGTGCAGTTGAGGGTGCAGGCCAGCGGCAGCCAGTCGCCGCGCGCGTCGGCGAAGCCCGCCACCGTGCCGGACGGGTCGGCCGGGCGGTGCTCGGAGACCGCGTACACCGTGCCCGACGTGCCGAGGCTGAGCACCGGGGTGCCCGGAAGCAGCCCGAGGCCGAGCGCCGCGGCGGCGTTGTCGCCGGTGCCGGGCGCCACCAGGGTGCCCTTGGAGAACGGCAGGTCGTGGATGTCGCGGACCGTCCCGGCCACCTCGCCGGGCCGCACCACCCGGGGCAGCAGCGCCGGGTCGAGACCGATCCGGCCGAGGACCTCCTCGTCGTACGCCTCGGTGGCGGACGCCCACCAGCCGGTGCCCGAGGCGTCGCCCCGGTCGGTGGTGCCCTCGCCGGTCAGACGTTCGGTCAGATAGTCGTGCGGCAGGCGCACCGACGCCACCGCACGGGCCGCCTCCGGCTCGTGCTCGGCGAGCCAGGCCCACTTGGTGACCGTGAAGGACGCGCCCGGCACGCTGCCCGTGCGCCGCGCCCACGCCTCGGGCCCGCCCAGGTCCGCCACGAGACGGCGGGCCTGCGGCGCCGAGCGCACGTCGTTCCACAGCAGGGCCGGCCGTACGGGATCGCCGTGCGCGTCCAGAGTGACGAGCCCGTGCTGCTGCCCGCCCACCGACACGGCGGACGCCTCGCGCGCCGCGTCCCCGCACCGGTGCAGTGCCGTGCGCAGCGCGTCCCACCACTGGCGGGGGTCGCTCTCCCGGCCCTCGCCGGTGGAGACGGTGTGCGGGGCCTGTCCGCTCGCCACGACCCGGCCGGTGGCCGCGTCGACGACGAGCACCTTGGTGGACTGGGTGGACGAGTCCACACCGACGACGAGCGGACCCTCGGCTGCTGACATCGGCTCTCCTCTTCCTCGCGGGCTCACGGGGCTCTGACGTGCGGTTCTCCTGGAGCGCCGGGGCGCGTGACCCGGGCTTCGCGCCGGTCGGCGCCCCTTCGTCCCTTCCCAGGGACGCGTCGGCATACTAATTTGTAAATCGCCATGACGAAATAGTCGCAAGCGAGCGAGGAGCCGCGGCATGAACTACCAGCCCACCCCCGAGGACCGGTTCACGTTCGGGCTGTGGACCGTCGGCTGGCAGGGACGGGACCCGTTCGGCGACGCCACCCGCCGCGCCCTCGACCCCGCCGAGACGGTCCGGCGCCTGGCCGGTCTCGGCGCCCACGGCGTGACCTTCCACGACGACGACCTGATCCCCTTCGGCTCCTCCGACGCCGAGCGCGACACCCACGTCAAGCGGTTCCGCCAGGCACTGGACGCGACCGGCATGACGGTCCCGATGGCCACCACGAACCTCTTCACGCACCCCGTCTTCAAGGACGGCGCCTTCACCGCCAACGACCGCGACGTGCGCCGCTACGCGCTGCGCAAGACCATCCGCAACATCGACCTCGCGGCGGAACTGGGCGCGCGCACCTACGTCGCCTGGGGCGGCCGGGAAGGCGCCGAGTCGGGCGCCGCGAAGGACGTACGGGCCGCCCTGGACCGTATGAAGGAGGCATTCGACCTGCTCGGCGAGTACGTCACCGGCCAGGGCTACGACCTGCGCTTCGCGATCGAGCCCAAGCCGAACGAGCCGCGCGGCGACATCCTGCTGCCCACCGTCGGCCACGCCCTCGCCTTCATCGAGCGCCTGGAGCACCCCGAGCTGTACGGCGTGAACCCCGAGGTCGGCCACGAGCAGATGGCCGGACTGAACTTCCCGCACGGCATCGCCCAGGCCCTGTGGGCGGGCAAGCTCTTCCACATCGACCTCAACGGCCAGTCCGGCATCAAGTACGACCAGGACCTGCGCTTCGGCGCCGGTGATCTGCGCGCCGCGTTCTGGCTCGTCGACCTGCTGGAGAGCGCCGGGTACGACGGCCCGCGCCACTTCGACTTCAAGCCGCCGCGCACCGAGGACCTGGACGGCGTGTGGGCCTCCGCGGCTGGCTGTATGCGCAACTACCTCATCCTCAAGGAGCGCGCCGCCGCCTTCCGTGCCGACCCCGACGTCCAGGAGGCCCTGCGCGCCGCCCGCCTCGACCAGCTCGCGCGGCCCACCGCGGCCGACGGCCTCCAGGCGCTGCTGGCCGACCGCTCGGCCTACGAGGAGTTCGACACCGACGCCGCCGCGGCCCGCGGCATGGCCTTCGAACACCTCGACCAGCTCGCCATGGACCACCTGCTCGGCGCCCGCGGCTGAGCCGGGGACACGGGAAAGGGGCGGCACGCGCGCGTGCCGCCCCTTTCGATGACGTCGTGTCAGATGCCGTGCGGCAGCCGCACGTAGGTCACCGTGGTCTTGATGCCGCTGTCCACCAGCCGCCCCTGCGCGTCGAACGCGTCCGGGCCGTCCGTCATCCCGAAGTCGTTGTCGTTGATCAGGGCGAGCGTCCGGTCGTCCACGCGCGCGACACCCTCGATCTTCCCCGGCACCCCGGCGACCTTGCCCAGGTCGACCACGAGCCGCTTGGCGAGCACCGGCACACCGGCCGCCGCGGGGTCGTCGAGCTGCTCCAGCGACGGCGAGGTGGTGTCGTCGTCCCACCGGCCGCCGAGGATGTCCGCCCGGCGGTCCAGCCGCACCAGGTGCAGCCGTGCCGCCCTGTCGGTGCGCTCCTCCACCAGCAGCCGGTCACGGCCCACCGCGACCACCGAGGAGATCTTCAGCTCGGAGGTGTCGTCCTCGCCGGGGTCGACGACGCCCACCGGGTCGAAGCGGTACGCGTACTCGGCGGTGACCGCCTGCTTGCGGGGCGAGAAGCGCAGCAGCCGGGTGGTGCGCGAGGCGTCCCCGGAGGCGGCGTCGGGCAGCGACAGCGGGCTCTGCACCGCCATCACCAGGTCACCGCCCGGCAGCAGCGCGAGCCCCTCGAACCCGCGGTTGCCCTTCCGGTGCAGCAGCACGGACGGCAGCGCCTCCACCACGCGGTAGTCGGCGCCGCTGAGCCGCAGCCCCTTGGGCACGTACCGGGTGAGCACCTTCCCGCGCGCGGAGACATGGACCAGCGAAGGACCGTACTCGTCGACGAGCCAGAAGGAGCCGTCCGCCGCCCGGACGATGCCCTCGGTGTCCAGCCCGTTCGGGTTGTACGGCAGCGGGGTCCGCGCGTCGTAGGAGTACGGGGCCTCGTCGCGTCCCTCCTGGTTGGACAGGCCGGTGACGGGCTTGCCGGAGGAGGTGGTCAGAGGGATGGCGTCCAGCACCCGCACCGCGCTGCCCGACACCTTGATCTTCACGATCGCCGGGTCGAAGCCGGGCACCGGGAACGTACGGCGCTTCTTGCCGGACACCTTGATCTGGCCGTTCGGCCCGCGGTCGGTGACCGTCCAGAACTCGCCCTTGCGGCCCGCCGGGTAGATGTCGCTGCCGATGCCGCCCAGATTCACGCCCCGGTCGTCGTCCACGGTGCCCGGCAGCAGCCGGTTGCTGAACGCGCCGAGCGGTATGTTCCCGAGCGTGGCCGTGCCGACGACGCGCGCGTCACGGGAAGGGGCCCGCCCGCCCCGGTCGTGGCCGTCGGCGGCCGTGGCCGAACCGGCTGCCGCAAGCCCGGCGAGCAGGGCGAGCGGAAGCCCCGCTGCGAGAGTGCGCCGGACACGGCGCCGACCGGGGACGTGCGAGGACATCGGGCCTCCTGAGAGCCAAGTGTGCTGACAGCGGTCAGGGTTGGACGCCCCGCGCAACGGAGGGCCAAGGAGGCGTGAACGGGAGGCGTCGGCAGGCCGTCGACCTGGGACTTTCTTGGTGTGGTCGGCGTGTCGGATGCGCGGGTGGCACCTTGCGGCTGACCGACCGGGTGCGGCCGCTCGGGCAGACGTTCCGTCGCCTGGTCCGGGCACGCGCCTGCCCCGGCGTTCCCAGGCGCGCCCCAGCAGGCCGAGGGGTGTCCGGGAGCCTCAGACGCCCTCGTGCCCCGGTCCGGCCCCCGGGGCACCCGCCACGGTGCCCTCCGCGCCGTCCGGGCCCTCCGCCGTGGCGAGCGCGGTCGCGGGATCCTGGGCGGGACCGCCCGCCGGTGTCCAGTGGCCGTGCTCCTTGCGGAAGGGCCACCAACGGCCGTCCCGCCCCAGCCGGATCTGGTGGCCCGTGCCGACGACGGTCCAGCGGTTCCCCGTGGCCCGCAGGGACGGCCGGTCCTCCTCCCAGGCCGCCGCCAGGGCGGCACGCGCGCGTGCCTGTGCCTCGCCGTCCACGGTCCACTCCTCCTCCAGCACGGCCACACCGGCGGCGCCGCCCGTCCGCCACGCCCGCACGGCACGCGCGAGTTGTGCCCTGCTGCGCCCCGAGCCCTCGGCCAGCCGGTCCAGCAGGGCGCGCTCACCGGGACCGCCCGCGTCGGCGGTGCCTTCGGAGGCGCCCGCGGCGAGGCGTACGGCGTCCTGCCCGACGGTCGGGCCGAACTCGTCCGCCCCTCCCCGGGAGGCGCTGTCGCCCGCCCCGCTGAGCCACCTGTGGGCTCTGGCGGCGGTGCGCGCGGCCAGGAACTCCAGTGCCGCCGGATCGACCCCGGGCGCCGGAGCCGTCTCGGTGCCGAGCGACGGCGGCAGACCCGGCCCCGCCGGTGGTCCGGGCGGCGGCGGCAGCGGCGGCAGGGCGGACTCGCGGGCGTACGCCTCCGCCGCGTCCACACCGTCCGGCGGCGCCTGCTCGCCCGCCCGCGCCGCGTCCCGGGCGTGCAGTTCACCGAACA
Source organism: Streptomyces sp. NPDC003284 (assembly GCF_053589675.1). Classification (NCBI taxonomy): domain Bacteria; kingdom Bacillati; phylum Actinomycetota; class Actinomycetes; order Kitasatosporales; family Streptomycetaceae; genus Streptomyces; species Streptomyces sp. NPDC003284. The sequence continues at coordinate 147,230 of NZ_JBSFSI010000013.1, forward strand.
GGGTCCGCTCGTCCCGGCCGCGCATCAGCAGCAGCACGAGGGGATCCTCGTCCAGCAGCCGCGCCACCAGGTGGCACAGCGCCGCCGTGTGCCCGCAGTGGTCCCAGGCCCCGCAGTCGCACCGGGGCTCCAGGTCACCGATGCCCGGGAGGAGTTCGATGCCCGCGGCCGCGGCGTCCTCGACCAGCTCGGGCGGCAGATCGCGGTCGAGCAGGGCCGCGAGGTGCCCCGAACGCTCCACGGCCACATCGAGGAAACGTGCCCACCCGTCGTCGGACAGCGGCTCCAGCAGAACGTCCGCCCGGTGCGCCGTACGGTCCCGGTCGTGCACCACCGCCGTGATCCGGCCCGGACGCACCGACACGGCGCCCACCGCTCCCGCGCGGGCCAGACGCCGACCCGCACGCACCTGCTGGGCCTCCAGCGCGGTGTCCTCCAGCGCCTTCAGCCAGGCGTGGCCCCACCACGTCCGGGCGAAACCCCGCCCCTGGGCCGGGGGCAGCGCCGCGAAGATCCGCTCCGTGCCGTTCGCGTGCTCGTTCATCGGACCTCTCCTCGCAGCTCGACCAGCGCGGCCAGTTCGGCGTCGGTCAGTTCGGTGAACGCGGCCTCGCCCGACCCGAGGACCGCGTCGGCGAGATCACGCTTGCGGTGCAGCAGCGCGGCGATACGGTCCTCGACCGTGCCCTCGGCGATCAGCCGGTGCACCTGCACGGGCCGGCTCTGGCCGATGCGGTACGCCCGGTCGGTGGCCTGTGCCTCCACCGCGGGGTTCCACCAGCGGTCGTAGTGCACGACATGCTCCGCGCGCGTGAGGTTCAGTCCGGTGCCCGCGGCCTTCAACGACAGCAGGAACACCGGCACCTCACCGTCCTGGAAGCGGCGGACCTGCGCCTCACGCTCCGCGACAGGGGTGCCGCCGTGCAGGAACTGCGACCGCACCCCGCGGGCCGCGAGATGCCGCTCGATCAGCCGTCCCATCCGCACGTACTGGGTGAAGACCAGCACCGCCGCGTCCTCCGCGAGGACGGTGTCGAGCAGTTCGTCCAGCAGTTCGAGCTTCCCGGACCGCCCGGGGATCCTCGGCCGGTCCTCCTTGAGGAACTGCGCCGGATGGTTGCAGATCTGCTTCAGACCCGTCAGCAGCTTCACCACCAGCCCGCGCCGTGCCATGCCGTCCGCGGCGGAGATCCCGGCGAGCGTCTCGCGCACCAGGGCCTCGTAGAGCCCGGTCTGCTCCGCGGTGAGGGAGACGGCGTGATCGGTCTCCGTCTTGGGCGGCAGCTCGGGCGCGATCCCCGGGTCGGACTTGCGGCGCCGCAGCAGGAACGGCCCGACGAGCCGTGCGAGGCGCTCGGCGGCGGCCGGGTCCCGGCCGTTCTCGACGGCCTGCGCGAAGCGCGTGCGGAAGGCGCCGAGGCCGCCCAGCAGTCCCGGGGTCGCCCAGTCGAGGATCGCCCACAGCTCGGAGAGGTTGTTCTCCACGGGGGTGCCGGTGAGCGCCACGCGCGCGCGTGCCCCGATGGTCCGCAACTGCCGGGCCGTGGCCGAGTACGGGTTCTTCACGTGCTGCGCCTCGTCCGCCACGACCATGTCCCAGGGCACCTCGGACAGCCGCGGTGCGTCCAGGCGCATCGTGCCGTACGTGGTCAGCACGACCTCGCCGTCGGCGAGGCAGGTCAGGTCGCGCCGCGCACCGTGGAAGCGGCGCACCGGCGTGCCGGGCGCGAACCTCTCGATCTCCCGCTGCCAGTTGCCCATGAGCGACGTCGGGCAGACCACCAGGGTGGGACCGCCGGTGGCGGGATCCTGCTGCCGGTGCAGGTGCAGCGCGATCAGGGTGATCGTCTTGCCGAGCCCCATGTCGTCGGCCAGACAGCAGCCGAGCCCCGACGACGTCATCCGCACCAGCCAGCCCAGACCGCGTGCCTGGTAGTCGCGCAGCCGGGCGGCGAGCGCGGTCGGCTGCTCCACCGGGTCCTGCGCCTGCGGGCCCGTGAGCCGGTCCCGCAGGGCCGCCAGCCATCCCGTGGGCCGCACCTCGACCCGATGGCCGTCGACCTCGGCGGAGCCCGTCAGGGCGGCGCCCAGCGCCTGCACGGCGGTGACCTTCCGGTCCTGCCGTCCCCGGGCGCGGCGCACCTCGTCGGGGTCGACCAGCATCCACTGGCCGCGCAACCGCACCAGGGGCCGGTTCGCCTCCGCCAGACGGTCCAGCTCCGCGCGGGTGAGCCGCTGACCGCCCAGCGCGAACCACCAGTCGAAGGCGAGCAGCGCGTCGGCGGACAGCGCCGCGCCGGGGCCCGGCGCGGGACCCGGTGTGCCGCCCGCGCCGTCCGGTGGTCCGAGGGTCGCCCCGGAGGTCAGCCCGCGGGCCGTCGCCGACGGCCAGTGCACCTCGACCCCGGCGGCGGCGAGCGCCCGGGTGCCCTCCCCGAGCAGTTCGGCGACTTCCTCGTCGGCCAGTTCGACGGCGTCCGGCACGGCAGCCGACAGCAGTGGTGTCAGCGCGGGCCAGGACCGGGCCGCCCGGCGCAGCGCGAGCAGGACGTCCGTCCGCGCGCGGGGACCGAACGCCTCGGCCGGGCCGCCCGGTCCGGCCCAGACCTCCGCGGCGTCGGACACCCAGGCGGGACCGCTCACACTGTGCACCTGTAGCACCGCGCGGAACCGGGGGGCCGGGCCGTCGTCGGCGGCGGCTTCCAGCCCCCTCACCTCGACCCGCAAGGAGATCCGCAGGCCCGTGTCGTGGCCCGCGGCGACCTCGGCGGCCCATGCCCGCTGCTCCGGGAGGTGCTGCGGCTCCTGTGCCGCGTAGGCCGGTCCGCCCGTGACCAGGGACGCGGCGGGCGAGCGGGGCAGCGTGTCGGCGACCGCGTCCAGGAAGGCGCGCAGCAGACGCCCGGGATCGGGCAGCCGCGGCGGCCCGGGGACGTCGAGCGGTACGGCGTGCGCCTCGGGCGGCATCGCGGCGGCCAGTGCGCCGACCCGCTCCGCGTCCTCGCCCAGGAGGGGCGCCGCGCGCCAGGCATCGTGGTCGGCCGCCGACAGTCCCGGCAGCAGCAGGCCGCGCGCCGTGAAGTGCAGGCCCAGTACGGCCGCCGCGCCCCAGAAGGCGGCGGCGCGGTGCCCCGGACCACCGGCACGCGCGTGCGTGAGCACCGGCAGCGCCGAGCGCAGGGGAAGGACGACGGCGGGTACGGTCACCGGAGCGACCCCGCCCTCGCGGGGGACGACGACCGTCAGCTCGGTCACGGATGTCGGGACGGGAGCCGGGGGAGCCGGGGGAGTCGAGCCGTCGGGACACCAGAAGGCGACCCGGCCGGAGCGCGCGGGGTCCGCGGGCAGGAACACGGCGCAGCAACGGGCGAGTTCGGAGAGGTCGGACGGTGTCGCCGGGGAAGTCCGCTGCACGGTGATGGCGATTCCTCAAATTTGACTACTGGGGGTCGGCCGCCGAGGGTACAGCACGTCGGAGGCCGACCGGGACCAAGGCGCCGGTGACGTGGACATGGCCTGCCGTGGTGTCGCTGGCCCCCCGGCGCCTGCGGGGGTGTTCCCCCGGCCCGCGGGGAGGCGGCCCCCCTGCGGGCCGGGGTGTTGGCGCCATGGCCGGGACAGGGCTTCGATCCCTACGTTTTCTCAGGTCAGGCTGTTGCCGAGAGACCGGAGACCCCGCCATGCCCCAGCCCGCCGCAGCCGTCGTGGACGGCATCGAGGAGAGGGCCGGCGGGTCCGCCGCCGGCAGCGAGTTCGCCCCCCTGCTGCGCACCGTCAAGGACCGGGGACTGCTGGGGCGACGGCACGGGTGGTACGCGCGCGTCGTCGCCGGCAACGCGCTGGCCCTCGCGGCGGTCGTCGCGGGACTCTTCCTCGTGGGCGACTCCTGGTGGGCGCTGCTCCTGGCGGTGCCGTTCGCCGTGCTCTTCGCCCGCACCGCGTTCATCGGCCACGACGCCGGACACGCGCAGATCAGCGGCGACAAGGCGGTCAGCCGGGTGATCGGCCTGGTGCACGGCAACCTGCTGCTCGGCCTGAGCTACTCGTGGTGGAACGCCAAGCACAACCGCCACCACGCCAACCCCAACCACCGTGACAAGGACCCGGACGTCGCCGCCGACGTACTGGTCTTCACCGGCGAACAGGCCGGTGTCCGGCAGGGCTTCCGCCGCTGGCTCACCCGGAACCAGGCCTGGCTGTTCTTCCCGCTCACCCTCCTCGAAGGCGTGGCCCTCAAGGTGCACGGCTTCAAGGACCTGCGCCGCCAGTCGCCCCGGGAACGCCTCGTGGAGGGCGCGCTCCTCGTGGCCCATGTCGTGGGGTACGCGGCGCTGCTGCTCATCGTCCTGTCCCCGGCGAAGGCCCTGGCGTTCGCCGCCGTGCACCAGGCACTGTTCGGCCTGCACCTGGGACTGTCCTTCGCGCCCAACCACAAGGGCATGGAGATGCCGGATCCGGACGGCGAGGGCTGGGGGCACCTGCGCCGCCAGGTGCTCACCTCGCGCAACATCCGGGGCGGTGTCCTGACGGACTGGTTCCTCGGCGGCCTCAACTACCAGATCGAGCACCACCTGTTCCCGAGCATGCCGCGCCCGCACCTGCGGCTCGCCCAGCCCCTGGTCCGCGCCCACTGCCAGGACCTCGGCATCTCCTACACGGAGACCGGCCTCGTCGACTCCTACCGCCAGGCCCTGCGTCATCTGTACGAGGTGGGGGAGCCTCTGAGGGTGGAGTAGGCGGGGCCGGTGCACGGGCTCTCGCGGCGCCACCGGCCGGACCGCACGGGCGCAGGGACCGCGCAGGCAGCATCGCACGGACCGCGCAGGCAGTATGGGGTGACGACGGGGGAACCCAGGGCCCGAGGCGACCCGTAGGGGCGCGGCTCAGGGATGTCTCAGGGGCTTCTCAGGGTCACGGACCGGAACCGCCGGAGCGGCGGAGCCGTTTTCACGACAGAGAGCGGCAGTGGCCGCGAAGGAGGCGACAGATGTCGAAGAAAGCGAAGATCGCCGCGGGCGGCGTGGCGGTCGGCCTGATCCTGTGGATCTGGCTGCCCTTCTGGGCCGTGCTCCTGATCGTCCTGGGTGTCCCGGCCGCCGCCTACCTCGCGCTGGACCCCTCCCAGCGTCGTCGGCTGCGCCGCGTCACCCGCAAGGAGCTCGACCGCTGATCCGCCGGCCGCGGTCCTAGTGTCCGGGCGCCCTTCCGTCCAGGGCGCAGGAGTCGACCACATCACCGCTCGCGGGCCTGCCGACGGTCCGGTCCGCGGGCGGCCGCACACCGTGCTCCACCCACGCCGCCAGAGCCTCGAAAGCGGACCGGTAACAGGGCAGGATCGGCCGCAGCCGGTCCGGAAAGGTGTCGTACAGCCCGTCGACGTGCGTGCCGCCCTCGATCCTGTAGTACCGGTGCAGAGCGCCCCGGCCGCTCGCGTCGACCATGCGCGCGTACACGTCGGAGTCCGCGGCCCGGGGAAGCAGCGAGTCCAGGTCACCGTGCAGGGTGATCAGCGGCCTGCCGATCCGCCCGGTCAGTGCGACCCGGGCCACCGCCCGGTGCACCGAGGCGGGACGCGCGGCGTAGTCGTAGGCGGCGTCGGAGGGGCACGGCGCCAGGACCTGCTCCGGCGTGCTCCCGGCCGACGTTCCCGGGCAGGCCGGGTCGTAGCCGGGGTCGAACTCGGCCCGGTAGATCTTCTGCGTCACCCCCCAGTACGCCTGCTCGTGGTACGGCCACAGGAACTCCGACCGGGGCGCGAACCCCACGGCGTACAGCGCCGAGTCACCGGCCGACCCCAGGGACCGGGCCACGGTGGCGGGCAGCGAGGTGAGCAGGTTCGGACCGCCCGCCGTCCACAGGGCGCCCTCCCAGTCCACACCGCCGTCGTACAGCTCCGGATGGTGTTCCAGTTGCCAGCGCGTGAGGTATCCGCCGTTGGACATGCCGGTCATGTACGTCCGGCGCGGTGCGCGGCCGTACCGTTCGGTGAGCACACCGCGTGCCGCGCGCGTGAGCTGGGTGGTGCGCGTGTTCCACTCGGCGACCGCGTCGCCGGGCCGGACTCCGTCGCGGTAGAAGTCGGCCGAACTGTTGCCCTTGTCCGTGGCGGCATAGGCGTAGCCCTGAGCCAGCACCTGGTCCGAGATGGCCTTGTCCGTGGCGTACTGCTTGCGTGTGCCCGGCGCTCCGGTGACCACCAGACCGCCGTTCCAGTGGTCCGGCAGCCGGATCACGAACTGCGCGTCGTGCCGCCACCCGTGCGTGGTGTTGAAGTGCGAGGAGTCCGGGAAATAGCCGTCGATCTGCACACCGGGCACCCCGGAAGGCACACGCGTGTCCCGGGCGGTCAGCCCGGCCTGGTCGGCCATGTCCGTGTAGGAGGTTCCGGCGAGTCCCGTGGTGGTCAGATCGGGCAGACACGCCGTCTGCGCGAAGGCCGCGCCCGGCACCCGCAGCCGGTTCCCGTGCCCGCAGTGGCCGTCGGGACCGGTCGCGGCGGCCACCGGGGCGGGCGAGGCGGCGATGCCGGTCAGCAGCGCGGCGGCGGCGAGCGGGACTCCACGGGACAGACGCACGACGACCTCCGGAGGGGACGGGAACAAAGGCGGTGCTCGGGCCGGCGCACGAGGAGGTGCGGGCCCGGAGCCGCCCCATCGTGCGGGGTCCGCTCCCGCCAACTCCATGGGTCGGCGCCATATGCCAGAGCGGGTCGCTGTGGTGATTCAAGACATACGTCGGTGGACGAGCCACCACGGAATGCTCGCGATACGGGCGTCCGGGGAGGTCTGCCGGGGGCGTCATGGGTGATGGCGCCCCCGGGGTGCGAACCTGGTCGCACGAGGGGGTCAGCTGGGGCGTACCGCCAGCCGGTCGAGGGCCTCCAGCAGACGGGGCAACTCCGGTCCCCGGCCCACCGGCAGCACCTCGCCGGGCTCCTCGTCGAGGAGTACGAAGGCGATGTCGTCGGTCCGGGCCACCATCGACCAGCCCGGTCCGTCCGCACGCAGGGTCCGCGCCTCACCCGGAGCGAAGGACGACCTGACCCGGCCCAGCGGCGGCGGAGAGTCCACGTACGCGTGGGCCTCCGCCAGGGCACGCCGGACACCGCGATGCCCCATGGGGGCGTCCTGCGCGGTCCCGTCCGCCACGCTTTCGCCGCCCCCGCCCCCGCCCCCGCCCCCGCCCTCGGCCCCTGGGCCCGTCTCCGGGTCCCGCTCGGGCGCCGGTCCCTCCCCGGGCTCGCGGCCCAGACCGGAGCCCCGCCCCTGGGCGGTCTCCTCGGGTTCGCCCCCCTCCGGTCGGCTTCCCCCGGCCGGGGCGAAGTACGTGGCGTCGTCGATCTGCTCCCGCCACGCCGTCCAGCGCAGGGCGATCTCATCGGCGCCCAGACGGCGCTGGGCGGGCCCCCAGACGCTGGTGTCCGGTGGCGTCAGCAAGGGGCCGTCCCCCGCGTCGCGGGCGGGATCGTGCGGCGCGGGCACGCCGGGTGCCGCGACGGCCACGTCGAGCGGCCAGCCCGGCAGGGCGGCGACCACCGTGCGCTCCCCGGGCGACAGGTCGTACTCCATGCCGCAGTCCCAGGACGCGATGGCCACCGCCACCAGTGACACGTCGTCGACGACCACGGTCCACCGCGCCCCGGCGCCGTCCTGACCGAGCACCAGCCCGTACCCGTCCACCAGCGGGGCCAGGCCGAGCGCCGCACAGGCTTCCGGATAGTCGTCGCCCAGCACGCTCGGGAACTGCGCGGGCGTCAGCAGCACCGCCGTCAGCACATAGAGCGCGTCGTCCGCGGCGGCGACGGCTTCCTCGTCCGTCCCGGCCATCCCAGCCTCCCCATCGGTTCGTCCAACGGCGCGCACCCTAGTGGGCGGGCCAGGAGGTTGTCACGAGTCCAGTCACCAGCACGGACCTGCGGTTTTCCACCCCGTAAGGGACGAAACGGCCGCCCCGGTGCCCCTCGGGTGCCGCACCGGGCGCAGGGTGCCGACACGGATGGTCCATCTGTGGCTACGCACAGTAGAGTTGGGGCACGGACGGCAGGAGGGGTGCGCAGTGGCGAAGCGGTTCGACCGGCTCGAGCAGATCCGCCGGATGGATCCGGTGACCGAGGCGACGGAGATCCACCGGCTGACCGCGGTGTACGAGTTCCCCTGGGACTTCACCCGCGCCCTGGAACTGGCCCTCTACCGGACGTACGCCGTCCCGAGCATCGGCCGGCTGCTCGCCGAGACGGCCGAACTCACGGAGCGCTCCCAGAAGCGGTACGACGACACGGCGCTGCTCCTCGACACCGTCATCGAGCACGGATTCGCCGGTGAACGCGGCCGCACCGCCATCCGGCGCATCAACCAGATGCACCGCAGCTACGACATCGGCAACGACGACATGCGCTATGTGCTGTGCACGTTCGTCGTGATGCCCAAGCGGTGGATCGACGCCTACGGCTGGCGCAGGCTGTCCCGGCACGAGACCGTGGCCGCCGCCGTCCACTACCGCACGCTCGGGCGGCACATGGGCATCAAGGACATCCCCGAGTCGTACGAGGAGTTCGAGGCGCACCTCGACGCCTACGAGAAGGCCCATTTCGGCTGGGACGAGCGGGCGCGGACGGTCTCCGACGCCACACTCGGTCTGATGGCCTCCTGGTACCCGCGCCCCCTCGCTCCGCTGCTGCGCCGTGCCACCCTGGCCCTGCTCGACGAGCCGCTGCTGGAGGCGTTCCGCTACGACCCGCCGACCGCCATGACCCGCCGCCTCGTACGTGGCGCGGTGCGCGCCCGGGGCCGGGCCGTCAGACTGCTGCCGCCGCGCGGCGCGCCGCACTTCGCGCGGCAGAACTGGGAGATCAAGAGCTACCCGGACGGCTACCGGGTGGCCGACCTCGGCACCCGTCCCGTCCCCGGCCTGCGGGGCTGTCCGGTGCGGCACGCCGGTGGCTCAGCCGACGGCGTCGTCCAGTGAGCCGATCGTGGTGCGCAGCCATGCCAGTTCCGCCTGGCTGGTGGCCCGCGCGACGGTGAGGATGCCACGCCGGAAGGGGTCGCCGAGTTCTTCGGCCCGCAGCGGCCGGTCGCCCTCGTAGAAGAAGCTCGAAGGGGTCTCCAGGAAGCTCAGTCTGCGCCGCAGGACGGCCGCCTGGTCGCCCGGATCGTCCAGGTGCCTGAGGAAGGCCAGGACGGTGAACCAGCGGTTCTCGTCCGTGATGTCCTGCTGGACCGGTTCGGCGAGGCGGCGGCGCAGTTCGCGCCTGCCCTCGTCGGTGAGCGTGAGGACGTGGCGCGGTGCCGCCACGGCCCCCGGCTCGGTGGCCCGTTCGAGCAGGCCGGCCTTCTCCAGTCGCTTGATCGCGGGATAGAGCGTGCTCTCGGCGACGGGCCGTACATGACCCGTCAGCGCGGTGATGCGTTTGCGCAGCTCATAGCCGTGCAGGGGGGCGTCGTGAAGAAATCCGAGGATGGCCAGCTCCAGCATCCCCGCATTGTCGCGCACATCCGCGGTACATCGCACTCCAGGTACAACACATCAGCTGTACAACGCTCCCTCTATACATCGATCAGGTAATACCTCGTTACCGATGTATGCTCCTTGAGGGGTGCCGGACGTGCCGGTGTCGCGATGCGCGGAGGGTGACATGAGACAGGCCGAGTTCGACGGTGCGGGCAGCATGATCCGCTGGACCGAGGCACCGGGCGCCGAGCCCGCGCGCGTGTACGTGCACGGACTCGGCTCGGTCTCGTCCGTCTACCACGCGCACATCGCGGCCCGCCCCGGAGTCGTCGGGCGGCGCAGCCTCTTCGTCGACCTGCCCGGACACGGCATCAGCGACCGGCCCGCCGATTTCGGCTACACCCTGGAGGAGCACGCGGACGCCGTGGCCCGCGCACTGGACGAGGCGGAACTGACCGGCGCCGAACTGGTCGCCCACAGCATGGGCGGGGCCGTCGCGATCGTGCTCGCCCACCGCAGGCCCGACCTCGTCTCCCGGCTGGTCCTCGCCGAGCCCAATCTGGACCCGCTCCCACCGGTGAGCGCGGGCAGCAGCATCATCGGCTCCTTCGACGAGGAGGCGTTCGTCGACGGCGGCCACGCGCGCGTGCTGCTCCAGGCGGGTCCCGTGTGGCCCGCGACCCTGCGGCTCACCGACCCGCGCGCACTGCACCGCAGTGCGGTGGCGCTCCGCCGAGGCACCCGACCCACGATGCGCGACATGCTTGTGCGCCTCCCCGTGGACCGCCTCTGCCTCCAGGGGGAGCTGAGCGGCGAACTGCCGAGCAGGAGCGGTCTGGAGGAGGCGGGCGTACGGGTGGTGAGCGTGCCGGACGCGGGCCACAACATCATGTTCGACAACCCCGGAATGTTCGCGGCAGCCGTCGCCGGAACGCTGTGAGCGGGGCCCGGCCGGTGGCCGGTACGCCGCACCCTGCCCGGGGCGCGGGACGGCGGGTCAGTCCTCCCGGACGGCCAGCGCCAGGAAGCGGGCGTCCTCGTCGACGTACGACGTCATGCGCCACCCCGATCCGGCCAGCAGCGGGCGGAGACGGTCTTCCGCGCGCAGGTCGTCCGGGGTGATCCGGCGCCCCTGACGCGCCGCGAGCGCCGCCCGACCGATCGGATGGAACAACGCCAGCGTGCCACCGGGCCGCACCACGCGCCGCAACTCCCGCAGGTTCTCGGCGGGACGCGGCAGATGCGCGACGAGACCGGCCGCGAAGACGGCGTCGAACGAATCCGTCCGGAACGGCAGCGCGCCGACATCGGCCAGCAGCAGCCGCCCCTCACGGTCACGGCCGGCCCGTACCGCGGCCTCCAGCATCGCCGGTGTGGCATCGGCGCCCACGACCACACCCGACACTCCCACGGCGGCGCGCAGCGGCGGCAGCGCGCGCCCGGTCCCGCACCCCGCGTCGAGCACGCGGTCGCCGTCGCCGAGTCCCAGCTCGGCGACGGCGGCGGCATAGGCGGGGCCGTCGTCGGGAAACCTGCTGTCCCAGTCCGCGGCGCGGGCGGTGAAGAACTCCTGGACGTGCGTGATGTCGTCACTCATGCACGGCATGATCCCGCACCCCGCGCAGGCGTGCCGGGGACGGCCGACAGGGCCGACGGGCGGAGGCGCCCCGGTCCGGGCCGGGATCCGCGCGGATCAGCCGGAAGCACGGCCTCAGCAGGAATCAGGACCACCGGGTATCGGCCGGAATCGGGGGACCACCCGGCACCGGCCGGTATCGGGGATCGCCCGGCACCGGCCGGAATCAGTCGGCGAGGTCCCGCACCGCCACGACCTTGTCGATCGCGGCCCGGACCAGAAGCTCTCCCGGTACGCCGTTGCGTTCCCCGAACTCCTCGGCGCGCTCCTCGCCCATGTAGCGGGCGCCGATCCGGGCCGCCCAGTGCCGGACCTCGTCCAGGTCCTCGGACAGCCGGGCCCGGCCCTGCACCACCACGAAGGTGAACGGCGGCCGGTCGTCGTCCACACAGAGCGCGAACCGGCCGTCCCGCACCAGATTGCGCCCCTTCACCGTCTCCTTCCCGGTGTTGAAGACCACGTCGTCCCCGTCGAGCAGGAACCAGATCGGCGCCACATGCGGGCTTCCGTCGGCCCGGACGGTCGACAGCTTGCCGGTGCGGGTGCCGTGCGAGACGAACGCCCGCCATTCCTCGTCGGTCATCTTCTGTGCCATGCCCCCATCCTGCTTGCCGGGGCAGGAACAGTGGGGAAGGCTGGCGGGAGATCCTCCGATCTGGAGGAGACGATGCGTGGGGGGCGAACAGATCATGGAGCACAACCGCACACTCGGTTGGCTGCTGGACGACCTGACCGAGCGGGTGGGGGACGTCCGGCATGCCCTGGTCCTGTCCACCGACGGACTGGTCACCGGAGCCAGCACGGGCCTGCGCCGCGAGGACGCGGAGCACCTGGCCGCCGTCGCGTCCGGCCTGCACAGCCTCGCCAAAGGGTCCGGACGCCATTTCGGCGCGGGGACGGTACGGCAGACGATGGTCGAGTTCGACGACGCGGTGCTGTTCGTGACCGCCGCCGGCGCGGGCAGCTGCCTGTGCGTCCTCAGCAGCGCCGAGGCCGACATCGGCCTGATCGCCTACGAGATGACCCGGCTGGTGAACAGGGTCGGCGAGCATCTCGACGTCGCCACTCGCCAACCCGAGCGTCCCCCCACCACCGACCTCTGACCAGCGTGTTCGCGGGTCACTCGTGAGTTATCCACAGGCTTGCGCCGAAATGCGCGGTTCCGGCTACGGTTTTCGGTGTGCGAGCGCGGCAGGCGCGAGCAACTCACTCACGGGGGAAACATGTCCGGCACCACCATCACGCACGAGTCCGCATCCGCCCTCCAGCCGGCCTCCGGGAACCCCGGCGCGTCCATCGGCCGGAGCCGAGCCGCCAGTGAACTGGGACTGAAGCGCCGCGAGTTCGAACTCGCCGTGGGCCTCGGCCACATCCGGACGCTCGCCGACGACGGCGGAGGCGGCTGCCGCGTGGAGCGAGCCGAGATCGAGCGGCTCCGGGCGCAGGAAGGCTTTCCGCAGGCGCTGCGCGATCGGGTGGAGGCGGTGGGCACCAGGCAGGCCGCGGAGATCATGCGGATGACCACGGTCCGGTTCACCCGCCTGGCCCGGCTGGGCCTGCTCGTGCCCGTCGCGTTCTACCTCAATCGGTACCGGGCCGTCGTCTGGCTGTATCTCGCCGACGAACTGCGGCAGTTCGCGGCCGACGAGAAGAACACCTCGCTGCTGACCCGGCCGCTGGCCGAGACGCTGCGGGACCAGTTGGACGCGGGCGTGGACCTGCGCCCGCGCAACTGGCGCGGACGGCATCTGGGCTTCCTGCTCCGGCAGGCCGCCGACGACCCCTGGGCACAGGCGGCGGCCCCGGCGTCACTGCTCGACCCGCTCCAGATCTCGGAGATCGTCCCCGATCCCTATGAACGCGCCCATCTGAACCGCCACCGGACCCGGCCGCAGCCGCACGGCGCGCCCGGTTCGCCCGCCGCCGACCTGGTCGAGCACCTCTCCACGGCGCAGGACGCCGATGAGATCGCCTGGCTCCGGGCCGACTTGGCGCAATCGATGCGGGAAGCCCGCGCCCAGCGGCCCGCACCGCGCCCGGCGCCGCACCCCGCCGATCCGGCATCCCGTCACCTTGTGCCGGGGCCGGGCTCCGGCCGACGTCCGCTCGGAGACCGGCGGCGAGCCGCCGACCGGCGTCCCGCCCTCGACAGCCGACGGCACGCTCCGGAGCGACGCCGTCCGCCCGAGCCCGCCCGGCAGCGGTCCGGACGCCGCCCTGGGCAGCGGTCCGCACGACGCTCGCCCGGACTGCTCGGACGGCTGTTCCGCAGAGGGGCCTGACCCGCGAGCCGTGACGCGTCCGCGGCCCGCGCCACACCGGAGGCCCGGCGGTGCGTCGGTGCGTCGGCGCGCGAGGGTCACACCGGGCGGAACAGACCCTCCTGGACGACGGACACCAGCAGACGCCCCTCGGTGTCGTAGATGCGCCCGCGGGCCAGCCCCCGCCCGCCCGTCGCGATCGGTGACTCCTGGTCGTACAGGAACCACTCGTCCGCCCGGAACGGCCGGTGGAACCACATGGCGTGGTCCAGCGACGCCATGTCGAAACCGCGCGGACCCCAGAGCGGCTCGATCGGCAGGCGCACGGCGTCCAGCAGCGTCATGTCACTGGCGTACGTCAGCGCACAGGTGTGCACGAGCGGATCGTCGCCGAGCGGACCGACCGCGCGCATCCACACCGCGCTGCGCGGTTCGGCGTCCTCGACCTCCTCGGCGGTCCAGCGCAACCGGTCCACATACCGGATGTCGAAGGGCTGGCGGCGCGCCATGCGCTCGAACTGCTCCGGCAGCGCGCCCAGGTGCTCGCGGACCTCGTCGGCGACCGTCGGCAGGGACTCCGGCGACGGCACCTTGCGGGCCGGCGGCAACTGATGATCGAAACTGCCCTGTTCGGGCTGGTGGAAGGAGGCGGTCAGATTGAAGATCGTGCGGCCCTGCTGCACCGCGGTGACCCGGCGCGTCGTGAAGGACCGCCCGTCCCGCACCCGCTCCACCTGGTACACGATCGGCACCCCCGGACGGCCGGGGCGCAGGAAATACGCGTGCAGGGAGTGCACCGGGCGGTCGCTGTCCGTGGTACGCCCGGCGGCCACCAGAGCCTGCCCGGCCACCTGCCCGCCGAAGACCCGTTGCAGGGACTCCTGCGGGCTGCGGCCGCGGAAGATGTTGACCTCGATCTGCTCCAGGTCGAGCAGATCGACAAGCCTCTCGGCCGGGTTCGTCATGGGCGCGATTCTCCTGTGTTCACGGCTGCGGGGCGGGTGCCACCCGAGGACCGGAGCCGGTTCACAGCTGTCCGACGGCGGTCACCCGCACGATCGCACGGCCCTCGGCGTCCGAAGCGGCCAGGTCGACCTCCGCGCTGATGCCCCAGTCGTGATCGCCGTTCGGGTCGTCGAAGATCTGCCGCACCCGCCACAGCCCGTGCTCCGGCTCCTCCTTGATCACCAGCAGCTTCGGGCCGCGGGCGTCCGGACCGGTACCCAGGTCCTCGTACTCGTCCCAGTAGCGGTCCATGGCCTCGCCCCACGCCTCCTCGTCCCACCCGGACTCGGCGTCCATCTCGCCCAGTTCCGCGACCTGGTCGAGGGCGGCGAGTTCCACCCGGCGGAACAGCGCGTTGCGGACCAGGACGCGGAAGGCGCGCGCGTTGGAGGTGACCGGCTTGACCTGGTCGGCCTTCTCCTGCGCCTCCTCCGCGGTCATCTCCGCCGGGTTGGCCAGCTGCTCCCACTCGTCCAGCAGGCTGGAGTCGACCTGGCGCACCATCTCGCCCAGCCAGGCGATCAGGTCCTGGAGGTCCTCGGACTTCAGGTCGTCCGGGACGGTGTGCTCCAGGGCCTTGTAGGCGCTGGCCAGGTAGCGGAGCACGATGCCCTCGGTCCGCGCCAGCTCGTAGAGGGAGACCAGCTCGGTGAAGGACAGCGTCCGCTCGTACATGTCCCGGACCACGGACTTGGGCGACAGCGGATGGTCACCGACCCACGGGTGGCTCTTGCGGTAGGTGTCGTAGGCGTGGAAGAGCAGCTCCTCCAGCGGCTTGGGGTAGCTGACGTCCTGGAGGCGCTCCATCCGCTCCTCGTACTCGACGCCGTCCGCCTTCATCGCGGCCACGGCCTCACCGCGCGCCTTGTTCTGCTGGGCGGCCAGGATCTGCCGCGGGTCGTCCAGCGTGGACTCCACGACGGACACCATGTCCAGCGCGTAGGACGGCGACTCGGGGTCCAGCAGCTCGAAGGCGGCCAGGGCGAAGGTGGACAGCGGCTGGTTCAGCGCGAAGTCCTGCTGGAGGTCGACCGTGAGGCGGACGATCCGGCCCTCGGCGTCCGGCCGGTCGAGCTTCTCGACGATGCCGCCGTCCAGCAGCGAGCGGTAGATGGCGATGGCCCGCCGGATGTGCCGCAACTGCTGCTTGCGCGGCTCGTGGTTGTCCTCCAGCAGATGCCGCATCGCCTCGAAGGCGTTGCCGGGCCGCGCGATCACCGACAGCAGCATGGTGTGCGTCACCCGGAAACGGGACGTCAGGGGCTCCGGCTCGGAGGCGATGAGCTTGTCGAAGGTGGTGTCCGACCAGGCGACGAACCCCTCCGGGGCCTTCTTGCGGACGACCTTGCGGCGCTTCTTCGGGTCGTCGCCCGCCTTGGAGAGCGCCTTCTCGTTCTCGATGACGTGCTCGGGGGCCTGCGCGACGACGAAGCCCTCCGTGTCGAAGCCCGCGCGTCCGGCACGGCCCGCGATCTGGTGGAACTCCCGGGCCCGCAGGGTCCGCACCCGGCTGCCGTCGTACTTGGTGAGCGCCGTGAACAGCACGGTGCGGATCGGGACGTTGACCCCCACACCGAGGGTGTCCGTACCGCAGATCACCTTCAGCAGACCGGCCTGGGCCAGCTTCTCCACCAGCCGCCGGTACTTGGGCAGCATGCCGGCGTGGTGGACCCCGATCCCGTGCCGGACGTACCGGGAGAGGTTGCGGCCGAACTTGGTGGTGAAACGGAAGTTGCCGATCAGCTCGGCGATCTGCTCCTTCTCCTCGCGCGAGCACATGTTGATGCTCATCAGCGCCTGGGCCCGCTCCACCGCCTGGGCCTGGGTGAAATGCACGATGTACACGGGCGCCTGCCGTGCCTGCAACAGCTCCGTGAGCGTCTCGGTGAGCGGGGTGCGCCGGTACTCGTACGACAGGGGCACCGGGCGGGTCGCCGAGCGGACCACGGCCGTGGGGCGGCCGGTGCGGCGGGCGAGGTCCTTCTCGAAGAAGGAGACGTCGCCGAGTGTCGCCGACATCAGGACGAACTGGGCCTGCGGCAGTTCCAGCAGCGGGATCTGCCAGGCCCAGCCGCGGTCCGGTTCCGCGTAGAAGTGGAACTCGTCCATGACGACCTGGCCGACGTCGGCGTCCTTGCCGTCGCGCAGCGCGATGGACGCCAGCACCTCGGCGGTGCAGCAGATGACGGGCGCGTCCGCGTTCACGGAGGCGTCGCCGGTGAGCATGCCGACGTTCTCGGTGCCGAACAGCTTGCACAGCTCGAAGAACTTCTCCGACACCAGCGCCTTGATCGGAGCGGTGTAGAAGGTGACCTCGTCCCGGGCCAGGGCGGCGAAGTGCGCACCGGCGGCGATCATGCTCTTGCCGGACCCGGTGGGCGTGGACACGATCACGTTCGCCCCGGAGACCGCCTCGATCAGCGCCTCCTCCTGGTGCGGGTAGAGCGTGAGACCCCGCTCCTGGGCCCACGACTCGAAGGCTTCGTAGAGGGCGTCGGGGTCGGCGGTCGGCGGCAGCTGATCGATGAGGGTCACGCACCCATCTTGCCTGGCCGCCCGGCCCCAACGGGAATCGGCTGCCCGAGCGAAGATCACGACCGCTACGCTGTGTCGCCGACGCGGTGTCAGCACACCGGTCCGACTGGACGACGGCACACGACGAACGGGGCGGGGAACGGCCATGATGGGACCAGCACACTCACTGTCGGGCGCCGCAGCCTGGCTGGGCGTCGGGGCGGCGGCCGCGGCGATGGACCACCCGATGCCCTGGCCGGTCGTGCTGGTCGGCGCGCTGATCTGTGCCGGGGCGGCTCTCGCCCCCGACCTGGACCACAAGGCCGCCACCATCTCGCACGCCTTCGGTCCGCTGTCGCGCTGGCTCTGCGAGATCGTGGACAAGCTCTCCTACGCCGCCTACAAGGCGACGCGCAAGAAGGGCGACCCGCGCCGTTCCGGCGGTCACCGCACGCTCACGCACACCTGGCTCTGGGCGGTGCTGATCGGTGGCGGTGCCTCCGTCGCGGCGATCACCGGCGGGCGCTGGGCGGTCCTCGCGATCCTCTTCGCCCACATGGTCCTGGCCATCGAGGGGCTGCTGTGGCGGGCGGCCCGCGGCTCCAGCAGCGACGTCCTGGTGTGGCTGCTGGCCGGGACGAGCGCCTGGATCCTCGCCGGGATCCTGGACAAGCCGGGCAACGGCTCCGACTGGCTGTTCACGGCGCCGGGCCAGGAGTACCTGTGGCTGGGGCTGCCGATCGTGCTGGGCGCGCTGGTGCACGACATCGGGGACGCGCTGACCGTCTCCGGATGCCCGATCCTGTGGCCGATACCGGTGGGCCGCAGGCGCTGGTACCCGATCGGGCCGCCCAAGGCGATGCGGTTCCGGGCGGGCAGCTGGGTCGAGCTCAAGGTGCTGATGCCGGTGTTCATGGTGCTCGGCGGAGTGGGCTGCGCGGCGGCGCTGAACGTCATCTGAGCTGTTCGCCGGGCCCGGCGGCCTCTCGTGCCCGGCCCCCGCACGGACGGCGGGCCGGGTCTCCACGAGTCTTGTCGGCCGCTTTCCCCGCCCGGCCCCCGGCTCCGCTCCCCTCCGCGGCCTCAGCCCTGGCCGGAACCGCCGCCGTAGCGGCGTTCGAACCGGGCGACCCGGCCCTCGGAGTCGACCGTGCGGGCCTTGCCGGTGTAGAAGGGGTGGCTCTCCGAGGAGATCTCCACGTCCACCACCGGGTACGTCTCCCCGTCGTCCCAGTCGATGGTCTCGTCACTGGACGCGGTCGACCGGGTGAGGAAGGCGTAGCCGGCGGCCCGGTCGCGGAAGACCACGGAGTGGTAGTCGGGGTGCTTGTCCTGCTGCATGGATGCTCCTCGTCGTACGGCGGTGGCCCGGAGAGCGGCGGCGACGGGGTGCGGGCGACGAGTCCTGTCCTACAGGGAGTCCTCGTCGACGACGTGCATCGCGGCCTCCTCGGCGGAGGCGGCCGCCCCGTCGATACCCACGTCCGTGGCGACCAGCGCGCTCTCCTCGTCCTCGTGCACACCCTCGTCGGGCGCGACGAGCCGGCCGGAGCGGCCGGCACCGACCTCGTTGTCCAGGAGTTCCCCGTCGGAGCCGTCGCAGTCACCGATGCCGTCGCCGTCCGGCGCGGCGAGATCGGGCAGCTCCTCCGAGAGCCGTTGGTCCAGGGTCTCGCCCTGGACGCGCTCGGCCGCGGTCACACCGGTGTGCTCCACGGCCCACGGCCGCTCGGGAGGGGACCAACCGCGGTCCAGGGGGTCCTCGACACCGTCGTTCACCAGCGTGTCCTCCGAGTCGAGGACTCCCGTGTCCTCCCGGACCTCGGAGCTGTCATCGGGCTGGTAGACGTCGTCTCCCCATCCGTCGGCGCTGTCCACGGGTACCTCCAGGTGCTGGGGACGGGCCCGTTCTCGCTCCGCCCGGCTCGAACCGGACGGTCCCCGGGCGCTCCCCGAGCCGCTTCCACCTCCCAGACTTCCACCCCTGTTCGGCACCGCGCAACGGCACGGCCGCCCCGCCCCGGCCGTGCGCCCGCCGGGACCGGCCAGGTCTCCCCGGCGCCCCCGGACCACGCGCCCGCCGCCACTGCCGATGCCGACGCGCACACCGCCGTCACCGCGACCCGCGCCGCACACGCCGCGCGTGGTGCCCGCCGTGTCGGCGACGGCTCCACGCGCGGCACCCCGGACGCCTCAGCCGTGCCAGGAGCGCCACAGCGCCGCGTAGGCGCCGTCCGCCGCGACCAGCTCGTCGTGACTGCCCAGCTCGCTGACCCGGCCGTCCTCGACCACGGCGATCACGTCCGCGTCATGGGCGGTGTGGAGCCGGTGGGCGATGGCCACGACGGTGCGCCCGTCCAGGACACGGGCCAGGGACCGTTCCAGATGCCGGGCCGCGCGCGGGTCGAGGAGCGAGGTCGCCTCGTCCAGGACCAGGGTGTGCGGATCGGCCAGGACCAGGCGGGCCAGCGCGATCTGCTGAGCCTGGGCCGGTGTCAGCGCGAGTCCGCCGGAGCCGACCTCGGTGTCCAGGCCGTCGTCGAGCGCGCGGGCCCAGCCGTCCGCGTCGACGGCGCCCAGCGCCGCCCACAGCTCGGCGTCCGCGGCGTCGGTGCGCGCCAGCAGCAGGTTGTCGCGCAGCGAGCCCACGAAGACGTGGTGCTCCTGGTTGACCAGGGCGACGTGGGAGCGGACGTCCTCGGCGGGCATCCGGGACAGTTCGGCGCCACCGAGGGTGATCCGGCCGTCCCGGGGGGCGTAGATACCGGCGAGGAGCCTGCCCAGCGTGGACTTGCCGGCGCCCGAGGGTCCGACCAGGGCCAGCCGGGTGCCCGGTTCGACCTCCAGGGAGACCTTGCGCAGCACGTCGACGCCCTCGCGGTAGCCGAAGTGCACCCGGTCCGCGTGCACCTTCCGTCCGTCGGGAGCCAGCGAGGCGTCCCCGGCGTCCGGCTCGATGTCGCGGACGCCGACCAGCCGGGCGATCGACACCTGTGCCACCTGCAACTCGTCGTACCAGCGCAGGATCAGCCCCACCGGATCGACGAGCATCTGCGCGATGAGGGCGCCCGTCGTGAGCTGGCCGACCCCCATCCAGCCCTGGAGCACGAAGACGCCGCCGACCATCAGTACGGAGGCGAGCACCGTCACATGGGTGATGTTGACGACCGGGAACAGCACCGACCGGAGCCACAGCGTGTAGCGCTCCCAGGCCGTCCACTCCTTGATGCGCCGCTCCGACAGGGCGATGCGGCGTTCGCCCAGCCGGTGCGCCTCCACGGTGCGGCCGGCGTCGACCGTCTCGGCGAGCGCGGCGGCCACCGCGGCGTATCCCGCGGCCTCCGAGCGGTAGGCGGACGGCGCCCGCCGGAAGTACCAGCGGCAGCCGACCACCAGCAGCGGCAGGGCCAGCAGCACGGCCGCGCCCAGCGGCGGAGCGGTGACGACCAGTCCGCCCAGCAGCAGCACCACCCACACCACACCGATGGCGAGCTGGGGCACCGCCTCGCGCATCGCGTTGGCGAGGCGGTCGATGTCCGTGGTGATCCGGGACAGCAGGTCGCCGGTGCCCGCCCGTTCCAGCACGCCGGGCGGCAGGCCCACCGACCGGACGAGGAAGTCCTCGCGCAGGTCGGCCAGCATCCGTTCGCCGAGCATCGCGCCGCGCAGCCGTACCTCGCGCACGAACACCGCCTGGACGGCCAGCGCGAGCACGAACAGGATGACGGTCGTCCCGAGACGCAGTTCCCGCGTTTCGTCCGAGACCCGTTCGACCAGATCACCCAGCAGCCACGGGCCCGCCATGGAGGCGAGGACCGAGACGGTGTTGACGGTGACGAGCAGCACGAAGGCCCGCCGGTGACGGCGCAGCAGCTCGCTCACGTAGGCGCGGACGGTCGACGGGGCGCCGACGGGCAGGGTGTCGGCCGTCGTCGGGGCCGCCGGGTCGTACGCCGGAGGGGCCAGGCCGATCATGCGGTCTCCTCGATCTCTTCCAGTTGTCCGAGCGCGTCCCGCAGAGAGCCCTCGCCGTTCTCCACGGGCGTCCCGGCCGCCGCGGCCTGCTCCTGGTCCGTCTCGCGGGTCACCACCGACCGGTACCGGGGCTCGGCGCGCACCAGCTCGCGGTGGGTGCCGACGGCGGCGACCGCGCCCTCGTGGACGAGGACCACGCGGTCGGCGCGGTCCAGGAGCAGCGGTGAGGAGGTGAGGACCACGGTGGTGCGCCCGGACCGCAGGTCCTTGAGCCCCTCCGCGATCCGGGCCTCCGTGTGGGAGTCGACGGCGGAGGTCGGCTCGTCCAGGACCAGCACCTCCGGGTCGGTGACGAGGGAGCGGGCCAGGGCCAGGCGCTGGCGCTGGCCCCCGGAGAGGGACCGGCCGCGCTCCGTGATGCGGACGTCCATCGGGTCCTCGGCGGCCGACGACGCCTGGGCCAGAGCCGTCAGGACGTCACCGCACCGGGCCGCCGCGAGCGCCGCGTCCGCGGTGACGTCGCCCGAGGCGGGCACGTCGAGCAGTTCGCGCAGCGAACCGGAGAGCAGCACCGGGTCCTTGTCCTGCACCAGGACGACCGTGCGGGCCCGGCCGAGCGGCAGCTCGTCCAGCGGCGCGCCGCCCAGGAGCACCGAGGCGCCGGGTTCCTCGGGGTGGCCGCCCAGCCGCTCCGCGAGGCGGCCCGCCGCGTCGGGGTCCCCGCACACCACGGCGGTCAGGACCCCGGCGGGCACCAGGAGCCCGGTGGCCGGGTCGTACAGGTCCCCGGAGGGAAGGGACGCGGCGGCCGCCGGCCGGTCCGCAGGACCGGGGAGGTCCGGCGCCGGAGCGTCGTCCTCCGCCCGCCGCGGCTCGCTGCGGGGCGCGGTCCGCTCCAGTGAGAGCACCCGTGCCGCGCGTTTGGCGGACGGGCGGGAGAAGGAGTACGCCATGGCGATCTCCTCGAAGTGGCGCAGGGGGTAGGTGAGGACCATGACGGAGCTGTAGACGGTGACGAGTTCGCCCACGGTGATGCGGCCCTCGCGGGCCAGGCGCACCCCGTACCAGACGACGGCGATCAGCAGCAGACCCGGCAGCAGGACCTGGACGGCCGAGATCAGCGACCACATGCGGGCACTGTGCACGGCCGCCCGCCGGACCTCCTGGGAGGCGCGGCGGTAGCGGTCGAGGAACAGTTCCTCGCCGCCGATGCCGCGCAGCACCCGCAGACCGGCCACGGTGTCGGAGGCCAGCTCGGTGGCGCGGCCCGCCTTCTCGCGCTGCACGTCGGCCCGCCGGGTCGCGCGCGGCAGCAGCGGCAGCACCGCGAGTGCCAGCGCGGGCAGGCCCAAGGCGACCACCACGCCGAGCGCCGGTTGGTAGACCAGAAGGGCGACGCAGACCAGCACGACGGTGACCGCCGCCGCGGTGAACCGGGAGACGGCCTCCACGAACCAGCCGATCTTCTCGACGTCGCCGGTGGAGACGGCCACCACCTCTCCGGCGGCGACGCGCCGGGTCAGCGCCGAGCCCAACTGGGCGGTCTTGCGTGCCAGGAGCTGCTGGACCCGGGCCGCGGCGGTGATCCAGTTGGTCACCGCGGCGCGGTGCAGGAAGGTGTCGCCGAGCGCATTGCCCGCGCAGACCAGGACCAGGAGGCCGCCGCTGAGGGCCAGCCGGGTGCCGGAGCGGTCGACGACGGCCTGCACGGCGACACCGACGCAGAACGGCAGCGCGGAGACGGAGCAGAAGTGCAGCAGTCCCCAGGCGAGTGCCCTCAGCTGCCCGCCGAGCTGGTTGCGTCCCAGCCACCACAGGAATCGGGGACCCGAGCGTGCGTCCGGCACACCCGGGTCGGGATACGGAAGGTCTTGAATCTGCATGATGTCCCAGTGGTTCGGGTCAAGGGCACAGCGCCGCGGTGGCGGCGGCGGGAGTCGTGACAGGTTCGCCGCGCGGAGCAGCCGACGGCAACCGGTTTTCCGCCGCCGTACCGGCCGGACAACGGGATTGACGACGTGAGAGGTGACGGGAAGCCAGTGGGACGACCGGGCGGCCCGCTCGCGCGCGGGCTCGGCTTCCGGGTCTCGCGCGGGGCCGCATCCAGTACCTTCTCGACCCCCTCTCCGGGCCCGTCCCACGCGCCCGACACGCTCCAAAGAGAAGCGAATAAGGCTATTTGGACCAATGTCGAGTGGATCGTCAGGTCCGGCGTGTCCAGCATGGGTTCATGCGAAGAGGCGGTGTAAGACGTGCGATGGTCGCTATGACGGCCTGTGGATTCTTCCTGACGACTCTGGCCGCGTGCGGCGGCGAGCGGACCGAGGTCCGCCACGGAGACGTCCCGAGGCCGGGTGGCCCTTCGGGGTCCGCCCGGCCCACTCCGACCGTGAAACCGGCCCGGGTCCCCGGCGTCGGTGAGCGGATGTGGCAGCGGGTCCCGGCAGGCACCCGCCAGATCCTGACGGTGTACGGGGACGGCAAGAACTCCCCGGACGGCACCGCCGTGCTGTACGAGAAGCACGGGAACGCGTGGCAGCGGGTCGACAGCTGGCCGACGCACAACGGCAAGCAGGGGTGGAGCACGGACCACCGCGAGGGCGACGAGCGCAGCCCGGTGGGCGTGTTCACGCTCTCCGACGCCGGTGGTCTCCTCGACGACCCGGGCACCAGGTTCCCGTACACCCAGGACGAGGACGCGTTCGCGTCCCCCTACTACTGGGACGAGGCCCACTGGCACGACTTCGACTACGTGATCGCCATCGACTACAACCGCCGGACGGGCACCCGGCCCGACGACCCGACCCGTCCGCTCGGCCAGCGCAAGGGCGGCGGCATCTGGCTGCACCTGGACCACGGCGACGGCACACTGGGATGCGTCAGCCTCCCGGAGTCCGCCATGGAGTACCTGCTGCGCACGCTGGACCCGAAGGACAGGCCCGTCGTGGTGATGGGGGACAAGGACGACCTGAAGGCGTAGCCGCCCGCGGCGGGGCGGCCGGCGGACTCAGCAGCGGTGCCCGCGTGCGGGCACCGGGCCCACGAGGGTGTCCAGCAGGTCGCCGAGGACCGCGCGCTGCGCCGCGGTGAGAGGGGCCAGGATCTCCTCGGCGGCGGACCGGCGCGCACCGCGCAGCTCGCGCAGGGCGGTGCGCCCGTCGTCGGTCAGTTCGATACGGGTCACCCTGCGGTTGGCCGGGTCGGGGACCCGGCGCACCTTCCCGTTCGCCTCCAGTCCGTCCACCAGGGTGGTCACCGCGCGCGGCACGACCTCCAGGGACTGGGCGAGATCCGCCATCCGGGGCGGCTCGCCGAAGTGCGCCAGCGTGCGCAGCAGCCGGGACTGCGCCGGTGTGATGCCGAGGGCGTGGTCCTCCAGGTGGCGTTTCTGGATGCGGTGCACCCGGCGGGTGAGCCGGAGCAACTGCTCGGCGAGGGGGCCGTCGGGGTCGGGCATGGTCATGCGGGAACAATATCAGGACGCCGCTCATTATGAGCATAGGTAACAATGAGCTAGCATCCGAAAGGCCCGCCGCCGGCCGTGGTCCGCCATCCATGACCACAGTCCGCGCGGACTGCTGGCCGTCTTGACCGCAGACCGCGCAGCCAGCCGACCGCGCGGACCGCAAACCGGCGCGGACCGCAGACCGCGGGTCCGGCCGAGCCGTACGTCGCACCCATCCCGTAGGAGCCCATGCACCCCGACCGTCATCCCTCCTGGACCCCGTCCACCGACGCGCAGGAACAGCCCCGGCAGGTCCGCCGCATCCTCGGACTGTTCCGCCCCTATCGCGGCCGCCTCGCGGTCGTCGGCCTGCTGGTCGGCGCCGCGTCCCTGGTCTCCGTCGCCACACCCTTCCTGCTGAAGGAGATCCTGGACGTCGCGATCCCGCAGGGCCGCACCGGTCTGCTCAGCCTGCTCGCCGCGGGCATGATCGTCAGCGCCGTGCTCACCAGTGTCTTCGGCGTGTTGCAGACCCTGATCTCCACGACCGTCGGCCAGCGGGTGATGCATGATCTGCGCACCGCCGTCTACGGCCGCCTCCAGCGCATGTCCCTGGCCTTCTTCACCCGCACCCGCACCGGCGAGGTGCAGTCGCGCATCGCCAACGACATCGGCGGCATGCAGGCCACCGTCACCTCCACCGCCACCTCGCTGGTCTCCAACCTCACCAGCGTGGTCGCCACGATCGTCGCGATGGCCGCGCTGGACTGGCGGCTGACCGTGGTCTCGCTGCTGCTGCTCCCGGTGTTCGTGTGGATCAGCCGCCGTGTGGGCAACGAGCGCAAGAAGATCACCACCAAGCGGCAGAAGCAGATGGCCGCGATGGCCGCCACCGTCACCGAGTCGCTGTCCGTCAGCGGGATCCTGCTCGGCCGCACCATGGGCCGTTCCGACTCGCTGACCAGGTCCTTCGCCGAGGAGTCCGAGGGCCTGGTCGACCTTGAGGTCAGGTCCAACATGGCCGGACGGTGGCGCATGGCCGTCATCACCATCGTCATGGCCGCCATGCCTGCCATCATCTACTGGACCGCGGGCATGGCCCTCAGGTTCGGCGGTCCCGAGGTCTCCATCGGCACGATCGTCGCCTTCGTCTCGCTGCAACAGGGCCTGTTCCGGCCGACCGTGAGCCTGCTGTCGACCGGGGTGCAGATACAGACCTCGCTCGCCCTGTTCCAGCGCATCTTCGAGTATCTCGACCTGCCGATCGACATCACCGAGCGCGAGCGCCCGGTCCGCCTCGGCCAGGTCAAGGGCGAGGTCCGTTTCGAGGACGTGACCTTCCGCTACGACGGCCAGGGCACCCCGATCCTCGACGGCATCGACGTCACGGTCCCGGCGGGCAGCAGCCTCGCGGTCGTCGGCCCCACGGGCGCGGGCAAGTCCACGCTGGGCTACCTGGTTCCCCGGCTGTACGACGTGAGCGCGGGTCGCGTCACCCTGGACGGCGTCGACGTACGCGACCTGGACTTCGACACACTGGCCCGCGCGGTCGGCGTGGTCTCCCAGGAGACGTACCTCTTCCACGCCTCCGTCGCGGACAACCTGCGCTTCGCCAAACCGGACGCCACCGACGAGGAGCTGCGCGCGGCGGCGGAGGCGGCCCAGATCCACGACCACATCGCGGCCCTGCCCGACGGCTACGACACCGTCGTCGGCGAGCGCGGCCACCGCTTCTCCGGTGGCGAGAAACAGCGCCTGGCCATCGCCCGGACCATCCTGCGCGACCCTCCGGTGCTCATCCTCGACGAGGCCACCAGCGCGCTGGACACCCGTACCGAGGCGGCCGTCCAGGAAGCCATCGACGCGCTGTCGGCCGACCGGACCACGCTCACCATCGCCCACCGCCTCTCCACCGTCCGCGACGCGGACCAGATCCTCGTCCTCGACTCCGGCCGCGTGGCCGAACGCGGTACGCACGAGGAACTGCTCGAACAGGACGGGCGTTATGCGGCGCTGGTCCGCCGTGACGCCCGCCTGGAACCCACGACGTGACACCCGACCTGAGCCGACGCTGTGACACCCGACCTGAGCCGACAAACTGAAGATATGCCGGGTTTGTGAACTCCGGAGCGTTACCTTTCCCGCATGCAGACGAACACTCCGTCACGGAAGACCGTCACACTGACGCGCCGGGGCCGGCTGGCCCTCGTCGTGTCCGGGGCCGTCCTGGCGGGCACCGCCGTGGCGGTGCCGCTGCTGACCCTGCGCGAGGACGGACCGGTGCGCCCGCACGCGCTGGTGATCCCGGAGGGCTGGCGGGCCGCCCAGGTGTACGCCGCCGTCGACCGGGCGCTCGCCCTGCCGTCCGGCAGCACCCGGCAGACGGCCGCCAAGGGCGGACTCGCGCTTCCGGAGGTGGCCGAGGGCAACCCCGAGGGCTATCTGTTCCCGGCGGCCTACCGGATCGACGACCGCTCGACCCCGCGGTCGCTGCTCTCCGCGATGATCGGCGCCGCGGCCAAGAAGTTCACCGCGGCGCCGCCGGGCGCGGGCCCGCAGCGCACCACGATGAACCTCCACCAGGCGGTCACCATCGCGAGCATCGTCCAGGCGGAGTCCGCCACCAAGGCCGACATGGGCAAGGTGGCCCGGGTGATCTTCAACCGGCTGGAACAGGGCATGCCCCTCCAGATGGACTCCACCCTCACCTACGGCCTGGGCCGCACCACCGTGCGCACCACCGCCGAGGACACGCGGATCGACAGCCCGTACAACTCCTACCAGCGGATGGGGCTGCCGCCGACCCCCATCGACAGCCCAGGCGAGGACGCGCTGCGCGCGGTGTACAACCCGACCCCGGGCGACTGGCTGTACTTCGTCACCGTCAAGCCGGGCGACACCCGTTTCACCGCGGACTACACCCAGCACCAGCGCAACGTGGACGAGTTCAACGCCCGCCGGGAGAGCCTCGCGCGGCAGCGCACCGGGCAGCGGCAGCAGCAGGGGCAGCCGGAGCAGGGCACCCACAGCCCGCAGCCGGCGCCGAAGTGACCGGGGACGGCGTCCGGAGACCTCAGGCGGCGACGGCCGGATCCCCGGCCGGCAGCCGCCGGATGTCGCGGACGGCGGCGCGTCCGGCCCGGTTGGCGCCCACGGTGCTCGCCGAGGGACCGTAGCCGACGAGATGGACGCGGGGATCGGCGGCGACCCGTGTCCCGTCGAGGCGGATGCCGCCGCCCGCCCCGCGCAGCCGCAGCGGCGCCAGATGGTCGAGCGCGGCCCGGAAGCCCGTCGCCCACAGGATGACGTCCGCCGCCAGCCGCTGTCCGTCCGGCCACTCCACTCCCTCGGGGGTGATCCGGGCGAACATGGGCCGGCGGTCCAGGACGCCGTCGCGCAGTCCCTGCCGTACGGCGTCGTTCAGCGGGAGACCCGTCACCGAGACGACGCTCCGGGGCGGCAGGCCCTGCCGGACCCGTTCCTCGACGAGCGCGACCGCGGCGCGGCCCGCGTCCTCGTCGAAGGGCCCCTCGCGGAAGACCGGCGGACGGCGTGTCACCCAGGTGGTGGCCCCCGCGTACGGCGCCAGTTCCAGCAGGTGCTGGGTCCCGGACGCGCCGCCGCCGACCACAATCACCCGCTGTCCGGCGAACTCCTCGGGCCCGGCGTACCGCGCGGTGTGCAACTGCCGTCCGCGGA
Source organism: Streptomyces sp. NPDC003284 (assembly GCF_053589675.1). Classification (NCBI taxonomy): domain Bacteria; kingdom Bacillati; phylum Actinomycetota; class Actinomycetes; order Kitasatosporales; family Streptomycetaceae; genus Streptomyces; species Streptomyces sp. NPDC003284. Next base: position 175,215 of record NZ_JBSFSI010000013.1, read on the forward strand.
AGGTCTCCTGCCCCGGGTAGCGCGGCCAGAAGGGCCGGTCCCAGGTGCCGGTCGCGTTGATCAGCGCCCGTGCCGACCAGTCGCCCTGCGAGGTCTCCACCAGCAGCCGCCCGCCCTCGCCCTCGCGCACGGCGCGGACGTCCACCGGCCGCCGCACCCGCAGGTCGAACACGCGCTCGTACTCGGCGAAGTACGCGCCGATGACCTCCGAGGAGGGCCGGGCGGGGTCGGCGCCGGTCAGTTCCATGCCCGGCAGCGCGTGCATGCCGTGCACCTTGCCGTACGTCAGCGACGGCCAGCGGAACTGCCAGGCGCCGCCGGGGCCGGGGGAGTGGTCGAGCACCACGAATCCGCTGTCCGGCGCGAAGCCGCCGCGCCGCAGATGATGGGCGGCGGCCAGGCCCGCCTGACCGGCCCCGACGACGACCACGTCGACCTCACGAGTGCTGTCCACGCCAGGACCAACCGCGCCGCGGGCACGGATCTTCCCCGGGATCGAGGAGGATGGGCGCATGTCACATGCCTTCACCACCCACGTGCTGAACGTCGCCTCCGGCTCGCGGGAGCGGGTCGTGGACCTCACCCGTGACTGCGAGGAGTTCCTGCGGGAGACCTCCGACGGCCGTGACGGTCTGCTCAACCTGTTCGTGCCGCACGCCACCGCCGGTATCGCCGTCATCGAGACCGGCGCGGGCAGCGACGACGACCTGCTGGCAGCTCTGCACACCCTGCTGCCCGCCGACGACCGCTGGCAGCACCGCCACGGCAGCCCCGGCCACGGCCGCGACCACGTCCTGCCCGCCCTCGTCCCGCCGCACGCCACCCTGCCGGTCGTCGGCGGCCGCCTGGAACTGGGCACCTGGCAGTCGGTCTGCCTGGTCGACACCAACGTCGACAACCCGAACCGCCAGGTCCGGTTGAGCTTCCTGGCCTGAGACCTCCGGCCTGAGCCGTCCGGCCTGAGCCGTCCTGGCCCGGGGCTGCCTGGCGCGCTCTCAGTGTGCCGGGTCCTTCTCCTGCCGTACGGTCACCACCGGGCAGGCCGCGTGCTGGGCGCAGCGCTGGCTGACCGAGCCCAGCATCGCGCGCGCGAAGCCGCCGCGGCCGCGGCTGCCCACGACCAGGATCTCCGCGCCCTGCGAGGCGCGGACGAGGACCTCCGACGGGTTGCCCTCGACGAGGTACTCGCGCATCCCGTCCGGCCGTCCGTCGGCGAAGACGGCGCGCAGCGCCTCGGCGAAGCGGTCCTTGGCCTGCTCCAGGTCGAACGTCGGGTCGATCGCGGGTCCGGTCCAGCCCGCGTCCGACGGTGTGTCCCAGGCGTGGATGGCCTCCACGACGCCGTCCACCAGTTCCGCGTACCGCACGGCCCAGCACAGCGCCGCGTAGGACGACGGCGAACCGTCGACACCGACGACCACCCGAGGTCGCGGTCCAGAGGGCTGCATGGCCACCTCACTCGAACGTCGCTGTCCTGCTGCGGGCGGCCCCGGAGTCCGCGGGCCTCACCTCAACGCTGCCCGGCGCGGCGCGAGCGCGCCAGCCGAGCGCGCGCGGGCGGAGCGGGCGCGGGGCCCGGGCGGGCGCGGGACACAGGGGGCGCGGGCCGCCGCAAAGCCGCCCCGGGATTCCGTCAGGCTTTCCCCAGTGCTGATACGTTTCCGCGCCTGGCGGTACGTTTTTTCTGAGTTGATTCACCGTTTGATTAACTTTTTGGAAAACAGCCCCCGGTCTTCTTTCCCCGCCGCAGGCTAGCACGAAGCGGAACCCGGGGTACCGCGCGTCCTGCGACCTTCACGCAGATGAGTGGACGTCCAGATCGCCCGTTTGCTGATGTTCCGGGAAGGACACTTTCCGAGGTGACGGGCGGAGGGATTTCGTGGACTGTTCTGAAGAGTTAAATCGTGCAAAAGAGTTCCAGCGGGAATTCTTCTGGGATGTCATCGCCGGCCACCGCGAACGGCTGATGCGCCTGGTGCGCCGTCGGCTGCCGAATGCCCAGGACGCCGAGGACTGTGTGCAGGAGGCGATGCTCCGGGCCGCCGCGCACGGCAACCTGGACCGCGAGCGGATCGGGCCGTTCCTGACTTCGGTCGCCCTGCGTCTGTGTGTTGATCACTATCGTGAGCAGGAAAGACGTCGTCGGCTGCTGCGGCGCGCGGCCGATGCGCGCACCCCCGAACTGCCGGACGAAGGCGTGTGCGACCAGGACTTCGGACGCTGGCTCCTGCGCCAGGCGGATCTGCTGCGCGGCCGGGAGCGCCAGGTGGTGCTCGCCCGCGCCCAGGGCATCTCCACGCTGGAATTCGCGCGCATGCACCAGATCTCCGTCAAGGCGGCGGAGGGTGCTTTCACCCGTGGGCGGGCCCGGTTGCGCCTGGTGTGCGCTCGCGCGTTGGACGGTGCGGTGGCCTGAATCGGGAAATCGCCGTGCGCCGGGCGTACCGGACCATGAAAGGCGAGACGGCCATGTTCATGAATTCCTTGTGAACAATTCGCGGAATGCGCGCGAAGCGTCCGTTCGGATTCCAGGAGAGAAATCCTGGATGTCGGAAAGAAGCCCCCCCGGATCGTGAGAGGCAGATCTTTCGGTCCGGGAGGCGAGTGAAAGGGAAGTGACCGTGGGGAAGAACAACACGCAGGACACCATCAAGGATCTGATCGGCGACATCGCCGACAGCACGAAGAAGGCCTTCGACGAGATCCTCGACCGGAAGGACGACGACCGGGACTGCCGCGACTGGTTCGGCCCGGTCAACCCGTACCAGGCGCTGAGCGGGCTGCCCGGCGACGTGCTCCGGACGGTCAGCGCGCTGTCCGCGCTCGGCGGTGTCGCCAATCCCGTCGCGGCGCTGGCCCAGGCCGCCAACGCCGCGACCGGCGGCGCCCCCCATCCGCTGGCCGCGCTGACCGGCGCCGCGGGCAACCCGCTGGCGGCGCTCGGCCCGGCGGCGGCCGCGAACCCGCTGGCGGCCCTGACCGGCGCGGCGGGCGCGGTCAACCCCCTCGGCGCCCTCACCGGCGCCGGCAATCCGCTCAGCGCGCTCGGCCAGGTCGCGGGCGGTGCGGCCTCCGCCGTGTCCGGTGCCGCGGGCATGGCGGAGGGGCTGGCCGCGCTGCCCGGTCAGCTCTCCCAGCTCACCGAGCTCGTCGCCAATCTGGCGAGCGTCCTGGAGAGTGTGCAGAAGGTGGCCGGCCCCCTCGCCGGAGCGACCACGCCCGTCGCCCGCAAGGCCACCTGAGCCCGCACCGCACCCGCGGCCACCGGCGCCCACCCGCGCCACCGGCACCCGACGGCGTCCACCAGGCGGGGCGGCTCTTCCGCCGCTCCGCGAGGCCCCGCCCGGTGGCCGTTCCCCGGGCCCGCCGGTCCGCCCGGAGCCTCCGGGCGGACCGGCCGGGACACCGCAGGACGGACCGGCCGGGACATCGCCGGACGGTGGCACGCGGACATGCGGCGCACATGACACATGCGGCACATGCGGCACATGCGATCCGGCGTGCCCTGCGGACTCACCCCGTCACGCGGACACGCAGACACGCGACATCAGGAGGAAGTGGCACATGAGTGCCCCGCTCGGCAGCCGGCTCCGGCTGGTGGTGAAGGTGCTGGGAAGCCTGGTCACCGACGAGGTCGGCCAACTGGCCCGGACCAGGAAGCAGTTCGGCCGGGGCTCCCCGCCGCAGGACGCCCCCTCGGCGGGGGAGGGCGCCCGCCGCGCACGAGCGGTCCGCCGGGCACTGGAGAGCCTCGGCCCGTTCTACGTGAAACTCGGGCAGATCCTGTCCACCCGGCCCGACATGGTGCCGCCCGCCATGATCGCGGAACTTCAGAACCTCCACGACCAGGTCGACGTCCAGCCGTTCTCCGTCTTCGAACCCGTCCTCCGGGAGGAACTGGGGCCGGACTGGAAGCTCTGCTTCGACGACGTCGACACCACCCGTCCGCTCGGCGCCGCCTCACTGGCCCAGGTGTACCGCGTGCAGCTGCCCGGCGGACGGCCCGCCGTGGTCAAGGTCCAGCGTCCCGGGATCCGCGACACCGTCCGCGCCGACATGGCCCTGATGCGCAAGGCGTCCCGCATCCTGGCCCGCACCGCACCCCGCTTCAACGAGGTCATCGACGTCGAGGCGATGCTCGACTCCATCTTCGACGCCATGGAGCCCGAGCTGGACTTCACCGGCGAGGCCCGCAACATGGACGAGGCCCGGGAGCACATCCGCCGCTACCCCAATCTCGCCGTACCCCGCGTGGTGCACGCCACCCCCAAGGTGCTGGTGCAGTCGCTCGCTCCCGGCACCTCCGTACGCCACGCGGACCGGGGCGCCTTCAGCGACCGGGAACGCATGGACATCGGCAAGGACCTGCTCCGCTTCATGTACCGGGGCTACTTCGTCGACCGGATGTTCCACGCCGACCCGCACGCGGGCAACGTCTTCGCCCAGCCGGGCGGCCCGGCCACCCTCATCGACTGGGGCATGGTCGGCCGGCTCGACCGGCGCACCAGCCTGCGCCTGCTGCCGCTGCTCATGTCCATCGCCCAGAACGACGGCCACGGCCTGGCCTGGGCCTGGGCCGACATGGGCCGCGTCACGGCCTGGTCCAACCTGCCCGCCTTCGCCTCCGACATGGCCGCGCTGGTACCCAAGGTCGCCACGGCCTCCCTGGAGGACATCAACTTCGGAGTGTCCCTGACCACCGTGCTGGAGAAGGCCACCCGGCGGGGCATCGGCTCCGCGCCGGCCATCTCGCTGCTCGGCAAGTCCTTCGCCAACCTCGAAGGATCGGTGCGCTGCCTGGCGCCGGACATCGCCCTCGCCGAGGTCTTCAAGTCCGAGGTGCGCGGCATCATCCTCGCCCTGCTGCGCGAGTACTTCTCCCTCGACCAGGTCGCCCGCAACACCATGGACCTGCTCACCGCGGTGACCTCCGGGCCCGAGCAGTGGCGCGGGGTGCTCGCCGACGCCGCCAACCGCCGCTTCGCGCTCCAGGTCAACGAGCCGTACACCCCTTCCTCCATGGGCGGGCAGCGCCCCTGGGCTCCCTCCCGCGCGCTGATGGCCCTGGGCGCCGCGGCCCTGTTCCTCGACCGGCGCCGCGCCCCGCGCTGACCTCGTACACCACGCGGCCCCGCATCGACGTGTCGATGTGTCGACGCGTACACCGCACCGGTCCGCCGCCCCGCGGCCCCGCCCGGTCCCGTCCGGCTCCGCTCCCCACCTCCTCCGCTCCGCACCCTGTTTCCGCTCCTCACCTGTTCTCCGCACCCGGCCGCGCTCCGCCGCCCGGCGTGCGCGCCGTCTCCGACACCTCCGACGAAGGAATCCCGACCGATGCCCATGTTCCTGCCGCACGACGACACCCACCACGAGACGGACCCGGCGTCCGCCGCGCTGGACGGTGTCTCGGGAACGGCCCTGTGGACCGTACGGATGCGGGCCCAGGAGTCCGCCCGCGCCGACGCGCTCTTCGACGACCCGCTGGCCGCCGAGTTCCTGACCCGCTCCCGCGAGGCCGGGACCCCGCCCGGCAGCGGTCTGCTCCAGCAGGTGCTGCCCGACTGGCTGGCCGTGCGGACCCGGTTCTTCGACGACCACCTGCTGTCCGCCGCCCGCAACGGCTGCCCGCAGGTGGTGCTGCTGGGCGCCGGGCTCGACACCCGCGCCCACCGGCTGGACTGGCCCGCGGGGATCGACCTCTTCGAGGTCGACCTGCCGGCCGTGCACGCCTTCAAGGAACGCATCCTGGCCGGGCACCCGCCGGCCGTCGCCCGCCGTGTCCCGGTCGCCGCCGACCTCCTCGCCGACTGGTCCGGGGCCCTGCTCGGCGCCGGGTTCGACCCGGGCCGGCCCACCGCCTGGCTGTGCGAGGGGCTCCTGTTCTACCTGGCGCCCGAAGCAGTGGACCGCCTCGTCGCCGCCGTGGGCGACCTGTCGGCGCCCGGCAGCACGCTCGGCGCCGAATGCCTGAACGCCGACGCCGCCGACTCGCCCTTCGTCCGCCCCTGGCTCGAAGCCCTCTCCGGCTCGGGCACCCCCTGGGTGTGGCACCTCGCCGACGCCGAGCACTGGTTCGGCGAGCGCGGCTGGGACGCCGAGGTGGCCGATCTGCTCGCCCTGCCGTACGCCGTCGAGCGCTTCGCCCCCCACCTCGCCGCCCACCCCGGCCTGGAGAAGCAGAGCATGCTCCTGGTGACCGCCGCCCGGCCCGCCGCGGGGCGGTGAGCGCGATGGACGGCCACAACCTCTGCCAGACACCGACCACCTACCGGCTGCTGCGCCTGGAGTATCTGTTCGGGCTGCTCGTCGCCGCCGGGTTCTTCCTCGCGCACCTCACCGAGGTCCGCTGGTGGGCCGCCGCCGTGCTCTTCCTCTACGTCGACCTGATCGGCTATCTGCCCGGTGCCGTCGCGTACCACCGCAGCCCCGACCGGCGCATCTCCCGCGTCTACTACGTGCTGTACAACAGCATGCACAGCCTCAGCGTCCAGGGTGCCGTCCTCGGCGCCTGGGTGCTGGTCCACGGCTGGGAGTGGGCGCTGCTCGTCCTGCCGATCCATCTCTTCGGCGACCGTGCCCTGTTCGGCAACTTCGTCAAGTCCTTCACCGTCTCCTTCGAGCCCCTCCCGCACCCCTCGGTCCAGTCCGCGCTGCGCGACTTCGCCTCCGTGCCCTGGCACCAGGCGGCCACCCGATGAGCACCCGGCAGGCCCGCCAGCCGTCGCAGGGACCCCCGGCGGCACCCCGCAGCGCCGACGCCCTCACCGACGACGAGGCGTACGCCATGCTGGGCCGCCACGCCGGGCACAGCAGCGCCTTCCTCGCCCTGAACGCGGGCAACCGCCGCTTCCGCACCGACGGCGTCGACGGCTTCGTCCCCTACCGGGAGGGCGGTCGGCGGCACCTGTTCCCGCTGGGCGGGCCGGTCTGCGCCACCGGTGACCAGGACCGGCTGCTCACCGCGCTGCTGGCACGGGCCGAGAGCGAGGGCCGCCGGGTCACCGCCGTCCAGCTCGCGCGCCCGGCCGCCGAACTCCACGCCCGCCACGGCTTCACCGTCAACCAGTTCGGCGCCTCCTTCAGCATCCGCCTCGACGGCTACGGCCTGGGCGGACAGCGCATGGTCAAGGTGCGCAACATGGTCAACCGGGCGCGGCGCGAGGGCGTCACCGTCACCGAGGTGACCGCCGAGGAGCGGGCCGATCCGGAGATCCGCGCGGCCCTCGACGCCGTCGACCGGGCCTGGTTGCGCGACAAGGGCCGGCACGTCAAGGAGCTGGACTTCCTGATCGGCGAGCGTGGCGGCCCCGGCGCGCCCCACCGGCGGCTGTTCACCGCCCGGCACGCCGGACGGACGGTCGCCTACGTGTCGTACTCACCCGTCTTCGGCACACGCGCCGGCTGGCTCTACGACCTGACCCGGCGGCTCCCGGACGCGCCGCCCGGCACGGTCGAGCTGGTCTTCGCCACCGCGCTGCGCCGCTTCCAGGACGAGGAGTGCGGCTGGCTCCACCTGGGGTTCACCCCGTTCGTCCAGCTCCGCCCGGACGCGTGCGCCTTCGCACCGACCAGCGGCGCGCTGCGGCGCTGCGTGGAACTCATCGCGGCCAAGGGCCGGGCCGTCTACCCGGCGGCCACCCAGGAGTCCTTCAAGCTCAAGTGGCGCCCGCAGCACATCGAGCCCGAGTACCTGGCCTTCCAGCGCGGGGTCACCCCCGGGGCCGTGTGGCGGCTGATGCGGCTGACCAAGGCCGTATGACCCCCCCGCCGCACGGCCTGCACGACGCGTACGGCTCGTGCGGTCCGTACCCGAACCCGCACGGCAGCCCCGTACGAACAGACCCGAACCCGCGACGCCGACCGGCGTGAACAGCGCGAACAGAAAGGCAGAGATGACCACCACCGTCGCCCACGGCCCGGACCGCACCACCGAGATCCCCGCGGAGGCCGACCGGCACCGCGCCCCGAGCCTGCTCGACGGCGCGCTGCACACCGACCTGACACCGGAGGGCTGCGACCTCGGCTACTGGTTCCGCGCCGTGCCCGAGGGCACCCTCGCGGGCGACCCGATGGGCCGCACCCCGGACGTCACCGTCCCCGGGCACATGCTGAGCGAAGGACCGCTGCGCCGGGCCGTGATGCAGGAACTGGCCTTCCGCTCCATGGCGGAGGAGAAGGCGGCCCGCGCCATCTCCTACCTGGTCGCACAAGCCCCCGACCTCAGCGGCATGGACTTCTACACCACCCAGCTGATGGACGAGGCCCGCCACGCCTACGCCTTCCGCGGCCACCTCCTCGAACTCGGCGTCGAACAGGCCGACCTGGAGAACACCATGGAGGAACTGGCGGGAGCCGACCGGGACGCGGTGCTCACGCCGCTGGAGGAGTTCGGCCTCGACGTCCTGCGCGAGCAGCGGGACTACATCGGCGGCGTCATCACCCTGACCGTGCTGGTCGAGGGGGTGCTCGCGCCCACCGCCGAACTCAGCGAACGCAAGTGGTGGCCCTTCGACCCGGCCGCCGCCCAGATCGAACGGGCCGCCGGCATCGACGAGATCCGCCATCTCTCGGTCGGCACCACCATCGTCCGGCGCCATCTGGAACAGCGACCCGAGGAGCGCGAGCGGATCGGCGCGCTCATCGCGCGCGGCACCGAACTCTGGGCCCGGCTGCCCGTGCGCGAGCTGACCCTGCGCCGCGAACAGCTCTACCAGCAGGGCCTGGAGGAGCACCGCGACCTCGCCGGCGACTACGAGGTGTGGCCGGGCCGCAGGCTCGCCGACACCACCGCCGAGGAGCGGATGCTGACCGCCGCCCAGTGGGCCGAGAACACCCAGCGCGCCCGCCTCGCCGATATGGGGCTCGCGCCGTGAGGCGACCCTCGGCACCCCGAACCGCACCGTGAACGAAAAGGCTGGTGGCACCCCCATGACCGACATCCCGGCAGTCGACTCCGCGCCGCGTGAACCGGGCGCCGCGGAGGAGGACTTCCGCGAACTCACCCGGCGCGTCACCGCGGCCGGACTGATGCACCCCCGCAAAGGGCAGTACGCCGCCGCCATCGCCACGGTGTGGCTGATGAACGCCATCGGCTGGGCCGCGCTCGTCCTGGGCGACGGCCGCTGGTGGCAGGTGGTCCTCGCCGCGCTCTGGCTGGCCGTCTGGCACGAGCAGCTCGCCTTCCTGCTGCACGACGCGGGGCACCGGCAGATCAGCCGCTCCCAGAAGACCATCCGGGCCCTCGGCCTGATCCACGGCAACCTCATGCTCGGTGTCTGCTTCGGCTGGTGGGTCCAGCACCACAACCGGCACCACAACCACCCCAACCACCTGGAGCTGGACCCGGACATCCTGCGCCGGGTGGCCATCTTCGCCCCCGAACAGGCCCAGCAGCGCACCGGGTTCGCCCGCTTCCTCGCCGCCAACCAGCGCTATCTCTTCTTCCCGCTCCTCGGTCTGGAGTCCGTCGTGCTGCGCATCGCCGGGGTCATCGCGCTGCGCCGGCGCGCGGTGCGCAGGCCCTGGCTGGAGGGCGGTCTGATGGCGCTGCACGCGGTGCTCTTCTTCGGCGCGCTGTTCTGGCTGCTGCCGTGGCAGGGCGCGCTGCTCTTCATCGCCGTGCACCAGGTCCTGCTGGGCTATCTGCTGGGGCTGGCCTTCGCGGTCAACCACAAGGGGCTGCCCACCCGCACGGGCGGCGAGTGGAGCTGGCTCGAACGCCAGGTGCTCACCTCCCGCACCCTGCCCACCGGCCTGATCGGCGACTTCTTCTACGGCGGCCTCAACTACCAGATCGAACACCATCTGTTCCCCGGCATGCCGCGCTCCGCGCTCCGGCACGCCTACCCCCTCGTCAAGGAGTTCTGCGCCGAGCGCGGCGTCGCTTACACCGAGACCGGAGTCCTGGAGTCCTACCGGGACCTCTCGCGCCACCTCGGTTCGGCGAGCGAGGTCCTGCGCTCGGGGACCGTCACCGCCTGACCCTCGCGCACCCCCGGCACCCCCGGTGCCCCAGCACAACCCCGGCACATCCGAGAGGAACCCGCTCATGAGGAACACCCGCAGCACCGCCCCCGGCGCCGCGTCCCCCGCACGCCGCCGTTCCCGCCCGCGTGGGGCGCTGCTGTCCGCCGTCCTGCTGGCCTGCGCCGGTCTGCTCGCCCCGGCGGCCGCGGCCGCCCCGGCGGCGGCCCCCGGACCCGTGCCCGACCTCGTCTGCCGCCTGGACGCCGAGGTGGACTTCAGCCCGTCGCTCGGCGTGCTCAGCCGACAGGCGCAGGTGACCGGGTACATCGGCTACCGCGACTGCCGCTCGCCCGACGGCGCCGCGCCCGAGCTGACCGACATCGTCTTCCATGTCCTCGGCACGGGCCGCTTCGGCGCCCTGCCGGTGCCGACGTTCTCCGTGGAGGGCACCGGAACCGGCGCCTGGAACACCGGTGAGGAAGGCAGCCTCTACTTCAACGGCGAGCTGAAGAAGGGCAGTCCGGTGCCGGAGCGTACCGTGACCAGCGGCCCGCTCACCGGCGACGGCATCAACGGCCTCCAGATCCCGGTGCCGCGCTTCGACAAGATCGACCCGAACGGGGTCGCGGGCTTCGACGTGGTCGGCCAGGTCTGCTTCTGGAACGGCGAGAAGGGCCGGTGCACCGCGTACTGATCCGCAGCGCACAAGGAGGTGGGGTGAGTCCCGAGAAGGGACTCACCCCACCTCCTTGCGCGCCGACCCGGTCAGCCGTCCAGGGCCCGCATCGTCTCGCGCAGCACGACGGGGTCGTACGGCATGGCCATGTGCGTCGTCCGGCTGTCCGGGGACAGCTCCTGGAGGCACAGGTTGGTGACCTCGTGGCCCGGCTCGCTCGGTGTGAGCCGCTGGGAGGTGGGCGGCTGGACCACCTCGTCGCGCGTGGACCAGATCACGGTGTACCGCACCCCGGGCACCGTGTCGCCGGTCGAGGTCAGCTCCCGCACGAACTCCGAGTCGTGCAAGAGCTGGACGAACGCCGGGCTGACCCGGAACAGCAGCTCCTCCTCGACGATGTCCCGCACGCCGATCGCCTGCCGGACCAGGGCCGTCAGGCCCTCCACGGTGACCCCGTGGCTGCTGGGCGCGATGCCGACGACCCGGCGCACCTTGTCCGCGCCGCCGAGGAACTTCAGGTAGTAGTGCGGGATCATCCCGCCCTGGGAGTGCCCGACCAGGTCGACCTTGTCGGCGCCGGTGTCGGCGAGGACCCGGTCGACGAAGGCGGCCAGCTCCCGCGCGGAGAGCCGGATGTCGCCGAGTCCGTACAGCCGCGGCAGGGTGGGCAGCTCGCCGTAGTTGAGCCGGAAGACGCGGTGTCCGGCGGCCTTGAGCGCCGGTGCCGCCTCCCGCCACACGTACTGCCGGTCGCCCAGCGTGCCGTGCACCAGGACGACGGGGCAGGGGCGCCGCGGATCCGGCGGGCGGCCCCAGTCGTCGGTGGCGGCCTCGGCGTCGAAGGTGCCGGCGACCATGTGGCCCCCGGCCGTGGCGTTGCCGGAGAGCCGCTCGGGCGCTCGGGTCACTTCGGTCCGGGCGTCGTCGGCGTCGACTCCGGGGGGCGGAGTTCCGGGGAACGGAGGGACGGCCCCGGGGCGCGGGGAAGGCGGGGGAGGGGATCCGGGAACGGGGGGCAGGGACATACGACCTCCTTGAACGGTCCTGTCGGTGAGCGGATGCGCGGACGCCCGGCCGTTGGGGCTGGTGGCCGGGCGTCCTGGGGAGGGAGAACGGTCAACTTCCCTCGGTCTGTGGTGGGAGCGGGGTGAGGAGCGGGGTGAGGGTGTGGAAGGCCCGGCCGTGCCAGAGCAGCGGCCGGCCCTCGCCGGCCTCGACCGCCCGGACCCGGCCGACGACCGCGTCGTGGTCGCCGTAGCGGCGTACGTCCTCGACGACGCACACCGCCCAGGCGAGCGCGTCGGAGACGACCGGCACGCCGAGCACGTGCCGTACCGGGACGCCCCGGAAGCGCGCTGCGGGGGACAGGGCGGGATCGGCGAACCGCTCGGCGACGGAGCGCTGCCGCTCCGTCAGGAAGCTGACGGCGAAGGCGCCGTGCTGCCGTACGGCGGTCAGCGTCTGCGAGCCGCCGCGCAGGCAGGCCAGCAGCAGCGGGGGCCGGGCCGACACCGAGGTCAGGGCCGAGACCGTCAGCCCGGCGGGCCGGCCACCGGCGTCCAGCGCGGTGACCACCGTGACGCCCGCCGCCAGTCTGGTGTAGAGACCGAGGCAGCGGACCGCGTCGGGGCCGGGTTCGTCGCGCAGGGGGTCCCAGTCCGCGGTGCGCGGCGGGCCGGTTCTGCGCGGGGCCAGGGCGAGTTCAGCCACGGGCGGGGGCCGCCGTCCGGGCCGGGGCGGCGGCGGGCGCCGCGCTGACGGGGCCGAGCAGCCCGGCGAGGATCAGTTCGATGTTGGTGCGCAAGGTGGACTCCGCGACCGGATCCAGCAGCTCGGCCAGGGTCGGGATGCCCAGGTCGAACGCCGCGTCGAAGGTCACGACGGTGCCGTCCCCGGCCGGTGCGCACCGCCAGGTGCCCTCGAACACCTCGAAGTCCCCGCGCAACTGCGTGAAGCCGAGCGTCAGACGCTCGGGATGGAACGAGTCGCGTTCCGACCAGCGCATCAGGCCGTTGCGGAACCGGACGGTCCAGTCGGACACCACCGTGCCGTCGGCACCGGGCGGATGCACCACCACCTCGCGCACGGTCTCGGTGACGTCCGGATAGCGGCCGAAGTCGCGGATCCGCTCGTAGGCGGCCTCGGGACGCACGTCCTGGGCGTTCACCCGTACGGTCACTTGACGCATGAGAAGCACCTTTCCGCAGTCGTGGGACGGCTCGGCCGTTCGGCCGGCGTCGGGCACGGAGTCGGGATCAGGGAAATGATCAGGGAAATGGGGAATCAGGGAAGCGGGGCCAGGGGGCCAGGAGGACGAGGGGACGGGGGGACGGCGCGGCCGGTCAGCCGACCCGGGCCGCCACGGCGTGCAGCGCCTCGGTCAGGGCGGTGAGGAAGAGCCGCAGCTCGTCGTCGGTGACGACGGCGGGCGGGGTCAGGCGCAGTACCCGGCCCGCGTTGAGGGAGTGGTTCACCAGGACGCCGCGGCCGACCAGTTCGAGGATCATCTCTCCCACGGCCTGCTCGGCGCCGAACTCCAGACCGATCAGCAGCCCGCGCCCGCGCACCTCGCGCACGAGCCCGCCGGTGTACGGCGTACAGGCGGTGCGCACCCCGTGCAGCAGCCGGAATCCGAGGGTCCGGGCGCGGCCGGGCACGTCCTCCTGCTCCATGGCCTCCACCGCGGCCAGTGCCGCCGCGCAGGCGAGCGGGGAGGCGGCGAAGGTGGAGGTGTGCAGATAGGGATCGCGGGAGAAGGGGGCGTAGGCGTCGTCGGTGGCCACCATCGCGGCGACCGGCACCACGCCTCCGCTCAGCCCCTTGCCGACGAGCAGCACATCGGGGCGGACGTCTTCGGTGTCCACGCCCCACCAGGAGCCCAGCCGGCCCAGACCCGTCTGGATCTCGTCGACGATCAGGAAGGCGCCGTGCGTACGGCACAGCCGCCCCACGTCCGCCAGATAGCCGGGCGGCGGGATCCGCACCCCGCCCTCGCCCTGCACCGGCTCGACGATGACACAGGCCCGCTCCCCGAACCGGGCGAGCACCTCCGCCAGTGCCTCCGGGTCCCCGTACGGCACCGCCGCGCTGTCGGGCAGCAGCGGCCGGAACGGATCCTGGTACGTCGGATTGGCCGTCGCGCTGAGCGCGCCGAGGGTCTTGCCGTGATAGCCGCCCACGGTGCTGACCAGGGCGGTACGGCCGTGCGCGCGGGCCAGCTTCAGCCCGGCCTCGGTGGCCTCCGCGCCGGAGTTGACGAAGTGCACCCGGTCGAGGCCGGCCGGGGTGTGCGCGGCCAGTGCCGCGGCGGCCAGAGCTGCGACCGGCTCCAGGAACACCCGGGTGGCCAGCGGATGGGCGTCGATCTGCCGGTGCACGGCGGCGGTCACGGCGGGGTGCCGGTGGCCGAGGATGAAGACGCCGTACCCGCCGAAGTCGAGGTAGCCGCGGCCGTCGGAGGTGTGCACCCAGGCGCCTTCGGACCTGGTCTCCACCATCCCGCCCAGCACCTCGCCGAGCACCGCCCGGCCCACGGACAGGTGCTCGCGGTACAGGCGCGCGGTGTGCGCGTCGCCTGCCGGGTGTGCGTCGCCCACCGAGGAGGCCGGCTCAGAGGGGGCCGGCTCAGAGGAGGCCGACTTCGGGGAATCCGGCCCCGGGGAATCCGGTTGCGCGGCGTCCGGTTCCGGGGCGTCCGGTTCCGGGGTGTCCGGGCTCCGGCGGGGCGCCGTCTCGGTGGCCGGGAGGGCCGTCATGACGCCAGTTCCCTGGGCGCGGCGGAGTCCTGGAGCGCCGGACGCGTCCGGCGCTGCCGCCGCGGACCGGCGGACCCGGCCGCCCACGCCTCCAGATTGCTGAACAGCGCCCGGCGCAGCTCGTCCTTGGCGACGGCCGCACCGCAGTGCGGGGCACCGAGGGAGGAGTCGAAGGGCAGGGCGCGCTGGAAGACCAGCAGCAGTTCGGCGTAGGTGTGGAAGCGGCGGCGCAGCGACTCGGGGAAGGACGGGCCCTCGATCAGCGGGAGCAGCAGCCGGTGCACCGACTCCAGCGGGATCAGGCGCGGCGGGTGCGGGCGCGGGCCGTAGCGGTCCGCGAACTCCAGGCAGATGTCCACCACTTCGCTCTGGAGCAGCGCCTGCGCGCCCGCCGTCAGCCAGTACTCGCCCTCGGTGACGCCGCCGCGCAGCAGCGCGCCCACGGCGCGTGCGACGACGTCCTGGGGCACCATGTCGATGCGCGCCCCCGGCTCGCCCGGCAGCACCGGGACCTGGCCCTTCACGATGGCGCCCAGCGCCCGGGTCAGCCCCTGGGCCCCGGCGATCCGGCCGGTGACGGAGTCGCCCATCACCACCGAGGGGCGCAGGATCGTCCCCGGCACCGGCGCCTCGCGCACCGCCTGCTCCGCCGCGGTCTTGGAGGCCAGATAGGCGGCCGCGCCGGGGAAGCGCCGCTGCTCCTCGGCGGCCAGCGGGTTGGCCACGAAGGCGGTGCTGATGTGATGGAACGGTGCCTGCGCGCGGGCGGCCAGGGCGAGCATGGTGGCGGTGCCGTCGAGGTTGGCCCGCCAGATCGCCGCGGGCTCCGCCTTCCAGTTGGTGGCCGCCGCGGAGTGCACGACGAGGTCCACGTCGGCGGCGAGCCGTGTGAACTGCGCCCGGGGCAGACCGAGGCCGGGTTCCAGCAGATCGGCGGGGATCTCCTCGACCCTGGGGTCGTCCACGGGAGTGCGATGGCGCAGGCAGATGATCCGGAAGTCGGACGAAAGCTCCTCGATCAGTGCCCTGCCCAGGACACCGGAGCCTCCGGTGAGCAGGAGCACCGGGCGTCGGCGCGGCGGTGGCGGGGGCAGATGAGGCATGCGGAAGATCCCCTCGGTCGGAGACGGGACGGCGCTGGTCGGCAGGGAGGGCTCGATGCGGCGGGCGCGCGGGCACGCGGGCGTGCCGGGCGGTGCGGCCGGGGCGGAGCCGGGTGCGGGTGAGGTGATGCGGCGGCGGCGTGGTGCCGCGGTGCCGGGATGTCGGAATGCTGTGGTGCTGTGGTGCTGGAACGCTGGGGCGCTGTATCGCTGGTGTAGCTGTGTCGCTGGTGTGCTGTGACGTTCAGGCCACGGTCAGCGGCGCGTCGGCCAGATAGGCGGCCAGCGGACCGGTCATCCGCGAACGGGACGGCGGGTGCAGGGCCAGGCCGTTGGCACAGGCGGCGAGGTAGCCGACCTCGTCGGAGGTCATGAAGTTCAGGCCGCCGAGCAGTTCGACCGCGCGCGGCACGATCCGGGACAGCGCGTCCTGCACGCCGTAGCGGACGAAGAGCGACTCGGCGAGCGTGGACTCGTCGGGGCTGCTCTCGTCCATCCGGCGGGCGAGGCCCTCGACGGAGGCGGCGGCGCTCTCGGCGGCGACCAGCAGCGCGACGCGCTCGCTCTCGGGCACCCGGTCGTTCAGCAGCACGCGCTCCACCAGAGCGCTCGCCGCTCCCAGGTAGCTGCCGGTCATCAGCAGCTCGAACCAGACCAGGCCGATCGTCTGCACCTCGTCCAGCCGGGCGCCGGGCGGACACGCGGTGCGCACCATGAGGTCGGGCGGCACCAGCACCCCGTCCAGGGTCACCTGGTCGCTCTCGGCCCCGGCCAGGAAGCCGCTGGACCAGAAGCCGCTGACGCTCAGGCCCTCGCTGGCCGCGGGGACCAGGGCCACGGCCAGTTCCTGGCCGGCGCCGTCCTCCCGGGGCACGAGCACGCTCGCGGTGAGCAGGTCCATGGAACGGGCCAGGCTGCACGGGCGTTTCACCCCGGTGATCCGCAGCCCTTCGGGCGTCGGGGTGGCGGACATCGACGGCGACAGGATGCCGGCGCCGCTGCGCCCCTCGGCGAACCCCGAGGCCATCAGCTGGTTCTCCGTGGCGACGGCCTGGACGAGCATCCATTCGAGACCCTCGCCGGAGTTGCTGAGCCCCACCAGGGTGGCCATCGAGAAGTGGTGCATGGTCGTCGCGACGGCGAGCGAGGGCGAACGGCTGCCGAGGGCGCGCTGCACCCGTACGGCGTCGAGTGCGCAGGCGCCCCGGCCCTGGAGGGACGCCGGGGCCAGCAGCCCCGGGCCGCCGCTGTCCCGGAAGAGCCCGATCCCGGGGCCGCCGGGCCGCTCCAGGGACATCAACGGCACGGCCCGCAGGCTGTCGTCGAGCCCCGGCAGCAGTTTGGTGAGGGCCGCGCGTTCACGGTCCAGGAATCTCATGTCGTCCCCTGCTCCTTGGTCCTCGGGCGCTGCCGGCGGCGACCTGTCCGCGGTGTCGCTGGTGTCGCTGTCGTGGCAGCGTCACTTGTGTTTACGCACGGGGCACCAGGACCCCTCGGCACGAAATGAGGGACACGCGAAGGGCGCGGGGAGGCATGAGCGGTGGACACGGGGAGGTGCGCGCGGAGGGCATGCGACGGGCATGCGGAAGGTCCGGAGGTTGGGAATGGGGGAGGGGGTCAGCCGCGGCCGGGCGCTCCCACCCGTAGGCCGTCCATGACGAGGTCGAGCAGACGGCTCGCGCGGGACTGCCAGTCACCGTGCGGATCGAGCTGCCAGATCCCGGCGATGGCGAGGACGAAGTCGTCGGAGCTGACGCCGGGCCGGATGGCACCGGCCTCCTCGGCGGCGCGCAGCAGGAGGTCGGCGGCGGAGGCCAGCGGGGTGTGCCCCGGCTTCGCCGGGCTGCCGGGGGCGGCGGTGGCCTGGCGGATCGCGTCCGCGAGACCGGCCTTGGTCATGGCGAACCGGACGAGCCGGTCCATCCACTCGCGCAGCGCCTGGTCCGGGGAGCGGCACTCCAGCAGCTCGGTCGCGCTGTCGGAGACCTGCTGCATCTCGTGACGGTAGATCTCCAGGACCAGCGCCTCGCGGTTGGGGAAGTTGCGGTAGAACGTGCCCTGGCCGACGCCGGCCTTCCTGGCGATCACGCTGAGCGGGGTGTCGGCGCAACGGGTCAGCTCGGCCACCGCCACTTCCAGGATGGTCTCGCGATTGCGTTGTGCGTCCGAGCGCTGAGGCGTGTGCTTCTTCTGCTGCACTCGTCCTCCTTTCGGGTACGCCGCCGAACCCGGCCTTGCTAAGCGGACAACTGTCCGGTAGTTTCGCGAATAACGGACAACTGTCCGCTTCGTGTCCACTCTAGCGGTGGGCAGTGCTTTTCCGCCACGCACGGTGCCCTGTTCCGATCCCCGGAGCCCTCGTCCCCGACGCCACTTTTCCTGATTCATCGTCTGTCAGGCCGACATCTCGACGTGTTTCCGCCGCATATGCGAAAGAAGCTGATCATGGACCCAGCCACCTCGTCGACGCACAGCCCGATCACCTTGAACATCAACGGCGAGAAGCACGCGCTGTCCGTCGACCACCGCACCACCCTGCTCGACGCCCTGCGCGAGCGGCTTGATCTGACCGGTACCAAAAAGGGCTGCGACCAGGGACAGTGCGGTGCCTGCACCGTCCTGCTCGACGGCCGCCGGGCCGTCTCCTGCCTGCAACTGGCGGTCGCGGCCGAAGGGCGCGAGATCACCACCATCGAGGGCGTCGCCGAGGGCGACCGGCTGCATCCCGTGCAGCAGTCCTTCCTCGATCTCGACGGCTTCCAGTGCGGCTACTGCACACCTGGCCAGATCTGTTCGGCCGTCGCCGTGATCGAGGAGCACGCGGCGGGCTGGCCGAGCGCGGTCACCGACGATGTGCGCCCCGAGGCCGGACCGCCCCCGCTGACCGCCGACGAGATCAGAGAGCGGATGAGCGGCAACCTGTGCCGCTGCGGCGCCTACGCGTCGATCGTCCAGGCGGTCGAGCAGGCCGCGGCGACCGTGCGGTCCGGCGGCGCGTCCGCCGTGGAGAGCACGCAGGGCACACCGAGCACACCGAGCACGCAGAGCGCACCGAGCAAGGAGGCCGTGGCATGAGGGAGTTCGGCTACGAGCGGGCCCATGACGTCGCCGGTGCCGTCGCCCTGCTGGGCGCCGACCCCGACGCCCGATTCCTCGGCGGCGGCACCAACCTCGTCGACCTGATGAAGACCGGCGTCGAGCGGCCCGCCCGCCTCGTCGACGTGCGCGAGCTGCCGCTCGACGGCATCGAGCCCACCGACGACGGCGGTCTGCGCATCGGCGCCACCGTCACCAACAGCGACCTCGCCGCCCACCCGGACGTGCGCCGCCGCTACCCGGCGCTGACCCAGGCGGTACTGGCCGGTGCCTCGGGACAGCTGCGCAACATGGCGACCGTCGGCGGCAACCTCCTCCAGCGCACCCGCTGCGGGTACTTCACCGATGTCACCCGGCCGTGCAACAAGCGCGTCCCCGGCAGCGGCTGCCCCGCGATCGAGGGGGAGCACCACAACCACGCGATCCTGGGCGCCTCCGAGCACTGCGTGGCCGTCCACCCCTCCGACATGGGTGTGGCCCTGACCGCCTTCGACGCCGTCGTCTCCTACGAGACCGCCGACGGAGCGGGCTCCCTGCCGATCGCCGACCTCTACCTCCCCGTGGGCGACACCCCGCACCGGGAGACCGCCCTGCCGCCGGGCGCGCTGATCACCGGCGTCGTCCTGCCGCCCGCGCCCGTCGCGGCCCGCTCGCGCTACCGCAAGGTCCGCGAGCGCGCCTCCTACGCCTTCGCCCTCGGCTCCGTGGCCGCCGCCCTCGACGTCCGGGACGGCGTGGTGCACGAGGCGCGCCTCGCCCTCGGCGCGGTCGCGTCCCGCCCCTGGCGGGCCCGCACCGCCGAGCGGCTGCTGACCGGTGCCCCGGCCGACGCCGCCGGCTTCGCCGCCGCGGCGGACGCCGAACTGGCTGCCGCGAACCCGCTGCCGCACAACGGCTACAAGGTGGCCCTCCTGCGCAACCTGACGGTGGCCGTGCTGACCGAACTCGCCGAGGAGATGTCCCGATGACCACCGCCACCGGAACACGTACGACCAGGAAGGGCGCCGTCGGAACCGCGCACACCCGCGTGGAGGGCCTCGACAAGGTCACCGGAGCCGCCCGCTACGCCGGTGAGATCCCCTTCGCCGACCTCGCCCACGGCTGGCTGGTGCTCTCCACGGTGGCCCGCGGCCGCATCCGGTCCCTCGACACCGCGCCCGTGCTCGCCATGCCCGGCGTGCTCACCGTCCTCCACCACGAGAACGCGCCACGCCTGGACACGGACTACATCGGAATGCTGGGCGTTCCCCCGGACCCCACCTGCGCCCTCTTCCAGGACGACCGGGTGGCGCATCGGGGCTGGCCGGTGGCGATGGTGGTCGCCGAGACCTCCGAACAGGCCAGGGAAGCGGCCGAATCCCTCGTCGTGCACTACGAACAGGAGCCGCACGACGTCGACTTCTGTGCCGACCACACCGACGCGTACGAGCTCCAGGGCCATATGCCGGCGGTGACGGAGAAGGGCGACCTGGCGGCCGAGCTCGCCGCCTCCGCCGTCACCCTCGACGAGGAGTACACCACCCCCGAAGAGCACCACAGCATGATGGAGCCGCACGCGGCGACCGCCCTGTGGGACGGCGGACGGCTCGAACTCGTCGACTCCAACCAGGGCGCCACCTGGATCGTCGGCGAGCTGGCCAACCTCTTCTCGCTCGACCCGTCCGCCGTGCGCGTGCGCTCCGAGCACGTCGGCGGCGGCTTCGGCAGCAAGGGCGTGCGCGCCCACCAGGTGGCCGCCGTGATGGGCGCGACCGTCCTGCACCGCCCCGTGCGCGTCGTCATGACACGCCGTCAGATGTTCTCGCTGACCGGCTACCGCAGCCCCACCGCGCAGCGGATCAGGCTCGGCGCGGACACGGACGGCCGCCTGCGCGCGCTGGAGCACCTCTCGCTCAGCCAGACCTCCACCGTCCACGAGTTCGTCGAGTCGTGCGCCGCCCCCTCCCGGGTGATGTACGACGCCGACGCCCACCACACCGTCCACCGCGTCGTCCGGCTGGACGTGCCGACCCCGACGTTCATGCGCGCACCGGGGGAGGCCCCGGGCTCCTTCGCCCTGGAGTCGGCGCTCGACGAACTCGCCGAGAAGTGCGGCCTGGACCCGATCGAGCTGCGCCTGCGCAACGAACCGGAGCGGGGCCCGGTCTCCGGACTGCCCTTCAGCAGCCGCAATCTGGCCGCCTGCTTCCGCGAGGGCGCCCGCAGGTTCGGCTGGGCCGACCGCGACCCGCGCCCCGGCGTGCGCCGCGAGGGACGCTGGCTGCTCGGCACCGGCACGGCGGCCGCGTCCTTCCCCTCCAACGCCGGACCGTCCACCGCGGTCGTCACGGCCGAGGCGGACGGCACCTTCACCGTGCGGATCGCCGCCGCCGACGTCGGCACCGGCGCGCGCACCGCGCTGCTCCTGGTCGCCGCCGACGCCCTGGAGACCACGACGGACCGGGTCCGGGTGCGCATCGGGGACAGCGACTTCGGACCGGCGATGATCTCCGGCGGTTCCATGGGCACCCGCTCCTGGTCCTGGGCGGTCACGGCCGCGGCCCGGGAGCTGCGCGAGCGGCTGGCGCTGGGCGCCGACATCCCCCCGGAGGGCATCACCGTACGGTCCGACACCACCGCGGCCGTGCGGGCCCTGACCGGCAAGGAACGGCACTCCTTCGGCGCCCAGTTCGCCGAGGTCGCCGTGGACGTCGCCACCGGCGAGGTACGGGTGCGCCGGATGCTCGGCATCTTCGCGGCAGGCCGCATCGTCAACCCGCTCACCGCCCGCAACCAGCTCGTCGGCGGCATGATCTGGGGCATCTCCATGGCACTGCACGAGGCGGCGGCCCGCGACCGGGCCGACGGCGGCCTCTACGGCCCCGACCTCGCCGGGTACCACGTCACGTCGCACGCCGACGTCCCCCCGTCCATCGAGGCCGACTGGGTCGACGACCCGGACCCGGACGACCCGGTCGGCATCAAGGGCATCGGTGAGGTGGGCATCGTCGGAGCCGCCGCGGCGATCGCCAACGCGGTGTGGCACGCCACCGGTGTCCGCCACCGCGACCTGCCCGTCCGCCCCGACCGCGTCCTGGAGGCAGCCGCGAGGGAGCCGCATGCTTGACATCGCCGAGGAGCTGCACCGCTGGACCGAGGAGGGCCGGGCCTACGCCGTGGCCACCGTGGTCACCGTCGGCGGCAGCGCGCCGCGCGGTCCGGGCGCGGCCCTCGCCGTCGACAGCGAGGGCACCGTCATCGGCTCGGTCTCCGGCGGCTGTGTGGAAGGAGCGGTCTACGACCTGTGCCGACAGGCCCTCCAGGACGGCACCACCGTCCTGGAGGAGTTCGGCTACAGCGACGAGGACGCCTTCGCGGTCGGCCTGACCTGTGGCGGGACCATCGGCATGATGATCACCCCGGTCGGCGTGCGGGCGCCCGTGCGCACGGTGCTCGGGGCGGCGCTGGCGGCCGCCGCCCGGGACGAGCCGGTGGCCCTCGCCCGGATCGTCCGCGGCCCGGACCGGCTGCTCGGCGCCACGGTCCTGGTCCGGGCGGACGGCACCGGTGAGGGCGCGCGGGACGGCGGGTTCGGTGACCATCCGGAGGCGGCCCGCACCGCGGTGGCCGAGGCCGGGGCGCTGCTGGAGGCCGGCCGCACGGGGACCGTGGAGCTGTCCGAGGACGGCTCGCACTGCCCCGGCGGACTGACCCTGCTCGTCGAGGTGACCGTGCCACCGCCGCGCATGATCGTCTTCGGGGCGGTCGACTTCGCGGCGGCACTGGTCAGGGCGGGCAAGTTCCTCGGCTACCACGTGACGGTGTGCGACGCCCGGCCCGTCTTCGCCACCCGGGGCCGCTTCCCCGAGGCCGACGACATCGTCGTGGACTGGCCGCACCGCTATCTGCGGGACACCCCGGCCGACCCGCGCACGGTGCTGTGTGTGCTCACCCATGACGCCAAGTTCGACATCCCCCTGCTGACGGTCGCCCTGCGGATGCCGGTCGCCTTCGTCGGCGCCATGGGCTCGCGCCGGACCCACGAGGACCGCAGGCGCCGGTTGCGCGAGGCGGGCGTGAGCGAGGAGGAGCTGGACCGGCTGCGGTCCCCGATCGGCCTGGACCTCGGCGCCCGTACCCCGGAGGAGACGGCCCTGTCGATCGCGGCGGAGATCGTCGCCGCCCGGCGCGGCGGGACGGGCGCCCCGCTGACCGGCTCCGGAGGTCCGATCCACCACGACCGCGGTCCGGGCGGCACCCGGGCCGCGTAGGCGACAGGCCGGGGCCCGGGAAGGAGAGCGAGGAGGTCACGGGCAGGGGCGGGGATAGGTCGCCAGTGTGGTGGCGAGCCCCGCGGCGTCGGTGCCCACCTTGCGGTACACGGAGGAGAGGAGCTGGCGCACCCCCTGCTCGGTGAGCCGCAGTTCCTTGGCGACCACCGCCACCGGATGCCCCTGCGCGGCCTGTTCGGCGGCCCTGCGTTCCTGCGCGGTGAGCGTGTCGGTCTGCGCGTACCGCAGCGGCAGCGGGCGCAGTCCGGCCGCCGACAGCTCCGCCCTGGCCCGTACGGCAAGGGGCTCGGCCCCGCAGTGGACCGCGGTCTCCAGGCCCCGGTAGAGCCGGTCGGCCGCGTCCGCGAGCCGGCCGTTGCGGGCCAGGGCGGCTCCGTGCCCGACCAGCGCGCGGGCCAGTTCGTACCCGGCCGGGGATCCCTCCAGCAGGCAGACCGCCTCGGCGTGCAGCTCCAGCGCCGCCGGGCCGCCGGTGACCTCGGCCATCGTGCGCAGCGCCTGCCCGGTGGCCGAGGCCGCGCCGAAGGCCCGCGCCCGCTGGACCGCCTCCCCGGCCAGGCAGACGGCGCGCTCCGGTGCGACCGGGGCCAGCGCCGTCGCCAGGTCGAGCTGCCAGGGGCACCACGCGGGATTGCGCCAGGCCCGGGAGTCCTGCCGGTCGCCGACGGCGGACAGCAGCCGTGCTGCCTCCGCGTGGCGGCCCTCCGCCAGCAGCAGTTCGGCGTACACGGTGCGCGGGTCGGGATAGATCACCGCGTTCGGGACGGTCTCGCCGAAGGCGTGGTCGTCGGCGACCTGCCGGGCCTCCGCGATCCGGCCCCGGGCCAGCAGCGTCTGGATGAGCACACCGATCGCGAACCACTGCGCCGGAACCGCGCCCTCCACCCGGTCGGCGATCCGCAGCCCCTCGCGGACGTGGTTCTCCGCCTCGGCCAGGCCGCCGCGGTGGTAGTGGATGTAGCCGAGCAGCGTCTCGCCCAGGGCCAGATGGGAGCCGCGCCAGCCCTTGGCGTTGCACTCGGCGATGCCCCGGCCGAACAGTTCCTCGGCCCGCCGGGGCTGGTCGCAGTACATGAACAGCAGGGCGACCGAGGCGGGCACCTCGAAGCCGCGGTTCTCGTCGGTCCAGCTCATCCCGCCGCGCAGCGCACGCTCGGCATGGTCGAGGACCGTCTGCCGCGCCTCGCCGCGCACCATGGCGTCCCAGGCGCGCAGCCCCAGGATGTAGCGCTCCTCCAGGGTGCGGCCGGTCAGCCGTTCGGCCAGGCGGGCGAGTTTGCGGGAGCGGGCCGGTGAGTCGGGTTCGTCGGTGCGGAAGGCGCTCCACACGAAGTGGTCGGCCTGCATGCGCAGCCGGGTCCGCGGATCGGTGGCCTTGTGCGCCTCCTCGGCGGCCACGCTCGCGGCCTCCGCCATCCGGTCGGTGTGCGCCAGCGCCTGTGTCAGCCGGTAGACGATGGAGGCGCGCAGCCCGGGGGAGAGACCGGGTTCGGTGAGGGCCTGCCGCAGATGGGTGACGGTGGCCGCGGGTTCGATGAGGAAGGTCGAGCAGGCCAGTTCGTGCAGCAGCGCGGCCCGGTCCTCGGGCGGCGGCGGTTCCTGGAGGGCCCTGGCCAGCGCCCGCCGGGCGGCCTCCGGAGCCCCCGCCCGCAGATACTCGCGGGCGGCCTCCCGCAGACAGGCCACGGCCTCGGGCCTGGCCTCGCACGGCACCTCCAGCAGATGCCGTGCGGCGGCCGTGGGGCCGAGCCCGGCGGCGCGGACGGCCTCGGTGGCGGCGTTGTGCAGACCCACCCGCAGGCCGGGCGGGATGGACCGGTAGATCGCGGTGGCGATCAGCGGGTGCGTGAACTCCAGATTGCCGCCGGTGCCGGGACTGTCGGTGAGGATCCTGGCGGCGCGCAGCTTCGCCGTCTCCTGCGCGGCCTGCTCCACCCCGACCACGGCGACGGCGGCGGCCAGGTCCGGTGGGACGGAGGTGCCCAGCACGGCGGCGGCCGAGGCGAACATGACGGTGCCGGGGCCGAGCCGGCGCAGACGGTCCAGCAGACCGGGCCCCTTGATCGCGGAGGCCACGTCGCGCATCACCGGCAGATCGGCCCCGGTCCCGCGCACCTGCCGTTCGGCGAGCTGGATCGCCAGCTCCACCGCCTCGAAGGGGCGGCCCTCGGTGACCGTGCAGCACTCCTCGCAGAACGCGTCCTCGGCCGACTCGCCCACGTGTTCCCGGATGATCCGGGCCACGCCCGTGGCGGAGAGCGGCCTCAGCGCGTGCGGGCGGTTCTCGTGGTGCTCGACCAGGGCACGGAAGGCGGTGGCCTCGGGCGGCAGTTCGCCGGGACGGTAGGCGACGACGATCAGCAGGGGAAGGTTCTCGATGCGGGGCGCGAAGGAGGCGAGCCAGCTCAGCGACTCCGCGTCGGACCAGTGCGCGTCGTCCAGGAGCAGCACGACCGGCGCCCGCGCCACGGTGAGACGTGTCATCACCCAGTCGAGACCGTCCCGCACCCCGGCCGGATCCGGCACCCGGGCGCTGTCGGACGCCTCCAGACCGAGCGCGGTGGCGACGATGTCGTACCAACTGCCCAGGAACTCGCGGCGCTCGGCCTCGGGCATCGCCGCCAGCGGGGGCTGCACCAGTTGCCGGACCACGTGGAAGGCCAGCTCCTGCTCGTTCTCGCCGCCCCGGGCCGACAGGACCGTGCAGCCCTGGGCCAGGGCCCGCGCGCGCAACTGCGCCATGAGCGTCGTCTTCCCCAGCCCGGCGGGACCGGTGAAGGCCAGCAGCCCGCCGCCGCGCAGGGACCCCTCGGCGGACGCGGCCAGGGAGGCCAGCGCGTCGTCCAGCACCCGCAGTTCCCGCTGCCGTTCCAGCAAGGGCCGGTGTCCGGTGTGCGACTGCCACGGCTCATCTGCCATGTGCCCTACCGCTTCCTGTGCTTCGGCCGTCCGAGGAAGCCAGAGCGTACGCCCGCGTGGTCCCCGGACGGCCGAATGGGGCATGGAAGAGGCAAGGAAGGGTGAATCGTCCCGCCCGGAGGTTTGACACTCCTTCCTGATGGGTAGCGCGCCAGCGCCTCGGATGTCGCGCTACCGGGTGGGGGCCTGGGCGGAGTCCGCGTACCGCGGCACCGTCCGGGACCAGTGGTAGCAGCCGCGGATCCAGCCGGTCATGCCGTCCACATAGCCGGCACCGGCGGAGCTGAGCTCAGGGGCCAGTTCCGCGCGGAGCCGTTCGAACTCATGGATGGTGCCGTTGATCCGGCCGATGGCCGACGTCACCGCCTCCGGCAGCGAGCAGTCGTGGGCCCGCTGGTAGCCGAGGGCCAGATTGATCAGTCCGCCGGCGCGCTGCTCCTTCACCGCCGAGTAGAGGTCCGGTATCCACACCGCGGCGTCGGAGGACAGCGCCGTCAGCCGCCGCATCAGCGGGTGGTGGAGTTCGCCCGGGGCCAGTTCGCCGGTCTGCGCGGCCTCGCACAAGGGGTAGAACGGCTGCACCCCCGCCGTCAGCGACCGGATCGACGTGCACACCCCGAGGCGCGGCGCGGCGGACCCGTGCTGGGCCACCGCCTCGTACATCAGCCCGTGCACGTACTCCTGGCCGTACCAGGCCCAGCGCGCCGCCTGGGCGGGGGTGCAGCGCCGCCGGACCTGCCGGTGGAGGTCGCAGAGCGCCGCCCCGAGAGGCGTCGTCGGCGGCGTGCCGTCGCGCAGGATCGCGACGCTCTCGCACAGCATGGGCAGCAGCCGGTCCGGTCCCTGTTCACCGACCTCCTCCGCCCGGTCGTCGAAGACGAACTGGTAGGCGATCTGGAGGGCGACGATCCGCAGGATGTCCGCGTCGACGTCCGGGGTGGTGTACGAGGCGAGCTGGGCCGGCCGGGTCCGGACGATCATGTCCGCGACGTCCGGGTCGGCGGTCAGACCGCGGTCGTCCAGCCAGTCGTCCGTGGCCGCCACCGCCTCGGCCTCATGGCGGTTGCTGCGGAAGGGGTAGGGCATGTGGAGGCGGGCGTCGATCAGATCGTTGAGCGAGGCGGCCGGGTCGGAGAGCGCCTCGGCGGCCGGGACTGCCTGTCGTGGTACGCGTTCCTCTTGGCGCGTCGCCACCTCGGTCACCTGCCCTTCGGGTCGGAGTGGTCCTGCCGGCGGGCCGGGCACGGCGCGGCCCCGCCCGGTCCGGGCGGTGCCGGTTCGGGGGACGTCGGTTCGGCGGAGGCCGCTGCGAGCGGCGCCGGTGCGAGCGACGCCGGGCGGGAGGCCGCCGGGCAGGTCCGGCCCGCGCCCGGCTGCGGCGCGTCCGGCCGGGCCGGGCCCGCGCGGACCGGCCGCGGCTCGCAGGTCATCACCAGCGACCGGGGGCCCAGCGTCACGGCCGGACGCACGGGCGCCACCGGCCCCGGCGGATGGCGCAGCCGCAGCCGTCCGGCGATCGTCGCGAGAGCCACCGTGGCCTCCGCCACCGCGAGCGCGTCGCCGATGCACTTGCGGTTGCCCGCGGCGAACGGCAGCATCGCGCCGTGCGGCACGGCCGCCGCCCGTTCCGGCAGCCAGCGGTCCGGCAGGAACCGCTCCGGCTCGGGGAACGACACGGGATCGTGGTGCAGCAGATACGGGCTGTAGAGGACGGTGGCGCCCCGGGGGATCCGGCAGCCGCCCAGCTCGGTCTCCTCGGTGGTGACCCGGGTGAACAGCCAGCCGGGCGGGGAGTGCCGCAGCGTCTCGGTCACGGCATTGCCGGTGTGCACCAGCAGCGGCAGTTCGGCGGCGGTCGGCGCGCGTCCGCCCAGCACCGTGTCGACCTCGTCGTGCACCCGGCGCTCGGCCTCCGGATGCCGGGCCAGCAGACCGAAGAGGGAGGCCAGCAGGAGAGCGGTGGTCTCCACACCGGTGAGCAGCAGGGTGATGAGATGGTCGTGCACCTCCTGCCCGGTGATCGCGGGCCCGTCCTGCCCGCGCTCGGCGGCCAGCAGGGTGCCCAGCAGATCGTCCCGCGGAGCCTGCGTCCGCCGCCGTGCGACGGCCGTGTCGATCAGGCGGTGCAGGCGTTCGAGGGCGTCGCGGTAACGGCGGTTCGCGGGCAGGGGCACCCGGAAGGGCCCGTCCAGCGGCACCACCGTACGGACGAACAGCCCGCGCACCACCGTGGACAGACACTCCCTCAGCTCGGCGGCCGCAGCCTCGTCGAGGGTGTCCGAGAGCAGGACCCGGCTGGTGACGCGGGTCGTCAGGGCCATCGTCGCCGCGCTCACGTCGACGCGCTGTCCCGGCCGCCAGGTGTCGCACAGCGCCGCGGCCTCGGCGCCCATCAGGTCCGTGTACGCGGCCACGCGCGTGGCGTGGAACCGCGGTTGCAGCAGCCGCCGCTGTCTGCGGTGGGTCTCCTGGCGGCTGGTGACCAGGCCGTCCCCCATCAGGGTCCGGAGCCGGTCGTACTGGGAGCCGCCCTTGTCGAACGTCCGGGTGTCCACGAGCATCCGGTGGACCAGCTCCGGATGGCACACGATCCAGGCGGGCACCGGGCCCAACCGGATCCGGACGATGTCCCCGCGCCGCGGCAGAGAGTGGAGAAAAGCCAGCGGACGGCGGAACAAGGCGATACCGTGGCTCAAGAAAGGGAATATGCCCGGCGCAGTACCCACGGTCCAGGACCGGTCGGATCGGTCGGTCGTGGATACGGCACCGGTTGACGCACCGCTCATCGAATACCACCTGCCTCAGTCGGCACACAAAAATGGGGCGGTCTTTCAGGGCTTGGCGCTCGAACCATGTCCTGCCCAGTTCAACGTGTGCGCCGTCCGCCCTCCGCTGTGCACGGGGGGCGCACGGGAGCGCGCGGAAGCGTGGGACGAACCACCTGTGCGACGTACCGAGGCGGCCGGGCCGCCCCCGCGTCAGGCGTCCGGGGAGTCACCCTCCCCGGCCCGCTCGGCGTTCCGCTTCTTCAGCCGCGCCGCCTCCTTGCGGACCTCGGCCTGCGTGGCGCGCTCCTTCTCCAGCCACCCGGGCCCCTCCTGCCTCAGGGCCTCGATCTGCTCGGTGGTGAGCGCCTCGGTGACCCCGCCGCGCGCCAGGCCCGCGATGGAGACACCCAGCTTGGCCGCGACCACCGGACGGGGGTGCGGGCCGTCGCGCCGCAGCTCACGCAGCCACTCGGGCGGCTCGGCCTGGAGCTGCTCCAGCTCGGCGCGCGAGACGACGCCCTCCTGGAACTCGGCGGGCGTGGCGGGCAGGTACACACCCAGCTTCTTCGCCGCGGTGGCGGGCTTCATCGTCTGGGTGCTCTGGTGCGACTTCATGGTGTCCAGACTATCCACCGGCGGGGCCGGGTCCCGACCACGCCGGGTGACCCGGCCGGGTAGCCTGGCCGGGTGACAGGCTCGGAGACATCCCCCACGTTCCGGCTCGCGTACGTCCCCGGGGTGACGCCCGCCAAGTGGGTGCGGATCTGGAACGAGCGCCTGCCCGACGTCCCTCTCGCCCTCGTCCAGGTACCGGCCGCCGACGCGTCCGCGGTGCTCGGCGAGGGCCGCGCGGACGCGGGCGTCGTACGCCTGCCCGTGGACCGTACGGTCTTCAGCGCGATCCCCCTCTACACCGAGACCACGGTGGTCGTCGTCCCCAAGGACCACCTGGTGACGGCGGCGGACGAGGTGTCCCTCGCCGACCTGGCCGACGAGGTCGTCCTGCACCCCCAGGACGACGTCCTCGGCTGGGAGCGGCCCCCGGGCGAGCCCGCCTTCGAGCGCCCCGCGACCACCGAGGACGCCGTGGAACTGGTCGCGGCGGGGGTGGGCGTGCTGATCGTGCCGCAGTCGCTGGCCCGGCTGCACCACCGCAGGGACCTGACCTACCGGACCGTCGCCGACGCCCCGCAGTCGGGTGTCGCGCTGGTGTGGCCCGAGGAGGCGACCACCGACCTGGTCGACGACTTCATCGGGATCGTGCGCGGCCGGACGGCCAACAGCACCCGCGGCCGCGCCCGGCCCGAGGCGCAGGCCGGGACCGGACGCGCGCAGGACACGGGGACCGGCCGCAAGGCCGCCTCCGGCAAGGGCTCGGGCAAGGCCCCGGGCAGGTCGGCGGGCAAGGGTGCGGGCGCGGGCGGCGGCGGCAGGACGGCCCAGAGCCGAGGCGGCTCCGGCCGCACCGGCGGCGCGCGCGGCGCCAAGGGCGCCCAGGGCGGAGCCAGGGGCGCCAAGCGGGGCCGGCCGCGCCGCAACTCCTAGCCTCCCGAAGTCCCGGTCCCGGTCCAAGGCCAGGTCCAGGTCTTGGTCCAGAGCCCGGCCTCGATCCCGGCCCCGATCCCGGTCCAGGCCCGCAGGCAGGTGCCCGGTTCACCTGCCGGACGTACGCCCGATCGACTCCACCAGCGGGAGCAGCCGGTGCGGGACGCGCTCGCGCAGGGCCACCTCGGTACGGGTGCGGACCACGCCCGGCAGGCTGATCAGCTTCTGGATCACGTCCTCCAGATGGGCGTTGTCGCGCGCCACGACCCGGGTGAGCAGATCGCCGCCGCCGGTGATGGAGAACGCCTCCACGATCTCCGGCACCCCGGCCAGCGCGTCCCCCACGTCGTCCAGGTGCCCCTGGGTGACCTCGATGTGCACGAACGCCAGCACCGGGTGGCCGAGCGCGGCGGGGGAGAGGGACGGACCCGTCCCGGTGATCACACCGTCGCGTTCCAGGCGGTCCAGCCGGGCCTGGAGCGTGCCCCGGGCGATGCCGAGGACGCGCGCGTACTCGCGCACGCTGGTGCGCGGCTGCTCCAGGAGCAGCCGCAGGATGCGGGTGTCGAGTTCGTCCACGGCCATGGCGGCGCCGGTCTCCTCGGGAAGGCGTCGTTCGGCCTGACTGTACCAATGGCCCACTCCCGCCCCCGGCCGGTGAGCCAGGCGCGCCCGTCCATTGGCCTGCCGCCAGCGCTGTTGCCCAGGCCCCTGCTGTGCCAATGGCCCAGTCATTCCGGAGCCACTTGAGCCAGAGCCCCCGGGGATGCTCTGATGGACGGGTCGATGGCGCTGCGGATCTCCGCGGCGCCTTTTTCATGCCGGTCCCGGCGGGCGGTTCGTGCCGTGCCGGGTCCACACGTCTGCCGAGGGGGCGGTCATCAGTGCTCAAGAGGGTGTTCGCGGCTCCGGATCCCGGGCGGGCGCGGCTGCGGTTCGCCTCCCGCGCCGTGCTCGGGATCGGCCTGGCGACCGCCGTGTGCGGGCTGGCCGGACATTCCCTGCACGGTGCCGTGACCGGCGGGCTCGCCGCGCTGCTCGCCCTGTTCACCGTCACCGACCCCACGGTCCGCGGCCAGGCGGTCACCACCGCGCTGCTGCCCGTCGTCGGCGTCCCGGTCCTGGGCGCCGCGGCGGCGCTGCACGGCGTCCCGGTGGCCCGGGACCTCACCTTCCTCGCCCTCGTCGGCGCCGGCGTCTACGCGCGCCGCTGGGGGCCGCGCGGCCACAGCCTGGGTGTCTTCGCGTTCATGACCTTCTTCGTGGCCCAGTTCCTGCACGCCACGACCGGGCAGCTGCCCGAGCTGTCCGCCGCCCTCGTGCTGTCCGTGCTCACCGCCGCCGCGGTGCGCTTCGGGCTGTGGTGCTACGAGCGCCGCAGCTCCCCGGCCGCCCCGCCGCTGCCCCCGGACGGCACCGGCCTCGCCCGGGTGACCACCCGGCAGGCGGTCCAGGCGACCGCCGGTGCCGGATTCGCGCTCGTCGTCGGCCAGCTGGTGTCCGGGCAGCGCTGGTACTGGGCGGTCGGCGCCACCTGGTGGGTGTTCGTGAACACCGCCTCACGCGGTGAGACGCTGGTCCGCGGCTTCCGCCGGGTCCTCGGCACGGTGCTCGGCATCGGCCTGTGCGCCTTCCTCGTCGCCCCGCTGCACGGAGCCGTGCTGCCCACCGCCGTGCTCGTCGCCGTCAGCGTCTTCGGCATCTTCTACACCGCCGCCGTGTCCTACACCTGGATGATGCTCTGGGTCACCCTCCTCGCCACCTCGCTCTACGGCCTGCTCGGCGTCCTCACCCCCGGGCTGCTCTCCCTGCGGCTGGGGGAGACGGCGGTCGGCGCGCTCGGCGCCTGGCTCGCCGTGCTGTTCGTGCTGCCGGTCAGCACCCACGCCGTCACCGGCGCCTGGATCCAGCGCGCCCTGCGCTGTGTGCACACCTGCACCGCCGAGGCCGCCGCCCGGCTCGCGGGCGCCACGGACGCCGACCCGGCGCCCCGGGTGGCCGAACTGGAACACCTGCTGGGCCGGGTCCGGCTCTCCGTCGCCCCGCTCGTCCACCCGCTGAACCCGATGCTCGGCCGCAAGCTCCGGGCCCGCCAGGTGCTCGCCCTGCTGGACGACTGCGCCCGCGAGATCCGCGGCCTGGTCGCCGTGGCCGCCGATCCCGTGGCCTCGCACGACGCGCGGCTGGCCGCCGCCTGCTGGCGGGTGGAGGCCGCCGTCGAGGCGCTCACCGACGGCGGCGGTACGCCCCTCACCGCCCCCGGCACCGCCCACCCGGCCGCGGAGGCACCCGCGCTCGCCCACCTGCACGGACTGGAGCGGGCCCTCGCCGAACTGGCCGCCCCGCTGCGCGCGCCCACCGGTTCGCCGCTGGTCGGCGCCCGCTGACGCGAACCGCCCCGGGGACGGGCGCGCCGCGCCCGTCGCACGCTCCCGCACCTGCGCGCGCCCCTCGCGTCTCCGGTGCACGACCGGCACGCGCGACGCGCGTCCGGACAGGGGCGCGGCGCCATCGGAACACTCGTCGCCACCATGGTCTAGACCGTTCTTGATCGGCTGCTACCGTCACCCCGAACGGGTCGACGGAGAGGGGACAGCGGTGGCAGACGAGGGCGGCAGGCGGCAGCGGGCGTTCATCGGGTCGTTCACGGCGGCGGGAGGCCCCGGCGTGGTCACCGCGGCCGTCACCGAGGGCGGCGCGCTGACCCCGCTGAGCAGCGTGGACGGCGTGCTGGACCCCTCCTACCTCGCGCTGTCGGCGGACGGCGGCACGCTCTACGCGGTCAGCGAGACCACCGAGGGCGCGGTGGCCGCGTACCGGGTGAAGGGCGAGACGGTCGAACTCCTCGGCCCGCCGGTCCGCGTCGGCGGCAGCGGCCCCACCCACCTCAGCCTGGCCGACGGGCACGTCCTGACGGCCAACTACGACTCGGGCAGCGTCAGCGCCGTACCGGTGCGCGCGGACGGGCGCCTCGCCCCGAGCGTGTCCGACGTGCTGGCGCACACCGGTTCCGGACCGCACGAGCGCCGCCAGCGCGGCCCGCACGCCCATCAGGTGCAGCCCGACCCGAGCGGCCGGTGGGCCGTCAGCGTCGACCTCGGCACGGACTCGGTGCGGGTGTGCACCCTGGCGGACGGCGGCCTCGCCCTGCACCGCGAGATCGCGCTCCGCCCCGGCTCCGGCCCCCGCCACCTGGCCTTCCATCCGGACGGCCGCCATGCCTACGTCGTCAACGAGCTGACCCCGACCGTCACCGCCTGCCGGTGGGACGCGGAGACGGGCTCGCTCAAACCGCTGGCGGAGACCCCGGTGCTGCCCACCGCCCCCGCGGGCGACGCCTACCCGTCGGGCATCGTGGTCTCCCCCGACGGCCGGTTCGTGTGGACCGCCACACGCGGCGAGGACGTCCTGTCGGTGTTCGCCGTCGAGGCGGACGGCGAGCGGCTCGAACCGGTCGGCACCGTCCCGTGCGGCGGCCACTGGCCCCGCGCCCTCACCTGGGCCGACGGTTACCTGTATGTCGCCAACGAGCGCTCCGGGGACGTCACCTGGTTCGCCGTGGACCCGCTCACCGGCCGCCCGGAACGGGCCGGTGCCATCAAGGTCGCGGCCGCGTCCTGCGTGGTCCTCGGCTGACCGCAGCACCCGCTCGCACCACCCGCCCGCGGCACCGCCCCGGGCCTGTGGCGACACGACGGAGGGCCCGCTCCCGGACATCCGGGGGCGGGCCCTTCGCGGCAGTCGTGCGGCAGCCGTACGGCAGCCTCTGCGGCAGGCGCACGCACCCGTGCGCGGCGGTCGTACGACCGGCGTGCGCCGGCGCGTACGTCAGCGGACCGGGGTGCCCTGCGCCTGCTGCGGGGCGATGCCCAGCGCCGTCGTGTACTTGGCCAGGGCGAGCTTGCCGATCGCCGGGTACGCGCCGAGCGCCTCGGCGGCGGGACAGTCGGCCTCCTTGGCGGCGGCCTCGACCAGCTCCGCGTCGATCTCCGGGCCGACCAGGTACGGCGCCAGCGCGAGCTGCTGGGAACCGGAGGAACGCAGCTGCTCGGCGACGCCCGCGATCGAACCCTCCTGGTCGAGGGCGGCGGCCATCACCGGCACGGCGAGCCGTGCCGCGAGCAGCATGCCGGTGATCCCGGCCGCCTGCACGGCCTCCTCGCCGCCGACCGACGCGAGGATGATGCCGTCGGCGGCCGTCGCCACGGTGAACAGCCGGGCACGGTCGGCGCGGGCCAGACCCGCCTCGGACAGCCGCACGTGCAGGGCCTCGGCGAGCAGCGGGTGCGGGCCGAGCACGTCGGTCAGCTCGGCGGCGACCCGGCTCTCCATGACGGCCTGGCGCAGCCGCCGCAGCAGCGCGTTGTCCGGACCGGCGAGCAGCGGCACGACGACCGCGACCGGACCGTCGGGCTCGGCGGCCTCCCCACCGGCGGCGAGCGCCTGCTCGTAGCGGGCCGTCCGCTCGTCGGCCGCGCGCGCGAGCACGGACTGGACCGTCGGGAACTCCCCGTCGTCCCCGTCGAGGAACCCGATCAGCGCGTCCAGGCCGGGAAGCTCGGAGCGGGCGATGCTCACGACCTCCTCGGCGAGGCTGCGCGTGGCGGCACCGGGCGTGCCCGGCACCGCGAGGACGAGCGCGGGCGCGCCCTCGGGAGCCGCCAGCGGTTCGGGTCGGCGGTGCCGTCCGGGCTGGCGGGGGCGCGGCATTCGTACAGGCAGGCCGGACGCGGGCCCAGTGGGGGAGCTCATGGCGCCGCATGTTACTGGCTTTCGGGCTCCCCCTGTTCGGGGAGGGGGCGGGTGAGCGGTTTCCGTCCTGTTTTGTCGCTTGAGTGACAAGCCGATCGGAATTGATCGATGTGTGCAATCGGACGGGACACGACAACTCGCCCAGGACGTACGGGTACTTGTCCGGCACAAGGCGGACATGTACTGGTTCGGAGTGATCGGTTCCCGGCCTCAGGGGCGGTCCTCAAGGGACGTACAGCATCTTCCCGTCCGCCGGGAGGGCGAGCGTGCCCCGAGCCAGATCGGTCGCGATCCGCACCGCGCCGTGCAGCGGATCCCCGTCCGCGACCACGCGTCGCGCGTGCGGCAGCCGCGCGGCCAACTCCTCGTCCAGCGGCCCGAGAAGGGGCTCGCCCATCTTGAACAGACCGCCGGTGAGCGCGATCGACGGGGCACCCGAGGCCGGGCAGACCGCGGCGGCCGACTCGGCCATGTGCCGTGCCGCCGCCCGCAGCACCCCGGCCGCGACCGGATCGTCCGGGGCGCAGGCGGCCACCTCGGGAGCGAACGAGGCCAGGACGGCGGCGCGGTCGGTGCGCGGATAGAGCAGGCCGGGCAGCTCGGGCAGCGGACCGAACTTCTCCTCGGCGCGGGCGAGCAGGGCGGCCGAGCCGCCGTCCCGTCCGTCGTGGGCGCGCAGCGCGGCCTCGAGACCGGCCCGGCCGATCCACGCCCCGCTGCCGCAGTCGCCCAGCAGATGGCCCCAGCCGTCGGCTCGGCGCCAGCCGCCCAGATCGGTCCCGACCGCGATCAGTCCGGTACCGGCGGCGACGACGGCACCGGGCCGCGGCCCCAGCGCGCCGACGTACGCGGTGACCGCGTCGGCCGCGAGCGCGACCCTGCGCGCCCCGAAGTCCCGGGCGAACGCGCCGGGCAGCTCGGCGCGCAGCGCGTGCCCCATCGTGGCGAACCCGGCCGCCCCCACGACGGCCGTCTCCAGCCGCCCGAGTCCGGCCTCTGCCGCCAGGTCCCGCGCGAGCGGGGTGAGCTGGGCCAGCAGATGCCCGGGATCGATCCCCCCGGCGCCGGTGCGCACGGGTTCCCGGGACTCGCGCTGCGCCAGCGGCCCGCGACCGGGCACCCCCACGGTGACCCGGAGACCGGAGCCGCCGGAGTCCACGGCGAGGAAACCGGCCGCGCCGGTGTCCTCCCGGGCCGTCACCGCCGCCTCCGGACGGGACGGACCGGGCAGCGCGGCCTGACCACTGGGCGCATCGGGCGTGCCTCCTCCACCGGGGGTCCGCACGGCCCCGGCGGGCGCACGCGGACCCCGCCGGATGTCGACGGGACGGACGAGACGGAAGGGTAGCGCCGCAGGCCGCGCACCGCAGGAGGTCCCGGTGCGGGGCACCGGCGCGTGCCAGTAGAGTGACGCGCCGTGGCACCACGACCGTTGCATGAACTCGTCGAAGCGGGCTGGGCGAAGGCCCTCGACCCCGCGGCCGAACGCATCGCCTCCATGGGGAACTTCCTCCGGGCGGAGATAGCGGCCGGCCGGACCTATCTGCCCGCCGGAGCGAACGTCCTGCGGGCCTTCCAGCAGCCGTTCGACGACGTCCGCGTCCTGATTGTCGGGCAGGACCCCTATCCCACACCGGGCATGGCCATCGGGCTGAGCTTCGCGGTCTCGCCCGAGGTGCGCTCGCTGCCGGGCAGCCTGGAGAACATCTTCCGGGAGCTGCACACCGACCTGGGCCTGCCCAGGCCGTCCAACGGGGACCTCACGCCGTGGACCCGGCAGGGCGTGCTGCTGCTCAACCGGGCGCTGACGACCGCGCCGCGCAAACCCGCCGCGCACCGGGGCAAGGGCTGGGAAGAGGTCACGGAGCAGGCCATCCGGGCCCTCGCGGCCCGGGGCAAGCCGCTGGTGTCGATCCTCTGGGGCCGCGACGCGCGCAATCTGCGACCGCTGCTCGGGGACCTTCCGGCGATCGAGTCCGCCCACCCCTCGCCGATGTCGGCGGACCGGGGGTTCTTCGGCTCGCGCCCGTTCAGCCGGGCCAACGACCTGCTGGTGCAGCAGGGCGCGCAGCCGGTGGACTGGCGACTGCCCTGAACCGGGGCCGCCGTCCCTGAGCCGTTGCTGAGCCAGCGGCCCGCCCCGATCCGGGGCGGGCCGGGCCGGTACGCGTCCGTGTCCCGCCGCGCTCGTCCGTGCCGCCGCGCCCGGCCACCGAGGACAGGCGGTCAGGTCAGCGGCGACGGGCACAGGCGCGGTGGCCGCCGCTTCCTCCCGCCTGTCCGCCCTGTCCGGCCTGCCCGACGCGTTCCGGCCCGGCGGTCCGCGGGGGCGGCACCGTGTCCGGGCCGTCGTCCCGCTCCGGGCGGTACGGAACCGGCAGGGTGAACGCCACCTCGAAACCCTCCCCGGGGCCGGGTCCGGCGCGGAAACTCCCGCCGTAGAGCCGCACCCGCTCGTGCATGCCGACCACCCCGTGCCCGGTCCCCTTGACCGTGACCTCCTCCGCCCCGCCCGCCGCGGTGCTCCCCGTCGTGTTCCCCGCGGTGCGGGCGGCTTCCGGGCTGCGCCGACCGGCTCGCGCGGTGCGCCCCGCCGGTCCCTTGCGCCCACCGGCCGCACGGCCGTCGGCTCCCGTGGTTCCCGCCGCGCCGCGTCCGGCGGCACCGACCGGGACCGGGACCGGGCCGTCGTCCCCGGTCGTGGCCGACGGGTCGGGCGACCGGCCCCCTCCGTCGTCGGACACCGTGACGGACAGCAGCTCGGCCTCGTACACCAGCGATATCCGGACCCGGGCGTGGGCACCGGCGTGCTTGAGCGTGTTGGTCAGGGCCTCCTGGACGATGCGGTAGGCGCACAGGTCGGCTCCCGGAGCGAGCGGCCGGGGCGTGCCGGTGACCTCGGTCTCCACGACGAGGCCCGCCGCGGCCGTCCGGGCGGTCAGCTCGCCCAGCCGGGCGAGGCCCGCGTCGGGTCCGGTGGGCGGCCCGGACACGGCCTCGGTGCCGTCCGGGCCGACCCGCAGCACCTGGAGCAGGCCGCGCATCTCCTCCAGCGTCTCGCGCGCGGTGTCCTCGATGACACACAGCGCGGCGCGTGCCCTGGCGGGGTCCGAGTCGAAGACGTACCGGGCCAGACCGCTCTGCACCGAGACGACCGACAGATGGTGGGCGACCACGTCGTGCAGCTCGCGGGCGATGCGCAGCCGCTCCTCCGTCACCGCGTGCCGGGCGCGGGCCCCCTCCTCGGCGCGCAGCCGCGCGGTCAGCCGGTCCAGCTCGGTGTTCTGCTTCTCCAGTCGGCGCAGGTTCATGCCGAACCCCCAGGCGAGCAGCAGCACCACCAGTGTCTGCGCCACGGCCACCAGGGGGGACATCGCGTGGGAGGCCAGCGCGTTGTACACCCAGACCGCGACGACCGGTACCGCCGAGAGCGCGGTGCGGCGGGTCGGCTGGGCCGAGGCGATCGTGAAGAACGCCAGCATCGGCGACCACACGTTGACGGACGGCTGGTAGCCGAGCGCCGTGTACAGCACGAGACCGGCGCAGGTGGCGCACAGCACCGGCCACGGAGCCACCCGGCGCACCGCGAGCGGCAGATGGACGGCGCAGGTCAGGGCGATCGCGCGGGCGTCGAAGGGCGGCCAGCCCGCTGGTCGGTACCCGATGGCGAAGCCCAGAGTGGCCCCCAGCAGCGCGAGCGCGATCAGGGTGTCCAGAAGGAGGCGTTGACGGGGCGTCACCCATAGGCGCATGCCCGCAGGGTAGTCAGACACCTCCGGCACGTCAGCAGCGTCGGGGGACAGGACCCCAGCAGCATCGGGGGGCAGGACCCCCGCACCTTCGGACAGAGCCCGCACCACGCACCCCCGTTCCTCGTCCCGCCCGTCCCGTCCCGTCCCCGCGCCTCAGCCGATCACCGCCGCGCGGACGCACAGCACGTCCGGCAGGTGCGAGACCAGTTGCTCCCAGCTGTCGCCGTCGTCGGCCGAGGCGTACACCTCGCCGTTGCGGTTGCCGAAGTACACGCCCGCCGGGTCGGCGTCGTCGGTGCACAGCGCGTCGCGCAGCACGGTCCCGTAGTGGTCCTGCTGCGGCAGCCCGGCCGAGAGCGGCTCCCAGCTCCGCCCGGCGTCCGCCGTGCGGAACACCCGGCAGCGGTGTCCGGCGGGCACCCGGTCCGCGTCCGCGTTGATCGGGAACACGTACGCCGTGCCGCCGCGGCGCGGGTGGGCGGCCGCCGCGAAGCCGAAGGTGGAGGGCAGGCCCTCGCCGATGT
Organism: Streptomyces sp. NPDC003284; assembly: GCF_053589675.1. NCBI lineage: Bacteria > Bacillati > Actinomycetota > Actinomycetes > Kitasatosporales > Streptomycetaceae > Streptomyces > Streptomyces sp. NPDC003284. The sequence continues at coordinate 214,342 of NZ_JBSFSI010000013.1, forward strand.
CCGTCCAGTGCCCGCCGCCGTCGTCGCTGCGGTACACGCCCCAGTGGTTCTGGAGGTAGAGCCGGTCCGGGTCGACCGGGTCCTGGGCGACCTTGTGGACGCACTGGCCGAACTCGGGATCGGGGTCCGGCAGGAACACGGCGGACACCCCGGAGTTGGCCGGCGCCCAGCTCGCCCCGCCGTCGGCCGTGCGGAACACCCCGGCGGTGGAGACGGCGACCGTGACGGCCTTCGGGTCGCGCCGGTCCGTGACCACGGTGTGCAGGCCCTCACCGCCGCCGCCGGGCACCCAGCGGGAGCGGGTGGGATGCTCCCACAGCGGCCGGACCAGCGCGAAGCTCTCGCCGCGGTCCTCGGAGCGGTACAGCGCGGCCGGTTCCGTGCCCGCGTACACCACGTCCGGTTCCGCGGCGGCCGGGTGCAACTGCCACACCCGCTCCAGCGACGCGCCGGTGTCCCGGGGGAACCGCACCGCGGGCCGGGCCGGCTCGGTCCAGCCCCGGCCCAGGTCGTCGGAGTGGAAGACGGACGGCCCCCAGTGCGCGCTGTCCCCGGCGGCCAGCAGCCGCGGGACCGCGCCCCTGGTGTCGACGGCGACCGCGTACACCGCCTGCGCGTTGAAGTGGGGGCGGTCGCCGAACTCCCAGACGCCGCCCCGTCGCCGCCCGATGAACAGACCCTTGCGGGTGCCCACCGCGAGCAGTACCTCGGTCATGCCGGTCACCTCCGCGACACATCGGCCCAAAACGCCGTCGTCCCAGGCACCGGCCAGTCTGCACCCCACCACTGACAGTCACCTCCGCGGCGACGTCACCGCAGGTCACACCGGCCTGTTCGGCCCCGGGGCGAGGCGGGCGAGGCGGGCGAGGCGGGCGAGGCGGGCCGGCCGGTGCGGCGGGGGGCGGGGCGCAGGCATGCGCCGCGGCGGTGCCGGAGCCGCCCGGCACGCGACTGCGGCACCGCCGTCAGTGGCTCACCCGAAGTCCGGCAGCGCCCGTCCCAGGATCGCGCCGAGACCGGCGGTGTCCGGCAGGGTGCCGAAGGAGTGGCCCCAGTCCCCGCCCAGCCGCGTGGCGCAGAACGCGTCGGCCACCGCGGACGGGGCGTGCCGGACCAGCAGGGACGCCTGGAGGGTCAGCGCCATCAGCTCCACCAGTCGGCGCGCGCCCACCGGGGACGCCTCGCCCAGCCCCTGCCGGAGCCGGGTCACGGCCGCGTCCAGCCGGGTGTCGGCGCCGCGCGCGAGGGCGAGTTCGGCGAAGAGCGCCTCGGCGGCGCCGGGCTCGCGCTCCAGGGCCCGCAGCACGTCGAGCGCGTTGACGTTGCCGGAGCCCTCCCAGATCGAGAGCAGCGGCGCCTCCCGGTAGTGCCGGGGCATGCCGGACTCCTCGACATAGCCGTTGCCGCCGAGGCACTCCAGGGCCTCCGCGGTGAAGGCCGGGCCCCGCTTGGTCACCCAGTACTTGCCGACGGCGGTGGCGATGCGCCGGAACGCGGCCTCCTCCGGAGCCCGCGCGCCGCCCCGCACCGCCCGGTCCGCGGCGCCCGCGAGCCGCAGCGTGAGCGTCGTCGCGGCCTCCGACTCCAGCGCCAGGTCGGCCAGCACATTGCGCATCAGCGGCTGATCGGCGAGCAGCGCGCCGAAGGCCCTGCGGTGCCGGGTGTGGTGGCCGGCCTCCACGAGGGTCTTGCGCATCAGGGCCGCCGACATCATCACGCAGTCCAGACGGGTGCAGTTGACCATCTCGATGATCGTCCGGACGCCCCGCCCCTCGGGGCCGACCGCCCAGGCCACCGTCCCGTCGAACTCCGGTTCGCACGAGGCGTTGGACCGGTTGCCCAGCTTGTCCTTGAGGCGCTGGATCCGGAAGGCGTTGCGGGTGCCGTCCGGCAGGACGCGCGGCACCAGGAAGCAGGTCAGACCGCCCGGCGCCTGCGCGAGCACCAGGAAGAGGTCGCACATGGGAGCCGAGGTGAACCACTTGTGCCCGCGCAGCGTGTACACGCCGGGCTCGGCGGTCGGCGCGGCCGTCGTCGTGTTCGTACGCACGTCCGAGCCGCCCTGCTTCTCGGTCATGCCCATCCCGGCCAGCAGACCCGCCTTGGCGGCCGGTGCCCGCAGGCCCGGCTCGTAGACCCGGCCGGTCAGCAGCGGTTCGTAGACCGCGGCCAGTTCGGGCTGGGCCCGCAGGGCGGGTACGGCCGCGTACGTCATCGACGTCGGGCAGCCGTGCCCGGCGTCGGTGTGCCCCCACACGAGCCCGCCCGCCGTGCGCGCCACATGGGCGCCGGGCCGCTCGTCCGCCCAGGGCGCGCCCGCCAGGCCCTCGGCGACCGCGGTCCCGATCAGGTGGTGCCAGGCCGGGTGGAAGTCGACCTCGTCGACCCGGTGCCCGTAGCGGTCGTGGGTGCGCAGCTCCGGCTCGTGGCGGTTGGCGAGTTCCGCCCACTCCTGCGCCTGGTCGCTTCCCGCCCGCGCTCCGAGCCGCCGCACGTCCTCCTCGGCCCATCCGGCGCCCTCCCGGTGCAGCCCCTCCAGCAGCGCCACGTCGTCCGACGCGTCGTAGGGCGTCAGGGGAGGGGGCTGGTTCGTCACGTCGTGGGTCGCGTACGGGCCGGAGGCCGGGGGCGTCGGCGCTGTCGGATCTGTCGGGGAGGCCGGGGGTGTCGGCGGCGTCGTCCGGGCGTTCGATGCGTGTGCGAGTGTCGAGGCCATGACGCAGTGTTGCACTATCGGTTCAGTCGCAGCAATAGTGCAACATGAACGGTCCGTACAGTACGTGACCATGAACGCCTCCCAGGAGCCCGCCCCGCTCGACCTGCGTCCGCTCTCCGCGCGGTCCGTCGTCCTGAGCCTCCTGCTGGGCACCCACCCGCCCGAGCTGCCGGTGAAGGACCTCGTGCGGGCCGTCGAACCCTTCGGCGTCGGCGGATCGACCCTGCGCGCCGCGCTCAGCCGCATGGTGGCCGCCGGTGATCTGCGGCGCGCGGACGGCGTGCACGGTCTCAGCGACCGGCTGCTGGAACGCCAGCGGCGCCAGGACGCGGCCGTGCATCCGCTGACCCGCTCCTGGGACGGCACATGGGAGACGGCCGTCGTGACCGCGACCGGCCGCGGACCGGCCGAACGCGCCGAACTCCGTGCCCGGCTGGCCGCCCTCCGCCTCGCCGAACTGCGCGAGGGCGTATGGCTGCGGCCCGCCAACCTGCGCCGCCCCTGGCCCGGCGCCCTCGACGGCGTGGTCCGGCGCTTCACCGCCCGGCCCGAGGAGGACGCCCGCGCCCTGGCCGCCGGTCTGTGGCCGCTCGACGCCTGGGCGGCCACCGGCCGCGCGCTGCTCGCCCATGTGGCGGAAGCGGACCGCCCGGCCGACCGCTTCACCGCCCTGGCGGCCGTCGTACGGCATCTGCTGGACGATCCCGTCCTGCCCGCCGCGCTGCTGCCCGCCCACTGGCCGGGTGCGGAACTGCGCGCCGCCTACACGCGACGGCAGCGGGAACTGACCGAGGAGGTGCTGGGCGGCACCGGGCGGTGACCCCCGCTCCGCTTCCTCTTCCTCCCTCCGGCGCCGTCTCCTGTTCTTCGCCGCCGGTCGCCCCTCCTGGGGACCCCGTGACTCCCCGAGGACCCCGGTGGCCCGGTCCCGGTGGCGCGTGCGCGGGCCCTGGAGTTCCCTGGGTAGAGCGGGTACCGGCACGGTCGCGGGCACCCGGCGGGCACGGACGCGATCTCACGCAGGCGAGGAGAGTCATGGCTGAGCAGAAGTCGTCGGTCCTCATGCTGCCCGTGCACGGCGCCACCTCGCTGCTGGGCAAGGTGCCCGGCGCCGGGACCCTGGGCAGGGCCGCGCAGGGCACGCTGCGCAGGATCGGCGCCGTGTCGCCGAAGGGACGGCGGCTCGCCGTCTACACGGGAGCCGGGGTGCTCGGCGTCGCCGGGGTGGTGGAGTGGCCGGTGGCGGTCACCGGTGCCGCGGTCGCCTGGCTCACCCGGCCCCGGCCGGAGCGCACCGGACAGGCCGGCACCGCCGGGGACCACGCGAAGGGCGCGCGGCGCGCCGCCGCCGGGTCGTCCGGCACGCGGGCCGCCCGCGCCACGGCCCGCCGCACACCGCGCAGGCAGCACCCCGACGACCGGCCCCCCTCGTCCTCGGGGCTGCCGGAGGTCTCCGGGGGCCGGGGTCCGAGCAGGTCCGCGCTGGCGAAGAGCACGACCGCCAAGGCATCGGCCACGGCGGCGTCCGCCGTCAATGTGAGCACCGGCCGGGCAGCCGCGGCCAAGGCGACCGCCGCCGGGACGGCCGCCAAGAAGGCGGCCCAAGCGCCCGCGGCCGGAGCCGGGAAGCCCGCGGCCAAGGCCGGGAAACCGGCGAGCGGAACGCCCGCCGCCAGGACGGTGAAGGCCGGGACGACCGCGGCCACGACACCGGCCGCCGAGGCACCCGCGGCGAAGACCACCGCCCCCAAGTCCGCGAAGGCCACGGCTGCCACCGGCCGCACCGCCTCCGGCCGGGCGGGCGCGGCCCGGCCCGCCGCGAGCAAGTCCTCGGCGGGCAACACGGCCACGCGCAGGGCGACCACCGCCGCCCGCAAGGCGACGGCCGCCGGGACCCCGGCGGCGGAGCCCGCGGCCGTCAGGTCCCCGAAGGCCGCCAAGACAGCGAAGTCGGTCAAGGCAGTCAAAGCAGTCAAGGCGGTCGAGGCGGTTGCAGCCGCCAAGAACGCCAGAGCCACGAAGGCCACGAAGGCCACCCCCGCCGAAGCCGCCGCGGGCAAGCAGGCCAAGGGGAAGGCCGCCTCCGCCGGCCGGCTCGGTCCGACGGCGCGGCCCGGCCGCACCACCCTCTGACGGCGCGAAGGCACACGATGCTCGCTCTGCTCACGGCTCCCTCGGCCGTCGTACGGCTGCTGCCGAAGGCACCCGCTCTGCTGGCCCAGGCGTCCGCACGGGCGGCCGCCCCGGCGATCGGCGCGGCCGCCGGGGCACTGGCCGGAACCGCGCGCGCCGGTGTGCGCGGCGCGGACTCGGCAGCACGGGTCGTGCGCGTCGCCCGCAACGCGCTGCCCGGCGCACGCGACCACTGGCGCTCCGGCGCGCGCGCCCATCTGGCGCTGCGCGCCGCCGACCCCGAACAGGTGCGCCGGGCCGGTGGCAGGGAGCACCTGGCGCGCCGGGTGGCCGCCGCCCTCGCCGAGCGGCCCGACGTGCTCTTCGCGTACTGGGACCAAGGACTGGCGCGGCTGGTCGTCACCGTGACGGAGGACGAGGCGGCCCAACGGGTCGTGGACCGGGCGGCCGATCTCGCCGCCCGGCACGGACTGGTCCTCCAGGGCGGCGACCCCGAGGAACCGGCGCACCCGGCCGACCCCGCCGGGGTACGGGCCGCCACCGCGACACTGGCCGCCGACGCGCTCGGCATCGCGGCCGGTGTCACCGCGTCCGTGCTGCGGCTGCCGCCCTCGCCCCGCCTGGCGACCGCCGCGGTGACGCTGCTGCGGGAGAACCCCCGGGCGCGCGCCTGGCTGCGGGCCCGGCTGGGCCCCGCCCGCACGGACTTCGTGCTGGCCTGCGCGAACGCCGTCGTCCACGGGGCCGGACAGACGCCCACCGCGCTGCTGCTCGACGGCGCGCTGCGCGCCTGCCAGCTCACCGAGACCGTGGCACGCGCCACCGCCTTCGACACGGTGCACGACGAGCTGTGCTCGCCCGGCCGGGCCGGTGCCGCCCTCGACCCGGCGTCCCGCCCCCCGCTGCGGGAGTCGCCCGCCCAGGAGTACGCCCGGCACGCCTCGGCGGGCAGCCTGGTGGGCGCGGCCGTGACCCTGCTGGTCAAGCGCGACGGCGCCGAGGCCGCCGAGGCGCTCCTCGCCGGTTCCCCCAAGGCCGCGCGGTACGGCCCCGCCGCCTTCCACGCCGTGCTCGGCACGGCACTGGCCAGGACCGGTGTCCTGGTCCGCGACCCGGAGCGGCTGCGGACGCTGGAGATGGCGGGCACCGTCGTCCTGCACCCGAGTGCGCTGCGCACCGCGCGGGGCGACGCCGACCCCTGGGCCGAACCCGTGCTGGACGCCGCCCGCCGCGCCGGACTCCGGGTGATCGTCATGGACGATCCGGCCCTGGAGGACGTCATCCCGCTCGCCGACCAGGTGGTGGACGCCCGGCGGCCCCTGGACGACGTGGTGTACGGGCTGCGCGCCGAGGAGGACGCGGGCTTGGTGGTCACGGTCGCCCGTGCCGCGTCCGCCGACGACCAGGACGTCCTGGCCGGTCTCGGCGGCAGCGATGTCGCCGTGGCCCTCACCGACCACGGCGGTGCCGTCGTCTGGGGCGCCGACGTGCTGGCCCTGCACGGGCTGTGCGACGTCTGGCGGCTGCTGAGCGCGGTCCCCGTCGCGCGCACGGTGGGCCGCCGGGCGCAGACCCTGGCCCGCTCCGGCGCCGCGCTGTCCGGTCTCCTCGTCGCCGTCGGCGAGTCGCGCCGCCGCAGGGGGCGGCTGTCCGTGCTGCCCGGTCTGCGGCACGCGCCGGTCGACCTGAGCGCCGCCGCCGCCCTGTTCTCCGGGACCCGGGCCGCTCTCGGCGTGGCGCTGGCCCGCGCCCCGCATCCACGCGCGCGCGTGCACTGGCACGAACTGGGTTCGGACGAGGCCAGGGAGCGGCTGGAGCACGAGGAGCGGGACGAACCGGGCCCGCTGGCACGGGCCGTCGGCGGGGTGCGCCGGGCGGCGGGCGGCGCCGTACGGCATCCCGCGCTCGCCCCGGCCCGCTGGACGTTCGAACTGGGCCGGGCCGTACGCGGCGAGCTGCGCGACCCGCTCACCCCCGTCCTCGCGGTCGGCTCGGCGGCCTCCGCCATCCTCGGCTCCGTGATGGACGCGCTGCTGGTGGTCGGCGCCCTCGACCTGAACGCCCTGGTCGGCGGCGTCCAGCGGCTGCGCGCCGAACGGGCCCTGTCGGGGCTGCTCGCCGACCAGAAGCGCAAGGCGCGGCTCGCGCCGCCGCCCACCGAGGCACCGGCCGGGGGTACCCGCACCGTCGAGGCGGGCAAGCTGCGGCCGGGCGACGTCATCGAACTCATGGCGGACGACGTGGTGCCCGCCGACGCCCGGCTGCTGTGGGAAGAGGGCCTGGAGGTCGACGAGTCCGCGCTCACCGGTGAGTCGCTGCCGGTGCAGAAGCAGCTCGCGCCGACCCCGCACGCCGTCGTCTCCGACCGGTTCTGCATGGTCTTCGAGGGCACGACGGTGGTGGCGGGCCAGGCCCGCGCGGTGGTGGTGGACACCGGTGAGCGCACCGAGGCCGCCCGCGCCGTGCACCTCGCCGCCCGCACCCCGCCCGCGGCCGGTGTGCAGGCCCGGCTCCAGGAACTCACCCGCGAGGCACTGCCGTTGACGCTGACCGGCGGAGCCGCGGTGACCGGTCTCGCGCTGCTGCGCGGCACCCCGGTGCGGGAAGCGGTCAGCGGCGGTGTGGCCGTCGCCGTGGCCGCCGTCCCCGAGGGACTGCCGCTGGTGGCCACGGTCGCGCAGCTCGCCGCGGCCCGTCGGCTCAGCCGGTATGGCGTGCTGGTGCGCACCCCGCGCACCCTGGAGGCGCTCGGCCGGATGGACACCCTCTGCTTCGACAAGACGGGCACGCTCACCGAGAACCGCCTGCGGCTGGTGCGCGTCGGCGACGCGGACGGCGGGATCCACCCGGTGGGCGACGCGGCCTGCGCCGCCACGGTGCGCGCGGCGGCCCGCGCCTGCCCGCGCGGCAACGGCGGCTCGGGACGGCCGGTGCACGCCACCGACGAGGCGGTCCTCGACGCGGCCGGACCCGACCCGGACTGGAACCAGCTCGAAGGGCTCGACTTCGAGGCCGGGCGCGGCTACGCGGCGGCCGTCGGCCGGACCGGGGACGGCCCGCGCACACTCGTCGTCAAGGGCGCCCCGGAGACGGTCCTGCCCGCCTGCGCGGGGCTGCCCGCGCACGCCTTCGGCGCGGCGCAGTCGCTGGCCGGCGACGGGCTGCGGGTGCTCGCGGTCGCCCAGCGGCGCCTCGCCGAGGACGAGCAGGAGACGGACGTACTGGAACGGCCGCCGGGCGACCTGGAGTTCACCGGTCTGCTCGCGCTGTCGGACGTGCCGCGCGAGACCTCCACCGCCCTGGTGAGCGGCCTGTACGAAGAGGGCGTACGCCCGGTCATGCTCACCGGGGACCACCCGCAGACCGCCCGCGCCATCGCCACCGAACTGGGCTGGCCGCAGGACACGGTCGTCGTCACCGGCGACGAACTGGCCGCCGCCGACCGCTCCGCCCGCGCCCGGATGCTGCGCGACGCGGGCGTGGTGGCCCGGGTGGCGCCGGAGCAGAAGCTCCAGGTGGTGGAGGCGCTGCGGGACGCCGGCCGGGTGGTGGGCATGGTGGGCGACGGCGCCAACGACGCGGCGGCGATCCGGGCCGCCGACATCGGGGTGGGCATCAACGCCCGGGGCTCGGCCGCCGCGCGCAACGCCGCCGACATCGTCCTCACCGCCGACGACCTCACCGTCCTGATCCACGCGATCGGCGAGGGCAGGGCCCTGTGGCACAGCGTCGCCGACGCCATCGCCATCCTGATCGGCGGGAACGCGGGCGAGGTCGGCTTCGGCATCCTCGGCACGCTGGTGTCGGGCCGTGCGCCCCTGTCCACCCGGCAGATGCTCATGGTGAACCTGTTCACCGACCTGTTCCCGGCGATGGCGGTGGCGGTGACCCCGAAGGGCGCCGCCGGGGCGACTCGGGCCGCCTCGCCCGAGGACGCGGCCGGCGGGGTGCTCGGGGGACCGCTCGTCCGGCAGATCCGCCACCGGGCGCTGACGACCTGCCTGGGCGCGCTCACCGCCTGGCTGATCGGGCGGTTCACCCCGGGCACCGCCCGCCGTTCCGGCACGATGGCCCTGTGCGGGGTGGTCGGTACCCAGCTCGCCCAGACCCTGCTGGACCGCCGGGACAGTCCGCTGGTACGGCTCACGTCCGTCGGCTCGGCCGCCGCCCTCGTCGCCGTGGTGCAGACGCCGGGCGTCAGCCACCTCTTCGGCTGCACCCCGCTGGGCCCGGCCGCCTGGGCCGGGGTCGCCGCCGCCATCGCCCTGGCCCTCGCGGGCCAGCGGGCGCTGCCCCGCTTGGAGGACACGGTGCGCCGCCTGCTGCCGGCCGGGGCCGTCTGACCACGCGCCGTGCCACGCGCCCTGTCCCGGTGACGGCGAGCGGGCCGCCGGGACAGTCCCCGGCGGCCCGCTCGCAGCGTCGCTCAGACGGACCGGTGGTACTGGTCCGGCACATGCACCGGGGCGGCCAGCTCGCGGGCCGCCTGCCGGGCCCAGGACGGGCTGCGCAGCAGCTCGCGGCCGAGGAGCACCGCGTCCGCCTCGCCGTTGGCGACGATCTTCTCCGCCTGCTCCACCTCGGTGATCAGGCCGACCGCGGCCACCGGCATCGGCGTCCCGGCCTTCACCCGGGCCGCGAACGGCACCTGGTAGCCGGGGCCGACCGGGATACGGGCGGCGGAGGCGTTGCCGCCGGTGGAGACGTCCAGCAGATCGATGCCGTGGGCGTGCAGCTCGGCGGCGAGGCGGACCGTCTCGTCGGCCGTCCAGCCGCCCTCCTCCAGCCAGTCGGTCGCGGAGATGCGGAAGAACAGCGGCTTGTCCTCGGGCCACACCGCCCGCACCGCGTCGACGACCTCCAGCGCGAAGCGCACCCGGTTCTCGTACGAGCCGCCGTAGGCGTCGGTGCGGTGGTTGGAGTGCGGCGACAGGAACTCGTGGATCAGGTAGCCGTGGGCGCCGTGCAGCTCGGCGATCTCGAAACCGGCGGCCAGGGCCCGGCGCGCCGCAGCGGCGAACTGGCCGACGATCTCGCGGATCTGCCCGACGCTCAGCTCGTCCGGGACCGGGTGCCCTTCGGCGAACGGCACCGGGCTGGGCGCGACCGGCTGCCAGCCGTGCGCCTCGGGGCCTATCGGCGCCCCGCCCTTCCACGGCCGGTCGGTCGACGCCTTGCGCCCGCTGTGCGCGAGCTGGATCGCCGGTACGGTGCCCTGGTCGCGCAGGAAGCCGGTGATCCGGCGGAACGCCTCGACCTGGGCGTCGTTCCAGATGCCGAGGTCGTACGGGGAGATCCGGCCCTCCGGCGAGACGGCGGTGGCCTCGACGACGATCAGACCCGTGCCGCCGGCCGCGCGCGCCGCGTAGTGGGCGAAGTGCCAGTCGTTCGGCACGCCGGTCGCCGGACCCTCGGGCGCGGCCGAGTACTGGCACATCGGAGGCATCCAGACCCGGTTGGGGATCGTCACTTCGCGCAGGGTGAAGGGCTCGAAGAGCGCGCTCACGGCGGACTCCATTCGTCACGGGACAGGGGCAGGCTTGTACGGTAACGCTCGTAGTACGGCAACTGTCAAACTACGACGTGCATCGTAGGATGGACAGCCCGTACGAAGTGGAGCCGCACGTGACCGCCACCGCCCCCGTTCCCGCCGCCGGCAGCCGCGACCTTCCGCATCCCGAGCGGGCGGAGATCCGTCTGGAGGGCGTGCTGCACGCGCTGTCCGAGCCCCTGCGGCTACAGGTCGTGCGGAAACTCGCCGCCGAGGGGGAGGAGCTGTCCTGTTCGCACTTCGACCTGCCCGTCACCAAGTCGACCACCACGCACCACTTCCGGGTGCTGCGTGAGGCGGGTGTCATCCGGCAGATCTACCGCGGCACGGCCAAGATGAACGGCCTGCGCCGCGACGACCTCGATCACCTGTTCCCCGGCCTGCTCGACGCCCTGCTCGACGCCGCCGCCCGCCAGGACGCCCGCCTCACCTCGGCCTGAGCGCTCCGCGCGCGGTGCGGAGCCGCTCCGGGCGCCCGGCGCCGGGCCGTCCGCGCGGTCTCACTCCGGACGGTCCGGGAAGGGCTCCGGCCGTTCCGGGGACGGCCCCGGCCGCTCCGCCGGGGGCCGGCCGGTGGCGAAGAAGCGGGAGACGTCCGTGCCGCAGGGCCCGCCGGTCGCGCAGGTGTCCGGGGGCAGGCCGAGGTCCCAGTCGAGCCGGTACCGCTCGAACAGCTCCGCGCGCAGCAGCGGCACGGGCATGGGCGCGCCGGGCACCAGCGCCGCGTAGACCGCGCCCATCAGCAGTGCGCGCAGCATCGGGTAGTCGGTGTCGGCGTTCGCCGAGCCGTGCCGGAGCACGGTGTCCCGCAGCAGGTGCGACAGGCGCTGCTGCTCGGGGCACTGCACGAAGCCCTCGGCCTGGAGGATCCCCGCCATGTGGTGGCGCATGAGGACGGGCCGGTCGTGGGCCAGGCCCAGGATCGCGTCGATGGCCCGCGCCATCCGCTCCGCGCCGTCCTCGGTGCGCGGCTCGCGCTCCAGCGCCTCCTCCAGGGTGCGGTGCATCAGCCGGTGCACCGCGGACTGGACCAGCTGCCGCTTGCCGGGGAAGTAGTACGAGACCAGACCGCGTGCGGAACCCGCGCGGTCGGCGATGTCCCCGAGCGTCGTCGCGTCGTAGCCGCGCTCGCCCACCAGTTCCACGGCCGCCTGGAGGAGCCGTTCCCGGGAACGCCGTCGCAACTCTTCATTGACCGAGGCGCTGCGCGGGGACATCCTGTAACTCCTGCGTTGACTGGCTGCCAGCCAACTATACTCAACGCCAGCACGCCGCCCCCTTCCCGGGGTGCGGTCGGGCTGCCGCCCGTCTCGGGCGACGCGGGGGATCGTCCGAGACGGGCACACCTTCGCCCCATTGGTTACCTGGGGCTACTTTCCCGGGCCTGCTCCTCCGGCCGCCCGGCACCGGCGTTCTTCCGGATCTCGCGCCAGATCATGCGGGGCACGCTCGGCCGCACCCGCGTGGTCGCCACCCCCATGGCACGGCGCGAGAACCGGTCCTCGGACACCTGGGCGAGCATGCTCGCGGCCAGGTCGGAGCGGGCCGTGAAGACACCGTCCGCGCTGCCCTCGGCGAGCAGGTACGGCGTGGGCCCGGGATGGTCGAACAGACCCGAGGGGCGCACGATCGTCCAGTCCGTGCGGCTCGCGCGCACCACGTCCTCCATCCGCCGCATGTCCTCGTGCGCGGCGCGGGCGATCACCCGGTTGACGTACGGATCGAGGACGTTGTTGAAGAAGAACGCCCCGCTCGGCCGCCAGCCGGGATCCAGGACGCTGGAACTGACGACCAGCAGCCGTCCGACCCCGTGCCGTTCCACGGCGGCGGTCAGATGGCGGGCCGCCGTCGAGTAGAGGGTGACGGGACCCTTTCCGGGCGGGACGCCCAGCGCGGAGAGGACCGCGTCCTGACCGGCGACCACGTCGGCGACGGCCTCCGCGTCCCGGGCGTCCGCCGCGGTCACGGTCAGCCCCTCGCGGGCGGCGACGGCCCGCGGCCTGCGGGTCACCGCGGTGACCTCGTGCCCGGCGGCGAGGGCCTGGTTGAGCAGTGCGCGGCCGGTGGGGCCGCCGGCTCCGAAGACGGCGATACGCATGGGGATCTCCTCGGTGAGCGATCTCGGCGAGTGAGGGTGACGGGTGCCGGGCCGCTCGAAGGGTGCCCGGACGCCTTGACAGTGCCGTCCGGGCGGGCCGATATTCAACGCTGATGAATAAAACCCGTGGCCGCCCGCGCGGCCGGCCCGCCACCAGGACCCGGATCGCCGAGGAGGCGCGCGCCCTCTTCCTCGCCCGCGGCTACCAGGGCACGACACTGCGCGCCGTCGCCGCCGCGGCGGACGTCGACGTCGCCCTCATCGGCTACCACTTCGGTTCGAAGCAGGGCCTGTTCGGTGAGGCGATGAATATCGACTGCGGCCGCTCGACCGCCGTCGCCCGCGCCCTGGAGGGCGATCCGGCGCACCTGGCGGAACGGCTCGTCGACGCCGTGACGGCGCTCTGGGAGGAACCGGACGAGGGCGGCGCCGCCGGATTCGCGGCCCTGGAACCGGTGGCGATGCGCGACGAGGACGTCATGCGGGTGTTCCGGGAGTTCCTGGAGCGCGAGGTGCTCGGCCGGATCGCCGCGCACCTCGGCGGCCGGTACGCCACCGAGCGGGCCACGGCGGCGGTGGCGGTGCTCGGCGGCCTGATCTTCACCCGCTATCTGAACCCGCTGGGACCCGTCGCCGCCCTGGACGCCGCCGCCGTACGGCGCATCCTCGCCCCGCCCCTGCGGGCGGCCCTGTACGGCGGCCCGGCCGCCGCCCCCGTGCGCCCGCGGCCCGCACGTCTGCCGCGCACGGCCTGATCCGGCCGCCCCGGCGTGCTCAGTCCGTCGGGTCGTGCGCCGGGGCGGCCGGATCGGCCGGGGCGCGGTGGGGCACTAGGCCGAGCACCGGCAGCAGCGCGTCCGGGCGCTCCGCGACGGGCAGGTGGTCCACGAAGTGCACCGCGCAGCCCAGCGCCGCGGCGCCGCCGTCGGCCTCGCGGCTGTCGCCCACCATCAGCACGTCCCGCGGCCGCGCGCCGAGCGCGGCGCAGGCCGTGGCGAACAGCCGCGGATCCGGCTTCTGGACGCCGTGCTCGTACGACAGGACGTACGTGCCGATGTAGGCGTCCAGGCCGTGCGCGCGGAACACCGGGCGCAGGTCCCAGCCGATGTTGCTCACCACGCCCACCCCGATGCCGCGCTCGCGCAGGGTGCGCAGCACCTCGTGCGCGTCCGGGTACGGAGCCCAGGCGGCCGGTGTCATGTGCCGTTCGTACAGGGCGTCGTGCAGCGCGGGGTCGGGCAGGGGCACCAGGCGGGACATGGCCGTGTAGGCGGCCCGGTGCTGGGCGGCGCTGCGGTCCCTGACACTCCACAGCCCGGCCAGTTCCGCCGGGACCCGGGCGGGCGGCGCGCCGCCCGGCAGCGCGCCCGCCTCCTCCAGGGCGCGGGCGGCCTCGGCCAACTCCCGCTCGCCGAGGGTCTGACGGGCCTCCGCCAGCACCGCGCGCAGCCAGGACCCGGTGGACTCGGCGCGGAAGAGGGTCCCGGAGAAGTCGAACAGCACAGCGGTCATGAGGGTGATCCTCGCTCAATCCCGGCGCGCGGGGAACCCGTTGGGGACGGCGCAGGCCGCCGCGACCACGGCGGCGCCGAGCAGCCAGCCGCCGAGGACGTCCGAGGGCCAGTGGACGCCCAGCCAGACGCGCGTCAGGCCGACACCCGCCACCGACAGCACGACCAGGGCCACGGCGGTGCTCCACGGCCCGCGCCCGGCGCCGTACTGGTGAAGCAGCCGGAGGAACAGCCCGCAGACCACGGTCGCGGTCATCGCGTGGCCCGACGGGAAGGACGCGTACGCGGCGGAGTCCACCGGATCGGGCCAGACCGGCCGGTCCCGGCCCAGGGCAGCCTTCAGGCCCTGTTGCAGCAGGGTGCCCAGCGCGCAGGTGCCCACCAGCCACGCCGCCGTCCGCCAGGCGGCGGCCCGCCGTACGAGCCACACCGCGACCACCGCGCACAGCAGGCGCAGGGTCAGCGGGTCCCACACCCAGTCGGTGAGGACGCGGCAGGCGCGGGTGATCCCGGGCTCGGCGACCGCCCGGCGGTGTGCGGCACCGGCCACGGCGCCGTCGAACGCGGTCAGGGGCCGCCACCGCAGGGCGACCAGCACCGCGGGTACCGCGGCGCACAGGCCCAGCACGGCCGCGAGGCGCACGGCCGCGGCCCGCCGGGCCGGGGGACGGCGGGACGGGTGCGGCGGGCGCGGGGAGCGTGGCGAGGGGGCAGGGGAGGGGACGCGGGCGGGACGCATGACGCGATACTCGCCGCCCGGCGGCCGGTGAAACACCGGGCCGCCCGATGCGCCGCAAGTCCACGCGCGGCAGGGCTGGTGGGAGGGTGGGGCCGGTCGCGCGGGCGTCAGCTCAGGGCGCGCAGCCCCGGTACCAGGGTCACCAGGACCGGAACCACCGGCACCAGCGCCGCCACCGCCGTCAGACGCAGCCGGTGGGCGGCGGTGAGCCGGTCCGGCGGAGTGAGCAGCCGGTGCACCCGCTGCGGCACCTGGCCCCGCGGGGCGGGACAGGGGCCGAAGACGCCCCGGTCCTCGTTGAGCTCGACCAGGGCCAGGGCGGTGGTCAGCCGGCCGAAGCGGCGCGAGGCCATGTCGTCGGCGGCGAGTTCCACCAGGCGGTGCATCTCGTCCCGGAACGCGG
Source organism: Streptomyces sp. NPDC003284 (assembly GCF_053589675.1). NCBI lineage: Bacteria > Bacillati > Actinomycetota > Actinomycetes > Kitasatosporales > Streptomycetaceae > Streptomyces > Streptomyces sp. NPDC003284. The sequence continues at coordinate 229,493 of NZ_JBSFSI010000013.1, forward strand.
CGAACACCGGTACCTGCGGAAAGCCGTCCGCCAGCGCCGCCGAACAGTGCAGCAGCCAGTCGTGACGGGCCCGCGCATGACCCTGCTCATGGGCGAGCACGGCGTCCAGCTGCCGCCCCTTCAGACGGCGCAGCGCGGCGGTCGTGACGACCAGGCGGGGCGACGCGCCGGGCAGCCACCAGGCCTCCGGCCGCTCGCCCTCCAGGACGACCAGCCGGCCGGTTCCGCTCTGCTCGCCGGGCAGCAGCGGCGCGCGGACGAGCAGTTCGGCCCGCCGGTGACGGCGCCGCGTCCGGGCCCGTACGACCTCGCGGACCAGCATCGCGGCGCTCCACACCCCACCGCAGGCGAGGGCCACCGCGGTCGTCGGCGCCCAGGCACCGGCCGCGCCCAGCGCGTACGCCTCCACCACCGCGCTGGGCGCCGTGGCGAACACATGCCCGCGCACCTGCTGCCACGCCGCGGCGGCGCTGAGCGTCATCGACAGCGCGCAGCACAGCAGGACGGCGGCCACCACGCACTGCCAGACCCACAGGGCGACCACCGGTTCCCGGTCCGGCCAGTCGGCTCGGGCGAGGAGCCGGGGCGCGGCGACGGCGAACAGCGCGCCGATCAGCAACAGGACCGCGGGGACCATCATGCGAGCACCCTATTGAGCGGGCGGCCGCTCAGGGGGCGGCTCACGCGGCAAAGTGACACAGGCCACGGAGCCGGACGGCCGGTGCCCCACGCCCCGGCCGCACATCGCCAGGTCGGTGCTCCGCGCCCCGGTCTCACATCGTCAGCAGCATCGCCACCATCCCCATCCCCATCGACAGGCGGCAGGCGCGCGCCAGTTCGGGCCGGTCGCCCCACCCCGGGCCGCCGGGCGCCCCGGAGCCGTGGCCGGTGCCCGCGCCGGTGACGGCTCCGGAGCCCGTGCGTATGCCCGTGCCCTGGGGGCCCGCCCCGGCCGGGACCAGACGGGCGCCGCCGAGCAGGACGTATCCGGCGAAGTACAGCAGCAGGGCGCCGGTGAGGAGGGGGACGCCGGAGCCGCCGTGGGCGTGGTGGTGCCCCTGGGGGGCGGCGGCCATGGCCAGCGACATGTAGACCATCGCGGACGTCCCCACCAGGTGGTGCAGATGGTGCCGCGGGCCGGTCCGCGCCGCCCACAGGGCGCGCAGCGCCGCGACGCCGAAGACCGCCGCGTAGACCGGCCAGGCCCAGGCGGGCGGGGTGAACACCGCGGCGGGCACGGCCATGGCGGCCATGCCGAAGCCCATCAGCGCCTCACCGCCCGCCGAGCGGCGCTGCTCCTGGTCGGGGCTGCGCATGCGCAGCAGACAGTAGGCGCCGGTCGCCGCGCACAGCGCGACCAGCAGCCAGCCGGGCGAAGCCGGTGCGTGCACCCGCCCACCTCCCGCTCGAAGGTCCGGACCGCGGTTCGGCGGCCTTCCGCTCGGTCAAGCGATGCCCGGGGCACACGGTGCGCACACGAGCGCAAGGAGGTACGGGGGGAGCGTGTCCGGGAGCGCGCACGCCGGATGAGCGGTCCTCCCGTCATATGTTTTACGGGTAAAACACCTGCTAATATTGTCTCCATGAGCAGTGCGAACCCTTCCCCCGACCCGAACCGCGCCCCCGCGCCCGCCCCCGCGCCCGCCCCCACCGCCCCGGTCCCGGCCCCGGCCACCGCCCCGGTCCGGAGCGCCCGGCGGCTCCCGCTCACCGGCGTGCTGCGGCTCGGCCGTCCGTCCGACATCTGGTTCAAACCCGCACTCAGCTCGGTCGTCTCCGTCGCGCCGCCGAACCTCACGCTGCTCGCCCTCGGCCGGCTCGACCTGGCCATGTACACCATGGCCGGATCGCTGTGCGCCCTGTACGCCCACAACCGCCCCTACGCCGCCCGCGCCCGGGTGCTGGCCTGGGTGGTGCTCGGCATGGTCGGCGGCCTCGCCCTCTCCCTGGTCACCGCGTCGCTCACCCGCGACCCCGTCGTCCTGGTCGCGGTCGGCGCGCTCATGGCCGCCGCGCAGAAGGCCCTGTGCGACGCGACCCGGGTGGGCCCGCCCGGCAATGTGGTCCTGACCTTCATCAGCTCCGCGTCCCTGTTCGCCCCGCAGACGCTCGGCCAGGTCCCCGCCCATCTGGCGCTCGCCCTCGCCGCCGCGGCCTGGGCCTGGCTGGTCTGCATGGCGCCCGGCCTGCTGCGCCCGCACGGCCCGGAGCGCCGGGCCACCGCGCAGGCGCTGAACGCCGCCGCCGCGTATGCCGCCACCCGCGGCACCGGGGACGGCCACGCCCGCCTGCGCGCCGCGGCGGCCGCCGCCGTGCAGGCCGCCTGGCAGGCGCTGCCGGTCACCGGGGCGCGGGCCGCCTCCCGGCGGGATCTCGCCCGGCTCGTCATCCGGGCCGAGGTCGCCCTCGCCGCGCCCGCCGACGCCGACCCGCAGCGGCTGCGGACCCGGGCGCGCGAGCTGTGCGGCCGGGGTCCGGTCCCGCGGGCCGGTGAGACGGCGGCGGCCACCGACGAACTCCTCGGTGTCCAGGCCGAGGCCGGCGCCCCCCACCGCCCCTGGTGGAGCCGGCTGGGCCCGCTCGCCCCCATCGCCGCGCGGACCGCGCTCGGCTGCGCGCTCGCCGGATACGCCTCCCTGGCCCTGGGCATCGGCCGCCCCTACTGGGCGCTGGTCACCGCCGCCTCCCTCTACCAGGCCAATGTCACGCTCACCTGGAGCCGTGGGGTGCAGCGGGTCGTCGGCAACCTCGTCGGCGTCCTCGTCTTCGCCGCGCTCGTCCCGCTCGCCCACACGGGCGGCCTGGCCCTCGTCCTGGTCTGCGTGGCCCTCAACTTCGGCGCCGAGGCGCTGATGGGCCGCAACTACTGGCTCGGCAGCATCTGCGTGACCCCCATGGCGCTGCTCGTCACCGAGTTCGCCGGACAGCGTCCGGCGGGGGAGCTGATGACCGAGCGGGCCGTGGACACCGTCATCGGCGCCCTGGTCGGCTTCGTGGCCGCCGTCGCCGTCACCAACCGCCGGGCGGGGGACCGGATCGGAGACGCGCTGACCGCCGTGGACCGGGCCCGTGAGCGGGCCGCGCGGCTGCTCGCCGAACCGCGGCCCGACCGGGCGGCCCTGGAGTCCGCCCGCCGGTCCCTGGCCGCCGCGCTGGTCGAACTGCGCGCCACCGCCGACGCCGCCGCCGGGGAGTGGTGGCAGCGCGCGCTGCCCCAGGAGCGGGTCGTGCTCACCGAGCAGTCCGCACACCGTACGCTCGCCGCGACGGTACGACGCCTGGGGCTGCACGCCCCGGTGACGAGCACGGGCAGGACGACGGAGGACGCACGGCCATGACGGCGAGCAACGGACGACCGGTACCCACGGCGACGGGGGCCGGGGACACGCCCCACGGCCGGGAGCACCCGGACTCCACCGGACGGACAGATCCACCGGCGCCGGAGCCGCACCACCCGGCGCCGCAGGAGCACCCGGAGCCGTCCACCGAGCCGTCGGCCGTCCTGCCCGCCGCGCCGGCCGATGCACCAGCGGCGGACGCGGCGGACGCGGCAGCCGCCGGCGGCGCCGCTGCCGGACCCGCCCGAGACGACACCGTGGCCGGTGTCGTCCGGCAGTGGCGGGCCGTCCACCCCGAGCTGGACACGGCCCCGATGGAGATCATCGGCCGTATCAACCGCTGTTCCGCGCTCCTCCAGCAGGCGGAGGACGCCCCCCTGCGCCGGGCGGGGCTGAGCCGGCCCGAGTTCGACCTGCTGGGCGCGCTGCGCCGGACCGGCCACGAACTGACCCCGAGCGAGCTGGCCCGCGAGACCTTCTCCTCGGGGGCGGCCGTGACCAAGCGGCTCAAACAGCTCACCGAACGCGGCCTGGTCGAGCGGCGCGGCGACACCCGTGACCGCCGCGTCGCCCATCTGCGCCTCACGGAGGCCGGCCGGGACCTGGTGGACGGCCTGCTGCCGGACCAGCTGGCCTACGAGAGGACCGTGCTCGCCGGACTGGACACCGCAGGCCGCGGCGATCTGGCCGCACTGCTGTGCGAACTCCTCACCCGCCTGGAGGGCCGCCCCGGCGCCGCCCGCTTCTGAGTACCGCCGCACACCGCCGCACACCGCCGCACCGGCCCCCGCCACCGCACCCGTTCCCGCACCCGGCAGCCCCGGTTGCCTGGCAGCCCCGGTCGCCCGGCTGCCCCCGCGACCGCCCCGGCCGTGCGCGGCCTGCCGCCGCCTCAGCTCCCGGCGGCGGTCCCGGTCCCGGTCTCCTCGTCGGTCCCGTCCTCCGTCTGGTAGACGCCGAGGGCCGCGCCCTGCGGGTCGCACAGGACGGCCATGCGGGGCCCGTGCGGGACCGAGACCGGCTCCTGGAGGAGGCGGGCACCCGCGCGGGCCGCGACCTCGGCGGTGGCGTCGACGTCCTCGGCCGCGAAGTAGGGCAGCCACTGCGGCGGCACATCGGAGGGGAAGCGCTCGTGCAGCGCGGTCACCCCGCCGAAGTCCATGCCGTGCATGCCCCACTGCGTGTACCACTCCGAGGCGTTGACGCTCCAGCCGAACACACCGGTGTAGAAGTCCCGGGCCCGCTTGACGTCCCGGGTCGCCAGCTCGACCCAGCCCAGCGCGCCGGGCCGGTTGAACACCCCGGCACCGGCGAACTCCTTGGCCTGCCAGAGCTGGAAGGCGGCGCCGGACGGGTCGAGGGCCACCGTGCGGCGGCCCTCGTCGAAGATGTCCATCGGGCCCCGGATCACCGTGCCCCCGGCGTCCGCCACCCGGTTCGTGGCCGCGTCGTCGTCGGCGACGGCGAACGAGACGTTCCAGGCGACCGGCTGGGTGGGCCGGAACAGCGGGCCGATCCCGGCCACCGCCGCGTCCCCCAGGCGCGCGACGGTGTAGCCCCGCAGCTCGGGCCGGGGATCCGGCGCGGCGCAGTGCCAGCCGAACACCTCGCCGTAGAACCGCTTGGCCGCCTCCAGATCGCTGGTCCCCAGCTCCGCCCAGCAGGGGCCGCCGATCACCGGCTTGTCGAACTCCATGGCACTCCTCCGGGAAGGCTCGCCCCCACCACCAGAACGCTATCCCCGGTCACCGACGGTGGCCAGCGGGAGCCGTACGGCCAGGGACGGCCCGGGGTGCCGCGGGGCGCGGAGCGGGCGTCCGGCTCAGATGCCCGGCCGGTAGCGCAGCGGGTGCTCGGCGGGGACCTCGACGAGCACGACGGGCACGCCGTCCGGATCGGCGATCCACATCTCGATCAGTCCCCACGGCTCGCGCACCGGCGGCCGGACGATCTCCACCCCCGCCGCCCGCAGCTCGGCGTGGGCGGCGGCCAGGTCCTCGACCTGGAGCCACAGCCGCACGGCGGTGGACGGCGGCACGTCGGAGCGCCCCGACAGCTCCAGGAAGCCGCCCCCGAGGAAGTACACGGTGCCGCGCTCGGGGCCGGTACCGAACTCACGGTGGACGGCGAGGCCCAGCCGCTCGCCGTAGAAGACGCGGGAACGCTCGGGGTCCGTGGGCCGGATCAGTACCCGGCTGCTGAGTACATGCACCATGCGGCGCACCCTAGCCACAGAGATACCCTCGGTGCTGCCCCACCGCGCCCGAGATCCCGAGAGGCCCTCCATGGACACCGCCGCCACCGCACCGGTCTTCCGCGACGCCACCGACGCCGACGTCGAGGCCCTGGTGGCACTGATCGAGTCGGCGTACCGGGGCGACGCCAGCCGGGCCGGGTGGACCACCGAGGCCGACATCCTGCACGGGCAGCGCACCGACCCCCAGGGCGTGCTGGACGTGATCGCGTCGCCCGACAGCAGGCTGCTGACGGTGGAGCGGGACGGCTGCGTGGTCGCCTGCTGCCAGCTGGAGCACCGCGGCGACCACGCCTACTTCGGCATGTTCGCGGTCAGTCCGGCCCTCCAGGGCGCGGGCCTCGGCAAGCTGATCATCGCGGAGGCGGAGCGGCAGGTCCGCGAGGTGTGGGGCGTCACGGAGATGCACATGACGGTGATCTCGGTGCGCGAGGACCTGATCGCCTGGTACGAGCGGCGCGGCTACCGCCGTACGGGACGGATGAGCCCCTTCCCGTACGGCGACGAGCGCTTCGGGGTGCCGCAGCGCGACGACCTCCGCTTCGAGCTGCTGGTCAAGCCGCTCGGGTAGCGGGCGCGCTACGCGGTGAAACGGCCGGTGCGCTTGATCTCCGGGAAGTCGGTGGTCGCGCCGTCCAGCTCCAGGGCGCGGACCAGGCGGAGGTGGTCGGTGGTGTTCACCACCCAGCCGATGATCCGCAGGTCGGCCGCGCGGGCGTGCTCGACGACCTCCAGGGTGAGCCTGCGGATGTTCAGCACGAGGGTGCCCGCGCCGGCCGCGGCCGCGCGCTCGACGACCTCGGTGCCGTAGTGGTCGGCGACCAGCGCGGTGCGGACGCCGGGGACCAGCCGGGTGATCTCGCGGAGGGCCTCGTCGTGGAAGGACAGCACCTCGACCCGGGCGACCAGGTCGCGGCGGCGCATCACCTCCGCGAGCGCCTTCGCCGCCGCCGCGTCCTTGATCTCGGCCTGCAACGGCGCCCGAACGGCGTCGAGCACCTCCTCGAACAGCGGGATCCGCTCGCCGCGGCCCGCGTCCAGCGCGCGCAGTTCGGCCAGGGTCTTGTCGGCGATCGGACCGCTGCCGTCCGTGGTGCGGTCCACGTCGGCGTCGTGCATGACGACGAGGGCGCCGTCCTTGCTCAGGTGCAGATCGAGTTCGATGGCGTCGAGGCCGGCCTGCTGGGCGGCGACGAACGAACGGAGGGTGTTCTCGGGCTCCACACCCATGATCCCGCGGTGACCGATGGTAAGGAAGTTCAAGGTTCAACTCGCTTCCGTCGACGGCGGCTCGGCTCGCCCGCGGACCTCAGGGACCTCGTCGTCCACGCGGCAGTGCCGCAGCCTAACGGTCCGGAGTCGGGTTGAACCCCTGCGTACACGGAGCAGTGGGGTGACGGCCGGGCGGCGCCGGGGCCGTACCCCTCGGCGCGGTCACCCGGGCGTGGGCGCGTCCCGGCCGCGTTGACCGGGGAGGGCCCCGACGGGACCACCGCCCGTGCATGGCGGGAAATCGCCGTACCGCCGACCGGGGGTGGCATCACTCGATCGGCCTACGGGAAGTAGCCGCCATACGGGTGTCGGGCAGGAAAATAGTCGGTGAGAATGTGCGCCCGCAGGATAATTTTCGGAGGGTGCCCTTGCTGGAAGAAAGCTCATATGTATACGGTCTTCTTACGCGAGCTTCTCCCGTGGAGGGTGGGTCATGACGGAAATTCTTGTGCAGGTGGGTCCGGAGGGGCATGTTCCTCCGGCGAGCAGGGTGATCGAGCACCCGGCGTGGCCCGTGCTCAAGGATGCCGTGGAGCAGATCCGGCCATGGCAGTCGAAGGACGGATCGATCGACTTCGGGGCCGAGGGCGCGCCCGCGCGCGAGGACGCCGAGGCGGCCGTCGCGCGCGTGAGCGACGCGGTGGCGGAGCTGTCCGCCCTGCTGCCGCACGACGCCGACTACCACCGGGCGCTCGTCGCCGATCTGCGCCGCTGGGCCGACGGCGGCTTCGAGGTGCCCGACTTCCTCGACTCGCTGCTGGCCTTCCAGCCGGCCGCGCACCGCGTGGACGGACTCCAGCACCTCGTCGTCTTCCCGATGTACACGCAGAACGGCAACCCGGACCGCAATCTGGAGGCGGTCGTGCTGCGCATGGTCTGGCCGGACTGGCTGGCCGAGCTGGAGCGCACCCGGTACGACAACCCGCTCTTCTGCGGCATCACGTTCGAGGACTTCACGGCGGGCTACGACACCAACTCCGCGGTGCTCTTCCCCGAGACGATCGCCGTGCGCGAGGCGCCGGAACGATTCTCCTGGGGTGGCATCTTCTGCGACCGGGAGGCCGCCCGCTTCCGCCGCGTGACCGCCGCCGCCGTGGACCTGCTGGGCCTGCGGCTGCCCGAGGACATCGCCGCCATGGTCCACGACCAGAAGCGCTGCGAGGAGGCGTTCGTCCTGTGGGACATGGTCCACGACCGCACCCACAGCCACGGCGACCTGCCCTTCGACCCGTTCATGATCAAGCAGCGCCAGCCGTTCTGGATGTACGGCCTGGAGGAGCTGCGCTGCGACCTCACCGCCTTCAAGGAGGCCGTGAAGCTGGAGCAGGACGGCGTCGGCCAGGCCCGCGACGTGCAGTACGCGGTGCTCTTCGACCGGATGTTCCGCTTCCCGGTCACCGGCGAGCGCGTCCGCAACTACGACGGCCTCGGCGGCCAGCTGCTCTTCGCCTACCTGCACCGGCACGACGTGGTCCGCTGGACCGACAACAAGCTCGCCATCGACTGGGAGCGCGCCCCGCAGGTCACCAACCAGCTGTGCGCCGAGATCGAGACGCTCTACCGCGACGGCATAGACCGCCCGAAGCTGGTGCACTGGTTCGCCGGGTACGAGCTGGTCTCCCGCTACCTCGCCCCGCACCCCGGCTCCAAGTGGGCCAAGGGCCCCGACGCCCTCGACCTGAGCCTGCCGCCGCGCAAGCTCGTCGATGACGTGCTTCCGGACGAGTTTCCGCTCAGCATGTTCTACGAGGCACTGTCCAAGAAGCTGAAGAATGTGATCGCCTCCACCAAGGGCATCACGGCGGACGGCGCCGAGCAGGTCGCCGCGTGAGCGACCGCGTCCAGAACACTGCTGCTACGGAGGCGAAGAAGATGGCGGGCAACGGGGCTCTCAGCGGTGCGGTGATCGCGGTGGCCGGTGCGGGCGGACCCGCCGGCCGGGCGGCGCTGCTCAGGCTCGCCGAGGCGGGCGCCACCGTCGTCGGGGCGGACAACGACCCCGAGCGGCTCTCCGAGGCCGTGGACGCCGCGCGCTACGCCTCCGGCGGGGCCAGCGTCACCGGCGACACGGTCGACCTGCTCGACCTCCGGTCGACCCGGGAGTGGGCCGCGCACGTCGAGAAGGACTTCGGCCGCGTCGACGGCCTGGTCCACCTCGTCGGCGGCTGGCGCGGCAGCGAGACCTTCACCAAGACCAGCCTGGACGACTGGGACTTCCTGGAGCTGCTGCTCGTCAAGACGGTGCAGCACACCTCCCTGGCCTTCCACGAGGCGCTCCAGCGCAGCGACCGCGGCCGCTACCTGCTGATCAGCGCCGCCGGTGCCAGCACGCCCACGGCGGGCAACGCCGCGTACTCCGCCGCCAAGGCCGCCGCCGAGGCGTGGACGCTGGCCATGGCCGACTACTTCCGCAAGGCGGGGAAGGCGGAGGGCGCCGAAGGGCCCACCTCGGCGGCTGCGATCCTGGTGGTGAAGGCGTTGGTGCACGACGCGATGCGCGCCGAGCGGCCCAACGCGAAGTTCGCGGGCTTCACGGACGTCAAGGACCTGGCCGAGGCCATCACCGACGTCTGGAGCAGGCCCGCCGCGGAAGTGAACGGAAAACGTCTGTGGCTGACCGAGCAGCCGTGAACCCTGCCAAGACCGACGCGCGCCGCCACCACGACCCGGAGGTCCGCGGCTTCGCCAGCGACAACTACGCCGGGGTGCACCCGGAGGTGCTCGCCGCCCTGGCCCTGGCCAACGGCGGCCACCAGGTCGCGTACGGCGAGGACGACTACACCGGGAACCTCCAGCGCGTCGTGCGCGGCCACTTCGGCGCCGGAGCCGAGGCGTTCCCCGTCTTCAACGGGACCGGCGCCAACGTCGTCGCGCTCCAGGCGGTCACCGACCGCTGGGGCGCGGTGATCTGCGCGGACAGCGCGCACATCCACGTCGACGAGGGCGGCGCCCCCGAGCGCATGGGCGGCCTCAAGCTGCTCACCGTGCCCACCCCGGACGGCAAGCTCACCCCCGAGCTGATCGACCGGCAGGCGTACGGCTGGGAGGACGAGCACCGCGCGATGCCGCAGGTCGTCTCGATCACCCAGAGCACGGAGCTGGGCACGCTCTACACGCCCGGGGAGATCCGCGCGATCTGCGAGCACGCCCACGCCCACGGCATGACCGTGCACCTGGACGGCTCCCGGATAGCCAACGCCGCCGCCTCCCTGGACGTCCCGATGCGAACCTTCACCAACACGGTCGGCGTCGACATCCTCTCGCTCGGCGGGACGAAGAACGGCGCCATGTTCGGTGAGGCGGTCGTCGTCCTCAACCAGGACGCCGTGCGCCGGATGAAGCACATCCGCAAGATGAGCATGCAGCTCGCCTCGAAGATGCGCTTCGTCTCGGTGCAGCTGGAGGCCCTGCTCGCCAAGGACCTGTGGCTGCGCAACGCCCGGCACGCCAACGAGATGGCCCAGCGGCTCGCGGAGGGCGTGCGCGCGGTGCACGGCGTGGAGATCCTCTACCCGGTGCAGGCCAACGGCGTCTTCGCCAAGCTGCCCCACGAAGTGAGCGAGCGGCTCCAGAAGAGGTTCCGTTTCTACTTCTGGGACGAGACCGAGGGTGTCGTGCGCTGGATGTGCTCGTTCGACACCACGGAGGACGACGTGGACGCGTTCCTCGCCGCGCTGAAGGAAGAGATGGCGCGCGGCTGACCAGGGGCGGTCAGGACCGCTCAGACTCTGCATAGTTATGCGATCATTCGTAAAGTCATTGACTGTCGAGTGATCGCATTCCTATGCTCTGCGGGCATGGAGCTGACCCAGCACACCCCCGACCTGTCCGCCTATCTCGCCGCCGACGAGGCGATCGACCATGAACACCCGGTGGTCCGCGAGACCGCGGCCCGGCTGGCCGAGGGGGTGGCGGACTCGTATGCCTATGCGCGGTCCGCGTACGAGTTCGTGCGGGACACCATTCCGCACTCGCAGGACTCCCAGGATCCGCGCGTCACCTGGCGGGCCTCCGACGTGCTGCGGCAGCGCACCGGCATCTGCCACGCCAAGGCCCACGCCCTGGCCGCCCTGCTGCGCGCCGAGGACATTCCCGCCGCCCTCTGCTATCAGCGGCTGACCTGGGACGACGGCGGCGGTCACGTCCTGCACGGGCTGGTCGCCGTACGGTTCAACGGCGCCTGGCACCGCCAGGACCCGCGCGGCAACAAGCCGGGCGTCGACGCGCAGTTCTCCCTCGGCGGCGAGCGCCTGGCCTTCGTGCCCGACCCGAAGTCGAATGAGATGGACTACCCGGTACTGTACGCTGAACCACACCCGGGGGTGCTCGCCGCCCTGAAGGCCGCCCCCGACCGGTCGGCGCTGGCCGCGGCGCTCCCCACCCACCTCTGACCCGCGAGACGGACGGACCATGACGCTCACCCTCACCGTGTCCGACGAGGTGCGCGCGCTCGCGCCCGGCTTCACCCATGTGGCCGTCGAGGCGCACGGCCTCGTGAACGGCCCCAGCACCGAGGCCGGTTCGGCGCTCCTGGACGACGCGGCGCGCCGGCTGGCCGCCCGCCTGGACGGCCGCGCCCCGCACGAGGACCCGCACATGGCGGCCTGGCGCGAGACCTACACCGCCTTCGGCGCCAAGCCGTCGCGCACCCGCAACTCCGCCGAGGCCCTGGCCAGGCGCGCCCTCTCCGGCGCCGGGCTGCCCCGCATCAACGCCCTCGTCGACCTCTACAACGCCATCAGCGTCGCCCATCTGATCCCGGTCGGCGGCGAGGACCTGGACCTGATCCAGGGCGGTATGCGCCTGGTGCGCGCCCAGGGCGAGGAGGACTTCGTGACCGTGGCCGGGGGAGAGGAGACCGTCGAGCACCCCGAGCCCGGCGAGGTCGTGTGGTGCGACGGGGCCGGTGTCACCTGCCGCCGCTGGAACTGGCGCCAGGGCCCGCGCACCCGGCTCACCGAGCGCACCGTCTCGGGCCTCTTCCTGCTGGAGAGCCTGGCGCCGATGCCCGTCGCCGACGTGGTGCGGGCGGCCGGTGAACTCGCCGAACTGCTGGAGAAGTCCGGCCCGGGTGCCCGCGTCACCGTACGGGAACCGGAGTCCGCGGCCTGAGCCTCAGGGGCGGCGGAACTGGTCGCTCATGGTCGGCATGGTGTTGTGCATCGACAGCGTGGAGTACGCGCTGCGGTCCCGCTGCGCCTGGACCCGGCTGGCCTGCTCGATGAGAAGACCGTCCGCGTTGTGCGTGGTGCTGCTGCGGCGGCGCAGGATCACCACGACCAGCCACGCGGCGATCGCGGCGAACAGACCGAACATGAGACAGATCGTGGCCATGGAACCCCCGTCCCGGCATCCGTCCCGGCGCGGCCGTCCGCCCGGACCGGATGGCGAATGCATGTGAACCGGTCCTCAGATTACGGCAGTTCGCGGGACGGGGACAGCGGGACGGGGACAGACGGACAGGCGCTCTCAGAGCGCCCCGGCCGTCCGTAGCTGCTCCGGCGTGGGAGCCGTGCCGCCCAGGTGCGCGGGCATCCACCAGGTGTCCTCCGGGCCCTTCGGGCGCACCGGGTAGGCGCGCTGGGCGGCCTCCAGCAGCTCCTGCACCCGCTCGCGCAGCCGCCGCGTGATCGCTCCCGCGTACTGGTCGCGCGGCGCCTCGACGGCCTCGCCCACCCGGACCGTGACCGGGGTGTGGCTGCGCCGGAAGTTGCGCGGGTGCCCCTTGGTCCACAGGCGCTGCGTGCCCCAGACGGCCATCGGGATCAGCGGCACCCCGGCCTCCTGCGCCAGCCGGGCGGCACCCGACTTGAAGCTCTTGAGGGTGAAGGACTCCGAGATGGTGGCCTCCGGGAACACGCCGATCACCTCGCCGGAGCGCAGCGAGTCCAGAGCGTGCTCGTAGGCCGCCTCGCCCTGGGCGCGGTCCACCGGGATGTGCTTCATACCGCGCATCAGCGGACCGGAGATCCGGTGCCGGAACACCGACTCCTTCGCCATGAACCGCACCAGGCGCTTCTGCGGCAGCGCGGCGAGACCGTTGAAGATGAAGTCCAGATAGCTGATGTGATTGCTCACCAGCACGGCGCCGCCCTGGCGCGGGATGTTCTCCGAGCCCCGGCAGTCGATCTTGAGGTCCCACACCTTGAACATCGTGCGGGCGAAACCGATCACGGGACGGTAGACGAACTCGGCCATGGGCGGGGCGGACCCTTCTGTCTGCCAGGGACTCCCGGCGGAAGTTACGCAGCCGTAGGTTTACGGCTCGTCGCAGATCGTGCCCCAAGAACGGCCGGGGAGCCAGCCCGCGTGCCCGTCCCCGGCGAGATCCTCGTCACGTCGGCCCGGCCGCCGGGGCGCCCCGCCGACGGCCGGGGCCCCGCACGGGAATCTTCGGCCGCCCGTACGCGCTGCACCCGGCAGGAGCCGGGCGGGCGGCACGGAACAGCCCGGCGCGATCACCGGAACGCGGGACGGGAGACCACGGGTGGGCACAGGCGAGGCGGACGGACGGCTGGACGCGGCCCGGTTGGGCGAGCCACTGGGCGAACGCGCCACCCTGGTGCAGTTCTCGACCGCCTTCTGCGCGCCCTGCCGGGCGACCCGCAGGGTTCTCGGCGAGGTGGCGCGCATGGTCCCCGGCGTCGCCCATGTCGAGATCGACGCCGAGGCCCGCCTCGGACTCGTCCGCGCGCTGGACGTCCGCAGGACGCCCACGGTGCTCGTCCTGGACGCGGACGGCCGCGTCGTGCGCCGCGCCGCCGGGCAGCCGCGTACGGCCGACGTCGTCGCGGCCCTGGGGGAGGCGCTGTGCGGAACCGGCCCGTGACCGTGAGACATGTCCCATGTGCCGGGACCCACTTGACTGCGCCCGCCACCTCTCGTCAATCTGACCGTATGTCCAGGGAACTCCTTCTCTCCGGGCGGGCATGTCCGGGAGCGGCGCCGTCCGCCGGCGCCGCGAGCGCGCGCTGTCCGGGCTGTTGAGCAGCCACGGTCCCCGCGCGTCCCACCAGCAGAAGGACAACTCCATGACGGCCCCGTCCGACCTCTCCGCCTCCTCGGCCGCTTCCGGCTCCTCCGCCGCTTCCGGCTCCTCGGCCTCCGCCGCCTTCGAACCGGCCTCTCCCGGCCTGCTGCGCTCCGTCTTCCGGCGGCACGCGGCGGGTGTCGCGGTGATCACGGCGCGCGGCGACCACGGCCCGGTCGGCTTCACCGCGACCTCCCTGACGTCCGTCTCCGCCGAGCCGCCGCTGCTCTCCTTCGGCATCGGGACCGGCGCCTCCAGCTGGCCCGCGCTCTCCCGGGCCGGACACCTCGGCGTCCATCTGCTGGGCGAGCACCAGGAGGAACTGGCCGCCACCTTCGCGCGCAGCGGCGCCGACCGGTTCGCGGCGCCCACCTCCTGGCGCGACGGCCCCGAGGGTGTGCCGCTGCTGGACGGCGTGCTCGCCCGGCTGGTCTGCCGGGTGGTCGCGCGGGTCCCGGCGGGCGACCACCGCATCGTCGTCGCGGAACTGGTCCTCGGCGACCACACGGGCCCCGGCCGCCCTCTCCTCTACCACCAGGGCCGCTTCAACGCCCTGCGCGACTGACCCGGAGCCGGGCGCCGCGCGGGCCCCTGCGGAACGGTCGAGTTCCGGTTACGCTGCGTTGCGAAGGTCACAGTTCAAAGCGCTTGCTCAGCGGGCAGGAACTGGGTGTACTGGCGAGTAATATTTCGGTCGGAGCGCGGGGTCGCCCCGAACGGGATCGGCCGCTTCAGGCGCCTATGCTGCCTGCAAGAAGGCAGCCCAGAAATGACGATGCAGTAGGAGAGCCGGCGTGAGCTTGAGGATCGTTGTCACTGTGTACGTGCCCGACGCCACTGGCGACCGGCACTTCGCCGATGACCTGACCGTCGACCGTGACGACGTGGACGGTCTGCTCTCCGAACTGGACGAGTACGCGGTCGAGCAGGCGCTCCAGATCTCCGAGAACTCCGACGACGACGTCGAGGTCACCGTCCTGACGGTGGGTCCGGAGGACGCCAAGGACGCGCTGCGCAAGGCGCTGTCGATGGGCGCGGACAAGGCGATCCACGTCGAGGACGACGACCTGCACGGCACCGACGCGATCGGCACCTCGCTGGTGCTGGCCAAGGCCGTCGAGAAGGCCGGTTACGACCTGGTGATCTCCGGCATGGCCTCCACCGACGGGACCATGGGCGTCGTCCCCGCGCTGCTGGCCGAGCGTCTGGGCGTGCCGCAGGTGACGCTGCTGTCCGAGGTCTCCGTCGAGGACGGCACGGTCAAGGGCCGCCGCGACGGCGACACCGCCTCGGAGCAGCTGGCGGCGTCGCTGCCCGCCGTGGTCTCGGTGACGGACCAGTCGGGCGAGGCGCGCTACCCGTCGTTCAAGGGCATCATGGCGGCGAAGAAGAAGCCGGTGGAGTCCTGGGACCTGTCGGACCTGGACATCGAGGCCGACGAGGTCGGTCTGGAGAGCGCCTACACCGTGGTGGAGTCGGCGGCGGAGCGTCCGGCGCGTACGGCGGGCACGATCGTCAAGGACGAGGGCGAGGGCGGCAAGCAGCTCGCCGCGTTCCTCGCGGGCCAGAAGTTCATCTGAGCCCGTATCCGCCCCGTCGTCCCGCACCCTTCGCAAGCAGGAGAGAAGAAGTCCCATGGCTGAAGTCCTCGTCTACGTCGACCACGTGGACGGTGCCGTCCGCAAGCCCACCCTCGAGCTGCTGACCCTGGCCCGCCGCATCGGCGAGCCCGTCGCCGTCGCGCTGGGCAACGGCGCCGCCGACACCGCCGCCGCCCTCGCCGAGCACGGCGCGGTCAAGGTCCTCACCCACGACGCCGCCGAGTACGCCGACTACCTGGTCGTCCCCAAGGTCGACGCGCTCCAGGCCGCCGTCGCCGCCGTCTCCCCGGCCGCCGTGCTGGTCCCGTCCTCCGCCGAGGGCAAGGAGATCGCCGCCCGCCTGGCGCTGCGCACCGGTTCGGGCATCATCACCGACGCCGTCGACCTGGAGGCCGGCGACGAGGGCCCGGTGGCCACCCAGTCGGTGTTCGCCGCCTCGTACACCACCAAGTCCCGTGTCTCCAAGGGCATCCCGGTCATCACGGTCAAGCCGAACAGCGCCGCCGTGGAGGCCGCCCCGGCCGCCGGTACCGTCGAGGCCCTGGACGTCACCTTCTCCGAGAAGGCCACCGGCACCAAGGTCACCGCCCGCACGCCGCGCGAGTCGACGGGCCGCCCGGAGCTGACCGAGGCCGCCGTCGTGGTCTCCGGCGGCCGCGGGGTGAACGGCGCGGAGAACTTCGGCATCATCGAGGCCCTCGCCGACTCCCTCGGCGCGGCCGTGGGTGCCTCGCGCGCCGCGGTGGACGCGGGCTGGTACCCGCACACCAACCAGGTCGGCCAGACCGGCAAGTCCGTGTCGCCGCAGCTGTACATCGCCAACGGCATCTCCGGCGCGATCCAGCACCGCGCCGGTATGCAGACGTCGAAGACCATCGTCGCGGTCAACAAGGACCCCGAGGCCCCGATCTTCGACCTGGTCGACTACGGCGTCGTCGGCGACCTGTTCGAGGTCGTCCCGCAGCTCACCGAGGAGATCAAGACCCGCAAGGGCTGATCCGCCGGGCCCCTCGGCGGGGCCGCCCCGGCCCAGGCCCCCGTGACCGCACCGGTCACGGGGGCCTCGGCGTCCGCGGCCCGTCCGGGGGCGGCCGGGGTTCAGGCCGCGGACAGGTGTTGACCGGCGGGAACGTCCACAGATAGCTTCGTAGTGCGGATTATTGATTCCGTACAACGGAAAACAGGAGGGTGTGGAATGGGTCAGGGCCAGCAGGAGACGGTGGCGACGAGCCTCGCGGGCGCCGTCAGCGAGGAGATCAGCGCCTCCCTCGCTCCGGTCGACGCCGAGCTGGAGCGCCGCTACCCGGGCGACCCCGGCACCCGCCAGCCGGTCCACACCGTCTACGTCCCCGGCGACGCCTTCGCCGCCGACACCCTCCGCTCCTGGGGCGACCGGGCGCTGGCGGCCCTGGACGAACACGCCCCGGACGCCGCCTCCTTCGCCGCGGTCCTGGGCCTGGCCGACGACCTCGCGGAACCCGTCTACTCCCGGGTCCGCGCCAAGCTGGAACGCGAACCGATCGAGGACCTCCGCATCGACTTCGAGGACGGCTACGGCCCCCGCCCCGACGCCGAGGAGGACGAGGCCGCCGCCCGCGCGGCCCGGCTGGTCGCCGAGGCGTACGAGCGGGGCACCGCCGCGCCGTACATGGGCATCCGGATGAAGTGCATGGAGGCACCCGTCCGCGACCGCGGCATCCGCACCCTCGACGTCTTCCTCAGCGGACTGATGCGGGCCGGCGGCCTGCCCGGCGGACTCGTGCTGACCCTGCCGAAGGTGACCTATCCCGAGCAGGTCACCGCCATGGCGCGGCTGCTGGAGGCCTTCGAGAAGGCCCACGGCCTCGAACCCGGCCGGATCGGCTTCGAGATCCAGATCGAGACCAGCCAGTCCATCCTCGCCGCCGACGGCACCGCCGCCGTCGCCCGGATGATCCAGGCCGCCGAGGGCCGCGCCACCGGCCTGCACTACGGCACCTTCGACTACAGCGCCTGCCTCGGCGTCTCCGCCGCCTACCAGGCCAGCGACCACCCGGCCGCCGACCACGCCAAGGCCGTCATGCAGGTCGCCGCGGCCGGGACCGGCGTCCGTGTCTCGGACGGCTCCACCAACGTCCTGCCGGTCGGCCCGACCGAGAAGGTCCACGACGCCTGGCGCCTGCACTACGGGCTCACCCGCCGCGCCCTGGCCCGCGCCTACTACCAGGGCTGGGACATGCACCCGGCGCACATCCCCACCCGGTACGCGGCCGTGTTCGCCTTCTACCGCGAGGGCTTCGAGCAGGCGGCGGCCCGTCTCGCCCGCTACGCCAACCGGACCGGCGGCGACGTGATGGACGAGCCCGCCACCGCCAAGGCGCTCAGCGGCTATCTGCTGCGCGGCCTGGACTGCGGCGCCCTCGACATCGCCGAGGTCGCCCGGCTCACCGGTCTGACCCGCGCCGACCTGGAGGGCTTCGCCGCGCCCCGGCGCGGCGACCTCACGGCGTCCGCCCAGTAGCGGCCGGGCCCGGGGTGGCCCCCCCCCCCGGGGGGGGGCCCCCCGCGCCCGGAATTGAGGCGGACCGCGGGCCCACCCCCCAGCCGCCCGGCACCCGCAGATAGGAACAGCGGGGGGTGGGGTGACAAGGGTTAAAG
>NZ_JBSFSI010000014.1:0-236015 GCF_053589675.1 Streptomyces sp. NPDC003284
GCCAGCCCCGCCCGGTGCCCCAGATCCGCCGCCAGCGCCTGCTCCTGCTCGTCGAACACGGCACCCGGCGCACGCCGCACGAACGTCAGCGCGCCCAGTGTCTGCCGTCGTACGCGCATGGGCACGATCAGCGCCGTCCCTGCGCCCAGCATGCGGTACAGCGCCCGCTGGGCGGCCTTGAGGGGGTCCTGCGGGTCGGGTTCGCCGAAGTCGGTGATCTCCAGCGGGCCCGCTCCGCGCAGCACCTTCGCGACGGCGGCGCCCGAGTCGTCCGGGCCGGGCAGGAATCCCCCCGGCAGCACCCGCAGCGCCCGCTCCGGGTCCCGGTCGGTGACCGTGAGACGGCGCAGTCCCTCGCCGTCGACGACGTCGACCACACAGGCGTCGGCCAGGTTGGGCACCACCACCCGGGCCAGGCGGCGCAGCGCCTCCTCCGCGTCCAGGCCCGAGGCCAGCGCCCGGCTCGCCTCGGCCAGCAGCCGCAGCCGGGCCGCCGCGGGCTCCGGTACCGGCTCGCCGGACGGTCCTCCCGGCGGTGCGGGCTCCCGCTTCATCACGCTCCCTCCTGACGGCGCCGCCGCCGGTGCCGCCGCCGTGCGGGACGGCGGGGAGGACCGGCGGATCGCCTCCAGTCTGCGGCTCCGGCGGGCCGAGGACATCCGGGCGCGCCGGGCGGCCGGGAGGTCGTCGGCGGAGCGCCGGGCGCGGGGCGGGCGCGGGCAGCGGTACCGGCGCGTCGCCGGGTGTGTCAGCCGCCGGTCTCCTCGGCGAGCTGCTTGATGCCCTGGAGGGTGGTCTCCATGCCGCGGCGCAGTTCGTCCCGGCGGTAGGCGAGGATCGCCTCCTTCCGGTCGGGCCGCTGCTCGATGGCCACGGTGACCCCGCTGCGGCCGGGTCCGCCGCGCATCGACTGGCGCAGCAGGGTGCCGCCGTCGTCCGCCTCCAGTTCGTAGCGCCAGAAGGCGAGGGCCTGGGCGAGGTCCTGGGCCGGTGCGCCGTAGCGGCCGTCCGGGTCGGTGACGGCCCAGGCGAAGACGCGCCGTTCGTCCAGTTCGACGACGTGGGAGACGGTGCGCCAGTCACCGGCCAGGGGGTTGCTGTTGTGGCCCTCGAAGCGTGCGCCGAGGGCGGGCCGGTCGGCGCCGTCGAGCCACTCGGCCCGTTGCAGTTCCGGGCTGAGCCGGGCGGGCAGGTGGATGTCGGTCACCAGCTGCCACACCCGGGCGGGATCCGCCCGGACGCGGACCTCGCAGCGGACGCGCAGACCCTCGGCATCGTGCATCTCTTCCCCCAGGTGAGAACCGTCGCCGACCGGCCACCGGGTCCCGCGTCCGCGGGCAGGCCGATCATGCGCAGGCTAGTCCAACGCGCCGCCCGCGCGGGTGTGTTCCATCTCCCGTTTCAATCTCCCTCGCTCCCCGCGGTCCCCTCGACCAGGCGGCGCAGCGAGGGCAGCAGCGCGTCGAGGTCCTGCCCGGTGCGGAAGGCGACGACGGTGGTGCCGCCGTCGCCGCCCTCCGCGGGGCGCGGGCGGGTGCCCGGTGCCGGGAACAGGTCCAGCACCTCGCGCATCGCCTCGTCGATCTCCGCCACCGGGTCCGCCGACTCGCCGCGCAGCCACCGCCGCAGCACATGGTTGTGGGCGGCGACGACCGAGGCCGCCATCAGCTCGGCGCGCAGCGACGCCGACGCCGTGGGGGCGCCCATCCACTCGGCGATGAACTCGCGGAACAGCCGCTGGTAGCGCGCCACGCTCGCGATCTCCCGGTCGCGCAGGACGGCCACCCTGCTGGTCAGCGCGTAGCGGCGGCGGGCGAGGCCGCCCTCCTCGACGTAGTGCAGCAGGACCAGGCGCACCGCGTCCGAGACGGCGGCCAGGGCGGTGCGGTGGCTGGAGGTCGCCAGCCGGTCGCGGATCAGCTCCAGCAGCCGGTCGTGGTCGGGGAAGACGACGGCTTCCTTGGACCGGTAGTTCCGGAAGAACGTCGTACGTCCCACTCCGGCCCGTTCCGCGATGTCGTCCACGGTCGTCTGCTCGTACCCGCGCTCGTCGAAGAGCGCGAAGGCGGCGTCCGCCAGCCGGATCCGCGTGGGTGTCTTGCTCATGACCGCTCATCCTCCCCTGTCCCGGCCGGTGTCCACCACAAGGGGCCCGCGCGGGCGGCGGCGGTTCAGTGCGGGCGGCCGCGGGCCCGGCGGAAGCGCGCCAGGCCCTCGGACAGCCCGACCACCGGATCGGGGTAGTCGAGCGCGGCGCGCTCGGGTCCCGGCAGCTTCCACGGCTCGTGCACCCGGCGGCCGTCGACGTCCGCCAGTTCGGGCACCCAGCGGCGGACGTAGGCGCCGTCCGGGTCGTACCGCCTGCCCTGGGCGACCGGGTTGAGGACCCGGTTGGGGCGGCTGTCGGTGCCGGTGCCGGCCGTCCACTGCCAGTTGAGCTGGTTGTTGGAGATGTCGCCGTCGACCAGCCAGTGCAGGAAGTGGGCGGCGCCGACGCGCCAGTCGACGTAGAGGGTCTTGGTGAGGAAGCTCGCGGTGAGCAGGCGGGCGCGGTTGTGCATCCAGCCCTCGTGGCGCAGTTGGCGCATCGCCGCGTCGACGACCGGGTAGCCGGTGCGGCCCTCGCGCCACGCCTCGATGTCGGCCCGCGCGGCGCGCTCGGGGCGCCAGTGGTCGTGCCGGGTGCGGTAGTCGGCGTGGGCGGCGGCGGGGCGGGCGGCGAGGACCTGGCGGTGGAAGTCGCGCCAGGCGAGCTGCCGTACGAAGGCGTCGGCTCCCGGGCCGCCGCGGCGGCGGGCCCGGTGCACCAGTTCCACCGGGGACAGGGTGCCGAAGTGCAGGTGTGCGGAGAGCCGGGAGGTGGCGTCGCCCGCCAGGTCGTCGTGGGTGCGCTCGTAGTCGTCCAGGCCGCTGCGCCAGTACGCGGTGACGCGGCGGCGGGCCTCGCGCTCGCCGCCGGGCGGCAGGGCGGGCGAGAGGCCGCCGACGTCGGCGCGCCGCGGCAGCCGTTCGCCCTGCACACGGTCCGGGACGGGGACGCGGCGCGGGGCGGCCGCGGCCGCCCGCAGCGGGGCCTTCGCCCAGCGCCGGTGGTACGGCGTGAAGACGGCGAAGTGGTCGGAGGAGGCGGGGGTCACCTCGCCGGGCGGTACCGCCACGGTGACCGCGTCGTGCGCGGTCAGGCGGCGCCCGTCGGCCTCCAGCGCGGTGCGCAGCCGCTCCTCGCGGCGGACCGCGAACCGGCTGTGCGCGGCCGACAGATGGACCTCGGCGGCGTCCGCCTCGGCCGCCACCCGGCACACCTCCTCCACCAGGTCGCCGCCGCGCACCACGAGCCGTCCGCCGCGCTCGCGCAGCGCGGCGTCCAGGTCGGCCAGGCAGTCGGCGAGGAAGGCCGCGCGGTTGGGCGGGTCGAACCCGGCGGCCGTCACGGCGCGGTCGCGCACGAAGAGCGGGACGACGGCGTCGGCGCCCGCCAGGGCGGCGCGCAGCGGCGGATGGTCGTGCACCCGCAGGTCGGAGGTGAACAGGACGACCGAAACACGCATGGGCTCAGTTCCTCCTCCGTGGCCGGGCTCGGCCCGGGGCGACGCTACCGGCTCGCGGCCGCCGGGTGCGGCACCGGCGCGGGGCGGTCCTCCTGGGCGCGGGAGGCGGCGCGGACGATGTTGCGGGCCATGCCGCCGAAGACGACGGCGTGGAAGGGCGAGACGCTCCACCAGTAGAGGTGGCCGAGGAGTCCGCGGGGGTGGAACAGAGCCCGCTGCCGGTAGCGGACGGGGCCGGCGCCGTCGCCGTCCACGCGCATCTCCAGCCAGGCCAGGCCCGGCAGCCGCATCTCGGCGCGCAGCCGCAGCAGCCGGCCGCGTTCGATCTCCTCCACCCGCCAGAAGTCCAGCGAGTCGCCGACGCGCAGCCGCCGGGCGTCCCTGCGGCCCCGGCGCAGTCCCACCCCGCCGACGAGCCGGTCCAGCCAGCCGCGCACCGCCCAGGCCAGCGGGAAGGAGTACCAGCCGTTCTCGCCGCCGATGCCCTCGACGACGTCCCACAGGGCGCCGGGCGACACGTCGGCCTCGCGTTCGCGTTCGTCGGTGTAGAGGCTGCCGCCGGACCAGTCGGGGTCGGTGGGCAGCGGGTCGCTGGGCGCGCCCGGTACGGAGGCGGAGGACCAGCGGGTGCTGACCTGGGCGTCCCGGATGCGTTGCAGGGCCAGGGAGAGGGCCCGGTCGACACCGAAGGGGTGGCCGGGCGGGCTGGGCACGTACCGTTCGATGTCGTGGTCCCGGCAGACCACCTCGTGGCGCAGGGACTCCGTGAGCGGGCGGGCGATCGAGGCCGGTACCGGGGTCACCAGGCCGACCCAGTGGCTGGACAGGCCGGGGGTGAGCACGGGCACGGGCACGATGAGGCGCCGGGGCAGCCGGGCGACGGCGGCGTAGCGGCGCATCATGTCCAGATAGGTGAGGATCTCCGGGCCGCCGATGTCGAAGGCGCGGCTGACGTCACCGGGCAGGGCGGCGCAGCCGACGAGGGTGCGCAGCACGTCGCGTACGGCGATCGGCTGGATGCGGGTGTGCACCCAGCGCGGGGTGACCATCACCGGGAGGCGTTCGGTGAGGTAGCGCAGCATCTCGAAGCTGGCGGAGCCGGAGCCGATGATGACGGCGGCGCGCAGCACGGCGGTGGGCACGCCCGAGTCGAGCAGGATGCGGCCGACCTCGGCGCGGGAGCGCAGGTGCGGGGAGAGCCGGTCCTCGGGGACGCCTTCGGGGGTGAGTCCGCCGAGGTAGACGATGCGGCGCAGGCCGCTCCCGCGGGCCTGCTCGCCGAAGACGCGGGCGGCCTCGCGGTCGGTGCGTTCGAAGTCGCGGCCGGTGCCGAGGGCGTGCACGAGGTAGTAGGCGACGTCCACACCGGCCATGGCGCGCGCCACCGAGTCCGCGTCGGTGACGTCGCCGCGGACGGTCTCCACCCGGTCCGCCCAGGTGTGGTCGCGCAGTTTGGCCGGGGTGCGGGCCAGGCAGCGCACCCGGTACCCGGCGTCCAGCAGCTCGGGGACCAGGCGGCCGCCGATGTAGCCGGTGGCGCCGGTGACCAGGCACAGCGGGGCGCGGCCGGCCGTCCCTGTGCCCCGGGGATCCGGCCGCTCGTCCCCGCTGGATCCGGTGGTCCGCTCCTCGTGCATGGTCCCGCCTCCGCCGCCTTCCGGGGTGTCGTGGTCGGGGGTACGGGTTCCACCGCGCGGGCGGTCCAACCGGACCGGCCGGGCGGCGGGCGGCTCAGCCGGGTGTGAAGCGGACCGGTGTGCCGACCGCCGCCTGGGCGGCGGCGGCCAGGCCGGGCGCAGCGACGACGCCGATCACCGGGTAGCCGCCGGTGGTGGGGTGGTCGTGCAGGAACACCACGGGGCGGCCGTCCGGCGGGACCTGGAGCGCGCCGAGGACCATGCCCTCGCTGGGCAGCTCGCCGGGCACGGCCCTCTCCAGCGGCGGTCCCTCGGTGCGCAGGCCGACGCGGTTGCTGTGCGGGGAGACGCGGTAGGCCGCCGAGAAGAGGGTGCGCAGCGCCGCCGGGGTGAACCAGTCGGCGCGGGGGCCGGGCCGCAGCGGCAGGACCAGTTCGGCGGGCGGCGCGGGCCAGGGGGCGGCGCCGGGCAGCGCGGCGGGGCGGGCGGCCGCGTCCGGCGGGGGGCTGTCGCCCAGCGGGAGGACGTCGCCCGCGCGCAGCGGGGCCGGGCCCAGGCCGGAGAGCAGGTCGGTGGAGCGGCTGCCGAGGACGGGTGCGACGGCGATGCCCCCGGCGAGGGCGAGGTAGGCGCGCACGCCCGCGGTGACGGGACCCGCGTCGAGGACCGCGCCCGCGGGCACGTGCACCGGGGCGCCCCAGGCGGCGGGCCGGCCGTCGACGGTCACCGGGCAGGGCGCGCCGCCGACGACCACGGTGACGGGGCGGTCGGGGCGCAGGGCGCAGCCGGTGACGGTGGTCTCCAGGACGGCGGCGCCGGGGTCGTTGCCCAGCAGCCGGTTGGCGAGCCCGGCCGCGGGGGCGTCCAGGGCGCCGGAGCGCGGCACGCCCAGGTGCGCGTGGCCGCGCCTGCCGGTGTCCTGCACGGTGGTGAGGGCGCCGGGGCGGACGACGGTGACGGTGGTGGTGGTGCTCATGCGGCGGTGTCCTCGGTGACGAACCGGACCCGGGTCCCGGGGGTGAGGAGCGCGGGCCGGTCCCGGGTCAGGTCCCACAGCGCGGCGGGGTCGGGCATGGTGCCGATGAGCTGCCAGCCGCCGGGGGTGGCGCGCGGGTACACGGCGCTGTAGGGGCCGGCGAGGCCCAGCGCGCCGGCCGGGACCCGGGTGCGGGGGGTGGCGCGGCGCGGTACGTGCAGGGGCTCGGGCAGCCCGGTGAGGTAGCCGAATCCGGGCGCGAAGCCGCAGAAGGCGACGCGGTAGGTGTACGAGGAGTGCCGGGCGGCGACCTCGTGGGCGCCGATCCCCCACAGGGCGGCCACGTCGGCGAGGTCGGGGCCGTCGTAGCGCACGGGGATCTCGACCACCTCGCCGGTGTCGGCGGCCCGGTCGGGGACGTCCCAGCCGGTGAGGGCGCGGGCGAGGGCGTCCGGGTCCGGTACGCCGTCCAGCAGCACGGTCCGCTCGCCGGGCACGATCTCCTCGACGGGCGGCAGGGTGCCGGCCGCGCGCCGCCGCAGCAGTTCGGCGTGGAAGGCGGCGGTCCGCTCGGCGTCGGGCAGGTCGACGAGCAGGGCGTGCCGGCCCGCCGGGCGCAGGGTCGGGGACCGGTCCGGGCTCATGCGAAGGCACCGACCGCGACACCGGCGGTCTCCAGGGCCGTACGGACCCGGGCCGCGATCCGGGCGGCGCCGGGCGTGTCGCCGTGCACGCACAGCGACCGGGCGGCGACCGCGACGGTGCTGCCGTCGACCGCGCGGACCGCGCCGTCCACCGCGAAGGCGAGGGCGCGCCGCACCACGGTGTCCTCGTCGGTGACCACGGAGTCCGGCTCGCTGCGCGGCAGGAGGGTGCCCTCGGGGGTGTAGGCACGGTCGGCGAACGCCTCCGGCACGGCGGTGAGGCCGGCCTCTGTGGCGGCGGCGAGCAGCCGGGAGCCGGGCAGGCCGAGCACGGGCAGCCCACCACCGGCCAGGCGCACTCCGGCGATCACCGCCGCGGCCTGTCCGGCGTCGTGGACCGTACGGTTGTAGAGGGCGCCGTGCGGTTTGACGTACACCACGTCGGCGCCCGCGGCCTGGGCGAAGACCCTGAGGGCGCCGATCTGGTAGGCGATCTCGGCCGTGAGTTCGTCGCCGGGCACGTCCATGGCGCGCCGGCCGAATCCGGCCAGGTCGCGGTAGGACACCTGGGCGCCGATGCGTACGCCGCGCTCGGCGGCGAGGTCGCAGACGCGGCGCATCACGGCGGGGTCGCCCGCGTGGAATCCGCAGGCGACGTTGGCGCTGGTGACGACGGACAGGAGGGCGTCGTCGTCGGTGAGGGTCCAGCGGCCGAAGCCTTCACCGAGGTCCGCGTTGAGATCGATCACACCCTGAACGTAGACGATTGTTGAACGATCCGACAAGGGGGTGGCGGGCGATCCGGCACAGGGGGAACATGTCGGCCCGATGACAGGAGTGTGAATTCACCCCTTGTTCGATCGTTCAACGATCGCCTAAGGTCCGTGCATCTTCCCCATGGATCCGGTCCCCGGATCCGCGTCCCCCGCGGGACGCCCCCGTCCCCAACGCCCGAAGAAGGCCGCGCATGATCGTTCTCCTCGGTGTGGTCGTGGTGATCCTCGGATTCGTCACCCGCCGCAACCCCGTCCTGGTCGTGGGCGTCGCCGGGATCGTCACCGGCCTGCTCGGCAAGATGAACCCGCAGGAGGTCCTCGCGGCCTTCGGCCGGTCCTTCGCCGACAGCCGCTCGGTCACCGTCTTCGCCATCGTGCTCCCGGTGATCGGCCTCCTGGAGCGCTACGGCCTGCGCGAACAGGCCCGCAATCTCATCGGCCGCCTCGGCAGCCTCAGCGCCGGCCGGTTCCTCACCGTCTATCTGCTGGTACGCCAGGTCACCGCGGCCTTCGGCCTCAACAGCATCGGCGGCCCCGCGCAGACCGTACGGCCGCTCGTCGCCCCCATGGCCGAGGCCGCGGCCGAGCGCACCACGGGCGCGGCGCTGCCCGAGCGGATGCGCGAGAAGGTCCGCTCCTACGCCGCCTCGGCCGACACCGTGGGTGTCTTCTTCGGCGAGGACTGCTTCATCGCGATCGGCTCGATCCTCCTGATCACCGGATTCGTGAACTCGACGTACCACCAGGAACTGGAACCGACCCAGCTGGCCCTGTGGGCGATCCCGCTCGCCGTGTGCGCCTTCCTCATCCACGGAGCCCGGCTGCTGCTCCTGGACCGGCAACTGGAACGCGACATGGCGCTGGCCGCCGCCGAGCACGAGCTGCCGCTCCCGAAGGGAACCGCCAAGTGATCAAGGTCGAATGGCTCTACTGGCTGGTGGGGCTCGTCTTCGTCGTGATGGCCGTGCAGATGGCGGCCGACCGCAGCAACCCGAAGCGGTGGACCTCCGCCGCGTTCTGGGGCCTGCTCGGGCTCACCTTCCCCTACGGCACCGGCGTCGCCAACGGCGAGGCGCACAACGGCGGCTGGACGCTGCCCGCCGAGCCGCTCGGCGTGGCGGTCCTCGTGCTGATCGTGCTCGCCGGGTTCAACTTCCTCGGCAAGGGCGTCCCGGTCACCACCACCGCCGAGCAGCGCGAGGCCTCGGCCGCCCGGCTGGGCAGCAAGATCTTCGTTCCGGCCCTCACGATCCCGGTCGTCGCGATCATCTGCGCCTCGGTGCTCGACGACTCCGGCCTGTTCGAGACGGGCAAGGCCACCCTGATCGGCCTGGGGGTCGGCTGCGTGGTCGCCCTCGTCGTCGGCATGCTGGTCACCGGCGAGCGGAAGATCTCCGTCCCGCTGCACTCCGGGCGCTCGATGCTGGAGGCGATGGGCTCCGCGCTGCTGCTGCCGCAGCTGCTGGCCGTGCTCGGGTCGATCTTCGCGCTGGCCGGGGTCGGCACCCAGGTCGGCAAGATCGTGGACGATGTGCTGCCGGACAACTCGAAGTACCTCGCCGTGCTGGCGTACTGCCTGGGCATGTTCCTCTTCACCGTGATCATGGGCAACGCGTTCGCCGCGTTCCCGGTGATGACCGCGGCGATCGGCTGGCCCGTCCTCATCCAGCAGATGCACGGCAACGAGGCCGCCGTCCTCGCGATCGGCATGCTGGCGGGCTTCGCCGGCACGCTGTGCACCCCGATGGCCGCCAACTTCAACATCGTCCCGGCCACCCTGCTCGAACTGAAGGACCAGTACGGGCCGATCAAGGCACAGATACCCACGGCGATCCCGCTGCTGGGCTGCTGCATCGTGATCATGGCGGTCTTCGCCTTCTGAGCCCGCGGGCCGCCGCGCCCGCCGCACCGCCCGCCGCACCGCCCCCCGCCCTGCCCCCTGGCCCTCGTACCTCCTCAAGGAAGTCCCATGACCCGTGTGCTCGTCACCGGCTTCGCCCCGTTCGGCGGCGAACAGGTGAACCCGTCCTGGCAGGCGGCCTCGCTGCTGGCCGCCGAACCGCCCACCGGCCTCGGTGTCACCGCCGCCGAACTGCCCTGCGTCTTCGGCGCCGCCCTCGACGCGCTGCGGGACGCCGTCCGGGCGAGCGCCCCCGACCTCGTCGTGTGCCTGGGCCAGGCGGGCGGCCGGCCCGCCGTCACCGTCGAACGCGTCGCCGTCAACATCGACGACGCCCGCATCCCCGACAACGCCGGCGCCCAGCCCGTCGACGAGCCCGTGATCCCCGGCGGCCCCGCCGCCTACTTCTCCACGCTCCCGGTGAAGGCGTGCGTGGCCGCCCTGCGCGCCGCCGGTGTCCCGGCCGCCGTCTCGAACACCGCGGGCACCTTCGTCTGCAACCACGTCGCCTACGGCCTCGGCCATCTGCTCGCCACCGAGTTCCCCGGCGTGCGCGGCGGCTTCGTGCACGTGCCCTGGGCGCCCGAGCAGGTCACCGACGGCTCCGCGCCCGCCCTGGAGCCCGCCACCGTGGCCCGCGGGCTGCGCGCCCTGCTGGCCGCCGCCGCGAGCACACCCGCCGGACAGGACCTGCGCGTCACCGAGGGGGCCACCCACTGATGCCCCTCGCCTCCCACGCGGCGCCCTTCGCCCGGCTCGCCCTGGCCAACATCACCCGCGAGTACCCCCACTTCCCCGCCCACCTGGTGGCCGCCCCGGACGAGGACACCCGTCCCAGCACCCTCCACCCGGCCTTCTACGGCGCCTACGACTGGCACTCCAGCGTCCACATGCACTGGCTGCTGGTACGGCTGCTGCGCCGCTACGGCGGCACCCCCGCGCTGCCCGGCACCGCGCCGTTCACCGCCGTGCTCGACCAGCACCTCAGCACCGGGCACATCGCCGCCGAGGCCGCCTACCTGCTCGACCGGCCCTCCTTCGAGCGGCCCTACGGCTGGGCCTGGCTCCTCGCGCTCGCCGCCGAGTGCCGCGCCCACGGCGGCGAGCCGGGCGCCCGTTGGACCGAGGCGCTGGCACCGGGCGTCGCCGCCGTCGACCGGCTGCTGGCCGACTGGCTGCCCAAGGCCACCTATCCCGTACGCCACGGCAACCACCCCAACAGCGCCTTCGCACTCGGCCTCGCCCTCGACTCGGGCGAGCTGTCCCCCGCGACCGACCGCGCCGTACGGGACCGGCTGCTGGCCTGGTTCGCCGACGACCACGACGCGCCCGCGCACTGGGAGCCCTCCGGCCAGGACTTCCTGTCCCCCGCCCTGACCGAGGCCGACGCCGTGCGCCGGGTGCTGGAGCCGGAGCGGTTCGCGTCCTGGCTCGACCGGTTCCTGCCCGCCCTGGGCACCGGGGCGCCCTGCCCGCCGCTGGACGTGCCCGTGGTCTCCGACCGCGCCGATCCGCAGATCGGCCATCTGCTCGGCCTCGCCCTCAGCCGGGCCGCCGCGCTGCGCTCCCTGGCGGCGGCGCTGCCGGACGGACCGGTCCGCACCCGGCTCGCCGGGGCCGCCGACGCCCATCTCGCGGCGGGCCTGCCCGCCGTGGAGCGCGGCGACTTCACCACCGACCACTGGCTGGCCACCTTCGCCGTCCTCGCCCTGGACCCGGAGCCCGGCACCGGCCGCTGACCCGCCCCTCCCCTCCCCCGCCCTGCCCTCCCCGACGCCGCCGGGGAGGGCGGAGCTATCCTGACCGGCGTACCTGGACACGGGGTGCCCCCGCACGGGGGCTGAGATCACACCCGTCGAACCTGAACCAGTTAGGACTGGCGGAGGGATGTCACATGTCAGTGCCGTATGCCCGCGGTGAAGCGGCCCCCGGAGATCCCCGGCACGTCTTCGACGGGCGGATGCCGACGGCTCCGGGCGATCTGCGCGTGGAGGCGCGGGGCATCACCCCGGTCCCCGAGGACGCCCGCTACGGCAGCCCCGCGCGGCTGTTCACCGTCTGGTTCGCCCCCAATCTGACCATGACCGGCGTGTTCACCGGCACGGTCGGCATCACGCTCGGCCTGGACTTCCCGACCGCGCTGGCCGCCGTCGTCCTCGGCACCCTGCTGGGCGCGGTGCCGACCGCCTATCTGGGCACCTGGGGCAGCCGGACCGGTGCGGCGCAGCTGCCGCTGGCCCGCCTCGCCTTCGGCCGGGCCGTCACGGTGCCGGGCGCGCTGCAATGGCTGTCCTCCATCGCCTGGGACGCCCTGATCGGCCTGTTCGGCGGGGACGCGCTGGCCCAGCTCTGCGGCTGGCCGTTCTGGGCCGGGGTGCTGGTGATGATGGCGGGGCAGGGCGCGCTGGGCGTGCTCGGCTACGAGGCGATCCACCGCCTCCAGACGGTCATGACGTTCGGGCTCGCCGCGGCCTTCACCGTCGTCGCCGTCAAGCTCGCCGACGGCGGCCACACCGGCGCGAGCGCCACCGCGCACGGCGCCGACCGGGCCGGGGCGTTCGTCCTGACCTGCACCGTCGCGCTGAGCCTCGCCCTGTCCTGGGCCCCCTACGCCAGCGACTTCAGCCGCTATCTGCCCCGGACGGCCTCCCGTCCGCGCATGTTCTGGTGCACCCTGCTCGGCATCGGCCTGTCGTTCGTCGCGGTGCAGGCGCTCGGCCTGTGGGGTGCCGCCCAGTTCACCGACCAGACCGCCCGGGGCGTCGACCGGCTCCTCGGCGGCGGCGCCCTCGGCGCGTTCGGGCTGCTCGCGGTCGCCCTGGCGGCCCTGTGCAGCAACGCCATGAACGACTACAGCGGCTCGCTGGCCCTCCAGACGATGGGGGTGCGCCTGCCGCGCCCGGTGGCCGCCGCGTTCGCCGCGGTCCTCGGCTTCCCGCTGGTGCTCTGGATGCACGCCGCCGACACCACCGCCCGCTTCCAGAACGTCCTGCTCTTCGTCGGGTACTGGATCCCCGGCTTCTGTGCCGTCGTCATCGTCGACTGGGCCGCCCGCGCACGGGCCCGCGGCGGCCGCCCGGTCGATCTGGCCGAGGAGACGGCCCGCCCGCAGCCGTGGTGGCCCGCGCTGACGGCGTTCGCCGTCGCCTTCGCCGCCGCGGTGCCCTTCATGAACACCGGCCTCTACCTGGGTCCGGCCGCCGAGGCGCTGCACGGCGCCGACCTCGCCTATCCGGTGGCGTTCGTGGCCGCGCTGCTCGTCTACGCGCCGCTGCGGGGACTGCGGCCGCGGCGCTGACGGCACCGGCCGCCAAGAGCACCGATCTCGCCGAAACCGTGCGCGCCAAACCGTAGTTGGGCATGCTCACCGCAGCGAGGTGTCCCGCGGACGGGCCGGGCGGGGCCGCAGGGGAAGGCGGTGGGCCGGGTGGCGCACGAGAAGGCGGGGAACGCCACGGGGGCGCGGGCCGCGCGGGCCGGGGCGGTTGCCGCGACCGAGCATGCGGCCCGGGTCGCGGAGCGGCACGGGTTCGGCGCGCACCGCGCCACCCGCGCGCTCGGCGGCGGGGACGTCGGCTGCGCGGGCTTCGGGGCGGGAGCCGTCCTGCTGGCGCCGGGGATCGGCCTGACCGCCGGTTCCCACGGCACGGCGGTCACCGCGCTCGGCGCCGCCTTCCTGGCCCTCGCCGTCGCGCTGCCTCTCGCGGCCCTGCGCCACGAGAGGCACCGCGACGGCCGCCTGCCCCGCCTGCATGCCTTCGACGGCGGCCTCGTCCTCACCGGCAGGGACGAGGCCGTCGCGCACCCCTGGCGGGACATCCGCGTGGTGGAGCGCACCGAGACCACGACGGTCGGCCAGGGCGGCAACCGCATGACCGTCCGGCGCATACGGTTCCAGCACGTCGGCGGGCAGGTGCTGTGCTCCATGGCGGCGGACGCCACCGCCGTCGAGATCGCCAGGGTCGCGCTCGCGGGCGGCGCACACACCTGACGGACCCTCAGGTCACCTCTGTCTCACGCCCGTTCACCCGCCTGCGCCAGCACCCGGGAACCCTGCCCGGCCGCGTCGGCGGCGGCCGTGGCCGTGGCCGCGCGTTCGGCGTCGCGCCTGGCGACCTCCTCACGGACGAGCGGGATCACGTACCGGCCGAAGTCGATCGCGTCGTCCAGCAGGTCGTACCCCCGGGCGGAGAGGATGTCGACGCCGAGGTCGTAGTAGTCCAGGAGCGCGCGGGCGACCGTCTCCGGGGTGCCGACCAGGGCGTTGGAGTTGCCCGCTCCGCCGGTCGCGGCGGCGGTGGGGGTCCACAGCGCGCGGTCGTAGCGCTCGCCCTGCGCGGCGATGTCGAGCAGCCGCTGGGAGCCGGTGTTCTGCGGCGCGTCGCCCCGGTGGTGCCGTACCGCACCGGCGGCCCGCCGCTCCCGGATGGCGCCGACCGTGCGGTGGGCCTTCTCCCACGCCAGTTCCTCGGTCGGGGCGATGATCGGGCGGAAGGCGGCCTGGATGCGCGGGAGGTCGGTGCGGCCCGCCGCCCGCGCGGCGGCGCGCACGGACTCGATCTGCTCGGCGGTCCGGGCCAGCGGCTCGCCCCACAGGCAGTAGATGTCGGCCTCGGCGCCGCCCGCGGCGTACGCGGCGGGCGACGAGCCCCCGAACGAGACGCCGGGGCGCGGCTGCTGGACGGGGAAGACATCGCTGACGAAGTCGTGGAAGCGGTAGTGCTCGCCCTCGTGGTCGAAGGGTTCGCGGGTGGTCCAGATCTTCTTGACGACACCGATGTACTCGCGGGTGCGGGCGTAGCGCTCGTCCTTGGTCAGGGTGTCGCCCTCGCGGCGCTGCTCGTGGTCGCTGCCGCCGGTGATGAAGTGGACGGTCAGCCGGCCGTCGCTGATCTGGTCCAGGGTGGCGAAGGTCTTCGCGGCGAAGGTGGGATAGGAGACGTTGGGCCGGTGGGCGAGCAGGATCCCCAGCCGCTCGGTCCGGCTCGCCACGTACGCGGCGGCCGGCGCGGGGTCCGGGGATCCGGAGCCGTAGGCGAACAGCACCCGGTCCCAGCCGTACTCCTCGTGCGCTCGGGCGAGGCGGAGCGTGTAGTCCTTGTCGAAGGCGGCGCCGGAGCGCGGGGTGGTCTCGGAGCCGTCGTTGGTGGCGGCGATGCCGAGGAATTCCACGGGCATGCGAGGGGCCTTTCGTCTGCTGGGCCGGGGAGAAGCCGGGGTGGCGGTGGGCGCGCGGGCGCGGCGGCGTCGGCTCGCCGCGCCGCCGGTTCAGCGCGGCGGGGACGCGAGGAGGGACGATGCGACGGCTTCGGGCGCCGGGTGCGGATCCGGGCGTCGGGTACGGGCGTCGGATACGGACAGGTGCGCTGCGCAGAGGAAGCGCCGGGGGCCGCGGACGTGCGCGGAAGCCGCTCGGTCCGCGGTGGGGTCACCCGGAGGCAGCGGGGCGGGCCGGTCGGGCGGGCCCTTGCCGGGTCAGGCGCGACACGCCGCGGACCACACCCGACCGAAGTCGATGTGGTCGCGCGTGGTCAAGCGCTGCTGCCGGGCCGTCATGCCCTCCATTGAGCAAGAGATCGCGCCGCGCGTCAACAGGTGACCGGATGCCGGACCCTTCCCGACGGGCCGACTGACGGGTCGCCCGACGGGCCGTCGGCGGGGCGGCTGACGGGCCGTCGGCGGGGCGGTCGGCCGGGGCGGTGGTGGCGGGGCCCGGCGGTCCGGGGGCTCAGCTCCAGGGGGCCGCAGAGGCCCGCGCGCCGTGCAGGAAGTGGTCGCCGAGGGAGCGCAGGAGCGGGGCGGCGGGGCCGCGTCCGGTGAGCACCCGGATGTTGCGCCAGAACCGGTCGAGCCCCTCGGCGTCCGCCAGTTCCAGGACCCCTTCCCCGGCGCGCAGGGCCGACCGCGCCGTGACGGTCTCGGCGGCGGCGACGAGGGCGGCGGTGTCCGCGCGCCGCTCGGTGTCCAGCTCCGGTCCGGCGTCCAGGCTCCGTGCCATGGCGGCCGTGGCGCGGTCGACGACCGCCGAGGCACTGTGCACGGCCAGCGCCAGTTCCCCGAAGGCGAACAGCACGTCGGCGTCCGCGCCCGGGGGCAGGTCGGGACAGAGCCCCGTTCCGTTCACGGGCCGGGCGTGGGAGGCGGCACGGGCCAGGTCGCGCGCCTCGGCGAGCGCGCCCTCGGCCACGCCGAGGACGACCTGGGCGAGCATGAGCCGCAGGGCCAGCGGGGCGAGGGTGGCCGAGGGAGCCACCGCGTCCTCGTCGTGCGCGGCGGCCCCGATGACGTCGGACGGGCCGACCGGGACGTCCTCGAAGACCACCGTGCCCGCGCCGGTCAGCCGCTGGCCCAGCCGGTCGGTCACAGAGGTGCGGCCGGCCCCGGGGTGGTGCGGGTCCACCAGGACGACGAGGGCGTCGCCGCCGGACACGCGGACCGCGTCCAGGACGAGCCGGTCTGCTGTGTCCACGGCGGTGGGCAGGGCCCGCCGGCCGTTGAGGCGGTAGCCGTCACCGGTCCGGGTCAGGGTCAGGCCGGCACCCGGGTCGCCGGGGTGCCGGGCCTCGTCCGTGCCGTCCGGTCCGGTGCCGCCCGCCAGCAGCCACTGCTCGTGCGCGGCACGGGACTCCAGCTCGGCCGCGCGCCCCGGCTCGGCGAGGAAGCGGGCGGTCCAGGACAGCACGTAGTGGCGGCCGAGGAGTTCACCCATCGAGCCGTCGGCGACCGCGATCCGGCGGACGATGTCGCAGGCGTCCCGCCACCCGGTGCCCGCGCCCCGCGCGCCCGGCGGTACGAGGGCGGCGGTGAGGCCGGAGTCGCGCAGCCGGGCCACCTCGTCGTAGGGCGGCTTTCCGGCGCGGTCGCGGTCGATCGCGTCCACCGCGAGGTCGTCGGCGAGGTCCTGGGCGACCCGCTGCCAGATCCCGGTCCCCCCGGCCGCGTCGTCGGTGCCACCGGCGGCGCCGGCCTCCGCGGCCCCGCTCATCGTCGTACCCCGGACGGACGCGCAACGGGTGTGCTCACGGCGACCCCCACCATTCTCCATTTTTCCTATCGGATAAGTAGGGAATCATCCTGAGCGCGCGGCACGGCCCCGGCAAGAGGGCGTCCGCCAGGCGGACATGGCCGTCCCGCGCCTCGGGACGCGGCGACGCGGGGAAACGGGGAAACGGGGATCCGACGGGTGGCCGGGGCGGCGCGCACGACAGGTCCGTACGGCGTGTTTGTCAGGGCGGCCCGGGGAGCGTCCGGCGGGCGCTCTCGGCGACGCGGTCCGCGAACGCGGCGACGAGGCCGCGGAGTTCGCCGGGGCGCTCGACGGCGAAGGGCAGGTCGAGCGAGGCGAGGACCGGGGGCAGCCAGTCGAGCCGTTCCACGCGCAGGGTGACGCGGTACCAGCGTTCGGGGACAGGATCCGCGTCCGGCACCTCCTCCACGGTCGCGACGGAGGCGGGCAGCCGGGTGCGGATGCGGGCGGGCGTCCCGTGGACGTGCAGCACCACCTCGTGCCGGTAGGCGGCGGTAGCGAAGCCGGTGAGGACCCGCTCCGCCGGTTCGGGCCCGGCGGCGGGCGCCTCGAACGTCCCGGGGAGGGTGCGCGCGCCGGTGATGCCGTCCAGACGGAACGTGCGCTCCTCCCCGATGCCGGGGTCGGTTCCGGTGACGTACCAGCGGCCCGAGTGCACCACCAGACCGTCCGCGTGCAGGGTGCGCTCGCTGTGCCTGCCGCGCCGGTCGGTGTACCTGATCGACAGGGGCCTGCGGTGGCGTACCGCGTCGGCGACGGTGAGCAGGACACCGGCGTCGGGGGCGGCGGCCGGGCCGGGGCCGGGCGGCCCGGTGAAGGTGAGCGAGTCCAGCACCGCGTCGAGCCGGTGCGCCAGACGGCGGGGCAGCACGCGGCGGATCTTGGCCGCCGCCGTCTCGCTCGCGGTGGCCGTCGCCGCCGTCAGACCGGTCCGGTGCGCGG
Source organism: Streptomyces sp. NPDC003284 (assembly GCF_053589675.1). Taxonomy (NCBI): domain Bacteria; kingdom Bacillati; phylum Actinomycetota; class Actinomycetes; order Kitasatosporales; family Streptomycetaceae; genus Streptomyces; species Streptomyces sp. NPDC003284. Next base: position 17,451 of record NZ_JBSFSI010000014.1, read on the forward strand.
CGACCAGGCCGAGCAGGACGGCGAGTGCCTCGTCGTCGCCGAGCATGAGCGGCGGCAGCCGGTGGCCGGGGGCCAGCCGGTAGCCGCCGTAGCGGCCCCGCACCGCTTCGACGGGGATGTCGAGGTCGTGCAGATGGCCGATGTACCGCCGCACGGTGCGCGGGTCCACGCCGAGCCGGTCGGCGAGTTCCGCGAGGGTCCGGGTGCCGCCCGACTCCAGCAGTTCCAGGAGGGTGAGCACGCGTCCGGTGGGTCGGGTCATGCCGTGGAGGCTAGCCGCAATAGTGGACCGGTTCTGTCCACTATCTGTCCTACCTTCGAAGACGCAGCGGCCGCACGAGCCGCAACCGCCCCATCGGGCATGCCGCAGAAGCACAGGAGAACGCCATGGACTTCGTCTCGATCCGCATCATCACCGCCGACGTCGCACGCCTCGTCGCCTTCTACGAGCGGGCCACCCAGGTGGCGGCGACCTGGGCCACCGAGGACTTCGCCGAACTGCGCACCCCCACCGCGACCCTGGCCGTCGCGGGCACCCGCACCGTGCCGCTCTTCGCGCCGGGCTCCGCCCGCCCGGCCGACAACCACAGCGTGATCGTCGAGTTCCGGGTCGACGACGTGGACCGCGTCCACCGGGACCTGGCCGGTACGGACACCGACTTCGTCACCGAGCCGACCACCATGCCCTGGGGCAACCGCTCGCTGCTGCTCCGCGACCCGGACGGCAACCTGGTCAACTTCTTCACCCCGCCGGCCGCCGCGGAGTGAGGGCCGGACCGTTTGCCATACACCCTGTATCGGATGCACCATGTATCCGATACAGGGTGTATCGCACAGCGGCCACCCGCGTCCGGAGCCCGTGGAATGCGGAGAGCGGAAGAGAGACGACCATGACCTTCACCGTCCCCGAGGCGGTCGGCGACCGGCCCGTGACCGTGATCGGCGCCGGTACCCTGGGCCGCCGTATCGCACTGATGTTCGCCGACCGCGGCGGCGAGGTGCGGATCTACGATCCGTCCCCCGGCGCCGCGCGGGCCGCCCGCGCCTATGTCGAGGAGCACCTCGGCGAGGTCGCCGCGAAGGTGCCCGGCGGGGCGCCCGGGAAGGTCGTCGCGAGCGAGGACGAGGCCGCGGCGCTGGCGGGCAGCTGGCTGGTGGTCGAGGCGGTGCCGGAGAAGCTGGAGCTGAAGAAGGAGGTCTTCGGGGAGCTGGACAGGCTCGCCGACCCGGACGCGATCCTCGCCAGCAACTCCTCGTCGTACCCGGCGCGGCAGTTCACCGACCGGGTGCGCTGGCCCGAGCGCGTGGTGAACCTGCACTTCTACATGCCGCCCGAGCAGCCGGCCGTCGACCTGATGTCCGGCGGCAGCACCGACCGCGCGGTCCTCGACCTGCTGCTGCGGGTGCTGCCCGGGTACGGGATCCACCCCTTCGAGGCCCGCCGCGAGAGCACCGGCTTCATCTTCAACCGCATCTGGGCGGCCATCAAGCGCGAGGCGCTGGCCGTGGTCGCCGAGGGCGTCTCGACCCCGCAGGAGGTCGACCGCATGTGGCAGATCAACACCGGCTCGCAGGCCGGTCCCTTCCGCATGATGGACAAGGTCGGCCTCGACGTGGTCCTGGACATCGAGGACCACTACGCCGCCGAGCGCCCGGAACTGCCCGCGGGCCCGCGCGAACTGCTCCACCGGTACGTCGACGCCGGGCACCTCGGGGTGAAGAGCGGCCGGGGCTTCTACGACGACTACGGCACCGGCGGCTGAAGCACCGGGCGCGCCGTTGGACACTGGTCCCGCAGAGGCCCTCGCGCCACCGCCGTACGAAAGGTCCCGTCTTGCCCAAGTCACCCACGAAACGACGTCCGCGCACCGTCGCCAGCCTGCTGGAGAGCGCGCTGGCCCTGTTCACCGAGAAGGGCTTCCACGCCACCTCGGTGAGCGACATCGTGGAGCGGGCCGGACTGACCCGCGGCGCCTTCTACTCCAACTACCGGGACAAGGAGGAGCTGTTCCTCGCCCTGTACGACGCGCACACCGACCGGCTGCTGGCCCGGCTGGAGGAGACGGCGGCGGGGCTGGACCCGCGGGCCGATCCCGTGGCGCAGTTCCTGGACCGGATCGCGGAGCGTCCCGAGGAGCGGCGCTGGTTCGTGGTCTCGATGGAGTTCACGCTGCACGCGGCGCGCTCCCCGGAGACCGCGCGGGCGCTGGCCGCGCACGAGGAACGGCTCACCGAGGGCCTGTCACGCCTGGTCCTGCGCGCGCTGAGCGCGACCGGCCGCCGGCCGTCCGTGCCCGCCGAGGACCTGACCCGGCTGATCGTCGCGTTGTCCGAGGGCCTGACCGCGCTCCAGCTGATCCAGAGCACCCGGGACGGCGACGTCCGGGGCCTCTCCCACCGCCTCGTCCCGCATCTGATCGAGGCCCTGACCGAGGAGGCGCCGAGGACGACCGCGCCGCCCGCCCGGACCCCGGCGGACGACAGCGTGGGCGGGCCGTTCCAGGGGTGAGCCGCACAGGTGCCCGGCGCGTCCCGTCCCCGGCGGTGCGCGAGCACCGCGCGGGACGCACCGGGCGGGCGGGTCAGGCGCCGCTCTGGACCGGTCCGACGAGGGTGCCGGGGGTCACCGTGAGGGTGCCCTCGCCGACGGACGTGCCGGGGATCTCCCCGTCCGGGGCGCGCAGCGTGAAGGCGACCTCGTCGGCGGCGGCCCCGCGGCCCTGGCCGGGCACCTGGATGTCGAAGTGCACCGGGTGGCCCGGTCCGAAGGTCACCGGCGCCTTCTGATCCCCGTAGCGGCCCGCGGCGACGGCGACCTGTCCGCCGTCGCGGGAGAACCGCACATCGGTGGGCGAGCCGGCCAGTGTGCACGGCTCGTACCCGCGCGGCGCGGTCAGGGTCACGCGGTAGTGGCTGTGTCCGGAGCTGGCCTGGTCCTGGGTGATCCGGGCGAGATGGTTGGCCGGACGGCAGGCCGAGGGGGCGGCGGCGCGGGTCGTCGCGGAGGCGGTGCGGTGCGCCGTGGGGGACGCCTGCGCGACGCCCGTACAGGCGGCCCCCGTGAGCGCGGCGGTGGCGACGGCGATCGCGTACTTCGTGTGGGAACGCATGCTGAACACTCCTTGCCTTGCTTGATGGTCCCGCCGGGTGTCCTCCGCCGGAACCATGGTCGACACCATCTCTGCCCCCTCCCCCGGACCGGGAATGTCTCAGGACTGCCACAGGCGGCCGGGGGCCCGCCGCGGGCGTCCCGGCGGCTTCAGGACTCCGGCCCGGCCGCCTCCGCCGCCGGGAAGGTCCACCGGGTGTGCGTGTAGACACCCTGGTCGCGGCCGAAGCCGTACGCCGTGACCGGGGCCACCGCGAAGACCACCGCGCCGCCGTCGCGGAAGGCGTCACCGATGCCGTGGAAGGTGCCCTCGGGCGAGGTGATGTGCGGCCCGTACTTCGCCTCGTAGGCCGCGATCACCTCCTCCAGGAGGGCCGGATCGGTGACCTGTTCGGCGCACCCCTCGACCACGAGGTCGAGCCCCTCGGTGAGCGCGTTCGCCCCGGTGGTCAGCGCGCACTGCGCGTGCCGGGCGAGGTTCCTGGCCTTCTGCTCCCCGGGGCCGGTGGAGAAGTACAGCGTGCCGTCGTGCCAGGCCGCGATCACGGGTGTGACGTGCGGCCTGCCGTCGGGGCGCACCGTGGAGACCCAGAAGATCTCGGCCGCCCGCAGCCGCCGCTCGGCCTCGGGCCACGGGGTGGCGGTGGCCTCGGCGGCACCCGGGCGGGGGCGCAGCGCGGAGCTGTAGCGGGCGTCGAAGTCGGTCGTGGGTCGCTGTACGGGCATGGCGGTGTTCCTTTCCGTTCCTTCTCGGTCACGTTCCTTCTCGGTGTTCCTCTCCCGTACTACGACCGCCGGGCCGCTCCGGAGTCATCGCCGTACGGCGGTCCGTCGTACGACAGACCCGCGCGGCCCGACGGACGCGTACAGCCGGTCGTGTCACACCCAGACCGTGGCGAGCCGGACGGTCAGCGCCGCGGTGAGCAGCAGGGTGATGTTGAGGCCGATCGCGCGGTCCCCGCGGCGCAGGTGGACCCCGGTCGCGCCGGTCTGGAGGACGACGAACCCGAGGGCGGCGGCCAGGGCGAGCCCGGGGGCGATGCCGGTGAGCGGCGGCAGGACCAGTCCGAGCGCGCCGAGCACCTCGACCGCGCCGAGGGCCCTGACGGCGGGCATCGGCATGGTGTCGACCCAGGCCATCATCGGCTGGAGCTGTGCACGGCTGCGGACCGTCTTCAGCGCGCCCGAGTAGAGGGAGAACAGGGCGAGCAGACCGGCGACGACTCCGTAGGCGAGGGTCATGAGGGGCGCTCCCCGGGACGCGGGGCGAGGTCGGTGGCGGGCTCCGTGGCGTAGCGGCGCATCGTGCGGACGGTCTCCCCCGGGTCGGGCGTCCCGCCCCCGGCGTACAGGTCCCGCAGGTCCCGGAAGTACTGCACGTACAGGTCCGGTGTGAAGGTGCTGACCATGACGGCCGGTTCGCCGGTGATGTTGGCGAAGGTGTGCGGGGCGCCGGGCGGGACCATCACGAGGGTGCCCGCGGTGGCGTCGTGGACCTCGTGGCCGACGGTGAAGCGCACCGTGCCGGAGACGATGTAGAAGCCCTCGTCGTGCTGGGCGTGGCGGTGCTGCGGCGGGCCGGGGGTGTGCGGGGCGAGGACGGATTCGGCGAGGCCGAGGCGGTGCCCGGTGGTGCTGCCGTCCTCCAGGACGCGCATGCGCGTGGTGCCCAGCCGGATCGTCTCACCCTCGTCCGGGCCGACCACCGACACGGCCGGGGCGGTGTCCGGCCGCTGGTGCTCCGGGAGGCCGGCGGACGCGCCGGAGTGCGGTTCATGTGTCATGTTCCGATTCCACGGCCGGGCCGCCCGCGCTGTCCAAGACCTGTTCCGCGGCCTCGATACCGTACGGGTATCGTCGCAGCATGGAGCTGCGGACCCTGCGGTATTTCGTGGCGGTGGCCGAGGAGCTGCACTTCGGCCGGGCCGCCGCGCGGCTGCACATGAGCCAGCCCCCGCTGAGCCGGGCCGTCAAGCGGCTGGAGGCGGACCTGGGCGCCGCGCTGTTCGACCGCTCGCCCACCGGTGTGGCGCTCACCGGGGCGGGCGCGGTGCTGCTCGACGAGGCGCGCGCCCTGCTCGACCAGGCCGACCGGGTGCGGGTGCGGGTGGCCGCGGCGGCCGGGACCGCCGTTCTCACCGTCGGCATCCTCGGCGACAGTTCCGATCCGGGCGCCAACCGGCTGGCCGGTGCCTACCGGCGGCGGCACCCGCAGGTGGAGGTCCGGGTCCGCGACACCGATCTGACCGACCCGGCCTGCGGGCTGACGGCGGGTCTGGTCGATGTCGCCCTGACCCGGGGCCCGTTCGACGGGACCGGCCTGACCGTGCGCGAGCTGCGCGCCGATCCGGTGGGCGCGCTGCTGCGCGCCGACGATCCGCTGGCCCGCCGGGGCGGCCTGCGGCTCGCGGAGCTGGCCGACCGCCGCTGGTTCCTGTTCCCGGAGGGCACCGACCCCGCCTGGCAGACGTACTGGAGCGGTGGTGAGCCGCGCCTCGGCCCGGTGGTGCGCACCGTCCAGGAGTGCCAGCAGGCCGTCCTGTGGAACGGCACGGTCGGCGTGACGCTCCTGGACCATGTGCCGCCCGCGGGACTGACCGTGGTGCCGCTGGTGGACATGCCGCCCAGCCCGGTGGTGGTGGCGTGGCACGAGGACGACACCGATCCGCTGGTCCGCTCGTTCGTGCGGATCGCGGTCGCCGCCTACCGCGACTGAACCCCCGCCACCGGTCGCCGGTCGCGGCGGCCGTGGACTGACGCGTCGTCAACTTGCTTACCGCACAAGCCTCCACCTCCGGGCAACCGGTCCCCCTGTGTCACCGTCTCCTCAACCACGGGTGCACAGAGGAGGGTTCGAGCGGGTGACCGATGACACGGAAGTCCTCAGGCCGCTGCACGAGACGCTGCGGGAGCACGCGCGGCGCCTCGGGGAGAAGACCGCGTTCCAGGACCGGCGTACGCGGCTGACCTACCGCGCGCTGGAGCGGCGCACCCGGCGGCTGGCCGGTCGGCTGGCGGGGCTCGGCCTGGCGCGGGACGAGCGGGTGGCGATCCTGCTCGGCAACCGGGTGGAGGCCGTCGAGAGCCTGCTCGCCGTCACCCGTGCGAGTGGTGTGGGCGTACCGCTGGATCCCGGGAGCACCGGGGCGGAGGCGGCCCGGCTGCTGGACGACTGCGCGGCACGCGTGCTGGTCACCGACGACGGCCGTCTGGCGCGCCACCCCGCGCTGCTCTCCCGCCCCGGGCTCACGGTGGTCGCGGTGTCCGGCGACGGGACGGACCCCGCGCGCGAGGCGGACCATGAGCGCGGGCCGGACCCCGAGTGCGAGGCGGGGAGCGGCCCCGGGGAAGCGGCGGCGACGGCCGGTGTCCCGCGCGTGCTGCGGTACGAGGAACTGGCCGGTGCAGAGCCGGATGTGCCCGCCCGGGACGACCTCGGTCTCGACGAGGTGGCCTGGCTGCTCTACACGTCCGGGTCCTCCGGTGCGCCCAAGGGGGTCCTGTCCACCCAGCGCAACCGTCTGTCGTGCGTCGCCGCGGGCCTGGTCGGCGTCCTGGGTCTGGGCGAACAGGACCGGCTGCTGTGGCCGCTGCCCCTGCACCATGCCATGAGCCAGGTGGTCTGCGTCCTCGGAGTGACCGCGAGCGGGGCGAGCGCGATGCTGCCGGACCGGTTCTCGGTGGCGGAGACGCTCGGCGAACTGCGCCGCGAGGACGCCCCGTACACGCTGCTCGGCGGGGTGCCGACGACCTACTCGGCGCTGCTCGACGCGGTCCGGCGCGAGGCGGGCGGCAGAGCCGAAGTCGGGAACGAAGAGGGGGACGGGGACGGGGACGGGGACGAAGAGGGGGATGGGAACGGGAGCGGGCGCGGGCTGGGCACACCGGCGCTGCGGGGCTGTGTCAGCGGCGGTGCCCCGGCGGGCGCCGCGTTCCGCAGGGCGTTCGAGGCGGTCTGCGGGGTGCCGTTCCTGGAGCACTACGGCAGTACCGAGGCGGGGCCCGTCACCATGGCGGCGCCGGGCGAGGCGACCGCCGCCGGTTCGTGCGGCCGGGTGCTGCCCGGCACTCGGGTCCGGGTCGGCGGCGGCCCCGACGGTCGGGACACCGGCGAGGGCGAGCTGTGGGTGAGCGGGCCCGGCGTCATGCCCGGCTACCACGACCGCCCCGAGGCCACCGCCGAGGTGCTGCGCGACGGCTGGTTCCGCACGGGCGACCTGGCCCGGATCGACCGCCGCGGCGACATCGTGATCACCGGGCGGGCGGGCGACCTGATCGTCCGGGGCGGGGTGAACGTGCATCCGGCCGAGGTGGAGGCCGTGCTGCGGCGGCTGCCCGAGGTGGCGGACGCCGCGGTGTACGGGCGTCCCCACCCCCTCTTCGGTGAGGTGCCGGTGGCCCAGCTGGTCGCCACGCCGGGCGGTGCCCGGCTGGACCGGGGCCGGATCCTCGCCGCCTGCCGCGCGGAGCTGTCCGCCGCCAAGGTGCCCGCCGACCTGTACGAGGTCGGCCACATCCCCCGTACCGCCTCCGGGAAGATCCTGCGGTCCGCCCTCGCCGACCGCCCGGCACGGCCGCTGGAGGCGGACGACATGACCGGCGCGCCGGTGGTGGCGGCCGGGGGGCCGGATCCGGTACGAGGACCGGCGGGTACGGCCGGAGGAACAGGCGCGGCAGGAGAGCCCGGCGAGGGCGAAGGATCGACTCCGGCCGGAGGAAGGCCCCCGGTCGGAGGAACGCCCCCGGCCGGAGGGACGGCCCCGGATCTGCTGGGCCTCGTGCGGCGGGAGGCGGCGGCTGTGCTCGGCTGTGCGCCGGGGGCGGTGGATCCGGGCACGGCGCTGCGGGATCTGGGCATGGACTCGCTGGCGGCGACGGCGCTGCGCGAGCGGCTGGCGGCGGCGACCGGCCTGCCGCTCGGCGAGGCCGTCGCCTTCGACTTCCCCACGGCCGCCGCGCTCGCCGCCCATCTCCGGTCGCGGACCGCCGCCGCGCCCGTCGCGCTCCTGCCCGCGCGCCGGACCGCGGTCCCGCCGGACGAGGACCCGGTGGTGATCGTGGGGATGGCCTGCCGCTACCCGGGGGGCGTGACCTCCCCCGAGGAGCTGTGGCGGCTGGTCGCCGAGGGGCGGGACGCCATCGGCCCGTTCCCCGCCGACCGCGGCTGGGACACCGAGGCGCTGTACGACCCGGACCCGGGGCGGCCGGGCCGGACGTATGTGCGCGAGGGCGGCTTCCTGTCCGGCGTGGACCTCTTCGACCCGGGTTTCTTCGGCATCTCCCCGCGCGAGGCGACGGCCATGGACCCGCAGCACCGGCTGCTGCTCGAAGTGGCCTGGGAGGCCGTCGAGCACGCCGGGCTGCTGCCGCGTGCCCTGCGCGGCTCCGCGACCGGGGTCTACGCCGGTCTGATGTACAGCGACTACGCGGGCCGGCTCGCGCAGACGCCCGAGCAGGTCGAGGGGTATCTGAGCATCGGCAACGCGGGGAGCGTCGCCTCCGGCCGGATCGCCTACACCCTGGGGCTCGAAGGCCCGGCGGTCACCGTGGACACGGCGTGCTCGTCGTCCCTGGTGGCCCTGCACCTGGCGGCGCAGTCGCTGCGCCGGGGCGAATGCGGGTACGCGCTGGCCGGCGGGGCGACGGTGATGTCGGGACCCTCGTCGTTCGTGGAGTTCAGCCGCCAGCGGGCGCTGGCACCGGACGGCCGCTGCAAGGCGTTCGGCGCGTCCGCCGACGGCACGGGGTGGGCCGAGGGCGCCGGGATGCTGCTGCTGTGCCGCCGCTCGCAGGCGCGGCGCGCGGACCTCTCCGTCCTGGCCGTGGTGCGCGGCACGGCGGTGAACCAGGACGGGGCCAGCAACGGCCTGACGGCACCGCACGGCCCGGCGCAGCAGCGGGTGATCCGGCAGGCCCTCGCGGACGCGGGCCTGGCGCCCGGAGACATCGACGCGGTGGAGGCGCACGGTACGGGCACCCGGCTGGGCGACGTCATCGAGGCGGAGGCGTTCCTGGAGGTGTACGGGCGGCAGCCGCGCGAACGCCCCCTGCGGCTGGGCTCGGTGAAGTCGAACATCGGGCACACGCAGGCCGCCGCCGGGGTGGCCGGTGTCATCAAGACGGTGCAGGCGATGGCGCACGGTGTGCTGCCGCGCACGCTGCACGCCGACGAACCCTCCCCTCGGATCGACTGGTCGTCGGGCCGGGTGGCGCTGCTGACCCGGCCGGTGGAGTGGCCGGTGACGGACCGCCCGCGCCGGGCCGGGGTGTCCTCCTTCGGGATCAGCGGCACCAACGCCCATGTGGTGCTGGAGGAGCCCCCGGCGGATCACGATGCCTCCCCGCCGCCGCCGATGACGACGGCGGACGCGGCGGCGGCGCTGCCGCCCACCTCGGCGCCCCCGGAACCGGTTCCCGTGCCGTTCCCGGTGTCGGCGCGGACCGAGACCGGCCTGCGGGCCCAGGCCCGGCGGCTGTACGAGTACGTCGGCGCCCGCCCCGACGCCGCACCGGTGGACCTCGGCCACTCGCTCGCCACCACCCGCACGGCCTTCGAGCACCGGGCCGTGGCGGTGGCCCGCGACCGTGCCGGACTGCTCGACTCGCTGCGGCTGCTGGCGGACGGCGAGACCAGGTCAGGGGTGCGCGGGGGAAGTTCCCGCAGCCGTGGCCCACTGGCTTTCCTCTTCACCGGACAGGGCAGCCAACGCCTGGGCATGGGGCGCGAGTTGTATGCGACGCGGGTACAGTTCCCCGCCTTCGCCCGGTCGTTCGAGGCGTGTTGCGCGCTGCTCGATCCGCTGCTGCCCGTGCCCCTGCGGGACGTCGTGTTCGCCGACGGCGGCACGGAGAAGGCGGCGCTGCTGGAGACGACGCGGTTCGCGCAGCCCGCGCTTTTCGCCGTCGAGACGGCCCTGTTCGGGCAGTTCGAGGCATGGGGGGTGCGCCCGGACCTGGTGGCCGGGCACTCGGTGGGCGAGGTGGCCGCCGCCCATGCCGCCGGGGTGCTGTCCCTGGCGGACGCCTGCACACTGGTGGCGGCCCGAGGGCGGCTGATGGACGCGCTGCCGCCGGGCGGCGGCATGGCCTCCGTCGCCGCCGGTGCCGACGAGGTGGCCGCCGCGCTCGCGGGGACGGGTGGCGCGGTGGAGATCGCCGCGGTCAACGGGCCCGCCTCGGTGGTCGTCTCCGGGGACCTGGACGCGGTGCGGGAGACGGCCGCGTCCTTCCGGGAACGCGGCCGGTCGGTGACACATCTGCGGGTGAGCCATGCCTTCCACTCCGCGCGCATGGATCCCATGCTGTCCGGCTTCTCGGAGGCGGTGCGCGACCTCGCCTTCGCCGCGCCGCGCCTGCCGCTGGTCATGGCCGTGCGGCCGGACCGGGCGGCCACCGACGCGGAGCTGGGCACGGCGGAGTTCTGGGTGGACCACGTCCGCCGCCCGGTCCGCTTCGCCGACTCCGTGGCGCTGCTGCGGGACCGGGGCGCGGCGCACTACGTCGAACTGGGCCCGGACGCCGTGCTCACCGGCCTGGTCCGCCGCTGCCTGGCCGCGCCCGGACCGGTCCCCTCGGCCCCGGAGCAGAGGGGCGGCGCAGACGGCACAGGCAACGCAGGCAGCACAGGCAGCACAGGCAGTGGGGTCGGTGCCGGAACGGAGGCGGGTGCCGGGCGGGCCGCGCCGCCGCTGCTGCTGTCCGCGCTGCGCGGGGCGCGGCCGGAGGCGGAGTCCGTCCTCGACACCCTGGCCGCGCTGCACACCCACGGGGTGCCGGTCGACTGGCGTGCCGTGTTCGCCGGTCGCGGCGGACGGCGCGTCCCCCTGCCCACGTACGCCTTCCAGCGCCGCCGCCACTGGCTCGACGCGGCCCCGCCGCACCGTTCCACGGCATCCGCGGCCACGCCGTCCGCCACCGCCGCGCTCCCGGGCGCCGGTCCGGTCCATCCGTTCCTGCGCACCCGCGTCACGACGGCCGACGACGGCGGGCTGCTGCTGGGCGGGCTGCTGTCGGTGCGCGACCACCCCTGGCTGGCCGATCACGTGGTGGCCGGGTCGGTCCTGCTGCCCGCGACCGCCTTCGTGGAGATGGCCCTGCACGCCGGTGCCGCGACCGGAACGCCCGTCCTCGGCGAACTCACCCTGACCGCGCCCCTGCCGTTGCCGTCCGACGGCGCGGTCGAGGTCCAGGTCAAGGTGTCGGGACCGGACGAGCCGGGACGGCGCACCGTGCTGTTCCACGCCCGGCCGCACACTCCGGCGGGCGACCGGCCGTGGCAGCGGCATGCCTCGGGCACGCTGGAGCCACCGGGGCGCACCTCCGCGGATCCGCGTGCGGACGACGGGGAGGGCGCGGGATCCGCCAGGTCCGGGAAGGGGACGTCCTGGCCGCCGTCCGGCGCGCTCCCGCTGCCGTCGCCGTCGTCCGCCGGGGGCGCGGAGCAGGATCCGTACGAACGCCTTGCCGGGGACGGGCTGCGCTACGGGCCCGCTTTCCGTGGCCTGCGGGCCGGCTGGCGGCGCGGGCAGGAGCTGTACGCCGATGTCGTCCTGCCCACGGCCGCAGTCGCCCAGGGTCCGGCGGCCGGTCCCGGGCAGGGCCTTTGCCAGAACTTCGCCCTGCATCCCGCCCTGTTCGACGCCGCGCTGCACATCCTGGCGCTCCACAGCACCACCACGGACTCCGGGGACTCCGGGGGCTCCGCGGACTCCGGAAACCGGCCCGGTGGTGACACGTCCCGTCCGGCCCTGCCCTTCGCCTTCGATGGGGTCCGCCCGCACCGGCCGACGGCCGGTGTGCGGCGGCTGCGGGTGCGGATCGCTCCCGGCCGGGCGGGTCGGTGGCGGGTGGACCTGGCCGACGAGACGGGTGTGCCGGTGGTGTCCGTCGACGCACTGACGTTGCGTCACCTTCCCTCGCTTCCCTCGCTTCCCCCGCAGTCGGCGGCTCCGCTCGGCGGAGGACTGCACCGGGTGGACTGGGTACCGGCGGACGGGGCGCCGCCGCCGGAGGCGGTGCCGCGCTGGGGGGTGCTGGGCGAGACCGGCACCCCGCTGGTGGACGCCCTGGCTCCCCCGGGATCCGGTGTTCCCGTGCATGCGGCCCTCGCCGCGCTCGGCTCCCTCGGCTCCCCGCCGCCTGTGGTCGTCGCGCCGTGCCCGGCGCCGCCGGACCCGGCCGTGGGAGCACAGGACGACGCGGGGCGGACGCGGTGGGCGGCCACCTGGGCGCTCCGGCTGGTCCGGGAGTGGCTCGCCGTACCGCGCCTGGCGGCGTCCCGCCTGGTCCTGGTGACCCGCGACGCCGTCCTCCCGGCCGACGCGGATCCCGCTCCGGCGGACGGCACCGGGTCCGTACCGGCAGCGGCGGAGCCGTCCCTGCCGACCCACGCGCCGGTGTGGGGCCTGGTCCGCTCGGCGCTGCGGGAGAACCCGGGCAGCTTCGCGCTCGTCGACGTCGACGGGGATCCCGCGTCGTGGCGGCTGCTGCCCGCCCTGGCGGCCTCCCCTGCCCCGGAGACGGCCGTACGGCGGGGCGTGGCACACGTCCCGGAGCTGGTCCGGGTGCCCTTGGCCCCGGCCGGGACGAGGCGGCGGGCCGGGCGGCGACCGGACCCCGGCGGCACCGTGCTGGTCACCGGCGGTACCGGCGCCCTGGGCGCGCTGGTGGCCCGGCATCTGGTCGCCGCCCACGGTGTACGGCATCTGGTGCTGGCCGGCCGACGCGGGCCGCGGACTCCGGGGGTGGACGGACTCGTCGCGCAACTGCGCGCCGCAGGCGCCCGGGTGAGCGTCCGGGCGTGCGACGTCGGGGACCGCACGGCCCTCGCCGCCCTGCTCGACGGCGTACCGGAGGACCGTCCGCTGACCGGGATCGTGCACGCCGCCGGGGTGCTGGACGACGGGATCGTCCCGGCGCTCACCGACGACCGGCTGGCGCGGGTGCTGCGGCCGAAGGCGGACGCGGCCCTCGCCCTGCACGAGCTGACCCGGGGGCGTGACCTGGCGATGTTCGTGCTGTTCTCGTCGGTGGCGGGCACGTTCGGGTCGGCGGGGCAGGCCACCTACGCGGCGGCGAACTGCGTCCTGGACGCGCTGGCGCGGCACCGGCGGCGGCTCGGGCTGCCCGGCACCTCGATCGCCTGGGGCCCCTGGCGGCAGCACGACGGCATGATGGCGCACCTCACCGACGCGGACCTGCGGCGGATGGCCGCCGCCGGGTTCGGCCCGCTCGGCGACGACGAGGGACTGGCCCTGTTCGACGCGGCGGTGGCGGGGGACGATCCGGTGGTGGTGGCGGCCCGCCTCGACCCGGCCGCCCTGCGCGCCGGTCATCCCGTCGCCCCGCACGCCGGTGGTCCGGCGGCCGGGCGTCGCCCGCCGTGGCCGGTGCGCGGTGGGGCGGACCCGGCCGGTGACCCGCTCGCCCGGCGGCCCGGACCGCTGCTCGCGCAGGTGCGGGCGCTGGCGGCCTCGGTGCTGGGCCACCCGGAGGGGGCGGACGCCGTCCACCCGGACGACCTGCTCGCGGACCAGGGCCTCGACTCGCTGGCCGCCGTCGAACTGCGCAACCGGCTCACGGCCGCCACGGGACTGACCCTGCCCGCCACCCTGCTGTTCGACTTCCCGACCCCGCGCGCGGTAGCCGCCGAACTGGCGCAGCGGTACGCCCGGGAGGCGGCCGCCCCGGAGAGGGGCGCCCCCGCCGCAGCCCCGGCCCCGGCCCCGGCCCCGGCCTCTGCCCCTATCCCCGCTCCGGCTCCGGCTCCGGGACGCGGCGGCTCCCCCGACGCGCACGGCGGATCCGACGCGCACGAGGAGTCCCCGGCACACGACAGGCCCGCGCCGGACTCCCTGGGCGGGCTCTTCCGTACGGCCTGCGACCAGGGGCGGACCTGGGACGGCATGGTGCTGCTGACCGTCGCGGCCCGCTTCCGGCCGGTCTTCGACCGTGCCGGGGCCACCGGGGAGGCGCACGGCCCGGTGCCGCTCGCACCGGACACGGCCGGGCCCCGGGTGGTCTGCTTCCCCGCCCTCAGCGCGCTCTCCGGACCGCAGGAGTACGCCCGTCTCGGCGCCGGACTGCGGGGCCTGCGCCCGGTGTCGGCGCTGCGGCACCCCGGGTTCGGCGCCGGGGAGGCGCTGCCCGCCACCCTGGACGCCCTCCTGACCGCCCAGGCGGCGGCGGTCCGGGCGGTCGCGGACGGCGGTCCGGTGGTGCTGCTGGGCCGCTCGGCGGGCGGCTGGGTGGCGCAGGCGGTGGCGGAGCGGCTGGCCGCCGCGGGGGCCGCGCCGCAGGCCGTGGTCCTGCTGGACACCCACCCGAGCCCGGACGCGGACCGGGACCGGGCGCTGCCCGCGATGACGGTGGACATGCTGCACCGGGCGGCGCGGTTCGCCTCCGCCGAGCCGGACCGGCTGACGGCCATGGCCCGGTACGCGGAGCTGTTCGCCGGCTGGGTGCCCCGGCGGCTCGCCGCGCCCACCCTGTTCGTCCGCGCGCGGGACCCGCTGCCCGGTACCGATTCCGCTCCGCCCTGGCGGCTGCCGCACACCGAGGTCACCGTGCCCGGCGACCACTTCACGCTGCTGGAGGAGCATGCCCGGACGACCGCGCTCGCCGTCCACGACTGGCTGGCGGCCGGTGCGATCTGACGGCGACGACAACGGCGGCGACGACGACAACGACGACGTGGCGAGAGCGAGGGGCGTCCGGGTGTCTCGGGGCGTGCGCCCCCGCCCCGGTCAGGTCCAGGCCAGCCGTTCGGCCCGGTGCGGATCGTCGGTCTGTGTCCATTCGGCGCCGATGCGCATCGTGGTCCGGCGCCCGGTGCCGTACGGGTCCCAGCCGGGGTCGCCGGTGCGGGCGAAGCGGATCCAGGCGCCGTGCATCCGTGCCGCGAGCCCTGCCGGGGGTTCGGCGGGGCCGAGCAGGCCGTCGGCGCCGCGCAGCGCGGGCAGGTGGACGCGGTCGAAGACGAAGGGGAGTTCCACCGCGTGGGCGGCGCCGAGCGCGCCGTCCAGGGCGGTGGAGCGCCAGGCGAACTCGTAGGCGTAGGTGGCCGATCCGGGGTGTGCCGCGTGGGCCTCCGCCAGGGCGCGGCTGCCCGCGCCGAACAGGGCGTCGCCGAGGACGGCGGACCGCAGGGCGCCGGGTGACGCCCCGGGGCGCGCGGTCCGGTACGCCGCGACCAGCCGGTCCGGGTCGGGGTGGGCGCGGGCCGCCGTGTCGTGCACGTCCGCGTCGGTGGAGCGGGCGTACGCGTCGACGGGGACCAGATAGAGGTTTCCCTCCTCGGAGTTGGTCCCGATGAGCAGGTCGACGCCGGAGCCGAGCCCGGCGGCCACGGACCGGGCGGGCTGGGTGCCGAGGACCGGGCCGAAGGGGCTGAGGCCCATGAGCGGGTCGTGGTCGGTGGCGGTGCGCAGGTCGATGCCCGCGAGCCCGGCGGCGGCCTCGACCAGGTGTTCGTCGGGCAGGTCGGCGAAGCCGTCCGCGTGCGGTGCGACGCCGAGGATCCCGGCGGCGGCCGCGGTGACCCGGGCGGCCTGCTCGGGCGTGAACGCGCCCAGGCCGTTGCCGCTCTGGACGATCGCCCGGCGGAGCAGGCCGGTGGCCTCGGGGGCGGCGAGGACACCGCCGACGAGGGTCGCCCCGGCCGACTGCCCGAACAGGGTCACGTTGCCGGGGTCGCCGCCGAACGCGGCGATGTTCGCGCGGACCCAGCGCAGGGCGGCGATCACGTCGAGCAGGCCGCGGTTGGCGGGTGCCCCGGGCAGGTCGAGGAACCCGGCGATGCCGAGCCGGTGGTTGACGGTGACGAGGACGACGCCGTCCCGGGCGAAGGCGGTGCCGTCGTACAGCGGCGAGCGGGTCGATCCGGCGACGAATCCGCCGCCGTGGACGAACACCATGACGGGCAGGCCGTGTTCGGCGGCCTTGAGGGTGCCGGGGGTACCGGGAGTGCCAGGGGTATCGGGGGTATCGGCAGCGCCAGGGGAACCGGGAGCGCCGGGAACACCGGGGGCGGCGGGTGTGCGGACGTCGACGGTGAGGTAGTCCTCGCCGCGGACCCAACCGGGCGCGAAGTAGGGGGACATGTCGACTCCGCCGAGGCTTCGGGCGGACTGGGGCGCGGTGGGTCCCGGCGCGGTGGCGTCGCGCACTCCGGACCAGGGCGGGTGCGGCCGCGGGGCGGTGAACCGGCCGCCGCCGCGGGGCGGGGCGGCGTAGGGGATGCCGTGGAAGGCGAGGGTGCCGTCGTCCTGGCGCAGGCCGCGGACGGCTCCCCGTCCGGTGGTCACGACGGGGTCGGGGCGGTGGTGCACGGGTGTGCCTTTCACGGGGCTCAGTCGTGGTCGGTGTACGGGGTGAGCGGCGCCCAGCCCTTGACGGCGAACTTGCTTCCGTCCCGCACGACTTCGACGGCGCCGTGGCCGCCGAAGTGCGCGGGGACGACGAGGGCGTTGTGGTCGGCGGCCCAGCCGAGGATCCTGCGGCGGGTGGCGCGGGCGCCCGCGGGGTCCTCGCAGAAGCAGCTGTTGGCGTCCGGTTCGAGGATCTGCGCCGGGCTGTGCAGCAGATCGCCGACGAACACCGCGCGGTCGGACCCGGAGGCCAGGGTCAGCACGGAGGAGCCCGGGGTGTGTCCGGGCGCCGCCTCCAGACGCAGCCCGGCGTCGATGCGGTGGCTGTCCTCCCACAGCAGGGTCAGGCCCGCCCGGTGCACGGGGGCCACGCTGTCCTCGAAGACGTTCAGATGTCCGCGGCCGACCCTCGGGGTGTGGCCGTTGTCCGGGTTCCAGAAGTCGAATTCGGTCTTCGGGATGAGATAGGTGGCGTTGGGGAAAGTGGGGACCCAGTGCCGGTCCTCCAGGTAGGTGTTCCAGCCGACGTGGTCGTTGTGGAGATGCGTGTTGATCACGATGTCGACGTCCTCGGGGCGGACCCCGGCCTGTTCGAGCCGGGCCAGGAAGTCGGTGTCCAGGTGGTTCCAGAGCGGCGCGTACGGACGTTCCTTGTGGTTGCCCGCGCCGGTGTCGACGAGGATGTTCCTGCCCTCGCTGCGTATCAGCCAGGTCTGGACGGCGGCGTTCACCACCTGTGTCCCGGGGTCCAGGAAATGCGGGACGAGCCAGGAACGCGCGTTCTCCCAGGTCTCCTTCGGTATGTCCGGGACGATGTCCGCGGGGGCGAATCCGATGGGTCCGTAATATTCCCGGATCCGGGTGACGGTGATGTCGCCGAATGCGATGCTTTCCATTTCTCTTCTCTCGTTCTCACCGGTGTGCGGGCTTTTCCAGAACCGTAGGAGCGGCGCCGGTGCGGCGGGTATCGGTCACGTGACTGCACCCGCCCGAGCACCCCGGGGGCCGCGGGCGGACGCGCCGGTAACCTGGTGCGGGCAAGGGCGAGGCGGCTCCGATCGGCGGGCCACGACTCCGGGAGACCCCGTGGACGAGCACACGGACGGCGGCCGGGCGGCCGTCGGCCCCGAGGCGGCCGGGGACCCGCCTCTCGTCGGCCGGGACGCGGAACTGGCCCGTGTCCTGCGCGCGGCGGACGTGCCGTCGCCCGATCCGGTGCTGCTGCTTCTCGGCGAGCCGGGCACGGGGAAGAGCGCGCTGCTGGAGCGGACGGTGCGCAGGGCCCCGGCGGCGGGCACGCGCGTGCTGCGCGCCGAGGGCAGCGAGCCCGAGAAGGGGCTGCCGTTCGCCGCGCTGCACCAGTTGCTACGGCCCTCGGCGGCGGAGTGGGACGGGCTGGAGCTGGCCGGGGAGCGGCGGGAGGTACTGCGCGCACTGCTCGCGGCCCGGCCGGTCGCGGCGGACGGCGGTGTCATGGCGGCGGGTGTCGCCGTGCTGGAGCTGCTCTCGGCCCTGGGCGGCCGGTGCCCGCTGCTCGTGGTGGTGGACGACGCGCAGTGGTGCGACCGCGCCTCCCTGGAGGTGCTGTCGTTCGTGGCCCGGCGGCTGGCGGGCGAGCCGGTCACGATGCTGTTCGCGGCCCGCCCCGGTGACGGCCTGCCGGTCCTCGGCCCGCGGGCGGCGGCACTCACCCTGGGGCCGCTCGACGCCGCCGCGTCCGACCGGCTGCTGGACCTGCGTCCCGACCGCCCCGTCGGCCGGCTCCGGGCGCGGATCCTCGCGCAGGCCGCGGGAAATCCGCTGGCGCTCACCGAACTGGCGGGGACCGCCACCGCGGACGCGGCCGGAGCGGCGGGCCCGCTGCCGCTCGCCGCCCATCTGGAGCGGATCCACGCGGCCCCGCTCGGCGCGCTGCCCGCCGCCGCCCGCCGGGCCCTGCTGCGCCTCGCCGCGCTGGAACCCGCCGACTCCCCCGCAGCTCCGGCGGCCGTGCTCGCGGACGCCGGGGACGCGGCGTGGGCGGCCGCCGAACAGGCCGGTCTGGTGCGGCGCACCGGTGACGGCCCGCGCTTCGGCCATCCGCTGCTGCGGTCCGCCGTGTACCACGCCGCGCCCTTCGACGCCCGGCGCGAGGCCCATCTGGCGCTCGCCGGTCTGCTGGGCGAGGAACCGGACCGGCGGGCCTGGCACCTGGCCGCCGCGACGGCGCTCCCGGACGCGGCCGTCTCCGCCGAACTGGAGCGGACCGTGGGACCGGCCCGCCGCCGGGGCGGGCACGCGGCGGCGGCCGAGGCGCTGCACCGTGCGGCGGAGCTGGCGCCGGACCGCGCGGACGGCGCGCGGCTGCTGGTGGCCGCCGCCGAGGAGGCCGTGCTCACCGGCGACCTCGCCCGGGTGGAGGACCTGGCCGCCGCGGTACGGGCCCGCACCGACGACCCGTCGCTGCTGGCGGACACCGCCGCGCTGGTGGGCCGGCTGGCGGCACTGACCGTACGGCACAGCGTGGTCTTCGCCCGACTGGCCGACGCCGCCGAGGAGTTGTGCCTCGTACGGCCCGACACCGCGCTGGATCTCCTCGCCGACGCCGTGGTGGTCCGCTTCTACTGCGGGCGCGACGTCCAGCGGCGGCGGATCGAGGACCTGCTGCGGCGCCTGCCGGAGGATCCGTCGCGCGACTGGCTGCGCACCTGGGTGCGGGCCGTGTGCGATCCGTTCACGGACCGGGCGGAACTGCTCGGCGTACTGCCGTGGATGGCGGCCGAGGCGCGGCGGCGGCCCGACCGGCTGGCCGCTCTCGGAGTGATGGCCTGGCTGCTGGACGAGACGCCGCTGGCCGTCCGCGCCTTCGACGAGGCCTTCGACCGCTGGGGTTCGCGCGGGCCGCTGCCGGACGGTCTGGGCGGCGCGGCCGCCTGGAGCTATGTGGACCAGGGCCGCTGGGAGCGCGCCCGGCAGGCCTGTGCGCGCAGCGCCGCCCTCGCGGCGGCGACGGGCCTCGACCACGCCGTGTCCTGCGCCGCGGCCGTGGACGCCATGGTGCTGGCCCACCAGGGCGACACGGCGGCGGCCCGCGCCCGCGCCGCGGAGGCGCTCGCGCTGGTCGACCCGCTGGAGAGCCGTTCGGTGACGGTCTACGCCCGGCGCGCGCTCGGTGCCGCCGACCTCGCGGAGGGCAACTTCGAAGCGGCGTACGACCGGCTCCGTACGGTCTTCACCGCCGAGGGCGCGCCCGTCCATTACCACGCCTCCGGTCCGGCGCTCGCGGAGCTGGCCGCCGCGGCGGCGCACAGCGGGCGGCGGGCCGAGGCCGCGGTGGTCGTGGAGCGCTGCGCCCGCGGCCTCGGGGACGGCGCCTCGCCCCGGCTGCGGGCGCTGGTCAGCCGGGCGCGGGGGCTGCTGGCCGGTGCGGAGGACACGGCCGAGGCGCACTTCCGGGCGGCCCTCGCCGACCCGGTGCTGGAGCACTGGCCCTTCGAACTGGCGCGGACCCGGCTGGACTTCGCCGAGTGGCTGCGGCGCCGGCGGCGTATCGCGGAGGCGCGGGCGCCGCTCGGCGAGGCCCTGGAGACCTTCCGGCGTCTCGGGGCGCGCCCGTGGGCCGAGCGGGCGCGGGCCGAGGCGCGGGCCGCGGGTCTCGGGGTCATGGACCGGGAGCCGGACGCGCTCGCCCGGCTGTCGCCACAGCAGCAGGAGATCGTGCGGCTGGCGGCGCGCGGGCTGACCAACCGCGAGATCGGCGAGAAGCTGTTCCTCTCCCCGCGCACGGTCGGCTCGCACCTCTACCGGAGCTTCCCCAAGCTGGGGATCACCGCCCGCTCCCAGTTGCGCGACCTCGTCGAGAAGACCGCCACGGCACCGGTCCGCCGGCCCTGACGGACGGCCCGGCCCCCCTGTCCGCGCCGGGCGAACCTGCTGTGTCCGGAGGGGAGTTGCCGCGAGAGGGGGGTGTACCCCACCCCCGGCTCTCCGGCTGGCTCCAGGGTCTGCGCGACCGGAACAGGGAAGAGTGATCCGCATGAGAACATCACTCCACTCGGCCGACGCGTGGAAGCCGGGCGGCGCGGCCCGGCCGACGGGACGACTGCGGCCGCCGAGGCGGCGCGGGGCGGCCCTGGCCGCGGGCGTCGCCGCGCTGGCCGCGTTCGCCACCACGGCACTGACGGCGCCCGCCGCGTCCGCGGCGTCCACCACGGCCGTGGCCACGGCCGCCGCGCGCACCGGCGCCGGGCCCGCGGTGCCCGCCCTGCACTGGACCTCCTGCCCGTACCCCGACGCCCCCGCCGAGCTGCAATGCGCCTCCATCGAGGTGCCGGTGGACCACGCGCACCCGGACGGGCCGAAGGCGACGGTCACGGTGGACCGGCTGCGGGCGACCGGCGCGCATCCCGTGGGCAGCCTGTTCTTCGACCCGGGCGGTCCGGGCGGGTCGGGCACGGAATTCCTGTACGGCGAGGCCATGGGCACGCGGCTGTTCTCCGCCGCCACCCGGGAGCACTTCGACGTGATCGGTGTGGATCCGCGCGGTGTCGGTCTGAGCAGTCCGGTGCGGTGCGATCCGGCGCTGCTCGACCGGCGGGTGTCGCTGTTCCCCGAGGACGAGGCCGCGTTCCGGCGCCTGGTGGACCGGAACCGGGAGCTGGGCGAGAGCTGTCGCCGGCTGACCGGCCCGCTGCTGGACCATGTGGACACCGTCAGCGCGGCGCGCGACCTCGAACTGCTGCGCAGGGCCCTGGGGCAGGGCAAGCTCAACTACCTCGGCCTGTCCTACGGTTCGCAGCTCGGCGCGACCTACGCCGAGCTGTTCCCGGACCGCATCCGGACCATGGCGCTGGACGGCGCCCTCGACCACTCGCTGTCCACACCGGCGCTGATGCGCGGCGAGACCCACGCCTACGAGGACTCTCTCGACCGGTTCGCCGACTGGTGCGCGCGGGACACCTCGTGCTCGCTGCACGGCACCGACGTGGGGTCTCTCGTGGACGCGCTGGTGGCGCAGGCCGACCGCACCCCGATCCCGGCCCCGCAGTGCGCCGAGGACGGCGACTGCCGGACCTCGGTGACCGGTGAGGACATCCTCCTCAACGTGCAGAACCTGCTGCTGTTCCCGGCCCGCCGGGCGGATCTGGCCCTCGCGCTGGGCCGGGCGCGCGACGGTGACGCCTCCGCGTTCTCCCCGGCCCTGGCCGCCGGTCCGAGCGACCCCATCGCCAACGGCAGTGCCCTCGCGATCGAGTGCCAGGACTGGCCGACGCCGGTGCGGACCCTGGACGACCTGCGGCGGCTGCGGCGGGACGGGCAGGCGGCGGCGCCCCGGCTGGGCGGCGCGTCGCAGTCGTGGACCATTCTGGCGGGCTGCGCCGGCTGGCCCGCGCCGGTGACGAATCCGCCCCGGCCGCTGCATGTGCGCGATGCCCCGCCGATCCTGATCACCAACGCGACCCACGACCCGTCGACGGCGTACCCGTGGGCCGTGCGGCTGGAGCGCGCGCTGCCCTCCGGTGTGCTGGCGACCCGCGACGGCGACGGCCACACCAGCTATCTGGCCCACGGCACCAGCCGTACGCGGGATGCCATCGACGACTACCTGCTCACCGGCCGGACCCCGCCACGGGGCACGGTCTACACCGACTGACGCGACTGACCCGACTGACCCGGCCGACCCGGCGCACGCGCGGACCTTGTGGCCCTCACGACCTCACGACCCTCACGGCCCTCACGGCTCTCAAGGGCAGGCCCCGGACCTCACCTCACCGGTGGGTTCCGGGGCCTTGCCGCGGACCGCCGGGTCAGTGCGTCCGGTGGTGGTGGGCGCGGGCCTCGGCGGTGGACTTCAGGTCGAGCAGCCACTGTTCGAGGCCCTGGCGGAGGATCGCGGTCGCGGTGGGCACGTCGGCGTCCACCTGGGGGCCGGTGTGGGTCTCCTCGGTGCGTACCAGGACGCCTCCCCTGACCTCGGTGAAGTTCCACACGTGGACGCCGTCGATGTGCAGGCCCTCGCCGTCGGCGGGTCCGGTCCAGCGGATGCAGTCGCCGGACCGGATCTGACGGACGGTCGAGGTGATGTCCAGGCGGGTGGCGGGCGTCGAGGGGTTGGGCGGTACCGGGGTGGTCCACCGGAAGGCCGAGCCGGGCCGCAGCGGGCCGTGGTCGAGGCGCTGCGCGGTCGTGACGGCGGCCTGCCAGGCGGGCCAGCGCTCGATGTCGGTCTGGACCTTCCAGACGGTGTGCAGGGGCGCGTGGATCACGGTCTCCGTCCGGTGGCGGACCCGCGCGCCGGGGTCGACGCCCGCCCCGCGGCAGGTGAGGGAGGCGGCGGGGCGGCCGGGGTGCGCCGTGGCGGCACCGGCGGGTACGGCGGCGGTGCCGAGGACACCGACGACGAGCGGGACGGCGAGCAGGGCGGAGCGGAGCGTGCGGGACATGGCGTTCTCCTGTGTCGAAGGGTGGCTGGAGGCAGAAGGGTGGCCGGAGGCAGCAGACGCGGCAGAGGCGACGGACGCGGCGGGACGGGGCCGGGCGCAGCCAGCAACGACTAGAGCCCCGTCCGTTCGTTAGAAGTTATAACGTGCGGCGGATCGGCCGGTCAACAGCCTTCGTGATACCTTCTAACGAATCCTTGAGCACATAGCCGAGGCGACGGGGAAGGAGGCACCATGGCGGAGACGGCGGCGGAGGCCAGGAACCCGCGGGAGCGCTATCGCGCACAGGTCCGGGCGGAGATCAAGGAGCACGCCTGGGAGCAGATCGCCACCGCGGGGGTGCCCGCGCTCTCCCTCAACGCGATCGCGCGGCAGATGGGCATGAGCGGACCCGCGCTGTACCGCTACTTCGCCAACCGCGACGATCTGATCACCGAGCTGATCCGGGACGCGTACCGCAGTCTCGACGAGACACTCGCCGCCGCCGCGTCCGGCGGCGCGGACCTGGCCGGACTGGCGCACGCACTGCGCGAGTGGGCCCTGGCGGACCCGCAGCGGTACTTCCTCATCTACGGCACCCCGGTCCCCGGCTACCACGCGCCGCAGGACACCACCGAGACCTCCGCGCGGATCATGGCGACCCTGCTCGACGCCTGCACGGCGGCGCTCGCCCCGGACGCCCCCGCGACTGCGTTCGGCGCCCATCTGGCGGACCACCGGGACTGGGCCCGCGACCATCCCGCCCCGCCCGAGGCCCTGCACCGCGCCCTGTCCTTCTGGACCCGGCTGCACGGCCTGCTGTCCCTGGAACTCGCCGGTCACTTCACCGGCATGGCCTTCGACCCGGCCCTGTTCTTCGCGGCGGAACTGGCCGACCTCACGGACCGCGCCTGACACGGCCATGACGTCGGGGCACCGCGCCGGGACCTTCCGCCGGGACCTCTCCCGCCGGGGCCTCCGCCGCCGGAGCGCCCCGCGCCCGTACCATCCGTTCCCGGCGGACCGCTCCCCCGACCGGACCGCGCCCCGACGACCCGGAGGACACCCTCATGAGGATCCATCTCTCCAGCGTCTTCGTCGACGACCAGGAGAAAGCCCTGCGCTTCTACACCGAGGTGCTCGGCTTCGTGAAGAAGCACGACGTCCCGGTGGGACCGGACCGCTGGCTGACCGTGGTCTCGGCGGAGGACCCGGACGGCACCGAGCTGCTGCTCGAACCCTCCGGCCACCCGGCGGTACGGCCGTACAAGTCGGCGCTCGTCCAGGACGGCATCCCGGCGACCTCCTTCGCCGTGGACGACGTGCACAGCGAGTTCGAGCGGCTGCGCGGCCTCGGTGTGCGCTTCGTCCAGGAGCCGCTGGAGACGGGCCCGGTCACCACGGCGGTGCTGGACGACACCTGCGGCAATCTGATCCAGCTCGTCCAGTCGCGGTGAGCCCGCCCGCCGGGTGAGCGCGCGGGACGGTCAGTCGGACTCGTACTCCGACTCCGAGTCGGGCGGTACATGGACGAAGTCGCCCTTGGCCATGTCGCCGTCGACGACCCACTCGCCGGTCAGCCGCGCGCCCACGTCACCGGCGCGCGAGCGGATCGCGTCGACGACGGCCCGCTCCCCGCGCATCCACTGCGGCATCAGCCAGTTGGGGAAGAACTGCCCGTGGGCGCCCGCGGCGACCACCCGGTAGCCGAGCTGCCGCCCGATGTGCTCGTTGACCGCCTCGAACGCCCACTGGCAGGCGACGCAGGCCAGCTTGACCCCGCCCATGTACACCGTCTTGGGGTCGCCCGGGTCCCTGGGCGCCTTCTTCCACGCGGCGACCTGCTCGCCCAGCAGGGTCATCTCGCCGTGCTGGGCGGGGACGCCCTTCTTGACCGGCGCGCTGATCGCGTACCAGGTGAGCGGCTTGTGCAACGCGGCCCGGATGGCCTCCAGTTCGGGCGACTCCGCGTGCTGGGCGGCGTACGAACCGGCGTCCAGGGCGCGGAGCTTGCTGCGGTCCTGCCGCTCGCGCTGGCGCTCCGCCGGGGCCGAGCCCCAGCCGTGGTGGCCCGCCCTGGGCGCGGCGCCCCCGGCGAAGCCCCGCACCTCGGCGTCGATCGCCTGGCGCTGCTGCTCGGTGACCACCCGCTTGCCGGTGTTGCCCGCGATGCCCAGGGTGCCGTCGGGCAGCAGGTTGACGGCCAGGTGCGGGGTGAACTTCTTCCCGGCGCGCGGGTCCGTGGCGAGGATGACGCGTTCGGCGGTACGGGCCACCCGGTCCAGCATCCGCAGGGCGGCGTCCCGGTCGGACTCGCCGGACTCCTCGGTCTGCCGGAACGAGGGGGCGCGCTGCACGGCGGCGCGCTGCACGGCCGCCTCCGGCGCGGACCGCCGCTGCGCGGCCCCGCCCGTCCCGCCCGTGTCCTCGCGCGTCGTCGTGGGGAGCGCGGCGGCCAGGACGCGGTGCGCGTTCGCCTCCGCCTCGCGTTCGAACCGGTCGCTGGGGTCGCTGACCCGCAGGCCGTCGCCGTGGTCGGTGCCGGCGACCGGTCCCTGGCGCTGCTGGACGACATGGGTCAGCTCATGGGCCAGGGTGTGCCGGTCGGCGCCGCCCTCGCCGACGACGACATGGCTGCCGGAGGTGTACGCGCGGGCGCCGATCTCGGCGGCCGAGCGCCGTGCCGCCTGGTCGGTGTGCATGCGCACGTCCGAGAAGTCCGCTCCGAGCCGGGCCTCCATCTCGGAGCGCAGCCCCGCTTCCAGCGGCGCGCCGGGAGTGCGCAGCACCTCGTGCACGGCGGAGCGCTGGACGGGCGCCGCCTCGCCCGCTGCGGTGCCGTGTCCGCAGCCCGGACCGTGGCTGTGGCGTTCCTGGTCGAGCATCCGGGCCACGGCGGCGTTGCCCGCCGTGCGCTGGAGGTGCAGGAGCGAGACGGCCTCCGGTCCGGCGGCGGGCGGGCGGCCCGTGCGGTCCTTCACGGGCCGCGTGCCCGTGTCCCGTTCCGAGTTGTCCTGCGGGCGCGCGCGCATGACGGTCAGTCCACTCCTCCGGTAGCTCTCCCTCCATGGGAAGGGGCCGGGGGTGCTCGGGGCAAGGCACTTTCGGGCAGGGCCGGGGGCAGGACAGCCGGGCTCCGTACGGGCACACGGGCACACGGGCACACGGACCGGCGGATGACGCGTCGGCCGGGAGCGGCCCGGCCCGGGGGCGCTACCGACACCCGACCGTACGGTGGGAGGGCCCGGCGGGTGTCGGCCCCGCCGGGCCCTCCCACCGGGGCCGCCACCCGCCGCTGTCCGCGGGCGGTGTGCCGTCAGTCCGTGCCGGACTCCATGGCGGCCCGGTCCAGCATCTCGTCGTCGGAGCCCTCGCCGCGCGAGGCGATGGCCTCGGCGCCGCCCTCGGGCATGCTGCCGATCAGGCCGGTCGCGGCGGCCTGGGCGGCGCCGATGGCGGGGGTGCCGCTGCCGATCAGGCCGATCGCCGCGTACTGCTCCAGCTTGGCGCGCGAGTCGGCGATGTCGAGGTTGCGCATGGTGAGCTGGCCGATCCGGTCCACCGGGCCGAACGCCGAGTCGACGGTGCGCTCCATGGAGAGCTTGTCCGGGTGGTAGCTGAACGCGGGGCCCGTGGTGTCGAGGATCGAGTAGTCCTCACCGCGGCGCAGCCGCAGGGTCACCTCGCCGGTGACGGCCGCGCCGACCCAGCGCTGGAGCGACTCGCGGACCATCAGCGCCTGCGGGTCCAGCCAGCGGCCCTCGTACATCAGGCGGCCCAGGCGGCGGCCCTCGGTGTGGTACTGGGCGAGGGTGTCCTCGTTGTGGATCGCGTTGACCAGGCGCTCGTAGGCGGCGTGCAGCAGGGCCATGCCGGGCGCCTCGTAGATGCCGCGGCTCTTGGCCTCGATGATGCGGTTCTCGATCTGGTCCGACATGCCCATGCCGTGCCGGCCGCCGATGGCGTTGGCCTCCATGACCAGGTCGACCGGGGAGGAGAACTCCTTGCCGTCGATGGTCACCGGGCGGCCCTGGTCGAAGCCGATCGTCACGTCCTCGGTGGCGATCTCGACCTCGGGGTCCCAGAACCGCACGCCCATGATGGGCTCCACGGTCTCCACGCCGGTGTCCAGGTGCTCCAGCGTCTTGGCCTCGTGGGTGGCGCCCCAGATGTTGGCGTCGGTGGAGTACGCCTTCTCCGTGCTGTCGCGGTAGGGGAGGTCGTGGGCGAGCAGCCATTCCGACATCTCCTTGCGGCCGCCCAGCTCGGTCACGAAGTCCGCGTCCAGCCAGGGCTTGTAGATCCGCAGCTGCGGGTTGGCGAGCAGGCCGTAGCGGTAGAACCGCTCGATGTCGTTGCCCTTGAAGGTCGAGCCGTCGCCCCAGATCTGGACGTCGTCCTCCAGCATCGCCCGCACCAGGAGCGTGCCCGTGACGGCGCGGCCGAGCGGGGTGGTGTTGAAGTAGGAGCGCCCGCCGGAGCGGATGTGGAACGCACCGCAGGTGAGCGCGGCAAGGCCCTCCTCGACCAGCGCGGCACGGCAGTCGACCAGGCGCGCGACCTCGGCGCCGTAGGTCTTCGCACGGCCGGGCACCGAGGCGATGTCGGGCTCGTCGTACTGGCCGATGTCGGCGGTGTACGTGCACGGGACGGCGCCCTTGTCGCGCATCCACGCGACGGCGACCGAGGTGTCGAGGCCGCCCGAGAAGGCGATACCGACGCGCTCGCCGGCCGGAAGGGAGGTGAGGACCTTTGACATAGGAAGAGTATGCACCCTCACGCATGACCATGCAAAGCCGCCCGTCCGCGCGCCGTCGTGATGGACGGCGCGCTCGGCGCGTTGCTACCCTCCGAGCCGAGTCCGAGAGACGCTGCACTGGGCCGGTCCCGCCACGCTCGGACTCCCTTGCACCCGAAGGGCGTCTACCCTCACAGGGAGACGCCCCGTGCATCCGGACACGAACGAGTCGATCACCTACGCCGCCCCCGAGGCGGCCCGCCACGAGGCGCTGAGGGCGATGGCACGCACGTCGTTCTCCGCGACCTTCGGACACCTGTACGACGCCGACCCGTTCACCGCGTTCCTCGACCGCGCCTACGGACCCGGGGGCGCCATGGAGCAGGATCTCGGGGACCCGGCGGTCCGCTGGCTAGTGGCTTCCCACCGGTCCGCACCGGTCGGCTTCGCCAAGCTCACCCCGCTCCGGGCCCCGGCCCCGGCACCGTCGCCCGGCGCTCTCGAACTCCAGCAGATCTACGTCCTCGCCGAATGGCACGGCCGCGGGGTCGCCGCCCGCCTCATGGAGTGGGCCCTGACCACCGCCACCGCCGACCGGGCCCCGGAGATCTACCTCACGGTCTTCGACCACAACGAGCGCGCGAAGCGCTTCTACCACCGGTACGGGTTCACAGAGGCCGGACACTGCACCTTCACCCTCGGCGACCGCACCGACGACGACCGCATCTGGCGCCGCGGCCTGTAAAGCGCCGCGACGGCCGCTTCGTCAAGCACTGAGCTGGACGCGTTCATCGACGCGTCGCCTGCTCGGCCGGGTCAACGTCCTCGGTGACTCGCTCTCCTGGGCCGGGATCCCGCTCGGCGGCCTGGCCGCCGGGGCGGCGGGGAGCCCGCGGGTGCGCGGTCGTGGGGATCCGCGAGCGTGCCGCGCGGCCCCGCGGGCCGCGGTCACGTGTGGTCGGCGCTCCCCCGTACCGGCCTGGTCGAGGCCCGGGGCAGCAGTTTCGCCGGGACCAGGCGGTGGCGGGGGGCGGTGCCGGGCGCCGGAGGGTGGCGGATCACGTCGATGAGGAGTTCCGCGGCCTGCCGGCCGATCTCCTCGGGGGCGAGGTCGAGGGCGGTGAGGGCGGGGCGGGCGCCGCGGGCGAACTCCCCGTCGGCGCCGACCACGATCTGCACGTCGTCCGGGACGGTGAGACCGAGTTCCCGGCACACGGCCACGGTGGCGAAGCCGAACTTCTCCATCACGACGTAGAGGGCGTCGGGCCGGTCGGGGCGGGTGAGCAGGCGCCGGGCGGCGGCCGTGGAGTCGGTGCCGGGCTCGGCGCGGTCCATGAGGACGGGACGGCCGGTGCGGGCGCACCAGTCGCGGTAGGCGCTCGCCGCGTCCTCGTCGTAGGACTGGCCGGTGGATCCGGTGAGCAGCCCGATGCGGCGGGCCCCGGTGGCGGCGAGGTGGTCGAAGGCGGAGACGGCGCAGGTGGACAGTTCGTTGTCGACCGAGGGGAAGGTGTCCTTGCGGGACAGGTCGCGGCCGGTGGTGACGACGGGCACCCCCATGGCGGAGAGCCGGGTGAGCAGCGGGTCGTCGGTGAGCGGGTCGATGACGATGGTGCCGTCCAGCGGCAGCGAGTCGAAGGGGCGGCCGTCGAGCGAGGGCGGCACCAGCACCAGCGAGTACTCGTGCGCCATCGCCGTCCAGGTGGCCGCGTTGACGATCTTGACGAAGTACTCGATGTCGGTGATGCCGCCCTCGACGGCGGTGCGGTGGGTCAGGCCCAGCAGTCCGGTGCGGGCGCCGCGCAGGCCGCGCGCGTTGGGGTTGGCGCGGTAGCCGATCTCGGCGGCGACCGCGAGGACGCGGGCGCGGGTCTCGGCGCCGACCCGGCCCACTCCGTTGAGCGCGTGCGAGGCGGTGGTGACGGAGACACCGGCCCGGCGGGCGACCTCGCGCAGCCCGCCGCCCCCCTTGGCCGCACGCGGGGCGCGGTGGCTGGTCGGCTCTGTGACGTCTGGCATGCGGCGAGCCTACCGGTTGACTGCCAAAACGTTTGGGCAGTACCGTCCACCTCAATGCCAAAACGATTGGGCAGTGTCGCCCGGCTTTTTGCCAAAACGTTTCGGCACCTCTTCCGGCCGCGTGCCGGACCTCCCCGTACGCCCGCCCGTCCCGTCCCTCCAGGCCGGGACGCGAGTCCGCAAAGGACGCCTGCACCCATGGCCGAGGCCAACGCCGCCGCCCCGCCGGGACCGCCCGGGACCTCCGCGCCCGCCGGTTCTCCCGGACCCTCCGCGTCAGCTCCGTCCGCCGCGTCCGGCACGTCCGGCGCATCTGCCGCCTCCGGTGCCCCCGGCGCCTCCGGCACGTCCGTCTTCGCGGTCGAGCAGCGCGGCATCGACGCCGTGCCCGCCGAGGAGCGCCAGGGCGGCCCGAGCCGGCTGCTCGGCCTGTGGGCCGGGACCAACACCACCGTCTTCACCGTCGTCTACGGAGCGCTCGTCGTCTCCTTCGGGCTGTCGTTCTGGTACGCGGTCGCGCTGATCGTCGTCGGCAATGTGCTCGGCTTCGCGGTCACCGGTCTCACCAGCCTCCAGGGGCCGCGCACCGGCACCTCCACGCACTCCGTCTCCCGGGCCGCGTTCGGGCCGCGCGGCGGGAAGCTCCCGGCCCTGCTGAGCTGGGTGATGCTCGTCGGCTTCGAGGCGGGCGGCATGGTGCTGATCGTGCTCGCCGGACTCGCCCTGCTCGGCCAGGCCGGCATCACCGCCACCACGCCCGTGAAGGTGCTCGTCATCGCCGCCGCGGCCGGGCTCCAGATGCTGCTGCCGCTGGCCGGCTACCACCTGATCATGAAGGTGCAGAAGTACTTCGCCTGGATCTTCGCGGCGATGTTCGCGGTCATGGCCGTCCTCGTCTTCCCGAAGGCCGACCTCGCCGGACACGGCCAGGCGCCCTCCCTGGTGACCGTCTCCCTGGTCCTCGCGATGGTCACCGCCTCGGGCGGTCTGTCCTGGGCGGACATGGGCAGCGACTACTCGCGCTATCTGCCGGCCGGCTCCCCGCCCCGCAAGGTGTTCGCCTGTGCCGCGCTCGGCGGCATGGTCCCCAACGTCCTGCTCCAGATCCTCGGCGCCGCCGTCGCCACCGCGACCACCGACGCCGCCGACCCGGTCTCCGGGCTGCCGCAGATCCTGCCCGGCTGGTTCACCACCCCGTACCTGCTGCTGGCGATCGTCTCGCTGCTCGCCGTGAACACCACGGACATGTACTCCTCCGGCCTGAACCTGCTGGCCGTCGGTCTGCCCGTCAAGCGCTGGATGGTCGTCTTCGTCGACCTCTCGCTGTGCACCGGCATCACCCTCTGGGCGGTCTTCTCCGCCGACTTCTACACCCTGCTCTCCGACTTCCTCAGCCTCATCGTGCTCTGGCTCGCCCCCTGGGCCGCCGTCTACCTGACCGACTGGGCGCTGCGCCGGGGCCGCTACGACGTGCCCTCGCTGTTCCCCGACGGGACCGGCCGCAAGGGCGTCTACTGGCACAAGGGCGGCGTCCGCCCGGCCGGACTGCTCGCCGTGCTGCTCGGCTGCGCCGCCGCCGTGCTCTGGGTCGACTCGGCCGTCTTCACCGGTCCGCTCTCGCGCGCCGCGGGCGGCCTCGACCTCTCCGTGTTCGCGGGCGCCCTGGTCGCCGGGGGCGTGTACTGGCTGCTGGCCCGCCACACCGTACGCGCCGAAGCCGCGACCGCGCCCGTACCCGCGACCGCCGCCTGAGCCGACCCCGCACCTCCCGCACCTCCCACTCTCTGGAGCCCCTCCATGAACCACCCCACCCTGCGCCAGCTCATCGACGCCTCCGAGGGCGTGACCAAGGCGGACCGCGTCATCCGGGGCGGGCAGCTCGTCAACGTCTGCACCGGCGAGATCTACCCGGCCGACGTCGCCGTCACCGGCGACCGCATCGCCGCGACCGGTGACGTGAGCGCGTACGTGGGACCGGACACCGAGTTCGTCGACGCGAGCGGCAAGTACCTGACGCCGGGGCTCATCGACGGGCATCTGCACCTGGAGTGCTCCAAGCTGTCGGTGACGATGTTCGCCGACGCGGTCGTCCGGTACGGCACCACCTCGGTCGTCTCCGGGCTCGATCAGTTCCTCGTGGTCGCCGGTCTGGACGGGGTGCGCGAGGCGCTGCGCGAGGCGGAGGCCGGACCCATGAAGATCTTCTGGGGCGCCCCGTTCAAGACGCCCTACACGCTGCCCGAGACGACGGTCGGCTTCACCTTCGGGCCCGACGAGCACGCCGAGACACAGGGCTGGGCGGACTGCTTCGGCGTGTGGGAGACGGTCGCCGAGTTCGTCCTCAACCGCGACGAGAAGGTGCTGCGCGCCCTCGAACTGGCCCACCGCAACCGGCTGCCCGTCTTCGGCTGCGCCCCGATGGCCGCGCCCACCACCATCAACGCCCTGTCCGCCGCCGGTGTCCGCCTCGACCACGAGAGCTACACCGCCGAGGAGGCGCTCCAGAAGCTGCGCGCGGGCATGTCGCTGCTGATCCGGGAGTCGTCGGTGGCGCACTTCATGAACGAGAACGTGCGCACCGTCACCGAGTTCGGCGCCCAGTCGCGGCGCGTGGGCTTCTGCACGGACGACATGCACGTCGCCGACATCCTGCGCGAGGGCCACCTCGACAAGCTGGTCCGCATGGCGATCGCCGCGGGGGTCCGGCCCGTCGAGGCGATCCAGATGGCGACGCTCAACTGCGCCGAGATGTACCGCATCGACCACCTCGTCGGCTCGCTGACGCCGGGCCGCTACGCGGATGTGCTGATCATCGACTCCCCCGAGTCCTTCCAGGTGGAGCAGGTGTTCGCGCGCGGGAAGCTCGTCGCGCGCGACGGCCGCGGCACCGAGGCGCCGCGCGCTCCCGAGCGCTCGGCCGCCCTCTCCCCCGCCTTCCGGGTGAAGCCGCTCACCGGCGAGTCGATCGGGGTGGCGGCCGAGGGCGACGAGGCCCGGGTGCTGGTGGTCGAGATGGACCGCACGGTGCCGTTCGTGCGCCAGGGCGTGGAGCTGACGCTGCCGGTCGTGGACGGCACGGTCCGCGCCGACCCGGCCCAGGACGCCCTGTACGTCACAGTCTCCGAGCGCTACGGGAAGAACGGCGGCGGGACCGTCACCGCGATGATCAACGGGTTCGGCCTGCGCTCCGGCGCGATCGCCTCCTCCGCCGCCCCCGACGACAACAACATCGTCTGCGTGGGCGCCGACCGCGCCGACATGGCCCTCGCGGTGAACCACCTGGCCGAACAGGGCGGCGGACAGGTCGTCGTGGACGGCGGCGAGATCCGGGAGTTCCTGCCGCTGCCGGTGGCCGGCATCGTCGCCGACCTCGCCCCGGAGGAGATGGCCGCGGCCGAGGACCGCCTGGAGGCCGCCGCGCGTGCCCTCGGCTGCGCGCTGCCGTCCGCCTTCGGCTATCTGATCTTCCTGGAGATCACCGCCATCCCCGAGTACGCCGTCACCGACCTGGGCGTCGTCAACTACCGCACCCAGGACGTCGTCGACATCGTCCGCCCCGCCAACTGACCTCACCCGCCGAGGAGTTCCCGTCATGACCACCGCTCCCGCACCCGTGGACGCGTTCATCGCCGGCCTGCCCAAGTGCGAGCTGCACCTGCACATCGAGGGCACGCTGGAGCCCGCCCTGAAGTTCGCGCTGGCGCAGCGCGGCGGCATCGCGCTGCCGTACGCCGACGAGAGCGCGCTGCGCGCCGCGTACGACTTCCACGACCTGCCCGGCTTCCTCGCCGTCTACTACGAGGGGATGTCCGTGCTCCGCACCGAACAGGACTTCTACGACCTCGCGGCGGCCTACGCGGCCAAGGCGCACGCCCAGAACGTGCGGTACGCGGAGATCTTCTTCGACCCGCAGGCGCACACCGCGCGCGGGGTCGCCTTCGACACCGTCGTGCGCGGACTGACCCGGGCGCTGGACGACGCCGAGCGCGCCACCGGGTTCCGGGGCCGCCTGGTGATGTGCTTCCTGCGCGACTTCCAGGCCGAGTTCGCGATGGCCACGCTGGTGCAGTCGCTGCCGTACAAGGAGTGGATCGTCGGCGTCGGCCTGGACTCGGACGAGGCGGGCAACCCGCCGGTGAAGTTCCGCGAGGTGTTCGCCCGCGCGCGGGCCGAGGGCTACCGGCTGACGATGCACTGCGACGTCGACCAGGAGAACTCCACGGAGCACATCCGCCAGGTCGTCGAGGAGATCGGCGCCGACCGCATCGACCACGGCGTGAACGCCCTGGAGGACCCGGCCCTGCTCGCCCGGATCCGCGAGCGCGGCCTCGGGCTGACCGTGTGCCCGATCTCCAACGCCCATGTCACCGACGGCATGAAGGCCGCCGAGATCCGCGCGCTGCTCGACGCGGACGTGAAGGTGACGGTCAACTCCGACGACCCGGCGTACTTCCCGGGCTATGTCGCGGAGAACCTGGCCGCCCTGCGCGGTCCGGCGCAGCTGTCCGACGCCGACCTGGTGCGGCTCCAGCGCAACGCCATCGAGATCTCCTGGGCGGCGCCCGCCGTGCGCGAGGAGTTCCTCGCGGAACTGGCGGCGTACGCGGAGAACGCCGGACGCTGACCCGCTGCCCGCCGGGCCCCCTTCCGGTGGGGGGCGGCCCGGCCGCGTGGGGCGGGTCCCGGCGGGCGGGCCGGTGGCGGCGCTGTCACAGGTGTCTCGTAGGCTCGGGTCCATGAGCGAGGGGGGTTCCGTGCGGCGGGTCATCGACGGCCGCTTCGAGCTGGAGGCGCGGCTCGGCGGCGGAGGCATGGGCACGGTCTGGCGGGCGCGCGACCTGGTGCTCGACCGGGTCGTGGCGCTCAAGGAGGTACGGCCGCCCGACCCGACGCTCGCGGAGTACGACCCCGAGGCTGCGGCCCTGCTGCGCGCCCGGGTCCTGCGCGAGGCCCGCGCCCTCGCCCGCGTCGACCACCCGAACGTCGTCACCATCCACCACGTGGTCGACGCGGGCGAGGGCACCTACCCCTGGCTCGTGATGGAGCTGGTGACCGGCGGCTCGCTCGCCGACCGCCTCGCCCGGGGCCCGATGGAGCCGCGGGAGGCGGCGCGTCTGGGCCGCGACGTCCTCGCCGCGCTGCGCGCCGCCCACGAGGCGGGCGTCGAGCACCGCGACGTCAAGCCCGCCAACGTACTGCTGCGGCCGGACGGGCGCCCGGTCCTCACCGACTTCGGCATCGCGGCCGTCCGCGAGGCGACCGCGCTCACCGCGACCGGCTCGGTGATCGGCACCCCCGACTACATGGCACCCGAGCGGGTCTCCGGCGGCGAGGGCGGCCCCGGCGCGGACCTGTGGTCGCTGGCGATGATGCTGTACGTCGCCGTGGAGGGCCGTCACCCGCTGCGCCGGGCGTCGACGCTCGCCACCCTGGCGGCCGTGCTCAGCGAACCGCTCCCGCCGCCCGAGCGGGCCGGTGTGCTCACCCCGTTGCTGACCTCCGTGCTGGTCAAGGATCCCGCCGCGCGCCCCGGCCCGGCGGCGGTCGACGCGCTGCTCGCCGAAGCGGCCGAGGACGGGCCGCCCGCCGCCGGTGCCCCGTCCGGGCCCGGTCCCGCGGCAGGCGGCGCGCCCGCCGGGACACCCGGTCCCGCCGCGGGTGCGGGTGCGGGGGCGGGGTCCACCGTCACCTCGTACCCTCTGGCTCCGCCCGTGGCCGGGGGACCCGGCGCGACGACCGCCTCCGCCTCCGCCTCCGTCCAGGACGCCGTCCCCGGACGGCCGGTGCCCGGCGGTGACCCCGGGCGGCCGGTGCCGGACGGTCGCGACCCGCGTCACTCTTCCGGGGCGTCCTGGCCCGGCAGGCGGCGCTGGTTCGCGCTCGGTGCCTCCGTCACCGTGACCGCGCTCGCCGTCACCCTGCTGTGGACGTTCCTCCCGGACGGCGACTCCGCCGACGCGGGCGACCGCGGCAGCGGCCCGGCCGCCTCGGGCAGGTCCACGCCGGGTCCGTCCGCGTCGTCCACGGCGAGCGGCACCGGGGCGGCGCCGTCCGCGCGGACCGAGGACACCGACCTGCTGACCCCGGCCGGCATCCGCTCCGCCGTGCAGGCGCTCAAGACCGCGACGGGCACGGACCGGATGAGTTCCTTCGTCGTCTACTCCGACCACGCGTCGGCCAGTGTGATGGTCGCGGGCAGCAAGACCCGCTACGACAACTGGACCTACCGCCCCGGCGAGGGCGCGCGCAAGGGCATCATCAGCGGCACGGTGACCCCGTTGGAGAGTCCGTTCGACATCGACGACCTCGACTGGGACGCCGTCCCCGCGCTCCTGAAGCGTGCGGACCAGGTCCTGAACGTGAAGGAGGTGTCGAGCCGTTACGTCGACGTACGGGCCCCGAACCCGACATGGGACACCCCGCTCGGCATGGCCGTCTATCTGAGCAACAAGTACCACGAGAGCGGCTATCTCGAAGCGACCGCCCGCGGCCGGGTCACCCGGACGATGCCCAACGACAAGGACTGAGGCGCCCGGCGGGACGGAGCCGGGAACCGGAGCCGCCCGTTCCCTGACGTCGTGACAGCTCCGTGACGGGCAAACGTGCCGTGCGTCACAGCCCCGGGGCGGCGCGGATGATCGACTTGGCCCATGCGCCGCGCTCTCCTCGTCCTCCCCGCCGCCCTCGCCACCGGCGGACTGCTGCTCACGGCCTGCGGCACGGAGCAGTCCGCCGCCCGAGGGCCCGGCGCCGCGCCCGGCCGGCCCTCCGCCGCCTGCGCCGTACCCGCCCCGTCCGGAACTCCCGGCACCCCCGGCACCGGCGCGAACCCCGACTACACGGCGACGGACCGGGTGAGGACCGTGATCGAGAACGGCTGCCCGGCGTTCGAGGTCACCAACGACACGCGGCAGACCCTCACCTACACGATCACCTACCAGTTGCTCACCAACTCCGCGACGGCCCAGGTGAGCGCGGTGCAGACGGTGACACCGGTCGCGCCCGGCCGTACCGTGCGGCGCACGGTGGACCCCGGTGTGCTGCCGCCGGGCTCGGACGGCGTGGCGCAGGTACGGGTCATCAAGGTGAGGAGCGTCCCCACCGCCGAGGCGCCGTCCGAAACAGGCCCCTGCCCGCCGTCCGGGGTACGTGTCTACGCCGACCGGGGCGACGCCGCCATGGGGCTGCGCGTCGTCGGCCTGCATCTGGCGAACTGCGGGACGCGCGCCTACCGGCTCGACGGCTATCCGCAGCTACGGCTGTTCGACCAGCGGCACCGGCCGGTCGACGGTGTGCGCGTCCTGCACGGCGGCGCCGCGATCGCCACCGGGACCGGCGCCGACGGCGAGCCCACGCCCCTGGTGCTGGCGCCCGGGGAGAGCGCGCGTGCCACGCTGGTCTGGCGCAACACCACGGGCCTGGAGAGCGATCCCGTCGACGCGCCCTATGTGCGGGTGGTCGCCGGGCCCGGCGCCGCCCCCGTGACCGTGACCCCCGAACTGGACCTCGGCACCACGGGGAAGCTCGGCACCGGCGCCTGGCAGAAGGACGCGACACCCGACCGGCCCGCCACCCGCGGCCCGGCGGCCACCGGGTGAGCCGCCCCTCCCCGGGGCCGCTCCGCCACGGCCGCCGCGGGCCTCACCGCACGGCGTGTCCGAAGCGCGCGGCGAGCGCCCGCACATCGGGCTCGCCGAACTCCGCGCGCAGCCGGTCGAAGGAGCGGACCTTGTCCGCGCCGAACCGGACGACGTGGCGCGCGTAGGCCGCCGCCGTCAGGAAGACCGGCGGCGCGGTCTTGCTGTGGAACTTGTCCGCGTACATCACCGCCCGCTCCTCCATGGTCTCCGCGAGGTAGTCCCCGGGCGGCAGCGGGAGCCGCTGGGCGCGGACGTCGTGCGCGGTGAGGCCGACGCCGGTGTGGTGGGAGCAGAAACGGCACAGTTCCTCCGGCAGCCCTTCCTCGCGCAGCAGTTCGTGTCCCAGCACGCCGTGCCGGACGTAGTCCGCGCCGTCCAGGGTGCCGTCGGGGCCGTAGAGCCGGTAGACGCCGATGTCGTGCAGGAGCGCACCGGCCGGCGCCAGTTCGGTGTCGGCGCGCACCGGGGCGCGGGCGAGCAGTTCGCGGGTGATGTGCCGCACGATCACGCAGTGCGTGTGCACGAGGTCGAACGCCTCCTGCGTCGGTGCGTGCCGCAGGTGCAGCGCGCGGATCTCTTCCGCTCCGGGGAGGGCCACGACGTGAGCCTAGGTGGTGTGCGGGCGCGGCCCGGCCGATTCCCGCTATCCGGACCCTTCTTGACGGGCCGACGGGTGCGCTGGCAGCCTCGCTCGGCATGAGGCCGCCCGCTGATCGCCGAGGTGCGTGCGCCGCGCTCGTGGAGCGGCGGCACGTCGATCTGTGCCGTCAGTCCAGCGCGATCTGTCGCTGAGCCCTCAAGGGCCCTCGGCCCTCTCCTCGCAGTGATCCCGCTTCCCGGTTCCGGGGAGCGTCTTCGTACGCCGTCGCCGCGCGCCCCGCGCGCCCGGGTCCGCAGGGCCGGGCGTGCCGTGCGCCGTACGCGGCGGCGCTCCCTCCACTGATGCGCGCCCCGCCCCCGGGAGCGCCCGGACAAGGATCCCGCATGCCCGACACTTCGAACATCTCCCGCCGCGCCTTCGGCGGCCTGGTGGGCGGCGGCGCGGTCGGCGCCGTCGCCGCCCCGGCCGCCGACGCGGCGACGGCGCCCGCCCAGGACCGGGACGAACGGCCCTTCAGAGCCCGCCGGGGCGCCCGGCCCGGCGGGCGCCCCAACTTCCTGTTCATCCTCGGCGACGACCTGGGCTGGGCGGACCTCTCCTCCTACGGAGCCCCGCAC
This sequence comes from Streptomyces sp. NPDC003284, assembly GCF_053589675.1. Taxonomy (NCBI): domain Bacteria; kingdom Bacillati; phylum Actinomycetota; class Actinomycetes; order Kitasatosporales; family Streptomycetaceae; genus Streptomyces; species Streptomyces sp. NPDC003284. Next base: position 55,940 of record NZ_JBSFSI010000014.1, read on the forward strand.
ATCCGGACACCGAACCTGGACCGGCTGGCCGCCCAGGGAGTGCGCTTCACCGACGCGTACGCCGGTTCGGCGACCTGCTCGCCCACCCGGTTCAGCCTCTACACCGGCCGCTACCCGGGCCGTACCCGGGGCGGTCTGGCCGAGCCCATCGGCGACCGGACACAGGGCCTGGACCCGGACCACCCCACTGTGGCGTCGCTGCTGAAGAAGGCCGGGTACGCCACCGCGCTGATCGGCAAGTGGCACTGCGGCTGGCTGCCCGACCACAGCCCCACCAAGTCGGGCTGGGACGAGTTCTTCGGCAACTTCGGCGGCGCGCTGGAGTACTTCTCCAAGCTGGGCCAGCTCGGCGACTACGACCTGTACGAGGGCGACGCCACCTACCAGGACCTGCGCTACTACACCACCGTGCTGACCGAGCGGGCCACCGAGTACGTGGCGCGCCGGCACGGCAGGCCCTGGCTGCTGAACCTCAACTTCACCACTCCGCACTGGCCTTGGCTGACCGAGGGGGACGAGGAGACGGCGGCCCGGATCGCGGGGCGGATCCGCGCGGGCGACGTGCTCGGCGCTCTTGTGCACAGCGACGGCGGCTCGGTGGAGAAGTACCGGCAGATGGTGGAGGACCTGGACGCCGCGGTCGGCCGGGTGCTCGCCGCGCTGCGCCGCTCGGGGCAGGAGGAGAACACGGTCGTCGTCTTCGCCAGCGACAACGGCGGCGAGCGCTTCTCGTACCAGTGGCCGCTCAGCGGCGGCAAGTCGCAGCTGCTGGAGGGCGGTATCCGGGTGCCGACCGTGCTGCGCTGGCCGGCCGCCGTCGACGCCCGGCAGGTCAGCCACGAGCCGGTGTACTCCCCCGACTGGACGGCCACCCTGCTGGAGCTGGGCGGTGCCCGCCCGGACCCGGCGTACCCGCTGGACGGGCACAGCCTCGCCGGACATCTGCTGCGCGGCGAGGACCTGCCCGAGCGCGATCTGTTCTGGCGGGTGCGCGGCAACCGGGCGCTGCGGCGCGGCCGTTGGAAGTACTACCGGGACGCGAACGGCCGGGACCATCTGTACGACCTCGTCGCGGACGCCCGCGAACAGGCCGACCTCGCCGCGGACCGGCCGGCGCTGCTCGCCGGGCTGAGGTCCGCCTGGGAGCGGATCGACAGCACGCTGCTGCCCTATCCGGCGGCCTGAGCGGCGAGTCGGCGGGCGGTGCGCGGGCCGGGTCCTCCCGGCGCACCGCCCGCCGCGCGCACCACCCGCCCCACACGGCGCGCCCACCCTTCACGCTTTGGTCGGTTTTTCTTCCGGAAACCCCCAAGGACGTGCCAAGGTTTCGAATCCATGATCAAGTTCTGTCCCGGCGGCCGCCGTTCCGACCCCCGTTCAACAGCGGCGATCTCCAAACGTAACCGCGCTGTCACATCGTGCTGGTGAAATTCCCCCGTCAGGTCCAGGCGTAGCCTTCAACAAGTTGTTGATCACGCAGCTTCTCGTCGTGCGTCAGCGTTCGTTGGTGCCCCGAGATGTTCCCTGACGAGGAGAAGGCATGCCTGCTGGAGGGCGGGGTGGACAGTCCGGAGGCTGGGTTCCCGCCGGTGTGGGGCGGCTGGGACGGACCCACTTGCGGGGCATCGCGCAGGTCGCCCTCAGCCCCAGTGCCTGGACCGGACTGCTGTTCGCGCTCGCGCTGTTCGCGGGCGGCTGGCACGTCGGCTGTTACGGGCTGCTCGGCGTGGTGTCGTCCACCGCGGCCGCCACGGTCCTGGGCGCCGACCGGGGCGGGCTGGCCAAGGGCCTTGAGGGCTACTGCGGTTGCCTCACCGGCATCGCGGTCGTCGTCCGGCTCGGCGCCTCGTGGCGGACCGCCGTGCTCGCCGTGCTGGCCGCCGCGGTGTGCGCGGTGATCGGCGCCGCGGCCGGGCGGCTGCTCGGCCGGATCGGGCTGCCCGCGCTGACCGCCCCCTTCTGCCTGGTCGCCGGGGTGCTGGCGATCGCCCTGCCCACGGCACCGGCCGCCGCCGCGCCGCCGGTCGCCGCGGACGGCTTCACCGCCCTGTCCGCCGCGGAGTTCGGCCGGGCCTGCTGCGACGGCATCGCGCAGATCTTCCTGCTCGACCAGTGGTACGCGGGCCTGATCCTGCTCGCGGGGCTGCTCGTCGCCTCCCGCACCGCCGCCGTCGCCGCGGTCTGCGGCAGCGTCGTCGCGGTCCTCACCGCCTGTGCCATGGGCCTGCCCGCCGACCGGATCGAGGCCGGTCTGTACGGCTACAACGCGGTCCTGGTGGCGATAGCCCTGGCCGCCACCTTCCTGCCCCTCACCCCGTGGACCGCCGGGTACGCCGCGCTCGCCGCCGTGGCCTCGGTGCCCTTCACCGCCGCCTGGCAGGCGTTCGCCCAGCCGTCCGGCGGATCCCCCTTCACCTGGCCGTTCGTCGTGACGACCTGGCTCTTCCTCGCGGCCGTTCCAGCCCTGGACCGGCCCGGCATCTCGTTGGAGAAAGCGAAGTGACGCCATGAACCTCGCACCGCGCGAAATCGACAAGCTCCACGTCTACGTGGTGGCCGACCTGGCCCGCCGCCGCCGGGCCCGGGGCACCAAGCTCAACTACAGCGAGGCCGCCGCGCTGATCACCGAGGCCGTCCTGGAGGCCGCCCGCGACGGGCACACCGTGGCCGAGTGCATGGAGCTGGGCCGCAAGGTCGTCACCGCCGACGACGTCATGCCCGGGGTGCGCGAGATGCTCACCGTCCTCCAGGTCGAGACGGCGTTCGTGGACGGGACCAAGCTCGTCACCTGCCACGACCCCATCAGCGCCTGAGACCCCGCCTGATTCACCGCCTGGAACTAGGAGACAACGATGTCGGGTGGAGCCCACTACCTCTACGGGGACGACCCCGTGGAGATCAACCCCGGTAGGGCGAAGGCCAGTCTGACCGTCGCCAACACCGGCGACCGCGCCGTGCAGATCGGCTCGCACTACCACTTCTTCGAGGTGAACCGCGCCCTGCGGTTCGACCGCGAGGCCGCCTACGGCATGCACCTGGACATCCCGTCCGGCACCGCCGTGCGCTTCGAGCCCGGGGACACCCGCGAGGTCGAGCTGGTCGCCTTCGGCGGCACCCGGCGGCTCGTCGGCTTCGCCGCCCTGGTCAACGGCGGTCTCAACGCCGCCGACACCCGGCGCGCCGCCGTGCGCCGCGCCACCGAGCGGGGATTCGCCGCCGACGGCACCGACCGCGTCACCGACACCGAGAACGAGGGGGCCGACCGCTGATGGCGATCATCCCGCGCAAGCAGTACACGGACCTGTTCGGCCCCACCGTGGGCGACCGGTTCCACCTGGCCGACACCAATCTGGTCGTCGAGGTCGAGTACGACCACAACGCCGGTTCCTACGGCGACGAGGCCGTCTACGGCGGCGGCAAGGCCATCCGCGACGGCATGGCCCAGGACCCGGCCGCGCTCAACCGCGAGGGCGCCCTCGACCTGGTGATCACCAACGTCGTGGTGCTCGACCCCGTGCTGGGTGTCGTCAAGGGCGACATCGGCGTCCGCGGCGGTCTGATCGTCGGGGTCGGCAAGGCCGGCAACCCGCATGTGCAGAACGGCGTCGACCCCAAACTGGTGATCGGCCCCGGCACCGAGGTCATCTCCGGCGAGCATCTGATCGCCACGGCCGGCGGCATCGACACCCACATCCACTTCATCTCCCCGCAGCAGGCCCAGGAGGGCCTGTCCAACGGCATCACCACCTTCTTCGGCGGCGGCACCGGCCCCACCGACGGCAGCAACGGCACCACCTGCACCCCCGGCCCGTGGAACATCCACCGCATGCTGGAGGCCGTCGAGGACCTGCCGGTCAACGTGGGTCTGCTCGGCAAGGGCAACGGCAGCCTGCCCGAGGCGCTGCGCGAGCAGGTCGAGGCGGGCGTGGCCGGGCTCAAGGTGCACGAGGACTGGGGCGCCACCCCGGCCACCATCGACACCGCGCTGCGCGTCGCCGACGAGTACGACGTGCAGATGGCCGTCCACACCGACACCCTCAACGAGGGCGGTTTCTTCGAGGACACCCTGTCCGCGATCGACGGCCGGACCATCCACACCTTCCACACCGAGGGCGCGGGCGGCGGCCACGCCCCGGACATCATGCGGGTGTCCGGTGAGCCCAACGTGCTGCCGGCGTCCACCAACCCGACGCTGCCGTACACCATCAACTCGGTGGACGAGCTGCTGGACATGGTGATGGTCTGCCACCACCTGTCCCGGGACATCCCCGAGGACGTGTCCTTCGCCGACAGCCGGGTGCGCGCGGAGACCATCGCCGCGGAGACGGTGCTGCACGACCTCGGCGTGATCAGCATCTTCTCCTCCGACTCCCAGGCCATGGGCCGGGTCGGCGAGTCCTTCGCCCGTGCCTTCCAGACGGCGCACCACTGCAAGGAGATGCGCGGCGCGCTGGCCGAGGACAGCTCGCGCAACGACAACGCGCGGGTGCTGCGCTATCTGGCGAAGCTCACCATCAACCCGGCGATCGCGGTGGGCGCGTCCGATGTGATCGGCTCGCTGGAGCCCGGCAAGCTCGCCGACATCGTGCTCTGGCCGATCAACTCCTTCGGCGCCAAGCCCAAGCTGGTCATCAAGGGCGGCATGGTGAACTGGGCGCTGATGGGCGACCCGAACGCCTCCCTGCCCACGCCCCAACCGGTGTACTACCGGCCCATGTTCGGCAGCTACGGCCGGGCCAGGTCGCGCACCTCGGTCACCTTCATGTCGCAGGCGTCCATCGCCGCCGGTGTCCCCGGCGAGCTGGGGCTCCAGCGGCGGATCGAGCCGGTGCAGCGCTGCCGCACCGTCGGCAAGCAGCACATGGTCCGCAACGACGCGCTGCCGCGCATCGACGTCGACCCGGAGACGTACAAGGTCACCGTGGACGGCGAACCCGCCACCATCGAGCCGGCCGAGCGCCTTCCGCTCAACCAGCTCTTCTACATCGTCTGACCCCACCCCATGACGGTCCGCGGGGCGCCCGGCGTCCCGCGGACCCCCGCGGCCGGACGGCGACCGACGGCCACCGGCAGGAACGGACACCCGGCGTGAACGACCCGATGCCGATCCCGGCGCTGCTGACCGGGCTCCAGCTCACCGACTCGGCCTTCCCCAGCGGCTATTACACCCTCTCGCACGGCCTGGAGGGCTTCCAGCAGGCGCGCGCGGTCACCCCGCGCACCCTGCCCGCGCTCCTCGCGGACCTGCTCCGCCACAGCGTGGGCCCGTCCGACGCCACCGCGCTCGCCCTCACCCATCGCGCGGCCAGCGCGGGCGACTGGGACGAGGTGGTGGCCGTGGAACGGCGGCTGCACGCCACCAAGCTGGGCCGGGAGGCGCGGCAGGCCGCGGTGCGCACCGGGCGGCAGCTGCTCGACCTGGCCGCGGAGGTCTACGGCACGGCCCCGATCGAGCGCTACCGGGAGCTGTACCGGGACGGCGCGGTGCGCGGCTGCCAGCCGGTGGTCGCCGGTGTCGTCCACGCGGGCAACGGTCTCACCGTCGAACAGGCCGTCACCTGCGAGCTGTTCGCCTTCGCGGCCAGTTTCACCGGGGCCGCGCTGCGGCTCCGGCTCACCGACCACCGGCGGGCGCAGGTGGTGCTGCACGGCGCCGCCCCGGTGATCGAGGAGACCGTGGCGGCGGCCCTGGACCGCGAGCTCGCCGACCTCGGCGGCTGCGTCCCGGTGGCCGACGTCATGGCGGGCCGTCACGAACGCGCCGAGGCACGGCTGTTCGCGAGCTGAGCGCCCTCCCCCCTCCCCCGTCCCTACGTCCGACAAGGATCACCATGCACGACCCCACCCAGGTCAAGGGCTCCCACCACCACGACGACGACCTCGTCCGGCGCACCCCCGACGGTGTGCTGCGCGTGGGTGTCGCCGGGCCGGTCGGCTCCGGCAAGACCGCGCTGATCGAGGCGCTGGTCCCGGTGCTGATCGGACGCGGCCGCACCCCGGCCGTGATCACCAACGACATCTACACCTCCGAGGACGCCGCGCACGTACGGCGCACCCTGGACGGGATCCTCGCCGCGGACCGCATCGTCGGCGTCGAGACGGGCGCCTGCCCGCACACCGCCGTCCGGGACGACCCGACGATGAACCAGGCCGCCGCCGACGAGATCCTGGAACGCCACCCGGAGGTGGACACGCTGCTCTTCGAGAGCGGCGGCGACAACCTGACGCTCACCTTCAGCCCGGCCCTCGTCGACCTGTTCCTGTTCGTGCTGGACACCGCCGAGGGCGACAAGATGCCCCGCAAGCGCGGTCCGGGCATCACCGAGTGCGAACTCCTCGTCATCAACAAGGTCGACATCGCCCAGTACGTGCGCTGCGACCTGGCGCAGATGGAGTCGGACGCCTACGCGGTACGCCAGGGCCGGCCCGTGGTGCTCACCAACTCCCTGACCGGCGACGGCCTGGACACCATCGCCGACTTCGTGCTCGCCCACGAGGCCGCCCGCCCGGCCGGCGCCCCGGCGGCGTCCGCGTGAGGGGGGCGCCCGCGCGGCTGGACCCCGCCCACTACGAACCCCGGCGGGTGCCGGCCCGGATGCGCGAGCTGACCGGCGCGCCGGACACCCTGGCCGCCGGGCGCCCCGGCAAGGTCGGCCTGCTCGAACTGCGCTACGCCCGGGTCGGCGACCGCACCGAACTCGTGGACCGCTACCAGAAGTCGCCGTTGCAGATCATGCGGCCGCTGTACGTGGACCCGCTGCGGCCGGACATGCCGGTGACCTATCTGATGTCCACCGGGGGCGGCATCGTGCAGGCCGACCGCAACCGCATCGACATCGACTGCGGAGCGGGCACCGCCGTGCACCTGACGACGCAGGCGGCCACCAAGCTGCACCGGACGGAGTTCGACCACGCCACCCAGGTCGTCCATTTGACCGCCGGGGCGGAGAGCTACGTCGAGTACCTGCCCGACCCGCTGATCCCCTACCGGGACGCCCGCTTCTACCAGCAGACCCTGGTGACCGCCGATCCGACGGCCACCGTGCTGCTGGGCGAGACGGTCGCGGCCGGCCGGCTGGCCCGCGGTGAACGGCACGCCTACCGGCTGCTCTTCAGCGATCTGGAGATCACCCGCCCGGACGGCGAACCGCTGGTGGTGGACACCGTACGCCTGGATCCGGGCGCGGCGGGCGCGGTGACCGGCCCCGCGGTCTTCGGCGGTCATGACCTGATGGCCACCCTGCATGTGCTGACCCCGCTCGCCCCCGCGGCCGAGGTCGCCGACACCCTGCACGAGGCCCTGCGCGGCGCCGGGCCCGCCTTCGGCGTGAGCGTGCTGCCCGAGGACTGCGGGGCGTGGGTCCGGATCATGGGCAGCGACCCGCCCGAGGTGGCCCGCGCCCTGCGCGGGGCCTGGGACGCGGTACGCCGCCTGCTGATCGGCGTCCCGGCCCCCGACCTGCGCAAGACCTGACCCGGGGGTCCGGCGGCGCGGCCGTTCAGGCGTCGCCGCGGGTGTCGTGGGCGCGGTGGCCGAGGGCCGCGGTGCGGCCGGTGGCCAGGTGGTGCAGGACGAGGGCCTCGACGCGGGCGACGTCGCGGGCCGCGATCGCCTGGTACAGGGCCTCGTGTTCCCGGGCCACCCCCAGCAGGTCGTCGTGGCGGCCGCGGAACCACCGCATGCGGCTGCTGAGGACGCGGTCGAGTTCGTTCAGCAGTTCGTTGGCGGCCAGGGCGGTGACGGTCTGGTGGAAGTCGGCCGCCGACCGGCGGGCCCGGACCGCGTCACCGGCGCGGGCCGCCTCCAGCTCGGCGTCCAGGTCGGCGCGCAGCCGCCGCAGACCGTCGCGGGTGTGGCGCTGGGCGGCGAGCCGGAAGGCCAGGGTCTCCAGGGCCGAGCGGACCTCGTCGAGATCGGCGACGTCGCTGGCGGTGAACTCGCGCACCACCGCCCAGGTGCGCGGGCGCGGGGTCACCAGGCCCTCGGACACCAGGGTCTTCAGCGCCTCGCGCACCGGGAGCCGGCTCACGCCGAGCGCCTCGGCCAGTTCGCGCTCCACCAGACGGCTGCCGGGGCCCCGTACCCCGTCGAGGATCTCGTCGCGCAACTGCCGGGTCACCCGTTCGGACTCGGGCATGAAGTCCCCTGGCTCCGTCATCTTCGTCCTTCGTCCGCCGTTCGCCGCGGCACCGGCCGGGTCTGTGCGGACGCGCGGCGGGGCGGCCCGTCAGGATACCCCGGGGCCGCGGCGGCTCCGGGCGCCGCGGCCAGCGGGATCAGGCCGTGCGCGGGGGCCAGTTGGCGAGCCGCTTGGGCCGCGGCGGGGCGTAGGTGCGCACCTTGGAGGTGGTGAGGCCGAGCCGGACCAGTGACTCGGCGATCGTCACGGCGGCGCTCACCCCGTCGACGACCGGGACCCCGGTCCGCTCGGCGACCTGCCCGGCGAGGCCGGCCATGCCTCCGCAGCCCAGGCAGATCACCTCGGCGCGGTCGTCCGTCACCGCGCGCAGGGCCTGTTCGGTGATGGCGTCGGCGGCGGCGCGCGGGTCGCGTTCGAGGTCGAGCACGGGCAGGCCGGTGGCGCGTACGGAGGCGCAGCGGGCGCTCAGTCCGGCCACGTCGAGACGTTCCTCGATCAGCGGGACCGTGCGGTCGAGGGTGGTGACGACGGAGTAGCGGCGGCCCAGGAACCGGGCGGTGCTCGCCGCGGCCTCGGTGATGTCGACGACGGGGACGTCCAGCAGTTCCTGGAGTCCCTCGCGGCCGTGCTCGCCGTATCCGGCCTGGATGACCGCGTCGTAGGGGCCGGGGTGGGCGCGCACGGTCTCCATGACGGCGACGGCGGCGAGGTAGCTCTCGTAGTTGCCCTCGACGGACTCCGCGCCGAAGGCGGGGGTCAGCGGGACGATCTCGGTGCCCGGACCGGCCGCTTCGGCGGCCTGCGCGCCGATGGCGTCGGTGACGGACCGGGTGGTGTTGACGTTGACCACGAGGATGCGCATGGCAGGGGGCCTTCTGTTCGGTCGGGCTATTCCGCGGCGACGGCGATGGCCTCGCCGTCGAGGTCGCGGACGGGTGCGGAGCGGTCGGCGACGGCCGTGTGGAGCAGGGCGGCGAGGAGGGCGCCGACGAACCAGGAGAAGCCGGCCAGGGCGTGGAAGTACGGCACCAGGGCGACGGTGACGGCCGCGGCGGCGCTCGGCAGGAACGCGGCGACGGCGCGCGGGTTGTAGCCGCGGCGGTAGTGGTAGTCGGCGTCCGGGTCCTCGGTGTAGAGCGCGGGCACGTTCACCCGCGTCTTCCGCAGCAGCCAGTAGTCGGCCATGATCACGCCGAACAGCGGGCCGAGGAGTGCGCCGAGGCCGCCGAGGAAGTAGTTGACGACGACCGGGCTGTCGTACAGGTTCCAGGGCGTGATCACCAGGCCGAGGACGGCGCTGACCAGGCCGGCCCGCCGGAAGTCGAGCCTGCGGGGGAACAGGTCGACCAGGGCGTAGATGGGCGCCACGAAGTTGGCCAGCAGGTTGACCGCCACGGTGAGGGCGATCAGGGCGAGCGAGGCCAGGACCAGCAGGAACATATGGGGGACGGTGCGGACGATGTCCGTGGGGCTGGTGATGACGCGGCCGTCCAGTGTGAACTGGGCTCCGCTGAGGACGGCCACGATGCAGGCGAAGAAGAGCATGTTCACGGGGATGCCGACGATGTTGCCGCGGACGATGGCGGCGCGGCTGCGCGCGGAGCGGGTGAAGTCGCAGAAGTTGAGGACGAACGTGCCGTAGACGACCACCCACAGGGCGGCGGCCCGGAAGACCTGGAGCCACATGGCGCCGCCGGTGAGCGGGGCGCCGTCGTCGAGGGAGACGGAGCCGCCCGCGCGGACGAACATCCACACCGCGAGGGCGCACATGGTGAGCAGGGTGGTGGGCGCGGCGAAGGCCATGTAGCGGCGGATCGTCCGCATGCCGTAGCTGACGATGAGCACCTGTAGCGCCCACAGCGCCAGGAAGGTGATCCAGCCCAGGGTGGACTGGCCGAGCAGGGAGTTGGTGTCCAGGCGGCCCAGCGAGGGGATGAGCGCGACCAGGAGGATGCTCAGGACGGACGAGGCGAGATAGGTCTGGATACCAAACCAGGTGATGGCGACGACCCCGCGGACGGCGGCCGGTATCTTCGCGCCCCTGACGCCGAAGGCGATCCGGCTCATGACGGGGAAGGGCACTCCGGTCCGCTGGCCCATGAAGCCGGAGAGGGTCAGCAGGAGGAAGAGCAGGACGGAGGCGAGCGCGAAGGCGGCCAGGATGCCCCACACGTTCAGACCGAGGGCGAACAGGCCGAGGGCGAAGGCGTAATTTCCCAGGCTGTGCACGTCGTTGGCCCACAGCGTGAAGACGTTGTAGGCGCCCCAGCGGCGCCCTTCCCGCTTCGTGGGGGCGAGGTCGTGGGTGTAGAGGGCGGAGCTGGTGGCCATGGTGCCGCTGTGTACGGACGACCGGTCTTCCAGGGCAGTCATGCAGGACTCCTGGGATCGGGGGGAGGGACGAGGGGGTGCGTGATTTCCACAGAACGGAAGAGTGCTTCCGGGTGGACCAGAACGTAATGAGCGCCACAGAGCACCGTCAAGAGCCGGGGCCGAAAAATGGAATACCATTTTTCGCGGTGCCTGCCCCTGCCCTGGAGCGGTCCTGGCTGCGATCATGGGAGCGCCGCGTCAGCCGACGCCGCCCGGAGCCGCCCGCGCCCACCAGGAGTTCCCATGGCCCTCGACGTCGACGCGGTCCGCGCGCGGATCCCCGCCCTGAAGTCCGGCTCGGCGCGTTTCGACGCGCCCGGCGGCACCCAGACACCGCAGCCGGTCATCGACGCCGTCGCCGAGGCCCTGTCCCGTCCGCTGGCCAACCGGGGCCGCACCACCGAGGGCGAGCGCAACGCGGACGGCATCGTCGCGCGGGCGCGCGGCGCGCTGGCCGATCTGCTCGGCGCCGACCCGCGGGGCGTGGTCTTCGGCCGCAGCGCCACCCAGCTGACCTACGACCTGTCCCGCACGCTCGCCCGGACATGGGCGCCGGGCGACGAGGTGGTGGTGACGCGCCTGGACCACGACTCCAACATCCGGCCCTGGATCCAGGCGGCCGAGGCGGCCGGGGCGGCGGTGCGGTGCGCGGACTTCGACGCGGACACCGGCGAACTGGACCCCGGGCGGGTGGCGGCGGTGCTCTCCCCGCGCACCCGGCTCGTCGCGCTCACCGCGGCGTCCAACCTCATCGGCACCCGCCCCGACGTCCCGGCCGTCGCCGCGCTGGCGCACGAGGCCGGGGCGCTGGTGCACGTGGACGCGGTGCACCACGCCGCGCACGCGGCGGTGGACCTCGCCGCGCTGGGCGCGGACACCCTGGTGTGCTCGCCGTACAAGTTCCTCGGGCCGCATCTGGGGGTGCTCGCGGCCCGGCCCGAGTTCCTGGAGGGGCTGCGGCCCGACAAGCTGCTGCCGTCCAGTGACGCCGTGCCCGAGCGCTTCGAACTGGGCACGCTGCCCTATGAGTTGCTGGCCGGGGCCGCTGCCGCCGTGGACTTCCTCGCCGGTCTGGACGGCGCTGCGCGCGGCGGCCGCCGGGCGCGTCTGGCCGCCTCCTTCGCCGCGCTGGAGGCCCACGAGTCCGTGCTGCGGGAGCGGATCGAACGGGGGCTCGCGGACCTCGGCGGGATCACCGTCCACTCGCGCGCGGCGCACCGCACCCCGACGCTGCTGTTCACCGTGGCGGGCCTGCGCCCGGCCGAGGTGTCCGCGCATCTGGCCGGGCACGGCGTGGACGCGCCCGCCGGGTCCTTCTACGCGCTGGAGGCGTCGCGGCACCTCGGCCTGGGCGACGGGGGCGGCGTACGGGTGGGACTCGCGCCGTACAGCAGCGCCGAGGACGTCGACCGGCTGCTGACGGCACTGGCCCGCCTCCCCCGGTGACGGGCGGAGACGGGCCGGTGCGCGGCGGACCCGGCGGGGTCAGGGCGCGGTCGCGGACAGCAGTCCCGAGGTGTCGACGACCTGGCGCACCGCGCGGCCCGAGGCGAGTTCCTCCAGGGCCGTGTTGAGGCCGTCCAGCGGCAGGGTGCCGGTGTGCAGGTGCTCCACCGGCATCAGGCCGCTGCGCCACAGGCCGAGGAAGCGGGGGATGTCGCGGCGCGGCACGGCGTCGCCCATGTAGGAGCCGACGATGCTCTTGCCCTCGCCCGCGAAGGCCAGCGCGGGCACTTCGAGGGACCGGCCGGGCGCCGGGAGGCCGACCGGGACGACCGTTCCGCCGCGGCCCACCGCGTCCAGGCAGGCCGCCATCACCTGCGGGCTGCCGACCGCCTCGACGGCCACCTCCGCTCCCCCGCCGGTCAGGTCGCGCACCGCCTCCAGCGCCTCGTCGGGGGCGAAGGCGTGGGTGGCGCCGAGGCGGAGCGCGAGGTCGCGTTTGGCGGGCACCGGGTCGACGGCGACGATCGGGCTCGCGCCCGCGGCGCGGGCCCCGAGCACGGCCGACAGGCCGACCCCGCCGAGCCCGTACACCACGGCGGAGCGGCCGGGGCCCAGGCGCGCGGTGTTGATGGCGGCCCCGGCGCCGGTGAGGACGGCGCAGCCGAACAGCGAGGCCACGGCGAACGGCACGTCGGCGGGGATCGGGACCACCGACTCCTGCGCGACCACGGCGTGTTCGGCGAACGCGGAGACGCCGAGGTGGTGGTGGACCCGCTCGCCGGAGGCGTCGGTGAGCAGGGACGGGCCGTGCAGCAGGGCGCCGGAGCCGTTGGCGGCGGCGGCCCGGTCGCACAGGGCGGGCCGGCCCTCGGTGCACCGCGCGCAGTAGCCGCAGCTCGGCACGAAGACGAGCGCCACATGGTCGCCGGGGGCGAGCCGGTCGACTCCGGGGCCGGTCTCCTCGACCACGCCGACCGCCTCGTGGCCCAGGGCCATGGGCAGCGGCCGGACCCGGTCGCCGTTGACGACGGACAGGTCCGAGTGGCACAGCGAGGCGGCGGCCGTGCGCACCCTGACCTCGCCCGCGCGCGGGGCGCCGAGGTCCAGTTCCTCGATCTCGACGGGGCGGGTCGCGCCGTAGGGGCGGCGGCGGGAGACCTCGCGCAGGACGGCGGCGCGGGTCTTCACGCGCTCACCTCCGGGCGGGGCGCGCAGCGCAGCACGTCGCGGCTCTCCAGCAGGGGCACCACCTGGGCGAGGACGATGTCCTGGAAGTGCGCCGTGGCGCAGTGGGCGGTGAAGTCCGCCTCGGTGGCGTACTCCTCGTACAGGGCGAGCGCGCGGGGGTCCTCGGTGCCCTGGTGGACGCGGTAGCCGAGGCAGCCGGGTTCGGCGCGGGAGGCCGCCGCCATCCGGTCCAGGAGGCCGAGCACGGTGTCCTGGCGGCCGGGCAGGCAGCGGTAGCGGGCGATGACGGTGAAGCTCACGGTGGGACTACTCCTGGGGTGCGGGTGGGAGGTGGTCGCGGCGCAGATGCCACAGGCGGGGGTCGGAGGTGGCGGCGGCGACCGAGCCGAGGGAGAGGGCGAGGGCCACGTCCTCGGCGGTCTCGACGAAACCGGCGGCGACGGACGGCGACAGGGCGCGCCGGGCCTCCTGGCTCATCCGGCCGGTGATCGGCGCGGGCATGATCTCGACCAGGTCGGGGCCGCCGTGCGCGACGGCGTCCAGGCTGCGGCGCAGGTTGGAGCGGTCGGTGACGAAGACCTTCATCATGGTCAGCAGCCCGAGCGGGCGGCCCTTCTCGATGAGGTTGAGCCGGGTGCTGACCACGCCGTGCGCGCCGAGTTCCTTGAGGAACTCCAGCGCGCCGCGGTCCTGGGCCAGTCCCGGGCTGCTGTCCACGTTGACGAACACGATCCGCTGGGCCCGGCCCAGCGCCCCCACGACCTTGGGCAGTTCGCCGACCGCGAAGGAGGCGAGGATGCACACCCTGACGGGGGCCGTCAGGAAGTCCCGCAGGGGTTTGCCGCCCACGACGGACGCGACGACGGGCACGTCGGCGAAGGCGCGGGCGAGGCGCGGGTCGAGGGCGGCGCTGGGCCGGGCGGCGGGGTTCATGGCGGTGGCCTGACTCCTGGGACGGGGTACGCGCGGGTCAGGAGAGCGGCGGCGTACCGAAGCGGCTGGAAAGTCCCAGCTTGCCAGGGTTGAGGATGCCGGCCGGGTCCAGGGCGGCCTTGACCGCGGCGAAGGTGGCGAAGCCGGCGCCGAGGGAGTCCGCGACGTAGGGGCCGCGCAGCAGTCCGCAGCCGTGGTGGTGGCTGAGGGCGGCGCGGTGGGCGACGAGGACGGCGTTGGCGGCGTCCCACACCGCGCGGTACCAGGTGCGGCGGTCCTCGGGGGCCACCTCGCCGCGCAGCGAGAAGTAGACGCAGGCGCCGTCGGTGTAGGCGTGGGACTGGTGCGCGGAGACGGCGAGGGTGCCGGGCACCGCCTCGACGGCGGCCACCACCTCGTCGTAGATGGCGGGCAGGTCCTTCCAGGAGGCGGCCATCTCCAGGGTGTCGGCGACGAAGCCGGGGCCCGGGGTGAAGCCGTCGGAGGACTTGCCGACCAGCATCCGCTCGTCGAGCCAGCGGGCGAAGACGGCCTCGGAGTCGAGTTCGGGGCCGTGGGCGGAGCAGACGGCGGCGGCCACGTCCATCGAGGCGTCGACCACGGCCGCGTCGCCCTCGTCGGCGATGAGCAGCAGGTTGGTGTCCGGCCGGCCGAAGTGGGTGCCGGACTCCAGCTTGTCGTACAGGCGCAGCACGGCCGGGGTGGCGCCGCGCTGGAGGATGGCGCGGCAGGCGTCCAGGCCCTCGGCGAAGGTGTCGAAGCCGTAGGCGAGGGCGCGGGCGTACTCGGGCAGCGGGTGGACGCGCAGCCGGGCGGCGACGATGACGCCGAGGGTGCCCTCGGAGCCGATGAACAGCTGGCGCAGATCGGGGCCGACGGCGGCGCGGGCGTAGTCGCCGTAGGTGGCGCGGGTGCCGTCGGCGTGGACGACGTCGACGCCGACGACCATGTCCTCGATCTTGCCGTAGCGGGTGGAGAGCTGTCCGGCGCCGCGGCAGGCGATCCAGCCGCCGACCGTGGACAGGGCGAACGCGGACGGCCAGTGGCCGGTGGTGACGCCGTACTCCTCCTGGAGCTGCTTCTCGAAGAGGTCGCCGAACATCCCGGCCTGTACGTCGACGACATGGGAGGTGGCGTCGAAGCCGGTGATCCGGTCGAGGCCGCACAGGTCGAGGACGACGCCGCCGAAGACGGGCAGTGCGGCACCGGTGACGTTGGAGCGGCCGGCGGAGGGGGTGACGGGGATCCCGGCGTCGTGGCAGATGCGCAGGACGGCGGCGACCTGGTCGGCGTCGGCGGCCTCCACGACGACCGCGTCCGGGGTGGCGGGGCGGCCCTCGGTCTCGCCGATCATGGATCCGGCCCACCAGTCGCGGGTGCGGGCGACCACCTCGGCGCGTTCGGTGTGGACGGCTCGGGCGGCGCCGCGCAGCGCCTCGACGACGCTGTCGGGGACCTGGACCGGGTCGTTCTGGAGGGCCGCGGGTCCGTCGCCGACCGGGGTGTTCCGGGCCCACTTGGCGGGGCTGGGCGCGCCGACCGTGTAGGTGCCGCGGTTGAACGGGTGGGTGATGGTCTGACGGCTGATCATGCTGCTGCCCCTTCGAGGAGGATGGACCGTTCGTGACGGACGGAGGAGAGGTAGTCGGCGACGGAGCGCTCGATCTGGGCCTGGCTGAACCCGAGTTCGGCGCCGAGGAGTTCGCCGACGGCCTGGGCGGCACCGGCGGAGGCGTCGCGGGCGAACAGCCGGGCGCGGGTGCGCCGGGACAGGACGTCGTCGACGGAGCGGGCCAACTCGGCGCGGGCGGCGTAGACGACCTCGGCGCGGGTGTAGGGCAGCCCGGGGACGACCGGTTCGGCGAGGGTGGGGTCCTCCTGGACCAGGTCGCCGACGAAGCGGGCCTCGGTGCCGTAGCGTTCGCCCAGGTGGGCGGCGAGTCCGCCGGAGGCGGCCACGGCCTCGGCGTCGTAGCCGGCGCCGCCGAGCAGCGGCAGCCGGGCGGTGCGGCTGCGGGCGCTGCGGCCGAGGACGGTCATCACCTTGTCGATGACGAGTTCGCCCATGTGGCGGCTGGTGGTGAGCTTGCCGCCGGTGACGGTGACCATGCCGGTGCGGCCGATCGTGATGTGGTGGTCGCGCCGCATGTCGAGGGTGGCGCCCTCCTTGCCGCCGACCAGCGGGCGCAGTCCGCCGATGGAGCCGACCACGTCGTCCGGGGTGAGCTTGCCCTCGAAGGCGGTGTTGGCCCCTTCGAGCAGGAACTCCATCTCCTGGCGGGTGCAGTGCACGTCGTCCGGGGAGCCCCGGTAGTCCTCGTCGGTGGTGCCGAGGACGACGGTGTTGCCCCAGCGGGTGCAGGTGGCGCGGCGGGCGCGGCCCGGGATGGGCACGGTGACCGTGCAGTTGATGCGCACCTTGTCCCAGGGGACGACGATGTGGACGCCCTTGGCGGGCCGCACCTGCGGGGCGTGTCCCGCGTCGGCCTGCGCGTCGAGTTCGTCGGTCCACACTCCGGTGGCGTTGACGACGGCGTGCGCGCGTATCTCGAAGGTGTCGCCGTCGGCGGTGACCTTCGCCCCGGCGACCCGGCCGCCGCTCATCAGCAGTCCGTCGGCGCGGACGCCGTTGAGGACGGTGGCGCCGAGCGCGGCCGCGGTGCGGGCGACGGTCAGCACCAGGCGGGCGTCGTCGGTGCGGGCGTCGAAGTACAGCAGGCCGCCCTTGAGGTTCTCGGCGCGCAGGGTGGGGGCCTGGGCGAGCACCTCGGGCACGCTGAGCCGCTGGTGCAGCTTGCCGATGCGCCAGCCGCCGACCAGGTCGTAGGTCCACAGCAGGCCCTCGAAGCCCTTGGCGAGGCGGGCGTCGAAGACGCCTTCCTTCTCCAGGACCGGGAAGAGGAACGGCAGCCGGTGCACCAGGTGCGGGGCGTTCTGGCGGAAGCGGTGGCGTTCGAGGAGGGAGTGGCGGACCAGGTTGACGTTGCCCTGCTCGATGTAGCGCAGACCGCCGTGGACCATCTTCGAGGACTTCGAGGAGGTGCCGGAGGCGAAGTCGTCCTTCTCGATCAGCGCGGTGCGCAGCCCCCGGGAGGCCGCGTCCAGGGCGGCGTAGGCACCGGTGATGCCGCCGCCGACGACGAGGACGTCGTAGGTGTCGTCGGCCAGCCTGCGCCTGGCCGCCGCGCGGTCGAGCAGCAGCGGGGCTCGACGGGTCGCCGCGGCGGAGCGCCGCGGCTTCCGGGCGGGCATGGTGATCACAACATCAACTCCTGGGTGGTTCGGTGCGCGGTCCTCGGGCGGTCCGCGCGTGACGGCACGGGGGTGCCGTCAGTGGGGGGTCGGTTCGGGTGTGTCGAGATGGTGGTCGAGCAGTGCGCGCCAGTCGGCGCGGCGTGCGGCGCGTCCCGCGGTGTCCAGGGCGGGTTCGAAGGTCCGGCCGCGCGGCTGGGCCTCGACGACCTCTTCCAGGGAGGTCCACAGGCCCTGGGCGACGCCCGCGAGGTAGGCGGTGCCGCGCAGGCTGGCGGTGGCGGAGTCGGCGACGCGTTCGACGGCCAGCCCGGTCAGGTCGGCCTGGGTCTGCATCAGCGGGTCGCTGCCGGAGACGCCGCCGCCGACGCGCAGCCGGCTGAGCGGGGCGCCGAGGGTGCCGGCGACGCCGTCGACGAGATCGCACACGGAGTGCGCGATGCCGTCGAGGACGGCGCGGGCCAGGTCGTCGCGGGTGGTGGCCAGGGTCAGTCCGGTGAGGGCCGCGGTGGCGCCCGGCCGCCACAGGGGCGTACGGACCCCGGCGAAGGCGGGCAGGAAGCGGGGACCGGCGTCCGGCCGGGCGGTGGCGCGGACGGCGGCCTCGCCCAGTTCGCGGGGCGAGTCGAACAGGCGCAGGTCCTCGCAGAGCCAGCGCAGTGCGGAGCCGACCGTGGAGGTGTACGCCTCCAGGCTGTAGTGGGTGGTGCCGCCCTGGCGGCGGCCGGGCTGGGCGACGACCCCGGCGATGCCGGGGCGGGGCAGGGCGGGCGCGGTGCCGGTGGCGGCGTCGACGAAGGCGCCGGTGCCGAACATGCCCATGGCCTGTCCGGTGGCCAGGCCGCCCAGGGCGACGAGCGCGGCGTGCTGGTCGCCCATGGAGGCGGCCACCGGCACCCGCACGCCGAGCACCGAGGGGTCGGTCTCGCCGGACACGGCGTCGTCGGCGAGCAGGCCGGGCAGCAGGTCGAGGGGGAAGCCGAGCGCGTCGATCCACTCCTCGTCCCAGGCGTGCGCGGTGAGCAGATAGCCGCCGGTGGAGGCGGCGTTGGTCGGGGTGGTGGCGTGCACGGCGCCGCCGGTGAGGTGCCACATCAGCCAGGTGTCCACGGTGCCGAACCGCAGGCGCCCGGCGCGGTGGGCGGCGGCCACCTCCGGGTGGCGGGCGAGCTGCCGGGCGGCCCACAGGAACGGGGAGCGGGAGCCGACCGGGCGCCCCTGGCGTGCCGTCAGCACGCTGTCCCAGCGGGCTTCGAGACCGGCCAGCTCGGTGGCGTGGCGGCGGTCCTGCCAGACGACGGCGGGCAGCAGCGGCAGTCCGGTGGCGCTGTCCCACAGCATCGCCGTGGCGCGCTGGGTGCTGAGCGCGACGGCGGTGACGGTGATGCCGTCGCGGCGGGCGAGGGCGACCGCTTCGCGCGCCACGTCGAGCGTGGCGGTCCAGATCTCCACCGGGTCCTGTTCGACGCAGAGGTCGTCGGGGTGGCCGACCTCGATCGCCCGGTAGCGGACCTCGTGGGCGGAGCCGTCCTCCAGGACGAGTCCGGCCCGGGTGCCGGTGGTGCCCTCGTCGAGGGCCAGCACGGCGCGGCCCGTGCGGGCGCGGTGCGGTGACGTCTGCATCTGTGCGGCTCTTTCCTCGTGCTGCGTACGGCTGCGTACGGGCCTGCTGCGGCGGGTCCGGCGGTCCGGCCGTCCTGCCGGACCCGCCGGTCAGCCGGTGGCGGCGGTGGCCTCGGGGGTCGCGGCGGCGGGGGCACCCGGGTCCGCGTCCGGGTCGGCGGCGGATCCGGCGGACTTGATCGGGTCCCACTTGATCATCAGACAGGTGACCAGACCGAGCAGCGGCACCGCGGACAGCACGAGGAAGGTGTGTCCGAGGCCCAGGGCGTCCTTGATCTGCGGGAAGACATACAGTCCGACGACGCTGCCGAAGCTGCCGACCATGCCGGTGACGCCGGTGCCCAGGGCCCGTACGTCGCTGCTGTAGGAGAGGGCGGCGATCGACTTGCCGTTGGCGCCGGGGCCCGCCGAGTGGGTCAGGATGAAGAGCACCGGCAGCAGGAACGCCACGGCGGTGGGCACCTTGTTGAAGGTCAGCCCCATCAGTACGAGCGCCACGAAGACCCCGGCGAAACCGGCGGCCGAGCTGAGCCGCAGCCCGAGCCTGCGCCCGCAGTAGGCGGAGGCCAGACCGCCGATGATGCCGAAGGCGTTGAAGACCATCGATCCCACGGTGGCCTTCTCGAAGCTCTCGCCGAAGATCGCCAGGCTGATCAGGGGCAGGTACCAGCCGACGGCGAAGTACTGCATGGACTGGCCGAGGGAGATCACCGAGGAGAGCACGGTGCGCGGCAGATAGGCGCCCTTGAAGAGCACGCCCGCCTGGCGCATCCCGACGTCGCCGTGGCGTTCGGCGGCGCGCGCGGAGGCGGCGGGAGTACCGGCCTCGGCCTTGATGCCGTAGATGCGGTCGAGGCTGCGCACGGCGTCCGCGAGGCGTCCCTTGCCGGCGAGCCAGGCGGGGCTCTCGGAGAGCATGACGGCCTGGGCGGCGAGCAGCGCGAGGGCGACCGCGCCGGCCGAGCCGACCGACCAGCGCCAGATGTCGGAGCCGACGTCGAGGTGGAAGAAGACCAGGGCGAGCGCGAGGTTGCTGGTGCTGGCGCCTGCCACAGGTTGAGCCGGCCGCTGAGCTTCTTCGGGGTGTACTCGGCGAGCAGGGCCATGGCGACGGCGAAGTCGATGCCGTAGGCGACGCCGACCAGGACCCGGCCGAGCCAGACGGTGGTGAAGCCGCCGGCGAACGCGGCCAGCAGGGCTCCGGCCAGCGCGAACACCTTCGCCAGCAGCAGCGGGGGGACCCGGCCGATACGGGTGGCGAGCCAGCCGCCGAGCGGGTTGAAGACGATCGCCAGCGCGGGCGCGGTGGCGGTGAGCACCGAGACCTGGGTGCTGCTCAGCTCCATCTGCGCGGTCATCGGTCCGAGGCCCGCGCTCAACGCCGCGTTGGAGTAGGCGTCGAGGAACAGTCCGCCGAAGACCAGGTACCAGATGACCCTCGCCCGCCCGGAAATTCTTCCCAGCCCGTCGATGAGGGCCACGACGTCGGCGACGCCGTTGACGCCTGGACGCTGTGCCATGAGTCCGCCTTAGGGGAAGACCTGCCGGCGGCACGCGGGCACGAAAAAACAGGCACGACGACGCCACCGACAGGTGGTCTTTGTCTGTGCCTGCCCAAGCTCCGCGGAAAGTCCGGCGGAAGCTGGGATGACGTTAAGGACAAGTAACCGGCGCCGTCAAGAGTCCGCGGCGGGCGGGATCGGGCATCGCCCGTGGCCCGAATTTGCACGGCGTGCATTTTTGCATACCATGCATGCCGTGGGGGAGGTCATGGTGGAGAAGGCGGCAGCGGAGAGCGCGCGGGCCCGGGGCGGGCTGCGGGAGCGCAAGAAGCGGGCGACGCGCGCCGCGCTCGCCGAGGCCGCGCTGCGGCTGGCCGCCGAGCAGGGCGTGGACCAGGTCACCGTGGAGGCCATCAGCGCCGCCGCCGGTGTCTCGGTGCGCACGTTCTTCAACTACTTCGAGTCACGGGACGACGCCTTCCTGCTCCTGGACGCGGACGCCGGTGCCCGTGCCCGGCAGGCGGTGCTCGACGCGGACGCCGCGCTCTCCCCGCTGGAGGCCGTGCGCGACGCGGTGGCGGCCGAGCTGGTCGGGGTCGAGCAGAGCCACGAACTGTGGACGCTGCACGCCGACGTCCTGCACGCCGCGCCGCATCTGCTGGTGCGCGCCCTGGGCGCCCACATGGCCGACGAGACCCGGCTGGCCGAGACCATCGCCGAACGCCTGGCCCCCGCCGCCGGGACCGGCGCCGGACCCGCCGCGGACTCCCCCGGCCCGGCCGCCGGAGAGCGGGCGGACGCGGCCCGGCCGCTCGACCTGTACCCGCGGCTGGTGGCGGCGATCGCGAGCACCGCCGTGCGGGTCAGTGTGGAGCACTGGCGCTCCCGCCGGCCGGAGGCCGCCTTCGCCGACGTCTTCCGCGAGGTCTTCGAACTGCTCGCCGCCGGGCTGCCCACACCGCCCCGCCCGTAGCGCCCGCGCCTTCCCCCTCCGTACCGCATCACCCGTTCGACCATGCCGAAAGAGCTGACGTGACCACACCCCAGGCGTCCGAGCAGGCGCCTCCCACCGCCATGACCAACCGGCAGATACTCCAGGCCATGTCGGGCCTGATGGCCGGGATGTTCGTGGCGATCCTCGCGGGCACCGTGGTGTCCAACGCACTGCCCACGATCATCGCCGACCTCGGCGCCAGCCAGTCCGCCTACACCTGGGTCGTCACCGCGGAACTCCTGTCCATGACCGCGACGGTGCCGCTGTGGGGCAAGCTGTCGGACCTGTACAACAAGAAGCTGCTGCTCCAGCTCTCGCTCGGCATGTTCGTCGTCGGGTCGCTGCTGGCGGGCTTCTCGCACGGCGTGGGCCTGCTGATCTTCAGCCGGGTGGTGCAGGGCATCGGCGCCGGCGGCCTGACCGCGCTGGCCCAGGTCGTCATGGCCTCCGTCATCCCGCCGCGCAGGCTCGGCAAGTACGCCGGCATGTTCGGCGCCGTGTTCGCCGTGGGCACGGTGGCCGGACCGCTGGTCGGCGGTGTCCTCGTCGACACCTCGTGGCTGGGCTGGCGCTGGTGCTTCTTCATCGGGGTGCCGTTCGCGCTGCTCGCCATCGTGCTGCTCCAGCGCACGCTGACCCTGCCCACGGTCCGCCGCGAGGTGCGCATCGACTTCCTCGGCGCCTTCCTCATCGTCGGCGGCGTCTGCGCGCTGCTCATCTGGGTGTCCCTGGCGGGCAACCGGTTCGACTGGGCGTCCTGGCAGACGGCCGCGCTCACCGGCGGCGGCGTGCTGCTGCTGGTCGCCGCGGTCTTCGTGGAGGCGCGCACGGCCGAGCCCGTCATCCCGCTCGGTATCTTCCGCAACCGGACGGTGACGCTCACGACGGTCGCGAGCCTCTTCGTCGGTGTCGCCATGTTCGGCGGCACGGTCTTCCTCTCGCAGTACTTCCAGGTGTCGCTGGGCAAGTCGCCCACGGTCGCCGGTCTGATGAGCCTGCCCCTGATCCTCGGCCTGCTGGTGTCGTCCACCGTGGCGGGCCAGGTGATCAGCAGGACGGGCCGCTGGAAGCGGTACCTGGTGGCGGGCGGCGTCACGATGACCGTGGGTCTCGCCCTGCTGTCCACCATCGACGCCGACACGCCCTTCGCGCTGCTCAGCCTCTACATGGCGGTCCTCGGCATCGGCGTCGGCCTGCTGATGCAGAACCTGGTGCTGGCGGCGCAGAAC
Source organism: Streptomyces sp. NPDC003284 (assembly GCF_053589675.1). Taxonomy (NCBI): domain Bacteria; kingdom Bacillati; phylum Actinomycetota; class Actinomycetes; order Kitasatosporales; family Streptomycetaceae; genus Streptomyces; species Streptomyces sp. NPDC003284. The sequence goes on from NZ_JBSFSI010000014.1 coordinate 78,621, forward strand.
GACGTCCCCGCCACCGAACTCGGCGCGGCCACCTCCGTGCTGTCCTTCTTCCGCAGCATGGGCGGCACGCTCGGCACCAGCGTCCTCGGCGCGATCCTCGCGCACCGCGTCACCACCGAGCTGGCCAAGGGCCTGAAGGCGGCCGGTGTCACGGCCCCCGGCGGCCAGGGCGAGGGCGGCGGGGGCGGTGTCCCGGACATGAAGTCCCTGCCCGCTCCGATGCGTTCCCTCGTCGAGCACGCCTACGGGGTGGCCACCGCCGACCTGTTCCTCGTCGCCGCGCCCTGCGCGCTGCTGGCGCTGGTCACCGTGGTGTTCATCAAGGAGAAGCCGCTGAAGACCACCAGCGGCATGGAGCGCCTGGCCGAGGAGTCCGCCGCCGAGCCGGGCGAGGCCGCGCGGGCCCCGGTCGCCTGACCTCGCGAGCGCCCAGGCGGAAGGGGGCGGTGCCGTGCGCACCGCCCCCTTCCGCGTACGGTCCCGCCGCGCGCGGGTTCCCGCCCCGTGTCCGGTCCGGCCCCGCGCACGGTCCTCAGCAGGGGACGCGGAACCCGTGCTCCGCGCCGTCCGCGCGGGCGAGCTGCGCCGCCTCGGCGCGCGAAGCGGCCGCGGTGCCGTCGGCGCGCCGTGCGGCGCGGGGCGGGGCGACCTGTCCCACCCGGGCAGCGGCGGCGGACGCGTTCTTGACGGTCACCCGGTCCAGGGCGGCCGGGGCGAGCACCTCGCGGCTGCGGACGTACGCCACGAAGCTCTCGAAGTCCCGTACGTGGCGCACCGGTTCGGTGAAACCGGCGAAGGCGGTGAACCCGTCGGCGCCCAGCAGGGTGTAGGCGGTCGCCGCCAGCCGGTAGCGACGGGCGAGGTCCAGCGGGCGCCCGTCGACGAGGACATCGGCCGGGTCGACGCGGTCACCGGCCGGGGCGGCCGCGTCGAAGGCGCAGCGCACATTGTCCGACACGGCCAGCGGCGCGAAGCGCAGGGTGCCGTCGGGCGCCTCGGTCCACTGCTGCTCCAGCGCGTCGTGGAGCTGGGCTCCGGTGACGGTGACGGTGAGGACCGGGTCGCCGTAGCCGAGGCTCTGCCAGGCCTGGCCGAGGGTGACGGTCCCGCCGGACGCGGTGTCCCGCACGAGGTCCCTGGCCAGGATGCTCTGCCCGGTCTGCGGCGCGGCCACGATCAGGGCGAGTTCGGCCGGGGTGTTCGGGTGGGCGTTGCCGTCGTTCATCGGGCCGAGCGGCTGCCGCCCGGCCCACAGCGCCCAGTCGGCGGCCAGATCGCCCAGGGTGCTCTCGCCGCTGCCGTCCCGTGCCCGGGTGAAGGAGGCGGTCTGCCGGCCGATGGGCGTACGGGCGCGCCGCGCGGCGTAGCCCTCCCAGTAGTCGGCGATCTGCTGCACCTCGCGGTCCGGGGCGATGTCACGGGTGTTGGGGTGGTTGACCGAGGTGGTCAGGGCGCGGACGACCTTGCCGGTGCGCGGGTCGAGGCGCAGGCTGATCTCGTTGATCAGCTGGCCGTGGCAGCCCGCCTCGACGAAGGGCCGGGGGACGCCGTCCGGGTCCGGGACCATCATGGTGAAGCGGCAGTGCCAGTGGCCGGTGACGATGACGTCGATGTCCGGGGAGACCCTGAGCGCCAGGTCGTAGGCGTGGCCCGAGGGGTTGCTCCCGGTGGTGAAGTCGCTCCCGGCGACCGCGCCGTCGTGCATGCTCAGCACGATCGCGTTGACGCCGCGCGCCTTCAGCTCGGCGGCGCGGCGGTCGACGGTGGCGATCTCGTCCAGCGAGGACAGCGCGGGCTGGTAGGAGGTGGGTCCGGTGTCGGTGCCCACGGCCGTCAGATGGATGAACCCGATGGGCAGTCTGCGTCCCCGTCCGGCGTCCACCCATTCGATGTTGTACGGCGGCAGCACGGTGCGGCCGGTGCGCGTCCAGACCATGTTGGCGCTGTAGTAGCGGAAGTCGGCGCCGCGGAAGCGTCGGCCGGTGGAGTCGGGGAAGGCGTCGTCCACGCCGATCCTGGGGAAGGGCACGCCGTCCTGCATGTGCGCGTTCAGGAAGGCCGGTGACTTGTCGAACTCGTGGTTCCCGGCGGTCGCGAAGTCCAGTCCGAGCCGGTTCAGCGCCTCGATGGTGGGCTCGTCGGCGAGGCTCTCGGCGTCGAACTCCCAGCCGGAGAAGAGGTCTCCGGGCGCGAAGAAGAGCGAGTTGCGGCGGCCGTCGCGCAACCGCTCCAGATGCGCGGCCAGATAGCCGACCCCGCCCACGGTGTACTGCTTCCCGGCGGCGCCGGTGACGACGGCGGTGCTGCCCGGCGCCGCCTGCAAGTAGCCGTGCAGATCGGTGATGTTGAGGAGTTGTACGTCCACCAGGTCGTGCGCGGTGCCCGCGTCCCGGGCGTCGTCGGTGGCGTAGGCGGGTGTGCCGACCGCGGCGGCGGCGACGGCGCCGCCCGCCGCGGTCAGGAAGGTGCGTCGTCCTGGCTCTCGTGCCATCTGGCCCTCCGGGTCATGGGAGCGACCACGGGAGTCAACCGGCCCTCCGGGGCCCCGCGGCCACCGTCGGGCGGACCGCAGATGAACAGTGGACGGACGGGACGGGTGAACCGCGGTCGGACGAAGCGTGCTGGTGCTACTTCCTTACCCACCGGCGCAGTTGGACGCTCCAGACGACGGCGGCGGCCAGGGCGACGGCCACGACCGCGACGGACATGCCGGCCCGGACGCCGAGACGCACGGTGAGCGCGCTCGCCACCAGCGCGCCCAGCGGCACGCCCAGGCCGGAGGAGAGCATGCGCCGGGTGGTGTTGACGCGGCCCTGGAGTGCGTCCGGGGTCACTTCCTGCGAGTACGTCATGGTGTTGACGAGGACGACGAGGTAGGCCGAGCCCCACGCGGCCAGCGCGAGCGCGGCGAGCCGCCAGTCCGGGGCGCGGACGACGGCGAGGCCGAGCAGCGCCCCCGCCGGGAGCACCCCGAGCAGCAGCGGGAAGGCCGCGAAGCGGCGGCGCAGCCGGGGCAGCAGCAGGGATCCGCCGATGCCTCCGGCGCTCCACGCCATGTACAGCAGGCCGATCCGCCCGTCGGACCCGTGGATGCCCAGTCCCCGGTCGGCGAAGACGACGAGCTGGCCGACGATCGCCCCGCCGGAGAAGGACTGGAGGGTGCCGACCACGGTCATGACGCGCAGGGTGGGATGCCGGCGCAGGAAGCGCAGCCCCTCCCGGACGGACTCGGCGAACGCCGGGCGCGGCGGCGGTGGCACGGCGGTGCCGTGCGCCGCCGCGGTGCTGCCGGTGCTGTCGGTGCTTTCGGTGCCGCGAGGGCCGTAGGTGCCGCGGGAGACGGACCGGACGAGCAGCGCGGACACGGCGTACGACACGGCGTCCAGCGCGAGTGTCCCGGCCGGCCGGAACACCAGGATCAGGCCGCCCGCCAGCGCGTTCCCGGCGATCCGTACGACGGTCTCCGTGCCCTGGAGGGAGCTGTTGGCGGCCGCCAGTCTCTCCCTGCCGACGATGTCCGGGACGACTCCGTAGACACCGGCGTCGAAGAAGAGGCCGAGCCCGGCCGACGCGAACGCGACGACGAGCAGGTGGCCGCCGGTCAGCACGCCGAGGGCCGAGGCGAGGGGCACGGAGGCGAGACAGGCCGCGTTGAGCCAGTCGCTGACGATCATCAGGCGGCGCCGGTCCGTCCGGTCCGCCACGGCGCCCGCGATCAGTCCGAAGACCACGTAGGGCAGGGTCCCGCAGGCCGCGACCAGGGACACCATCAGCGGCGAGTGCGTCTGCCGGTAGGCCAGCACGGGGAGCGCCACGGCGGTGACGGCGGAGCCGAGCCCGGAGGCGGCACGCGACATCCAGAAGTGGCGGAAGCCGGGGACACGGCGCAGGGGCACGCTCTCTTTCAGGGCAACGCCTTTGCTGGACAAGCCAGTTGGCGGTTCCGGCGGGCGCTGGGGCGAGGACGTCACAGGGGCTCCCGAAGGGGGTGGGTGGGCCGCGGCCGGGCCGCGGCGGACAGGTGGTCGCCCGGTGGCGCCGTGGCGGCGTCACCGGGGAGGGGAAAACAGCGAAACCCCACTGGCGGGAGCCAGCGGGGTGTGTCGTGCGGGTGTGCCGTACAGATGTGCTGTGCGGGTGGTCGGCCGGGGCCGCCGGTCCGCTGCGGGGAGGCCGGTCGCCGTCGCGTACGCCCGCGGGTCCGTGGACGCGCTCGGAAGGGCGCCGGATCATCGGTTTCGGGGCGGTGAGATGCGCGGCCGCTCGGTCGCACCGAGCCCGGGACGTCGAAGTGCCCCGGGGAATCGGACGAAGAATAGCAGGTGCGGGGCGACGGGGGGGGAGGACGGCCCACGACGGGTTCGGCCTCGCGGCGGGCCTCCCCCGCCGTGTCCAGGGCTTCCGCGTACCGCCGCAGGGCGCTCAGCAGCCGGGCCCGGTGGAGGCGCGGCAGCCAGGCTCGCGTCGCCGGATCGCCGGTGACGTCGGCCGGTTCGGCGCGCAGCGCGGACTCGTCCGGCACCAGCGGGGCCCGGCCGCGCAGGTGGAACGGCGCGGCCTCCGGCGGGCCGTCCCAGGTCCCGCCGCGTCGGGGACCGTCCCGGCCTTCGCGGCACGGCGGCGCGGGCGGACCCGCCTCGCGCGCCAGGTCCGGAGCGGTGCGGAAGTCGCCGGGACCGGGTGTTCCCGGCCGCCGGGGATCCGGCTGTCTAGACCGGGTCGGGGATGTGGTGCCAGCCGGTGCGGGTGCCGTCCCACGCGTACAGGTTGGCCCACGCGAGCCCGTCGCCGCCGGTGGCGGCGACGCCGAACTCGAAGTTCCCGCGGTTCACCTTGTCGGGCCTGAGGCCGCTCCACCACTGGCCGCCCATGTCCGACCAGTAGCTCCAGTTGGAGGAGGACGTCTTGGTGCGCACGTAGGCGGCGCGGTCGGTGCCGACCACGAACTCGTACTGGACACCGGCCTGCGAGGTGTAGGTGCCGATGCCGTACTCGCAGGTGATGGGGACGCCGCCGTACTTGCAGGTGCTGAGCGCCTGGGCCGGAGTGGCCGCCAGGGCCGTTCCGGCGACGATCGCGGCCGTCAGCACGGCCGCCTTGATCTTCTTCATCCTGCTTCTTTCTCTGTCTGTGTGGGTGGTGTGCCCAAAGCTGAGAGGGAGCGGGATCGCACACCCCGTTCCCTCCCGGTCTCACCAGAGTCAGTCCACCACCGGGCACGCGGCCGTCACCAGGCAGTTTCCCCTGCGGAAGTAGCATGTCGCGTACTTCTGCCGGACCGAAGGCCGGCCGCACTCTGCAGGGGAGAACCGCACGATGAGCACCGCCGACACCGCCCGCGGAGAGTTCGCGGCGCTGCTGCGCGACCTGCGCCGACGTGCCGGGCTCGGCCAGGAGGAACTGGCGCACCGGGCGGGGGTGAGCGTGCGGGCGCTGGCCGACATGGAGCGGGGCCGCAGCCGGGGCCCGCAGCGGCGGACGGTGGCCGCGCTCGTGGCGGTGCTCACGCCGGACGGGGCGCAGGCCGAGGCGCTGGAGCGGGCGGCGGCCTCGGGGCGGCCCCGTCCGAAGCGCGCTCCGGTGGCCCAGGCCGGGCTGCGTCTGCCGCGTGACGTAAGGGACTTCACCGCCCGCACGGCCGATCTGGCCCGGCTGCGGACGGTGGCCGAGGAGGAGGCCGCGCCGGTGGTGCTGGTCACGGGCCAGCCGGGACTCGGCAAGACGGCCTTCGCCGTACGGGCCGCGCACGGCCTCGCGGACCGCTACCCGGACGGACAGCTCACCGTCGACCTGCGCGGTACGCACGCGGAGCCGGCCTCGCCGCGCGAGGTCCTGGGACGGCTGCTGCACGCCTGCGGGGTCGCCGTGGCCGCCCTGCCGCAGGACACCGACGGCCGGGCCGATCTGTTCCGGACCGTGGTCGGGGAGCGGCGGATGCTGCTGCTTCTGGACGACGCCGCCGACGAGGAACAAGTCCGGCCGCTGCTCCCCGCGCACGGGCCCTCGCTGACTCTGGTGACCGGCCGCAGCACACTTGCCGGCCTGGAGGGCGTGCACCGGATCACCCTGGGGATGCTGCGCCGTGAGGAGGCAGTGGCCCTGCTGGCCCGGGTGATCGGCCCGGAGCGGGTGGCGGCGGAGGCACAGGCGGCGCGCGACCTGGCCGATCTGTGCGGGCGGCTGCCGCTGGCGGTGCGGATCGCCGCCCAGCGGCTGGCGGCCCAGCCGCAGGAGCGGCTCGCCAAACTCGCGTCCCTCCTCGCCGACGAGAGCCGCCGGCTGGACGCCCTGCGGGCCGGGGACCTCCAGGTGCGGGCGGCCTTCGCCCTCTCATACGCCCGCCTGGACCCGGCGGCGCGGCGGATGCTGCGGCGCGCCACGCTGGCCGCGGGGCCCGACTTCTCCCCGAGGACGGTCGCGCTGCTTTCGGGCACGACGCTGCGGCAGGCCGAGCTGTGCACACGGGAACTGGCCGACCACGGGCTGCTGCAACCCGCCCCGACCGCCGAGCGCTATCGCTTCCACGACCTCCTGCGGCTGTTCGCCGCCGAGCAACTGGACGAGGACGACCCCGCTGAACTCGCCCGTGCCCAGGAGACCTCGGCCCGCTGGACGCTGGCCCGGGCCCAGGCCGCCGCCTACCACTTCGACCCCGAGCGTTCACCGTTCGGCGATCCGGACCCGGCCACCGCGCCACGCGGACCCGAGCAGGCCCGGGACTGGCTGGAGGAGGAGCGGGCCCAGTGGCTGGACTCCCTGCACCGGGCCTTCGAGGACGGTCACCACCGGGAGGTCCTGGACGCGGCGGAGGCCATGCACTGGTTCTCGGACCGCGTCCAGCACTGGGAGCAGTGGCCGGAGGTGTTCCGCCGCTCGGTGGCGGCGGCCCGGGTTCTGGACAGCCGACGCGAGGAGGCCACCCACCTCAACTACCTGACCTGGTCGTACAACCTCTGCCTCCACGATCCCGCCCGCGGACTGGCCACGGCCCGTGAGGCGCTGGCCGTCGCGCGCGAGGTGGGCGACCCCCTCCAGACCGGTTGGGCCTACGGCTACGGGGCAGGATCGCTACACCGCCTCGGGCGGGCCAAGGAATCGGTGGCGTGGCTGGAGGAATCCGCGGCCTGCCACCGGCGGAACCCCGCGCCACAGGCCCGACTCGCGGAACTGACGACACTCAACGCCCTGGGCGGATACCTGCGTTCCATGGGGCGGCCGCAGGAGGCCCTGACCCTCCACCGGCGGAGCAAGGAACTGTGCCTCGCCGGAATCCCCGGCCAGTCGGCGGACCTCCTGAACCTGTACCGGGCCAGTACCCTCCACCACCTCGGCCAGGACCTCGGCGCGCTGGACCGCTGGGAGGAGGCCACGCCCCTCCTGCGCCGCGCCCTCGACGGCCTCGAATCGGCCGGCATGGCCGCGTGGAGCGAACCGGCCCGCCTCGACCTGGCCATCGCGCTGCGCCGACTCGGCCAGACGGCAGAAGCCTCTACGGTGCTGGCGGAGGCCCGCCGGGGACTGGCCGAACAGAACCACCCCCGACTGGCGGAGGCCGACCGGGAACTGGCCGCGAACACCACCCCCGGCCCCTGATCCCACGGACGTCGTGGACGGCCCCGGGCAGCATGGGGACCCCGCGCAAGCGGCCGGCCAGAACGGATCAGCGACGACCCGTACGTGTGCCACGTGTTTCTCGTACCTGCCCGAGCCCGTCCGGACCCGACGGGCAGGCAGGCATCCGAAGCCCCTGGTGGGCGCGGAGATCCGCCGGACAGTGCCTAGGCCGCCGGGACGTGCAGGCCCGGTGGTCCGGGGACGCAGTGGGCGGTGTAGAGGCGGACGGCGTCGTGCAGCCGGTAGCGGGTCCCTCCCCCGTCGTCGCCGGTGCCGCTGACGTGGGTGACCTGGCGGTAGAGCAGTTCGTCCAGGAGGTCCACCGCGTGCTCCCTGGACGGGGTGACGCGGGCCATCACCTCCGCGGTGCCGAAGTCTCCGCGCAGGTCGACGAGTCGGTGCAGCGGGGCGGCGATGTGCGCGGGCAGTGCCCGGTGGTAGGCGGCGACGCTGTCCTGGAGCGACAGGTCGCCGACGCGCAGGAAGCGGATCCGCTGCTCCTCGTCGGCCAGGCGGTGGGCGAGGTCGCGCAGCGAGCGGTGGGGACGGGTGGAGAGCCACAGACCGGCGATGTGCAGGGCCAGCGGCAGCCGGGCGCAGAACTCGACGACAGCGGTGGCGGCCGGGCGTTCGGCCCGGGTGCGGGCGGCGCCCACGAGGTCCTCCAGCATCTGGTGGGCATCGGCGCGGCCGAGTTCCCTCACATGGTGCGCGAACTGCCCCGGCAGCGCGGACAGTTCGCGGCGGGCGGCCACCAGGACAGCGCTGCGCACGTCGTCCACGAGCAGGGGGCGTACCTGTGCCTCGGTGTCGGCGTTGTCGAGGACGACGAGCACCCGGCGCCTGCTGAGCATGTCCCGCAGCCGTGCGCCCGCCTCCTCGGGGCCGTCCGGGGCGGGGGTGCCGCCGAGCGACCGCAGCACGCGGCGGACGAGCCGGTCGGGGGTGAGCGGGGCGGAGGCCGGCGGGTGCAGGTCGACGAAGATCTGCCCGTCCGGGAACCGGTCGCGCAGGCCGTGGGCGGCGCGCAGGATCAGGGAGGTCTTCCCGGCTCCGGGCGGTCCGACCACGACCGCGAGCCGCTGGTGGTCGGGGCGTTCACGGGCCGAGAGATGGGCGCGCAGGGAGTCGACGAGCGGCTGCCGGCCGGCCAGCCGGGGGCGGGGGGCCGCGGGGAGTTCGGCGGACAGGGCCGCGGGCCGTGGTGCGGGGCGCGGCTCGGGACGGGGGGTGCGCAGCAGGTGTCCGACCTCGCCGGGTGGCAGACCGAGGGCCTGGGCGAGCAGGCGCAGGGACTGCTTGCGGGGGCGTGCGGTGTGGCCGGTCTCCAGATTGCGGATGGCCCGGACGCTCAGCCCGGACCGGCGGGCCAGGTCCTCCTGGGTGAGGCAGGCCGCCTCCCGTGCGTCGACCAGGGTCGCCGCGAGCGCGTCCAGGGTGATGGTGTCGGTCACGTCATGTCCATCTCGTCGTGCTTGTCATGACATCTCTGGATCGGTGTGTCGTGGGGTGCGGAAGTCGGTGAGCCGGGAGGGGGGGAGGGCGCGCGGGCAAGGGCGTGGGGGGGGCGCGGCGGTGGTTCGGCGGCGGGCGGTTCGTCAGGGCGCCGTGCGGGCGCGGTGGCGGGGGCGAGACCGGGCATGGCTGGACCGCACCCGCGGGGTGCCGCCGTCGCGCGCGGGGCGGGGCGCGGGCGGTGCCGTGAGGGCGGGCGCGGCGACCGGTCCGGGCGCGGCCGGGCGGGTGCCGTGGTGCTCGGCGGGCGGGGTGTGCGGCGATACGGGGGCGGGGGGCCGCCGGTGCGGGCCGGGGCGGCGGCGCGCCGACCGGTGCGGCACCGTCCCGGACGGCGCGGGGGCCGCGCGCGTGACGCGGGTTCCGGGGGTGCCGGGAGCGGCTCCGGGGGTGCCGGGAGCCTCGTACGTGCCGGGGATCCCGGGGGTGCGGGCGGGCCGTGGCCGGCGGCCGCCCGCGCGGTCGCCCGGCGTCTGCCGGGCGGCGGTGCGCGAGGGGGCGGGCCGGAGGGCGAGCCATGGTTCGGCGGGCCTGCGTAAGCGGGGCACCAGCGCCTCCGTCGTTCAGAACGTGCTGCTCTTGCGGTTGCGTTCGGGCACCCGAGCGGCACGGCCGTGGCAGGCCGCGCACCGGGCGCCGATGACATCGTTGGCCGCGGCCCGCCTTCCCGGCCGCCTCAACGGCCTCCCGTTATAGCCCCCAACCCGCCATTGGTCCAGTCCAGTTGAGTGAACCACGGGTCGGCTGTGCCCCTTCGGGCACAGCGGTGCACGACCGGCCGCGACAACGGATTCCCGGTGGTCGGACCTCCTTGACGCCGGGTAAAAGTCTAGGCCAAGCTCGCCGGTGAAGGTCTACACCAATCGGTGCCGGGCCCCGTGCACCGATCCGACGGTGCTGCGCAACGGGCCCCGCCGACAGGCGTACACCGGCGCACGACCTGTAGGAGGGGGCCCTGCCGCACGTCCGCGAGGAGACCGTGCCGGCGCCGTCCCCGGCGACGACCGGGACGATGCCGACGACCGGGCGGCCGCCCGTTCGGGGGCGCCGTTCCGGCCGGTCGCCCCACCCCGCAAGGCAAGGCTGTGAGCGCGGTCCGAGCGACGGCGCCGCGAAAGGATGACGCCCCCGATGACCATGAGTGCCACCGGCAACGAGTCCCTGTCCCGCGACGCCCTCGCGGTGCTTCAGCCGGGTTTCGCCGGCACCACGGCGCCCGACTGGGTGCACCGCAGGATCGACGAGGGCCTGGCCGCCGTCGCCCTGTTCGGACGCAATGTCGCCACCGTCGGCCAAGTGGCCGAGCTGACCGCGCGGTTGCGCGCGCAGAAGGACGATCTCCTGGTCGCGATCGACGAGGAGAGCGGTGACGTCACCCGGCTGGACGTGCGGACGGGTTCCGCCTTCCCGGGCAACCACGCGCTCGGCGCGGTCGACGACACGGACCTCACCCGGCGCGTCGCACGCGAGCTGGGCCGCCGCCTCGCGGAGTGCGGCGTCAACCTCAACTGGGCGCCGTCCGCCGACGTCAACGCCGACCCGGGCAACCCCGTCATCGGCGTACGGGCCTTCGGCGCCGACACCGACCTGGTGGCCCGGCACACCGCCGCCTATGTGCGCGGCATGCAGTCCAGCGGCGTCGCCGCCTGCACCAAGCACTTCCCCGGCCACGGCGACACCAACGTCGACTCGCACCACGCGATACCGCGCATCGACGTCGACGCCGAGACGCTGTACAAGCGCGAACTGGTGCCGTTCCGCGCCGCCATCGAGGCCGGTACCCGGGCCGTCATGAGCGCGCACATCCTGGTGCCCGCCCTCGACCCGGAGCGCCCCGGCACCCTCTCGCACCGGATCCTCGTCGAGCTGCTGCGCGGTGAACTCGGCTACGACGGGCTGATCGTGACCGACGGCATCGAGATGCAGGCCATCTCGCGCGCCTACGGCCTGGAGCGTGGTGTCGTACTGGCCATCGAGGCGGGCGCGGACGCGATCTGCGTCGGCGGCGGACTGCACGACGAGGCCACCGTGCTGAACATGCGCGACGCGCTGGTCGCCGCCGTGCGCGGGGGCGAACTGTCCGAGGAGCGGCTGGCGGACGCCGCGCGGCGGGTGCGCGAGCTGGCCCACTGGACGGCGCGGGTCCGCGCCGAGACCGATGTCGCGGCCGACGAGGAGGTGGGGCTCGTCGCCGCCCGCCGCGCGCTGGCCGTCACCGGCGAGGCGGCCCGCGTGGACGCGCCGGTCTACGTCGCCACGTTCAACCCGGCCCCGAACATCGCCGTCGGACACGAGACGCCCTGGGGGGTCGACACCGAGTTGGAGCGGCTGCTGCCGGGCACCACGACCGGCACCTTCACCGACGCGGAGGCCGGCCCGGACGCCGGGGCCGCGGCCCTGAAGGCGGCGGGCGAGCACCGGATCGTGGCCGTGGTGCGCGACGAGCACCGGCACCCGTGGATGCGGTCGGCCCTGGACACGCTGCTGGCCGCCCGCCCGGACACGATCGTGGTGGAGATGGGCGTCCCGCAGTCCCCCGCGCGCGGCGCCGTGCACATCGCCACACACGGCGCGGCCCGCGTCTGCGGGGTGGCCGCAGCCGAGCGCATCGTCGCGGGCTGACCGGCACCGGCCGGTCCACCGCCGCCCGGCACACCCGGCGGCGGAACACCTCACCAGGGCGGCGCGGTCCCTCCGCGCCGCCCTTCGGCGTACCGGCAGTTCCGCAGGGGCGCGGCCGACGACCGGCACTTCACAGGCACTTGGGGGCAGCTTCGGCAGACCCGCGTTGACACCACAAATGGTCTAGTCCACCTTGGGAGGGCCTCGGTTCGACCAGCGCGCCCAACGACCCCCGCGCAGAACCGAGTTCCGGCCGTTCGGCCCCGCACGCACCACACGCCCTGGAGTGATCCCATGCCGGAATCCGCCCCGTATCTGCATCGCGCTCCCTCGGCCCGCCCCTACTTCAGCCCGGACGGCGAGACCTACCTCGCCCAGACACCGCTGCGCGACATCGAGAAGTCCCGGCCGCTGCGCGTGCTGTCCGAGGAGGACTTCGCCTTCTGGCAGACCTACGGCTACGTCGTCGTCCGCGACGCCGTCTCGCCGGGCGCGGCCAAGAGCCTGCTGGAGTTCGCCTGGGAGTTCCAGGGCCTGGACCCGGACCGCCCCGACACCTGGTACGAGGAGCGCGAGTTCCGCTCGGACCTGGACCGCGACCTGCATGTGTACGGCTTCGTCGAGGCGTACCACCACCAGCTCCTGTGGGACAACCGGCAGGACCAGCGGGTCTACGACGCCTTCGTGGACGTGTGGGACTGCGAGGAGCTGTGGGTCACCCTCGACCGGCTCAACCTCAACCCGCCCAACCGGGGCAACCGTTCGCGCTCGCTGATCGCCCCCACCGACGAGGGCTTCGACATCGAGCTGCACTGGGACGTCGACACCACGCTCGGTGTGCTGCCGCAGCGGGTGCAGGGCATCCTCGCCCTCAACGACACCGACGCGGCGCTCGGCGGCTTCCAGTGCGCGCCCGAGCTGTTCCGCCGGTTCGAACAGTGGCGGATCGAGCAGCCGCAGGACCGCGACCCGATCCGGCCGGCCGTCGACCGCGCCGACTTCCCGGTGGTCCGGCCCGAACTGCGCGCCGGTGACCTGCTCATCTTCAACGGGCTGCTGGCGCACGGGGTGGCGCCCAATGTCTCCGAGCAGGGCGTGCGCGCCGCACAGTACCTCTCCATGATGCCCGCGCTGGAGGAGCACGAGCAGCTGCGCCGCTCGCGCGTGGAGTCGTGGCGCACGCTCAGCACCCCGGACTGGAACCCGACGCTGCTCGGCCACGCCGTCCGGCCCGAGGCCGATCGGTACGGCCCGGCCACCCTGAACGGCCTGGGCCGCAAGCTGCTCGGGCTGGACTCCTGGAGCGGACGCGAGGACGCCGAGTGACCGGGCCGAGCGCACCCGAGCGGATCTGCCTGGCCCTGCCCACCAACAGGGCGTGCTCCCCCGCCCTCGCGGCCGTCGCCGCCGAAGCCGCCCACGCGGCCGGGCACTTCGGCGTCGAGGTCCACCTGCTCGTGCTCGACTCGTGCGACGAGCCGACCCGCGCCGAGCACGCCCGTGTCCTGGCCGCGCTGCCCGCCGCGCCGGGTGTGGTCACCCACCACCTCGACGAGGAACGGCAGCGGGTCTTCCTGCGGCGCGTGATCGAACGCTCCGGATGTGCCGACGCCGACCGGCTGCTGTCGCTGCTGCTGCCGGACGACGTCTCCTACGGCGCCTGCACCGACCGGGTGTTCCTGATCGCCGCCACCCTCGGCTGCCGCTCGGTGCACCGCAGGGACTCCGACAGCGCCTACCAGACCTTCGAGGGCGCGCCCGTCTTCCCCGTCCACCACGAGGTGGCCGCGCTGGGCCGGCCCGCCGCGCAGGTGGCGGACCTGGTGTCCGAGACGGTACTCGACCCGGCCCTCGCCCGGCGTCCCGTCTCCATGGCCGGTGCCTCCTTCATCGGTGAACTCTCCGTGGACATCGGGGAGATGGCCGAGCTGGACGCGGCCGTCTACCACGACGTGGTGAGCCTGTGGGCGCCCGGCCACTGGTCCGAGGAGAGCCGGCGGGAGCTGGTCGAGGAGTCCTTCCGGGGCGCCGGGACCGATCCGTTCACCGGCGACCGCTCGACGCTGACGCTCGTCGACCCCATGCGGGTCGACATGTGCAACATCGCCTTCAGCAGCGCCGTGTACGAACGGGTGCCGCTGCCCCCGGCCACCCGCACCATCGGCAGCGACTACTTCCTCATCCACCTGGTGCACGACGCCACCCTGCCCGGGGTGCTGCACAACCGGCACATCGAGAACTTCTACACCCCGGAGCGGCGCACGGACGCCGGATTCCACGCCTACCAGACACGGTTCGTGAAGTTCCTGCTGTCCATGCTCTACTTCCACTTCGTCTACGAGCGGATGGCCGCCGCGGGCCCCGCCCTGCTCGACGACGACCAGCAGGTCCGGCCCGCGGCGGTCGCCGGACTGCTGCGCGAGAGCACGCGCCTGGACCGGGACGAGAACCGCTGGCGCCTGGACCGCGTCGACACCGCCTACCGCAAACTCGGCGGCCGGTACGCGCAGTTCGCCGAGTCGCTGAGCACACGGCGCGAGCTGCTGCTCGACGAGGCCGTGCGCGACATCGAGGAGTTCGCCCTGCTGACCGACTCCTGGGCGGCGCTCGCGCGCGCGGCCCGCGAGGACGCGGCCGGGCCCGACGGGACCGGGAGCACCAGCGGGTGAGCACGGACGACATACCGGCGCGGCTGGCCCGCGCCCTGGCCGCCGCGGACTCGGACCGCCTCGTCTACGACCTCGCCGGGATCAGGGACCAGTACCGGCGCCTGCTGGCCGAACTCCCCGGTGTGCGCGTGCGCTTCGCGGTGAAGGCGTGCCCGGTCGACGAGGTGCTGGACTGCCTCGCCCGGGAGGGCGCCGGATTCGACGCGGCGAGCCCCGCCGAGATCGAGCAGGGCCTCGCCCGGGGCGTGCCCCCGGAGCGGATCCACTACGGCAACACCGTGAAGTCCGACGCGGCCGTCGCCGAGGCGTACCGCCTGGGTGTGCGCACCTTCGCCACCGACAGCGTCCAGGACGTGGCGGCCCTCGCCGCGCACGCCCCCGGCTCCCGTGTCTTCTGCCGGCTGTCCACCACCGGCCAGGGCGCGCTGTGGGGGCTGAGCCGCAAGTTCGGCTGCTCGGCCGAGGACGCGGTGCGGGTGCTGGAGACGGCCCGCGCGGCGGGTCTCGTCCCCGCCGGGCTGTCCGTGCACGTCGGCTCGCAGCAGATGACGGCGGAGGCGTGGCGGGACGCGTTCGACACCCTCGCCGACGTGCTGACGGCGCTCGCCGCGCGGGGCATCGTGCCCGATCTCGTCAACCTGGGCGGCGGGCTGCCCGCGCTCGGCTATCTCGACCGGCACGGCCAGCGGCTCGACCCGCCCCTGGACAAGATGTTCGCCGTCGTCCGGGAGGGCATGGAGCGGCTGCGCGAGACCAGTCCCGTGCCCCTGGACTTCGTCATGGAGCCCGGCCGGCACCTGGTCGCCGACCACGGCGCGGTCCGCGCGCACGTGTACCGGCTGACCACCCGGCGGCAGCCCGGCGGCGCCACCGCCCGCTGGCTCTACCTCAGTTGCGGCAAGTTCAACGGCCTCTACGAGATGGACCAGCTCTGCCACCGGCTGGTCTTCCCCGGCCGCACCGGCGCTCCGCTGGTGCCCGCGGTGGTCGCGGGCCCGACGTGCGACAGCGACGACACCTACGGCGCGGACGGCCACCGGACGCCGGTGCCCGAGGACCTCGCCTCCGGCGACCCGGTCTGGATCCTGTCCGCCGGTGCCTACGCCACCAGCTACATGACCCAGGGCTTCAACGGCTTCCGCCCGCTGGACTGCGCCACGACGGACACCGCGCCGGACGCCCCGGCGGACACGACGGCGGACACGCTGGCGTACGCCGTGCCGGGCACCTGGGTGGCGGCCGGGCCGGAGGGGACGGACTGACGTGGACCACGCACCGCGCGTCCGCGCCCTCGCCGACGCCGACTGGCCGCGGGTCGCCGCCCTGGAGGCGGCGGCCTACGCCGGAAGCGGCCTCACCGAGGGGCAGGCCGCGCTGGAGTCCCGGGGCCGCGTCTCGCCCGGCACCTGCTTCGTGCTCGACCTGGGCGACCGGCTCGGCGGGTACGTCCTGGCCCTGCCCTACCCGGAGTCGGCCTTCCCCGACCTGGCCGCACCGGAGCGGGCCGCCCACCGCACCGCCAACCTGCATCTGCACGACCTGGTCGTGGACGAGCGCCTGCGCGGCCGGGGCCTGGGCGCCCGGCTGGCCGGGCATCTCACCGCCGTCGCGGCGGACCGGGGCTTCGAACGGATGTCGCTGGTCGCCGTCGCCGGACTCGAAGGCTTCTGGCGCGGGCTCGGCTACCGGGCGCACCGCGACATCGAGGTCCCGTCCGGCTACGGCCCCCACGCGCTGTACATGTCCACCAGGGTGCCTGTGCGCGGCCCCTCCAACAGGAAGAAGCGGGCCGATGACGGTGCTCCGCGTCCGTGACGAGTCGGCCCGCGCCAAGTGGGCCGTCGCGGCACTGTTCTGTTTCCTCGGCTTCCAGTACGCCACCTGGACGAGCCGGCTGCCCGCCCTCAAGAGCCGGCTCGACCTGTCCGAACAGGAGCTGGGCCTGCTGCTGATGGCCTGCGGGGTGGGCGCGGCGGTGTCCTTCCCGCTGGTCTCGTACCTCATGCGGCGGCTCGGCTCGCGGCGGCTGTCGCTGCTGTCCGGGCTGTGCCTGGCGGTGCTGCTCGCGGCCCTGTCGAAGGCGCCGGACTACCCCGTGGCGCTGGTGATCATCTGCGCCGACGGGGTGGCCGTCGGCGCGCTGAACGTGGCCATGAACGCCCAGGGCGCCGCGCTGGAGAAGCGGTTCCGGCGCACGGTGATGTCCCAGTTGCACGCGACCTTCAGCGCGGGCCTGCTGGGCGCCGCGCTGCTGGCCTCCGGGGTGAACCTGGTGACCTCGGCCGTCACGGCGCACTTCGCCGTGGCGTTCGTGCTGCTGCTGGTGCTGCTGGCCTGCGCGCGGCGCGGTCTGCTCGACGAGCCCGAACCGGCCGCGGGGGCGGCACCGGAGGAGACCGGTGCGGCCGAGGGCGCGGACGCGGCGGCGGACGCACCCGCCGGGCGGCGCCGCAAGGGCCTGAGCCTGCCCGGCCGCGCGACCCTGTGGATGGGCTGCGCCATGGTGTTCGGCACCATCACCGAGGGCGCCATGAACGACTGGTCCGCGCTCTACATGAAGGACATCGCCAAGGCGTCGGCGACCGTGGCACCGCTGGGCATCGCCGTCGTCTCGGTCATGATGCTGCTGGCCCGTGTCTTCGCCGACCGCTGGCGCACCCGCTGGGGCGACGGCCGCGTGGTCGTCTGCGGGAGCGCCGTCGCGGGCGTCGGACTGGCCCTGGCGCTGCTGGCCGGCGGTGTCGTGCCGACCCTGCTCGGCTTCGCCTGTGTGGGCCTGGGCGCCGCCGCCGTCACCCCGTGCGTGTACGTGGCCGCCGCCGCGGGCGGTTCGGACGCGCTCGCGCTGGTGGCGGCCATGGGCACCACCGGTCTGCTGATCGGGCCCGCCCTGATCGGCTTCATCGCGGGCTGGGGCGGACTGGTGGTCGGCATGTCCGCCGTGGCGGTCTCGGCGCTGATCGTCTCCCTCGCGGGCACCCGGATCAGCTGGAGCACCCACGCCCCGGCCGCCCCGGCGGCGGCTGCGGACGACCGGGCGGCCGGTGACCGCCCGGTGGCCGGCGAGCCGCGGGCGGCCGAGGACCGGCCGGTCGCCGAGGGCCTCACTCCCTGAGTGTCGTCGCGGTCGGCCGGCGGGACGCGCCGGTCGCACCGCGCACACCGCTCAGCGGACGCAGCCGGTAGGTGTAGCGGTAGTCGCGGTCGGCGAGCAGCTTGTACTCGTCATGGGTGTGCGCGCCCCAGCTGTTGTCGCCGCCCACGCCCATCTGGCGGTGGTTCAGCCGCAGGACGACCTCCTCGCGCGCGGTGAGCTGGTAGTCGTGGCGCGCGCCGAGCGACAGGTCCTCCGGGGTGAAGTGCGAGGCGTTGAACTCCAGCAGCGGTTCGCCGGAGGCGAGCAGGCCGTTGCCGTCGCCGTCGGTCAGCGCGACCCAGCGGACGTCGGTCTTGTTGCCGTTCTCCTGCGGGCGGATGTACGGGGTCCA
Organism: Streptomyces sp. NPDC003284; assembly: GCF_053589675.1. Lineage (NCBI taxonomy): Bacteria > Bacillati > Actinomycetota > Actinomycetes > Kitasatosporales > Streptomycetaceae > Streptomyces > Streptomyces sp. NPDC003284. The sequence goes on from NZ_JBSFSI010000014.1 coordinate 96,529, forward strand.
CTGGCCGGACACGGTCCCGGAGTACAGCCCGACATCGGTGCCGTCGTTGCGGTCCCAGTGGTTCTCCTCGGGGCCGCGCCCGTAGTAGTGGAGGTGCTCCAGGCGGCCCGGCAGGAGCAGCAGCGTGCCGACCTCCGGCAGGTAGGGCAGGCTCGCCGCGCCCGGGTGCACGGTGTTGTCCACCTTGATCTCGGCGTTGCCGAACACGGTGTACGTCGTGGTGTAGGCCGAGGCGACGGTGGTGGGCAGGGTGCCGGTGACCGCGATCTCCACGGCCCGCTCGCCCAGGGCCCGTACGGCGACGCCGGTCACCGCGCGGCGGGCGCCCGCGTCGCGCCAGGTCTGGTTGCGGGTGTGCTGGCCGTTGCCGCGGTCGTTGTCGGTGGGGGCCCGCCAGAAGTTCGGTACGGGTCCCGAGCTGATCAGGCGGCGACCGCGGGCCTCGTAGGAGGTGATGACGCCGGTGCTCCGGTCGACGGTCACGGAGAAGTCCCGGCCGGTGACGGTGATCGTGCGTCCGTCGTCCCGGTGACGCAGGGCCGGGACGCTCTCCAGCGGCCGCGGGGTGACGGCCGGGCTGCCCGCGTCGACGGGGAGCTGTGCCTTGGCCACCTCGAACCCGGCGTCCGCCCATGGGGTGGACTCCCTTGTGGTGAAGGAGAGTTCGAGGAAGTACTCGGTGCCCGGGGCGGGTGCGGCGGGCAGGACGAGGGGCACGGTGATGTCCTTGCGGGACAGCGGGGCCACGTCGAGCTGCGCGCGGGTCAGCCTGCCGCGGCGCACCGCCTTCCCGTCCGCCACCAGCGTCCAACCCGCGTCGAATTCGCGGAGGTTGGTGAACAGGTACTCGTTGGTGAGGGTGAGCGCCCCGGAGGTGAGCGTCCCGGAGGAAGGGGCCCCGGAGGCGCGCGCCCCGGCGCCCGCGGCCGGGCTCACGCCGATCGCCTGGTAGATCCGCTTGACCTCGGCCGCCTTGCCGGTGTGGCCGCGGTCGGCGGTGACGATCCCGTCGGCCTGGAAGTTGCCGTCGTTCGGGTTGTCCCCCCAGTCGCCGCCGTAGGCGAGGAACGTCCGCTCCCCGGGCCGCTCGCGGCGCACCCCGGCGGTGGCGGCGTCGAACCAGAACCGTACGCCCTCGTCGCCCGGTGTGCGCGCGTCGGAGGCGAGTTCGGCCGCGCTCAGGGCACGGGCGTACACCCGGGCCCGGCGGATGGTGCCGCTGAACGCGCGGGTCGGGTTGTCCACGTCGCCGCCGAGCGCGAGCGGCGACGTGGTGGAGCCGGGCCGCACGGTGGTGGCCCGGGTGGCGCGGGCCGCGCCGTCGGCGTACAGGGTGAGGGTGCCGGCCCGGTCGTCGAAGACACCGGCGACGTGGTGCTCGGTCCCGGTCCAGCCGTCCGGCAGTTCCCAGCTCGCGGTGATCCACTGCCCGGCGGCGTGGATGAAGAACTCCAGCCGGGAGTCGGTCTGTTTCAGCGCGTACTGGGTGTCGCCCTTGGCGATCAGCGGCTGGTGGTAGCCGGTCACGCGCGGGGTGATCCACGCCTCCAGGGTGAGGGAGCCGGTGAGGTCGAGGCGGTCGTCACGGGCGAAGACGGTGGTGCCGGAGACGCCCTCGCCGCGGGTGAAGCCCGCGTGGGCCGGCAGCACCTCGCCGGTGAGCCCGGCGGGTCCCGTCTCGGTCAGCGACGTGCGTTCAGGAGTGGGCCAGTTGAGGCCCTGGTCGACGAAGTCCCAGATCCAGCCGCCCTGGAGCACGTCGTGGCGGCGGACGACGTCCCAGTACTTCTTGAGGTTGCCGTTCGAGTTCCCCATCGCGTGGCAGTACTCGATCATCACGTACGGCCGGGTGTCGCCCGTGTCCGCTGCGCGCTGCTCGACGCGGGCGGGGCTCTCGTACATGGCGGAGCGGATGTCGCTGATCCCCGGCCGGTCGTCGCCCTCGTACTGGATGACTCTGGTGGTGTCGTAGGAGCGGATCCAGTCGTGCATGGCGACGAAGGTGCTGCCGCCGCCCGCCTCGTTGCCCAGGGACCAGATGACGGCGCAGGCGTGGTTCTTGTCGCGGTGCACCATGTTCTGCGCGCGGGCGACGCAGGCACGGGTCCAGTCGGCGTGGTCGCCGGGGAACCGGTCGCGGATGCCGTGTGTCTCCAGGTTGGTCTCGCCCACCAGGTACAGCCCGTACTCGTCGGCCAGTTCGAGCCAGTGCGGGTTGTTGGGGTAGTGCGAGGTGCGGACGCTGTTCATGTTCAGCCGCTTGATGGTCCGGATGTCCTCGGCCATGTCCGCGCGGGTCAGTGCCGTGCCGCGGTCGGGGTGCATCTCGTGGCGGTTGGTGCCGCGCAGGGAGACGGGCCTGCCGTTGATGCGCATCAGCCCGTCCCGCAGGGCGAACTCGCGCAGGCCCACCCGGTGCGAGAGGGTCTCGGTCACCTTGCCCGCCGGGTCGCGCAGCCGCAGCACGGCGGTGTACAGCTCGGGGTGCTCGGCCGACCACAGCCGGGGCGCGGGGACGGCCCGGGAGGCGTGCACCGTCACGTCCTGTCCGGCGGGCACCGAGCCGAGGTCCGCGCTCTGCTCCAGCGGGCGCGGCCAGACGGCGTGGCCGCGCGGGTCGTACAGCTGGGTCTCCACGGTGTACCGGCCCTCGTGCGCGCCGCCGTAGGCCCGTACGCTCGCGGTCACCGCCAGGTCGGCGGCGGTGTATCCGTCGCGCAGCGGGGTCTCCAGCCTGAAGTCGCGCAGATGGACGGCGGGCGTGGAGTACAGGTAGACCGAGCGGAAGATCCCGCTCACCCGGATCATGTCCTGGTCCTCCAGCCAGTCGCCGTCCGAGTAGCGGTACACCTCGACGGCGATCTGGTTGGTGCCCGGCTCCAGGTACGGCGTGATGTCGTACTCGGCGGGGGTGTACGAGTCCTCGTGGTAGCCCGCCGGCTTGCCGTTGATCCACACGTAGTGCGCGGACTTGACCCCTTCGAAGTGCAGGAACGTCCGCCGCCCCGCCCAGTCGCGCGGCACGGTGAAGGTGCGCCGGTAGCGGCCCACGGGGTTGTAGCGGGTGGGCGCGGCGGGCGGCTGTGGCTCCTCGCCCAGGCCGTTGGCTCCCCAGTAGGGGTAGGTGATGTTGACGTAGATCGGGAAGTCGTGGCCGTGCGTCTGCCACACGGAGGGGACGGGGAGGGTGTCCCAGGAGGAGTCGTCCAGGTCGGTGCGGTAGAAGGTGTCGTCGCCCTGGTCGGGGCGGGCCGACCAGGCGAAACGCCAGGTCCCGTCGAGGCTCTGCCGGTAGGGCGAGCGGGTGCGGTCGGCCCTGAGGGCCTGGTCCGTGTCGGCGTAGGGCATGAGCGTGGTGTGCGGGGGCTCGGTCCCGAGCCGGAAGACGTCGATGTGGCCGTTCCACTCCGTGCCGGTGGCCGTCGGCCCGTCGGCGGCGGCCGCGGACGCCGGGCCCGGGAGCGCGGGCACGGCGAAGGCTCCGAGGACCGCGGCTCCCGCTCCGATCAGACGGCGGCGGCTGACGACCGGCCGGGCGGGACCGTGCGCGGCGGGCGGGTGCGGGTGCTGCATGACCATGGCCTTCCTCGATGCTGGACAGTGCGCCGCCGTGGGGAGCGGAGCGCCGGCAACTGTCCGATGCTGTTGGTAAACCGAACACGAGCTTTCGTCGGTCGCCGGGTCGGCGACAGGAGCGATGTCGGTATGTCGAACGGAAGTTGACGCCGGTACAGATCGCTGACGCTGGTGGCAGAGGGGGCTGTGGAACCAGGCACACCCTAGGACCCGGACGCAACCGAGGCAATGATGCTGTCGGACTGTGTTCGTTCTTGATGAACGGCCGGAAGCGTATCGGCCCACCCCGCCACGACGTCCGGATAATGAGACAGCGTTGCCGCATATTGATACATGGTATTTACATGCGTCTTATGCGCAGCCCAGACACCCCGACCGCCCCCACCGGTACCCCCACGCCCCCGGCCGGGACCTCCCCTGCCGACCGCGCCGCCCGCCGGGCCGTCACCGTCTTCCCCGTCCTCGTCATCGCCGCGGGCGCCGCCGGTCTCGCCTTCCCCGGCACCTTCGCCGGATACGGCACCGACGTGCCCTATCTGCTCGGCGTGATCATGTTCTGCATGGGGCTCACCATGTCCCTGGAGGACTTCAAGGGCGTGGCGCGACGGCCCTGGGTGGTCCTGCTCGGTCTGGCCGCCCACTACGTGATCATGCCGGGACTCGGCTGGCTGATCGCGCACCTGCTGCACCTGTCGCCCGCGCTCGCCGCCGGTGTCATCCTCGTCGGCTGCGCGCCCAGCGGCACCGCCTCCAACGTGGTCACCTACCTGGCCCGCGGCGACGTGGCCCTGTCGGTCTCCGTGGCGACCGTCTCCACCGTGCTGGCCCCGTTGCTGACCCCGCCGCTCACCCTGCTGCTCGCGGGCCAGTACCTGCCCGTCGACGCGGGCTCGATGGTGACCGACATCCTCAAGACGGTGCTGCTGCCCGTGCTCGGCGGTGTGGTGGTGCGCCTGGTCGCCGGGCGGTACATCGGCCGGGTGCTCGGCGCCATGCCGTGGCTGTCCTCGCTGGCCATCGCCGCGATCGTCGCGGTGGTCGTCGCGGGCAGCGCGCACGCCCTGAAGTCCGCCGCCCTCACCGTCCTGCTGGCGGTCGTGCTGCACAACGGCTGCGGGCTCGCCCTCGGCTACGGCTGCGGCCGGCTCACCCGGCTCGGCCGCCCCGCCTCCCGCGCGATGGCCTTCGAGGTCGGCATGCAGAACTCCGGCCTCGCCGCCTCGCTCGCCACCGCCCACTTCAGCCCGCTGGCCGCCCTGCCCGCCGCCGTCTTCTCCGTCTGGCACAACATCTCCGGCGCGCTGGTCGCCGCGTGGATGGCCCGGCGCACCCCCCGCGCGGCAGCGGCCGCCGAGGGATGATGCCCCGCGGCTGACCCGTCCCTCCTGGCGTCCGCTCCGGCGGCGGACGCCGGGACGGAGGCCAGGAGGGACAGGTCAGCCGTGCCACGGCTCGTCGGCCTGCTCGTCGGCAAGCTCGTCGGTCGGCTCGTCGGCGCGGCCCGCCGGGGCCGTGGCGTCCGGCAGCAGCAACCGGAAGGTGCAGCCGCGGCCGGGCCGGTTGTCCAGTTCGAGGCGTCCGCCGTGCGCCGCCGCGATGGCGGCGGCGATGGCGAGCCCGAGGCCGGACCCCGGTTCGGCGCCGGGCCCGGTGGCCGCTCCCCCGCAGGGGCCGGGCGGGGTCGCGCGGAAGAAGCGTTCGAAGACGTGCGGGGCCTCGTCGGGGCGGATGCCGGGGCCGTCGTCCGCGACCTCGACGACACAGACGGGGCTGCCGGGCGGCAGCCTCCGGCCGCTGCCGAGGGTCCCCCCGGCGTCGGCGCGGGTGGCGCCGACCCGGACCCGCACGCCGCTGCCCGCGGGTGTGTGGACACAGGCGTTGGAGAGCAGATTGCCCACGACCTGTGCCAGCTGGTGCGGGTCGCCGGGCGCCTCGATGACGTCCAGGGCGTGTTCGGCCTCGGCGGGACGGGTCACGAGCGGTTCCAGGGCGATGGCCCGGTGGGGGTGGCGTACCGCGGTGGTGGCGATGGCGTCGGCCGCGAGGGAGAGCAGGTCGACCGGTTCCCGGTGCGCCACCGGGGCGTCACCGAGCTTGGCGAGCAGGAACAGGTCGTCGACGAGCCGGCTCATGCGGTCGGCGTTGTGCGCGATCAGAGCGTGCGCCTCCTGGCGCCTCCGGTCGGACATGCCGGGTTCGTCGAGGAGGAGTTCGGCGAACCCCTGGATGGCGGTGAGCGGGGTGCGCAGCTCGTGCCCGGCGTCCGCCATGAAGTGGCGCAGCCGCGCCTCGGAGGTCTCCGTGCGGTGCAGGGCGGTGCGCAGACGGTCGAGCATGGTGTTCAGGGCCCGGCCGAGCCGGCCGACCTCGGTGTCCGGTTCGGCCACCGGGACATTGAGTTCCAGGGCGCCCTCGGTGATGCGCTGGGCGGTGTGCTCGACGCGGGTCAGCGGGCGCAGCCCGAGCCGGACGGCGCTGCTGCCGAGGGCGCCGACCGTGACGGCGACGGCGGCGCCGAGACCGAGGCTCAGCCAGAGGAGTTTCGCGGTGGCGCCGTCCACGGTGTCCAGCGGCAGGGCCACGACGGTGCGCATCCGGTCGGGCCCGGGGTAGGCGATCACGCGCCAGCCGGAGCCCGGGGACCCGTCCTCGGCCGCGACGGTGCTCGGGCGCCCGGCCGGCAGATCCAGTTCCGCCGCGTGCCGCGGCAGCCGGGGTCCGGGCCCGTCGTCGCTGCCCAGCGACGCGGGCAGCAGGTTGCCGCCGGTGTCGTAGAAGTAGACGCGGTAGTCCGAGGGCAGCGCGTCGTCCGGGCGGGGCGGCCGTGGCGCTGTACCGGCGGCCAGGTCCGCGTAGACCCCGTCCGGGGGGCGGAAGTGGGAGAGCCGGTGGTCCACCTGGTCGGTGAGCCAGCCGCGCAGGACCGTCAGCCCGGCGAGCTGGCACAGCAGGACGGCGCCGGTGGCCAGCAGACAGGAGAGCAGCACGAGGCGGCTGCGCAGGGACCGCGGGCGCAGCCGGCGCAGCCCTCTCACCGGCCGGCCGCGCGCGTGTCGTCGCGCGGCAGCCGCAGGCAGTAGCCGACCCCGCGCACGGTGTGGATCAGCGCGGGAGGAAAGCGGTCCACCTTGCGGCGCAGGTTCTTGATGTAGGTGTCGACGATGCGGGTGTCGCCGGAGAAGTCGTAGCGCCAGACCTGCTGGAGGATCTCGGCCTTCTCCAGCACCCGTTCGGGGTGGGCCAGCAGACAGGCCAGCAGCCGGAACTCGGTGGGCGAGAGCTTCAGCGGATGGCCGGCGCGCCGTACGTCGCGGGTGGCCTCGTCCAGGGTGAGGTCGGCGTAGCGCAGGGGCGGGCTGCTGCCGGTGGTGGAGGCGGGGGCGTTGCTGCGGCGCAGGATGGCGCGGATGCGCAGCAGCACCTCCTGGACGTGGAAGGGCTTGGTGACGTAGTCGTCGCCGCCCGAGCTGAGGCCGATGATCCGGTCCTCGACCCCGGTCCGTGCGGTGAGGAACAGCACCGGGGTGTACACGCCCTGTGCGCGCAGCTCGCGGGTGAGCCGGAAGCCGTCGGTGTCGGGCAGCACGACGTCCAGGACGATCAGATGGGGACGGCGGCCCGCGGCCTCGGCCATGGCCTCCTGTCCGCTGGCCGCGCTCGCCACGGCGTATCCGGCCACGCCGAGCGCGGAGGTGAGCAGGGCGCGGATGCTGGCGTCGTCCTCCACCACCAGGACCGTGTGCCCGGCGGCGGACGTGCGCGGTGAGCTGTGCGGGTCGGTCACGTGCTGGCACCTCGGGATACGGACGGGGCGGGAGCGGGGCCGGGCGGTCGCGGCCTCGGCCCGCGCAACGGTAGGCGGCGCGGCTGTGCGGTTCTTGTGAGCCGCCCGGGGTGCGGTGCGGCAAGGGGTCCGGCGCCCCGGGCGGCTCCGCCGTGGCGGGCGGCCCGGGGCGCCGGGGCGGTCAGCCGGTCACCTCCTTGTCCCCGGCCAGGGCCCGGGTGCGGTCGGTGACGGTCTTGGTGAGCTTGGTCAGCGCGGTGTCCAGCTCCTTGGACGCGGCGCCGGTGGCGCGCACCTGTTCCGCGAGGGACTTCAGCTGCCGGTCCGCCTCGCCCGAGCCGTAGAACTCCCGGTAGAGCCGCTGGTACGCCTTCTTGTAGACGGCGTCGAAGGCGTCCGACCCGAGGAACCTGGTCTTCAGGACGTGCTGCATGAAGCCCCCTCGGCCCGCCGGTGCGTCCGCGCCCCCGCCGCCGCCGGCCGCTTCGCCGGGCATGCCTTCCGGCGCCTTCTCGGGCATACCCTGCGGCGCCTGGTCCGGCATCCCTTCCGGTGGCTGGTCCGGCATCCCCTCCGGCGCCTTGCCGGGTGTCCCTCCGGGCGTGCCGCCCGCCGCTCCCCCGGGCCCTCCGCCCGGCATGCCGACGGAGTCGTCCGGGCCCGCCTTCGCGTCACCGCTGAAGGTGAGGTTGTAGTCCCAGCCGAGGACGGAGAACTTCCTGGTGTCCAGGTCGTACCACAGCAGGTAGTTCTTGCCGGGACCGGCCATGTCGTCGAAGTTCAGCAGCAGGTTCTGTGTCGCCAGGTAGGCGGCCAGCGAATCGACGTCGACATATCTGCCGAGGTCCCGGGCGAACTCCTCGTCCGAGGCGCCGTTGACCCATTTGATGAGCCGCATCACCGGTTCGAGGTCCTGGCTGCCCTTCTTGTCGAGCTGGGCGAAGGAGGTCTCGTACTCGGTCGGGTCCTCGCCGCGGTACTCGAAGCTGCCGCCCGCCTTCGCCTTGTACAGCACGCCGTTGCCGTCGCCGACGTCGGCCGCGTAGTCGGTGTCGGGCGCCTCGACCATGAGCCGGGTGGCGGCGGGCCGATTGTTCACCTTCAGCTCGGTGAAGCCGTACCGCTCGGCCTTCTGCCCGCTCTTCCCGGTCAGAGTGAGGGACAGCGCCTCGTTGAGGGGGACTTGGCCGTTGCTGCCGGGGCGCAGCGAGATCTCCCGCTCGCCCTGGTAGGCGCGGCCCTCCACATACTCGTCGATCTTGACCAGCCAGGGCAGCTCCTCCGGTCTGCTCGGCGAGAGGTCGTACTGCACCATCCCGCCCATGCCGCCGGGCCCGCCGCCCGCGGGCCGCCCCTGGCCGCGCTGCGCCCCCGCGCCCGCCCCGGGGGCGCCGGCCGTGGGAGCGCCGCCCGCCGCGGCGCCCTGGGGGGCACCGGGCAGCTCGCGGCCGCCGCCCGGCAGACCCCGGCCGCCCCGCAGGGAGGACAGCGTGGAGTTGCCCTTGAGGCGGATCCCGACGTCGTTGAGGTAGACGCCGTCGACGACGAGGTCGGCCTCGATGTAGTCCTTGGTGCCGTCCTTCTTGAACTCCTTCATCATCTTGTCGAACTCGGTCTGCCGGTAGGTGAGCTGGATCGAGTGCGGGACCGATGTGTCGTACAGGTCCACCGAGCCTCGGACGTCGTCGGTGATGGGGTCGCCCTCGGCCCGGGAGGACGACGTGACGTACGGGGAGATCCGCGCGTCGCCCAGGAAGACCACCATCGCGGCCAGTCCCACGCCCAGGCTCGCGGCGGGTCTCCAGTGGTGGCGCAGCCGTACGGGGAGCCGGTCGCGCAGCCTCCGCCCGCGCCGCACGGGGGTGTCTTCGGCCATCACAGATCCGTGGTGTCGTAACCGGTCAGGACCGTGACCCGCTGGCCGGACGTCCGCTCCTGGAGCGCGCTGACCAGGTCGCCGGGTTCGGCGCCCTTCTTCAGCCGCACCGTGTAGAAGACCTCGGTCAGCGCGCCGCCGCGGATGGTCTCGGTGCTCACCAGCTCGAACTCGCTGGTGTACTTGATCAGTACGTCCCTGATCTGCGGCGTGTGGTCCTCACCGGCCGGCACCTGGACCTTGACGACCTGCCGCTGCACGTTCAGCGCGAACCAGTCGAACTTGAACATCACGACGACGACGGCGCAGACGACCACCGCGCCGACGGCGGCCAGCGTGTAGAACCGGGCGCCGCAGGCCATGCCGATCGCCATCGCCAGGAAGATGAACCCGACGTCCCTGGTCTCCTTGACGGCGTTGCGGAAGCGGACCACGGACAAGGCGCCGACCAGGGAGAAGGCCCGCGCCAGGTTCGAGCCGACGACCAGCATGATCAGCGCGACGATCATGCCGACGATCACGAGTGTCTGCACGTAGGACTGGCTGTAGGAGACATTGCGGTGCGTGTACCGGTACACGTAGCCGATCAGGGTGGACAGGACGAAGGACAGCACCATCGCCACCACGACGTCGGCCACGCTGAACGTGCCGCTGAGTTCCTGCAAGTCGAAGTTCACTGTGCTCCTACCTTCAACGACGCGTTCCGCGCCGGCCGCTGCTGCGGCAGACCTTCGGTGGTGGGGTGCGGCGGGACGTCCGTCTCGCCGATGTGGAAGACCGAGCGGGGTGCCAGGCCGAACGCCTCGATGGACTGCACGTACTTCGAGACGCGGACGAGGTCGAGATTGCGGCGGGCGGCCAGGTCGGTGATCCAGTGCGGGGTGCGCTCGTTCACCTTGATCTCCATGACCGACAGGTGCGGCGGGACCGTGAACCGGTTCTCCGGCGTCCGCGTGCCGAAGTGGAAGTCGCGGTCCCGGCCCCGGATCCGCCGGTCGAAGGTGACCCGCAGCCCGGTGTCGGCGGCCCGGCCGACCAGTGCCTCGCGCTGGTAGCCGGTGATCGCGGTGGGCCGCAGATCGAGCCGCACGACCAGTTCGAGGACCTCCTGGACGAAGGCACGTTCCTTCGCTGAGTGCTCCACCAGTTCCCGGTCGTCGCACAACTGCCGTGCCACGGCGTAGGGAAGGGTGATACGGCGCTTTTGCGTGACCCGGTTCACCCGCTGCTTGATCTCCACGCAGACCGGGGATTCCTCGGTGACCCCGTCGAGGTCGCCGTAATGCCGGATGCGCAGCTTGCGGCGGAACTTCAGGCCCTCGATCTTCTCCCAGTAGAAACGGAGCCGGGGGCTGTCGTAGTACAGGCTCCACACGCCGTAACCGCCGACCGGACTGTGCAGATCCCGGTCCATCCGCTCGGCCAGTTCGTCCCGGATCTCCGCGGCCTGCTCCACCGGGACCAGGTATTTCAGCTCGAACCGGTTGAACGCGTGCAACCGGCTGGCCACATGCAGCGGCTCCTCGCTCCCCTCGTCACCGCTCGCGGCCACCTCAGACACGGACACCATGCGCCTCCTCGCTCCTACGTCGCCGACCGCCCGCCCCGGCCATACGCAACCAAGAGCACATGAGGAGCCGATGAGAATCGCGGGTCGATTCCAGGAGTCCTGTAAATGGCCGAAAGATGAACGAGAGGTGAAGCACGCTCCGCGGCCGACCGGGAAGCAGCAGGAACACAAGAAAGAAGGACCGCAAGAAAAAGAAGGAAAAGAAGCGAAAAGCACGGAAGAAAGGGAAGTGCCGGGAAGCGCTGAAAAGGCGACGGAAGAGCAGAAGGAGCCGTCGGGGAAGCGGAGGGGTCAGCCCATCTTCCGGTCGAACCAGAGCGTCACGAAGGTGGGCAGCAGGCCGGCCCAGAACAGGAACTCGGGCCCGGTGCGCTCCGTCCACGGCACCTGGGTGAGCAGCAGGGCGCAGACCATCGCCCAGGCGGCCTGGCCCAGGACGATCCGCGGCCACAGACGGCGGCGGACCAGCGAGAGCAGATTGATCCGGACGCCCGCGCGCAGCCTGCGGTAGCGCAGCAGCGCGCCCACGCCCCAGATCACCGCCATCGGAACGAGGTCCCACAGCCGCTGCCCCGGCGAGAGGGGCAGCGCGCGGGAGGTGTCCGAGGAGAACAGCCCCACACCGGCGCCGGAGAGCGCCACACAGAGCAGGGCGAGCCAGCGGGTCCCGCGCAGCAGGCGGTAGGAGGCGTGGTCCAGGCCCTGCCGCATGGCGGCCGAGCCGGGGGTGACGGCGAGCGCGTCCGCATACAGGGCGGCCGCCTCGGCGGCCCTGACACCGGCCGCGCTCGCCACCTTGCGGGTGCGCCTGGCCAGCGCCTCCGGGTGCTGCGGGTCGAGCCGCAGGATCGCCCGGTCCAGCGCGTCGGCGGCGGCCGCGTCGCCCGACAGCCGGGCGATCAGCTGGGCGACCTCATGGGCGTACACCTCCTCGGGACCCAGCCGCAGCGCCTCGCGCGCGAGGGCGGCCGGCTCCGCGGCCAGTTCGGTCAGGTCCCGCGCCTCCAGTTGTCCGCCCCTGGCCTGGCCGCGCCGGACCAGCCGGGCCCGGAAGACGAGGTCGGCGAGCCGGGCGTACGGGTACCAGTGGTGCGGGGCGAGGCGCACCGCCGCGCGCAGCGCCTCCTCGGCCTCCTCGAAGCGGCCGTCGACGTGCCGCAGCACGGTGCCGCGCAGGATCAGCGCGTCGACGTAGTGCGGGTCGGCGCCGAGCGCCTCGTCGCAGGCGTCGAGGGCTTCGCGGTACCGCTGGAGGGCGTGCCGGGCGCGGCCGAGCAGCAGCCAGGCGCGGGCGTCGTCGGGGTGCTCGGCGAGATGGCCGCCCAGCAGGGCGGCGGCCTCCTCGTACCGCCCGAGGCCCAGGAGCCCGTCGGCCCGGCCGACCGCCGGGTGCGCGGTGGTCACGACCGGGCCACCCCCTTCCGGACGGCGGTCACAGCTTGCGCTTCTTCCTCAGATAGGCGACCAGGTCGTCGTACATGCCGCCCTCGTTGGCGAACATGGCCACGTTGCGGGCCGAGGCGAACCAGGGGCCGGTGGAGGGCACCACGTCCTGGGCCGCGGCCAGCAGGTCCTTCGTGCCGATCATGCGGACGGTGCCGGTGCGCGCGGAGTCGAGCAGGGCGCGCTCGGCGGCGGCCTCGCACACATGGGCGAGGTCGGCCCCGGAGAAGCCGTCGGTGGCCTTGGCCAGGCGGCCCAGGTCGATGTTCTCGACGGGGCGGTCGCGCAGGTGGTAGCGGAGGACCGCCTCGCGGGCCGGGGCGTCGGGCGGCAGGACGAGCAGGGTGCGGTCCAGGCGTCCGGGGCGGCGCAGGGCGAGGTCCACGTCCCAGGGGACGTTGGTCGCGGCGAGCACGAACACCCCTTCGTTGGCCGCCGAGTCGATGCCGTCCAGCTCGGTGAGCAACTGGTTGACGGTGTTGCGCATGCCGCTGTGCGCGGTACGGCTGCGCTTGGCGCCGAGCGCGTCGAGTTCGTCGAGGAAGACCACGCAGGGCGCCTGGCGGCGGGCCGTCTCGAAGATCTCGTGCATGTTGCGCTCGGAGTTGCCGACCCACATGTCCAGGACGTCGTTGACGGACACGGACAGGAAGCCCGCGCCGAGTTCACCGGCGACCGCGCGGGCGATGAACGTCTTGCCGCAGCCGGGCGGCCCGTACAGCAGCAGCCCGCCGCGCAGGCTCTTGCCGTAGAGCCTGCGCAGTTCGGGGTTGCGCATGGGGGCGAGGAAGGCCGCCTCCAGCCGGTCCTTGACCTCCCGCATCCCGCCGACGTCGGCGAGCCGCACCGTGCCGGGCGCGTCCACGTCCCAGGCGTCGGCGCCGCCCGGCGCGTCCTGCCCGTCGGCGGCCAGCGGGGTCTCGGTGAAGCGCGGCGGCACGATGTCGCCGACCTGCTCCTCGGCGGCCCGCCAGTCGAAGCCCTCCGGGGCGGGCGGCCGGGGCCCGCGCGGTGCGGCGGGCTCCTGCGCGGGGGCGGCCGGGAACCCGGGGGCGGCCGGAGGCTCGGGCGTGGCCGGAGGTTCGGGCGTGGCCGGAGGTTCGGGCGTGGCCGGAGGTTCGGGCGTGGCCGGAGGTTCGGGCATGGCCGGAGACTCGGAAGCGGGCGGCGGCTCGGCAGCGGGCGCGGATGCGGATGGGGGCTGCTGCGGCACGCCCATGGCGCGTGCCATCAGCTCCCGGGCCTGCGCGTCGCCGGGCGCGTGCTGGAGGGCCGCGGCGACCTCGGCGACCGCCGCGTCGGACCGGCCCGCGCCGAGGAGGAGTTCGGCCAGGTGCAGACGCAGGGGTACGTCCGCGGGTGCCGCCGCGACGGCCGATCGCAGGCTCTGGATCAAGGGAGAGTCTTCCGCCATGGCGTCCAGCCTACGGAGGCCGTGATCAACGCCCGCGCCCCGCCCCCGGGTCCGCTCCCGGCCCGCCCCCGCGAACTTTGCTTCACCGTACACGTAGATGCATAATGCGCTTATGCATAAGCGGGTTATGGACCAGCCGGAGGCGGACGCGACCGCCGAGGACCTGATGACCGCCGTGGAGCAGATGGTCCGGTACGTGCGCCAGAGCGCCACGGCCGGCGGTCTGAGCACCGCGGCCTCCATGGCGCTCGGGCGGCTGGGCCGCGAGGGGCCGCAGCGGCTCACCGAACTCGCCCGCGCCGAGAACGCCTCGCAGCCCAACATGACCCAGCTCGTCACCCGTCTGGAGCGCGCGGGCCTGGTGCGGCGCACCGCCGACCGGACCGACGGCCGGGGCGTCCTGGTGGAGGCCACCGAGACCGGCCTCGCGCTCTACCGGCAGCGGCGGGCCGAGCGGATGCGGGCACTGGAGCGGCTCGTCGGGGAACTGACCGGACCCGAGCAGCACGCGGTGCGCGTCGCCCTGCCCGCACTGGCCCGCGCGGTCCAGGACCGGCCCGTGCCGTAAGGGCACGGCGCACCTGCCCCCGTGCCGCCACCGCGGCGGCCCGCCCCGTCGTGCCCCGAGAGCGTTCCATCCCGACACACCCGAGTGGAGAGAAGCGGCAATGAGTGCACCGCACGGAAAGACGGCCAGCCCGTTCCGGCAGCCGAGGGCCGTCTGGGCCGTGGCGTTCGCCTGCGTGATCTCGTTCATGGGGATCGGCCTGGTCGACCCGATCCTGCCCGCCCTGGCGGAGAGCCTGCACGCCACGCCGAGCCAGGTGTCGCTGCTGTTCAGCAGCTATCTGATCGTCACCGCCGTGGCGATGCTGTTCGTCGGCTGGTTCTCCAGCCGCTTCGGCGCCAAGCGCACCCTCGTCATAGGTCTGGCCGTCATCGTCGTCTTCGCGGCGCTGGCCGGCTGCACCGGCTCCATCGACGGCATCGTCGGCTTCCGGGCCGGCTGGGGCCTCGGCAACGCCCTGTTCATCGCGACCTCGCTGGCCGTGATCGTCGCCTCCGCCAGCGGCGGCTTCGCGGGCGCGATCATCCTGTACGAGACCGCGCTCGGCCTCGGCATCGCGGTCGGCCCGCTGCTCGGCGGCGAACTGGGCGCCGTCAGCTGGCGCGGCCCGTTCTTCGGCGTGGCCGTCCTCATGGCCGTCGCGCTGGTCGCCACCCTCGTCCTGGTGCCCTCGCTGCCCAGGCCGAAGCGGCCCACCTCGCCGCTCGCCCCGCTCAGGGCGCTGCGCCACCGCGGTCTGCTGACCATGGGCATCATGGCCCTGCTGTACAACTGGGGCTTCTTCACGATGCTCGGCTACGCGCCGTACCCGATGAAGCTGAGCGCCCATGAACTCGGGCTCGTCTTCACCGGCTGGGGCCTGCTGGTCGCCGCGTTCAGCGTCTTCTTCGCACCCCGCCTCCAGGCGCGGTACGGCACCGCCCCGGTCCTGTACGCCAACCTGCTGGGCCTCGGCATCGTGATGGCGGTCATCGCGGCCGGGGTGTCCACCCCCACCGTGGTCATCGTCGCGGTCATCGTCAGCGGCGCGTTCATCGGCATCAACAACACCCTGACCACCCAGGCGGTCATGCTCGTCTCGCCGGTCGAGCGCCCCGTGGCCTCCTCCGCGTACGGCTTCCTGCGCTTCATCGGCGGCGGCCTGGCGCCCTACGTCGCCGGGAAGCTGGCCGACGCCACCGACCTCAGTGTCCCCTTCTACCTGGGCGCCGCCACCTTCCTGCTCGCCATCCCGGTCCTCGCCAGCGGACACGGGCTGCTGCGCCGGGCCGAGGCGCACACCGGTGACGGAGAGCCCGTCGCCCCGGCGCTCACCCCCGTGGGCGCCCCGGCCGCGGCCGGTGCCCGGCCGGTCGTCGTCGCCGTCGGCGCCCATGACGGGGCCGCCGCCGTCGTCGACGCCGCCGCCCGCGTCGCCCGCGACACCGGCAGTCCGCTGGAGATCGTGCACGTCGAGGAGACGGCCGTGGTGGAGGAGCAGGCCGTCGACACCGAGTCCGACGAGCGGGCGCGGGCCACGGTCACCGCCCACCTCGACCGGCTCGCCGCCCGGGGCGTCGCCGCCTCCGGCCAGATCCTGACCGGCGTCGGCGACCACGCCGCCGCGGGCCGCGCCCTGGCCCGGCACGCCGCCGGAGTCGGGGCGCGCGCGGTCGCCGTGGGCCGCTCGCCGCGCGGGCCGCTCGCGCAGTTCGCCGACGGAAGCTTCACGGCCGCCCTCACCCGCGCCGCCGAGTGCACGGTCGTCCTCGTCGACGCCGACAGCGCTCCCCGGAAGCTGACCGAGGACACGCTGAGCGAGCTGCGCGACAGCGTGGTCTGACCCGGCCGGTCCGGTGACCCGGCCGGTCCGGTACCGCACGGGCCGCGGCGCACCCCCGGGCGCCGCGGCCCGCCGGTGTCCCCGGGCCCTCCCCACGCGCTCCGCGGGCTCTACGCGCCCTCGGCGAGCAGTTCCGCCAGCGCCTCGGCGAACGCCGTGAGCCGGTCCAGTTCCGCTCCCCGGCGGGCCACCCGGAACCCGTGGCGGCGCCCCCAGAACGCCGCCTGGACGGCATGGAGTTGGGCCCACCTCAGGACGCGTGCGCGGTCGAGCCCGGCGGCCTCGGAGAAGACGTCCAGGATCCGGTGCGCGGCCCTGGCGAGGTCGTCGGCGCCGATGAGGGACAGCGCCCGGGACTTGAGCAGTGTTCCGCCGTCGTAGGCGGGATCCCCCGCACATCCCTTGGGGTCGACGGCGAGCCACGGTTCCCGCTCGCCGGGCAGGATGTTCCCGGCGTGCAGGTCGTCGTGGACGATCAGTTCCGGCTGGGCGCGGCCCTGTTCGCGGACGGTGGCGAGCGCCGCGCCCAGCGTCCCCGGCGCGAGGCGGTGCGGCAACTCCTCTGCGTCCGCTTTCAGTTGTGCCTCCCACTCGGGGGCACGGTCAGCGAGCCGGGGCAGCCCCGGCGGGGCCGGGACGGCGAGCCGTCGGCTCAGCCGGCCCGCGACCGCGACCAGTTCGTCGCCGTCCGCGAGCCGGCCCAGGGGCGTGGTCCCGGCCCGCTCCAGCAGCAGCGCGTAGCGCGCGTCGTCGCGCGCGTGCAGCAGGACGGCGCCGCGCCCGCGCCACGCGGCGAACGCGTCCGGCTCATGGATGTTGCCGGGGTGCGGAAACGACACCTTGAGCACGGCGGGCCGCCCGCCCGGCCGGAGCACGGGGACCACCAGCCCGACTCCTCCGTGCAGCACCGCCCCGTCGGGCACGCACTCCCAGCGCCGCATCAGCTCTTCCGCCAGAGCGGGCAGCCGCGCGATCCAGGCCGCCCCCGGCGCCCCCTCGCGCGCGACGGTGCCCCGGGCAAACGCCTCCGGAACCACGATCATCCGGGCACCTTACCGGCGGCCGCGTGTACTGCCGGGAACCGGCAACTCCACTGCCGGGCAAGGCCCGTGGAACGGGTCGGTGCGCACTCTGGTCAGCGGGACGGCGGTGCGCTATACCTTCTTCGCGTGATTGATTCTGCTTGTTTGAGCACCCTACCAAGCACGTTCAATCATCATTGTCCGGTTCAGTGACGTGTGCGAAGGGATCGACATGACCGCTCCACCCCGCAGACGAAAGGCCCGCCGCTCCTCGGGGGCGGCACTGGCGGCCGCGGCCGTGCTCGCGGTGCTCGCGACCACGGCCGGCCCCTCGGCACCGGCCCTGGCGGCCGAGCCGGCCGGTGCCACGGCCTCCTCCGTGATCGGCGCGGTCACCGGCTTCGCGCACTCCGGCGCCGCCTACACGTTCACGGCGGGCACGGCCAAGGCGCGGGTCACCTTCGTCACGGCCGACACCTTCCGCATCGAGGTCGCCCCCGACGGCACGTTCACCGACCCGGTCGGCACCGACATCGTGCTGCCCCAGGGCAAGGCGCCCGCCACCCGCTGGCGCGACCGCGGCGACCGCTACGAGCTGTCCACGGACAAGGTGACCCTGCGCGCCTACAAGTCGGCGCTGCGGTTCGGCCTGTACCGCGCCGACGGCACCCGGCTGTGGGAGGAGTCGCGCGGCATCAGCTGGGACGGCACCGCCACCACCCAGACCCTGGCGCGCGGCGCCGACGAGCAGTTCTACGGCACGGGCGAGCAGAACGGCAGCGGCAACACCTCGCACCGCGGCAAGACGCTCCAGGTCGGCGTCGACTACAACTGGAACGAGGGCGGCCACCCCAACTCGGTGCCGTTCTACCTCTCCTCGGCGGGCTACGGCGTCTACCGCAACACCTACGCGCCCGGCACCTACGCCTTCACCGACCCGGTCACCACCACCGAGCGGGAGAACCGCTTCGACGCCTACTACTTCGCCGGGAACACCGCCAAGGACGTCATCGGCCAGTACACCAAGCTGACCGGCCGCCCGATGCTCCCGCCGGTCTACGGCCTGGAGGTGGGCGACTCGGACTGCTATCTGCACAACGCCAACCGCGGCGAGCGGCACACCCTGGACTCGCTCAAGGTCGCCGACGACTACGCCAAGAACGACATGCCGCTGGGCTGGATGCTCGTCAACGACGGCTACGGCTGCGGCTACGAGAACCTCGCCGAGACCGCCAAGGGCCTCAACTCCCGCAAGATGCAGATGGGTCTGTGGACCGAGGACGGCCTCGACAAGCTGGCCGACCAGGTCAAGGCGGGCCAGCGGGTGGCCAAGCTGGACGTGGCCTGGGTGGGCGACGGCTACAAGTTCGCGCTGGACGGCTGCAAGGCCGCCTACCAGGGCATCGAGGACAACAGCGACGCGCGCGGCTTCACCTGGGCGCCGGAGAGCTGGTCGGGCGCGCAGCGCTGCGGGGTGCAGTGGAGCGGCGACCAGTCCGGCAGCTGGGACTACATCCGCTGGCAGATCCCGACGTACGCGGGCGCCACCATGTCGGGGCTGGCCTACACCTCCGGTGACGTGGACGGCATCTTCGGCGGCAGCGCCAAGACGTACACCCGCGACCTGCAATGGAAGTCCTTCCTGCCGGCCGTGATGACCATGGACGGCTGGGCCGCCAAGGACAAGCAGCCCTATCAGTACGGCGAGCCGTACACCAGCATCAACCGCAAGTACCTGAAGCTCAAGGAATCGCTGCTGCCGTACATGTACACGTACGCGGCCGAGGCCAACCGCACCGGCGTCGGCGCCGTGCGTCCGCTGGCGCTGGAGTACCCCGACGACCCGAAGGCGGCGGGCGACGCCGCCAAGTACGAGTTCCTGACCGGCAAGGACTTCCTGGTCGCGCCGGTCTACAGCGACACCTCGGTCCGCGACGGCATCTACCTGCCCAAGGGCGACTGGGTCGACTACTGGACCGGCAGGACGTACCACGGGCCGGTCACCGTGAACGGCTACCAGGCGCCGCTGGACACCCTGCCGCTGTTCGTCAGGGCGGGCGCCACGATCCCGATGTGGCCGGGCGTCAACTCCTACCAGGACCGCACCGCCGGCTCCCCGCTGGCCTGGGACGTCTACCCGCAGGGCCGCAGCACCTTCACCCTGTACGAGGACGACGGCGTCACCCGGCAGCACCGCGCCGGGAAGTACGGCGAGCAGCCGGTGACGGTGACCGCTCCGCGCAGCGGCGCCGGTTCCGTGCGCATCGCGGTCGGCGCCGAGTCCGGTGACTTCACCGGCAAGCAGAAGAGCCGCCCGTACGCCTTCACCGTGCACACCGGTTCGGCCCCGGCCCAGGTGGGTCTGGACGGCCGGACGCTGCCCCGCCTGACCTCGAAGGCCGCCTTCGACGCGGCTGGCCAGGGCTGGTGGTACGACCCCTCCGACCGGGCCGGGGTCGTGCAGGTGAAGACCCGCGCGCTGAGCACCGCGCACGGCTTCCGGATCGACCTCGCCGGGGCGAGCGCGCTGGGCGGCAAGGTGCCCGGGGCCACCGGCGACCTCGCGGTCACCGCGCCCGAGGAGCTGGGCGCGGGGGTCTCCGCCGAGGTGAACGTGGACTTCACGGCGGGACGCACCGGCGCCACCGCGACCCGGCTGTCCCTGACCGCGCCCGAGGGCTGGACGGTGTCACCGGCCAAGGAGCTGGGCCGCGTCGCGCCGGGCCGCCGGGTGAGCGCGCGGTTCACCGTGACCGCCCCGGCCGGTGCCACGGCGGGCGAGGCCGTGCTGAGCGGCGGCGCGCGCTACCGGGCGGCGGGCGAGGAGCACACCGCCACCGCGCGGACCGCGCTGCGCACCATGCCCGCGCCGCCCAAGGGCGACAGCTGGGCCAGTGACCTGGCCTGGCTGGGCTCCACCAACGGCTACGGACCGGCCGAACGCGATCAGAGCAACGGCGAGTCGGCGGCGGGCGACGGCCGTCCGCTCACCCTGAACGGCACCACGTACGCCAAGGGCATCGGGGTGCACGCGGACTCCGACATCGAGTTCTGGCTCGGCGGGCAGTGCTCCTCCCTGACCGCGACCGCCGGTGTCGACGACGAGATCAACGGCTACGGCGGGGTGTCGTTCTCGGTGGTCGCCGACGGCAAGAAGGTGTGGTCCTCCCCCACCGTCAGCGGCGCCTCGGACCCGCTGCCGGTGAACGTGCCGCTGGCCGGGGCCCGCCATGTCCACCTGGTGGTGACCGACACGGACGGCACCAAGTCCGGTGACCACGGGGACTGGGCGGACGCGAAGTTCCACTGCGCGGGCTGACCGGTCCGCCGCGCTACGGTGCCCCGGCCCCCCGGGCCGGGGCACCGGCCTGTGCGGTGCTGGCCCGGACGATCAACTGCGGGTCCACCGAGGCCGGTTCGGGCACCGCGCCCGGGTCGGCGATCAGCCGCAGCAGATGCGCCACGGCGAGCGTGCCCATCTGGCTGAACGGCTGGGCGACGGTGGTCAGGGACGGCGAGCAGTACTCGGCCAGCTCGATGTCGTCGACCCCGACCACGGAGATGTCCTCGGGCACCCGGCGCCCCAGCTCGTGCAGGGCCCTGATGGCGCCGAAGGCCATCTCGTCGCTGGCGACGAACACCGCCGTGGCGTCCGGGATCCGGCCCAGGATCAGCCCGTTGCGGTAGCCGGAGGCCGGGGACCAGTCGCCCTCCAGCGGCGGCGGCACCGGGCGGCCCGCCTCCTGAAGGGTGCTGCGCCAGCCGTCGCGCCGCGCCGCGGCCTCCAGCCACTCCTCGGGGCCCGCGATGTGCCAGACCGTGTCATGGCCGAGGTCGAGCAGATGCCGGGTGGCCAGCCGGGCGGCCAGGCCCTGGTCGATGGCGACGACCTCGGTGGCGTCGGTGCGTGAGCCGTCGATGGTGATGGTGGGCGTGGCCCGGGTGAGCTGCTCGATGCGCGGGCTGCCGTGGATCAGCGGCACCGACAGGATGACGCCCTCCACGTCCTGGTCGGCCAGGCGGGACAGGGCGGCCTCGATGGCGGAGGTGTCCAGCGAGGTGGTGGTCGCGGTGCTGACCGCGTACCCGGCGGCCTCGGCGGCGTGCTCGATGCCCGAGGTGACCGCGGCCCGCGAGTAGAAGTTCGTCTGGAGCGTCACCACGCCGATGGTGCGGCTGCGGCCCGAGGAGAGCATGCGGGCCGCGTTGTTGCGGCGGTAGCCGAGCTGCTCCACCGCGGTCAGGACCTTGGCGCGCGTCTTCTCCTGCACATTGGGGTGGCCCGACAGCACCCGGGACACGGTCTGCGCCGACACCCCCGCCACCCGGGCCACGTCCGCCATCCCCGGCGGCCGTCCCCCGCCGTCCTTGAGCTTCGCCATGGGTTCCTTCCTCGTACCGGACGTCGATGATATCGCCCACACGGCCGTTCATCAGCTCTTTCACCGGGTCGGGGCTTTCTCTGGACCCCACTATTGGCATCGATAACATTCTCTGCCATAGTTTCGGCATTCAGCGCGCCGGCCCACGGCCGGGCCTCTGCCCCGTGCCGTGCGCCTGGCCTCGCGGAGGCACCTCCTCCGCACCACCCAAGCCCTTCAGGAGGAGCCGTGAAGCGATCCATTGCCCGAATTGCCGGGATAGCGGGAGCGTTGGGCCTCGCCCTCACCGCCACGGGATGCGGCGGATCCGACGGCGGCTCGTCCTCCGCCTCCGGCAAGGGATCGATCACATTCTGGGGCTGGGCGCCCGGTTACGAGGACGCCGTCGCCGCCTTCAACAAGAGCCACCCGGACCTCAAGGTCACCTACCAGGCCGTGCAGCCGGGCGCCAAGGGCGGCTACCAGAAGATGCTCAACGCGGTGAAGGCGGGCAACGCGCCCTGTCTGGCCCAGGTCGGCTACGAGACGCTGCCCAGCTTCGCCGCCCAGGGCGCCCTGAAGGACGTGACCAAGTACGCCTCCGCCGACCAGGGCGACTACCAGAGCGCGGCCTGGCAGTCCGTCTCCCTCGGCGGCGCCGTCTACGGCGCGCCCGTGGACACCGGCCCCATGGCGCTCTTCTACAACAAGAAGGTCTTCGACTCGCTCGGTCTGAAGCCGCCCGTCACCTGGGACGAGTACCGCAAGGACGCCAAGAGGATCCACGCCTCGGACCCGCACCGCTACATCTCCTCGCCCTACCTGGACTACGACTACGCGGGCCTCGCCTGGCAGACCGGCGCCGGGTGGTTCGGCGTCCAGGGCGACGCCTGGCAGGTGACCATGGCGTCCGCGGCCAACAAGCGGGTCGCCGACTACTGGCAGGGCCTCGCCGACGACAAACTGATCAGCGGCGCCCCGATGTACGACCAGGCCTGGTACACGGGCATCGGCAACGGTGACATCGCCACCGTCGTCGGCGCGGTCTGGCAGGCCGGTGTCATCAAGGGCGGTGCCAAGAGCGGCTCGGGCCAGTGGGCGGTGGCACCGCTGCCGCAGTGGAGCAAGGGAGCCGGCCAGGTGGGCAACGCGGGCGGGTC
Source organism: Streptomyces sp. NPDC003284 (assembly GCF_053589675.1). Lineage (NCBI taxonomy): Bacteria > Bacillati > Actinomycetota > Actinomycetes > Kitasatosporales > Streptomycetaceae > Streptomyces > Streptomyces sp. NPDC003284. The sequence goes on from NZ_JBSFSI010000014.1 coordinate 119,125, forward strand.
CGCGACCGCCGTCCTGAAGGGCTGCGACAACCCCGAGGGCGCCTGGGAGTTCGCGCACTGGCTCGGCACCGACCGCGACGCCTTCGGCGGCCTCGTCGAGAAGGCCGCGCTCTACCCGGCCGCCAAGAAGCTGCTCGACCTGCCCCAGCTGAAGGGCGGCGACCCGTACTTCGGCGGCCAGAAGATCTACGACGTGTTCGCCGCCGCCGCGCCGCAGGTCAACTCCAGCTGGACCTGGGGCCCGCTGATGACCAAGACCGCCGCCGACCTCGACGACGGCCTCGGCAAGGCCTGGGCGGGCAAGGGCACGATCGCCGGGGCGCTCAGCGGCGCGCAGGACAAGACCGTGTCGGAGATGAAGAAGCAGGGCCTGAAGGTCGCCGAGTGAACGAGTCCGTGATCGACGGGGCTCCCGCGGCGCCGGCCGTCGGCGGCGGCCGGCGCACCGCCGGCGCCGCCCGGCCGGCACCCGCCGCCGCGCCCGCGCGGGCGGCCCGCTCACGCCGCCTGCGGCCCCTGCTCTTCTGCGCCCCCTTCCTGGTCCTGTTCGCCGCGATGTACGTGGCGCCGATCGTCTACGCGGCGGTCAGCAGCCTGTTCACCGTGCACCGCTCCGGCCTCGGCCTGACCGCCCCGACCAAGGTCTTCGACCCGCTGGGCAACTACAGCAGGGCGTTCGGCGACGGCGCCTTCCTGTCCTCGCTCGGCCGGGTCGCGCTGTTCGGCGTGGTCCAGGTCCCGGTGATGCTCGGCACGGCCCTGGCCCTCGCCCTGCTGATCGACTCCCGCTCCGCGCGCGGCAAGGGCTTCTTCCGGCTCTCCAGCTTCCTGCCGTACGCCATCCCCGGCGTGAGCGCCGCGCTGGTCTGGTCGTTCATGTACTCCTCGCAGTCCAGCCCGATCAACCGGCTGCTGCACCCGGTCGGCTTCTCGATCCCGTTCTTCCACAGCGAGGTGGTGCTGTGGTCGGTGGCGAACATCGTCACCTGGAGCTGGGCCGGGTACAACATGATCATCATCTACGCGGCGCTCCAGTCGATCCCCGCGGAGGTGCTGGAGGCCGCCCGGATGGACGGCGCCTCGGCCCTGCGGATCGCCTGGAGCATCAAGATCCCGGCGGTGCGCGGCGCGCTGGTCCTCACCGCCGTGTTCTCCATCATCGGCTCGGCGCAGCTCTACAACGAGCCGACCGTGCTCCAGCCCGTCTCCGACGGCTCGATCTCCTCGGCGTTCACCCCGATCATGTCCGCGCAGAACGCGGTCGCGGCGGGCAACTACCCGTACGCCGCCGCGCAGTCCGTCCTCCTGGCCCTCCTGGTGGGTGTCGTGTCCTTCGTGTTCTTCAAGCTGACCCACCGCGGGGAGGAGCAGGCATGAGCGCACTGAGCACCCGGCCCGCGCCGGTCCGCTCGCGCCGGGAGAGCCGCCCGGCGAGCCGCGTCACCGTCATGGCGCTGCTGGGCCTGTCGGCCTTCTACTTCCTCTTCCCGCTGTGGTGGCTGCTGGTCTCGGCGACCAAGCCGTTCGGCGAGCAGTTCTCCGGCAACGGCCTGTGGTTCGACGGCTTCGGGCTGTTCGGCAACATCTCCCGGCTCAGCTCCCAGGACGGCGGCATCTTCTGGCGCTGGATGCTCAACAGCGTGCTGTACTGCGGGGTCGGCGCCCTGCTCGGCACCGCCTTCTCGGCGCTGGCCGGGTACGCGCTCGCCAAGTACGACTTCCCCGGGCGCGGCGCGGTGTTCGGCGCGGTCCTGGCGGCCGTGCTGGTGCCCAAGGTGCTGTTCACGCTGCCGCTGTACCTGATGTTCTCCGGGGTGCATCTGATCGACAACCCGCTGGCCGTGCTGCTGCCCAGCGTGGTCAGCCCGTTCGGCGTCTACCTCTCCCGGGTGTTCGCCGCGCAGACGGTGCCCGACGAGGTGCTGGAGGCCGGACGGCTGGACGGCGCGGGCGAGTTCCGCATCTTCCGTACCATCGGGGTGCGGATGATGCTGCCCGCGCTGGTGACGATCTTCCTGTTCCAGTTCGTGGAGATCTGGAACAACTACCTGCTGCCCGCGATGGTGCTCGGCGACGACCGGCTGCAACCGGTCACGGTCGGCCTGGTCGGCTGGAACGCCAGCCATGTCGCGGTGCCGCCCCCGCTGGTCGTCATCGGCTCGCTGGTGTCCGTAGTCCCGCTTCTGATCGCCTTCCTCGCGCTCCAGCGGTTCTGGCGCGCGGGCATGACCGCCGGAGCCGTCAAGTGACCACCTCAGCACCGCAGTCCGCGGACACCGCCGCCGTCCCGGAGGCGGCCCCGCCCCTGCTCACCCACGCGGACGGCACCCTGCTGCGGGCGGGCCGCCCGCACCGCGTCCTGGCCGGCTCGCTGCACTACTTCCGCGTCCACCCCGCCCAGTGGGCCGACCGGCTGCACCGGCTCGCCGCGCTCGGCCTCAACACCGTGGACACCTACGTCCCGTGGAACTTCCACGAACGCGTGCCGGGTGAGGCCGGGTTCGACGGCTGGCGGGACCTGCCGCGCTTCGCGGCCCTGGCACAGGAGGCGGGACTCGACGTCATCGTGCGCCCGGGTCCGTACATCTGCGCCGAATGGGACAACGGCGGTCTTCCGGCCTGGCTGACCGGTACCCCGGGCATGCTGCTGCGCACCTGCCACGGGCCCTTCCTGGACGCCGTCGCCCGCTGGTTCGACGAACTGGTCCCGCGCGTCGCCGCACTCCAGGCGGGCCGCGGCGGACCGGTCGTCGCGGTGCAGATCGAGAACGAGTACGGCAGCTACGGCGACGACCAGGACTATCTGCGCTGGGTGCGCGACGCCCTGGTGGCGCGCGGGATCACCGAGCTGCTGTACACGGCGGACGGGCCGACGGCACTGATGCAGGACGGCGGCAGCGTGCCCGGCGAGCTGGCGGCGGCGACGTTCGGCTCGCGTCCGGCCGAGGCGGCGGCCCTGCTCCGCTCGCGGCGCGCCGACGAGCCGTTCGTCTGCGCCGAGTTCTGGAACGGCTGGTTCGACCACTGGGGCGAGAAGCACCATGTGCGGTCCGCCGTCAGCGCGGCCGAGGACGTGGGCCAGATCCTCGAAGCGGGCGGTTCGGTGAGCCTGTACATGGCGCACGGCGGCACCAACTTCGGGCTGTGGGCCGGTGCCAACCACGACGGCGAGCGCCTCCAGCCGACGGTCACGAGCTACGACTCGGACGCGCCCGTCGCCGAACACGGCGCGCTCACCCCGAAGTTCCACGCCCTGCGGGAGAAGCTGGCCGCGCCCGGCGCCGGTGCGGTCCGGGAGCTTCCCGACCCGCCCGCCGACCCCCCGCTGCTCGCGCCGCGCACCCTGGAGGTCACCCGGCACCCCGGTCTGCTGAGCGCGCTGCGCGCGGTGGCCGAGCCGGTGCGCGCGCCGCTGCCGCTGAGCTTCGAGGAGCTGGGCCAGGCGTCCGGTCTGGTGCTGTACTCGGCCGAGCCGCTGCTGCCGCCGGGTCCCCAGGAGCTGACCGTCACCGGGCTGCACGACCGCGCCCAGGTGTTCGTCGACGGCGCCCCCGTGGCCGTGCTGGACCGCGAGACGGCCTCCTTCACGGTGCCCGGCGCCGGGGCCCGGGTGCGTCTCGAACTGCTGGTGGAGAACCAGGGCCGGATCAACTACGGGCCGCTGCTCGGCCAGGGCAAGGGCATCCTGGGCGGGGTCCGGGTGGAGCGGCGGCTGGTCCACGGCTGGACCATGCACCGGCTGCCGCTGGACGAGTGGGGGCGGCCGGAGACCGGCCGGGCGCTCGCGGCGGCGTCCGGCGAGGACCGGGCCGGATTCGCCACCGCCCGGCTCACCGTGACCGAGCCGGCCGACACCTTCCTGGCCCTGCCGGGCTTTTGCAAGGGCTTCGTCTGGGTCGGCGACACCCTGCTGGGCCGCTACTGGGAGACCGGCCCGCAGACCACGCTCTATCTGCCCGCTCCGCTGCTGAGGGCCGGGGAGAACACCCTCACCGTGCTGGAGCTGGAGCGCTTCGGCGACCGTCTCGCCCTGCTGGACGCTCCCGTGCTCGGACCGGCCGAGGAGTACGTCGAGACCTTCGACTGACCGCGCACCGCACAGGGGGGGCCACCGACCGGACCGGCACCGACACCGGTCCGCAGCACCGCACAGGAACCACACCCAGGGGCCGGCGCACCGCGCGCCGGCCCCCTCCCGAGAAGGAGAACCTGTGTCCACTCACCGCAAGAGACTGGCCGGAGCGCTGCTCGCCGCGGTCCTCGCCACGGCGACGGCCGTCACCGGCGGCGAAGCGCTCGCCGCACCGCGGGCACCGGCGGCCGCCGCCCCCTCCTACACCGTCACCGTCGGCGCGAAGGGCTCCTGGACCCACCCGGACGACACCCCGGCCGCCCCGTACCTCGACAAGGACGGCACGTTCCACTTCCAGCAGGCCCACTCCCTGTACGGCGCGAACGACGGCCGCGCGTGGACCTTCTTCACCGGCAAGGACCTGGACAGCGCCACCCGGGACGGCGCCCTGAGCGACGCGGTGGACCCGGCCGAGTCCCGCGACCGCAACAACGACACCACCTGGCGCTGCAACAACAGCCCCACCGGCCGGGAGTCGAGCTACGCGCCCTCCGGTTCGAGCTACGCGCAGAAGAACTACTGCGACCTGGCGGGCGTGTGGGTCGACCCGGACACCGGCGACTGGTACGGGCTGGTCCACAACGAGTTCACCCCGCAGCCCTTCGGCGACGGCCTGCACTACGACGCGATCGACTACGCCGTCTCCAAGGACCAGGGCCGGACCTGGACCGTCAAGGACCATGTGATCACCTCGCCGTACAGCACGAAGCGCGGTGACACGGCGGCCTTCCCGCAGCAGACCTTCGACTACGGCGACGGCGACCCGCGCCTGTTCGCGGACACCGCCTCCGGCTACTTCTACGTCTTCTACGGCTCGCGGATCGTGGACAAGGGCGGCAGCTGGAAGGCGTTCCACGCGCATGTCGCCCGCGCGCCGATCGCCTCCAAGATGGCGCCGACCTCGTGGCAGAAGTGGTACGACGGCGCCTGGTCCCAGCCCGGCACGGGCGGCCGGGAGAGCAACATGGTGCCGGTCGACTCCGCGCACCCCACGGGCTACACCCCGGCGGACAAGGAGTACGACCCGACGCGCACCGGCACGGTCGCCCAGCAGGTGGCGGCGGGCACCACGCCCCCGACCTCGCCCCTGTTCGTCATGGACATCACCTACAACGCCTATCTGGGGCTGTACATCGGAGAGCCCCAGGCGGTCGACCAGAGCGGCAGCGCGCCGCAGCAGTTCTACGCCACCGACGACCTGGCCTCGCAGAAGTGGCGGCTGATCGGTGACACCGGCGGGCACACCACCGCCTCCTGGTACCGCTGGTTCCTGGACCCGGCGAACCGGACCAGCTCGGCGGTGGTCGGCAAGTCGTTCCGCTCCTACTGCTCCTTCGGCTGCTCGGGCGGCTCGTCCGGCGAGTACGTGAACGTCACCATCGGCTCCTCGGCACCGGCCGCTCCCCTCGACACGAGCCGCGCCTACCGCGTCTCCAGCGGCGGCGGCCGGGTCCTCGCCCAGGTCACCGGAGGCTCGGCGGCCACCTCCGAGGCGAGCGCGAACGGCTCCGCCCTCCAGTCGTGGATCTTCACCGGCAACGGCGACGGCTCGTACCGCGTCGCCAACGCCTCCACCGGCGGCCTGCTGGGCGTGGACTCCTCCGCCACCGCCCAGCGCGCCTGGGGCACCCGGCCCACCGTCACCCCGGCGGGACCGGGCGGCGCCACCGTGGGACAGCAGTGGTGGGTCGTGCCCGGCACCTCGGCGGACGGCCGGGCGAACGGCACGTACCGGCTGGTCAACCGCTACAGCGGTCTGGTGGTCGGTCTGTCGGGCGAGTCGGCGCGGACCGCCGAGACCACCCCGGCCCGCTTCTGGAACGCCGGCGGCGGGGTCGGCGGCACCCGCACCGGGGCCGAGCAGACGCTGACGCTCACGGCGACCGGGGCGGCCCCGGCGCCGCTGGAGGGCACGCACACCCTCACCACCGGCCAGAAGGTGCTGGAGAGCCCCGGCCGCAGCACCAGCGCGGGCACGGCGCTCGGCATCTGGACGCCGAACGGCGGCGACCACCAGAAGTGGCGGTTCACCCGGCAGGACGACGGCTCCTACGAGCTGGTCAACCTCACCTCGGGGCTCTGCGCCGACGTGGAGAGCGGCTCCACCGCGTCGGGCGCCCGGGTGATCCAGTGGACCTGCACCGGCGGCACCAACCAGCGCTGGACGGTCGGTGCCGCGGCGGACGGCACCTCCACCCTGGCCTCGGTGCGCAGCGGGCTGCTGCTGACCGCCGGTTCGACGGCCGACGGCGCCGCGGTGACGCAGCGTCCCGCGGCGGACTCGCCGCTCCAGCGGTGGCTGATCGGCTGAGCGCGCCGCCCCGCGCCCGTCCGGTCCCCGGTCCTCCCGGGGGCCGGGCGGGCGCCGCCGTGTTTACGGGTGCCGTGTTCGCGCCAGTCGTGTTTATGGCTCGGAGCGTTTATGGCCCGGAGCGCCGGGTCACTCATCGGTACGACGGCAGGGAGCAGACATGATTCGTTCAGCGGACCTCCGCGAATGGCGCAACCACGACGTGGTCGACCAGGAGGGTCACAAGATCGGCGCGCTGGAAGCGGTCTATGTGGACACCAGCACCGACGAACCGGCCATGGTGACCGTCCGCGCGGGGCTGCCCACCCGGCAGCGCCTGTTCTTCGTCCCGGTCGACGACGCGGTCGTGGGGCCCGGCTACCTGAAGGTGGCCCAGCCCAAGGGGCTGGTCAAGAAGGCCCCCTCCATCGGCACCGACGACGTCCTGCCCGCCGAGCAGGAGGCCGCGATCTTCCAGCACTACGACCTGCCCTACCGCCCCGGCGCCGGCGGAGAGCGGCGGCTCGCCCGCCGCTGACCGGTGGGGCCGTGCCCCGAGGAGGAGCAGATGGCCATCGACACCGTCGAACGGTTCCTGATCGCCCTCGATCCGCGCCACCGGGAGCAGGTGCGGGGGCTGCCCCGAAAGGAGCGGGACCGGCTCGCCGCCACCTGGGAGGACGAGCTGCGCGAGGACACCGACCTCGACACCCTGAGCGAGCTGTCGCCCGCGGCGGCCGAGAGCGAGGCGGCGGCGCGGGTCGCCCGGAAGGTCCTCGACGGGCCTCGGGACTGAGGGCCGCGCCCCTCGCGCCCGGCGCCCGCCGCGCCTACAGTGCGCCCATGGTCAAGTCGCGCAGGGTACGGGAAGAGGACGCCTGGGACGGCGTCGTGGCGGACAAGACCCGGCGGTCGACCGACGGTTCCGGTCTCTACCACTACGTGGAGGTGCGCCTGTCCGGCGGCGGGACCGGGAGATTCCGTGTCGACAAGGCGCTGTGGGAGACCCTGTCCGTCGGTGACCGCCTGGTGAAGGAGGCGGGCGCCGCCGCCCCGGCCAGGGTGTGAGCGTGCGTCCGGGCCGGCCGCGGCGGGCCGGCCCGGAGGCGCGGGCGGTCAGGACAGGTCGAACCGGTCCAGGTTCATGACCTTGGTCCAGGCCGCGACGAAGTCGGCCACGAACTTCTCCTTCGCGTCGTCGCTCGCGTACACCTCGGCCAGCGCGCGCAGCTCGGAATGGGAGCCGAAGACCAGGTCGGCCCGGCTGCCGGTCCACCTGACCTCGCCGGTGGCCGGGTCGTAGCCCTCGAAGGTGCCCGCGTCGGCGGAGACCGCCCGCCACTGCGTGCCGAGGTCGAGCAGGTTGACGAAGAAGTCGTTGGTGAGGACGCCGGGCGTGGCGGTGAGGACGCCGAGCGACGACCGCTGGTGGTTGGCGCCCAGCACACGCAGGCCGCCGACCAGGACGGTCATCTCGGGGGCGCTGAGCGTCAGCAGGTTGGCCCGGTCGATCAGCAGGTACTCGGCGGGCAGCCGGTTGCCCTTGCCGAGGTGGTTGCGGAAGCCGTCGGCGGCCGGTTCCAGCGCGGCGAACGACTCGACGTCCGTCTGCTCCTGCGCGGCGTCCACCCGGCCGGGGGTGAAGGGGACCTCGATCTCGAACCCGGCCTGCGCGGCGGCCCGTTCGACGCCCACGCCGCCGGCCAGGACGATCAGGTCGGCCAGCGAGACGCCCTTGCCGTCGCTCCGCCCGGCGTTGAAGGACTCCTGGACGCCCTCCAGGGCGCGCAGCACGGCCGCCAGGCGGTCGGGGTCGTTGGCCTCCCAGCCGCGCTGCGGCTCCAGCCGGATACGGGCGCCGTCGGCGCCGCCGCGCTTGTCGCTGCCGCGGAAGGACGAGGCCGACGCCCAGGCGGTGAAGACCAGTTCGGACACCGGCAGGCCGGTCCCGGTGATCTCCGCCTTGAGGGCGGCGACGTCCTCGGCGTCCAGGAGCGCGTACGTCCGCTCGGGCAGCGGGTCCTGCCAGAGCAGGACCTCGGTGGGCACCTCGGGGCCGAGGTAGCGGGAGACCGGGCCCATGTCGCGGTGGGTCAGCTTGAACCAGGCCCGCGCGAAGGCGTCGGCGAACTCGTCGGGGTGCTCCAGGAAGCGCCGCGAGATCGGCTCGTAGACCGGGTCGAAGCGGAGCGAGAGGTCGGTGGTCAGCATGGTGGGGGCGTGCCGCCTGGACGGGTCGTGCGCGTCGGGGACCGTACCGGCGCCCGCGCCGTCCTTCGGCCGCCACTGCTGGGCGCCCGCGGGGGACTCGAACAGCTCCCACTCGTAGCCGAACAGGGTCTCGAAGAAGCTGTTGTCCCAGGTCGTCGGGGTGGCCGTCCAGGTCACCTCCAGACCGCTGGTGATGGCGTCGCCGCCCTTGCCGGTGCCGAAGGCGTTCTTCCAGCCGAGGCCCTGGTCCTCCAGGCCGGCGGCCTCCGGGTCGGGTCCGACGTGGTGGGCCGGTCCCGCGCCGTGCGTCTTGCCGAAGGTGTGGCCGCCCGCGATGAGCGCGACGGTCTCCTCGTCGTTCATCGCCATCCGGCGGAAGGTCTCGCGGATGTCGCGGGCCGCGGCGATCGGGTCCGGATTGCCGTTCGGGCCCTCGGGGTTGACGTAGATGAGTCCCATCTGCACGGCGCCGAGGGGGTTCTCCAGCTCGCGGTCGCCGGTGTAGCGCCGGTCGCCGAGCCAGGTGGTCTCGGGGCCCCAGTAGACGTCCTCCTCGGCCTCCCAGACGTCCGCGCGGCCGCCCGCGTAGCCGAACGTCTCGAAGCCCATGGTCTCCAGGGCGACGTTCCCGGCGAGGATCAGCAGGTCGGCCCAGGAGAGGTTGCGGCCGTACTTCTTCTTGACCGGCCACAGCAGGCGGCGCGCCTTGTCGAGGTTGGCGTTGTCCGGCCAGCTGTTGAGCGGGGCGAAGCGCTGCTGCCCGGCACCCGCGCCGCCACGGCCGTCGCTGATGCGGTAGGTGCCCGCGCTGTGCCAGGCCATCCGGATGATCAGCGGGCCGTAGTGCCCGAAGTCGGCGGGCCACCAGTCCTGGGAGGTGGTGAGCACCTCGGCGAGGTCGCGTTTGACGGCCGCCAGGTCGAGGCCGGCGAACGCCTCGGCGTAGTCGAAGTCCGCGCCGAGCGGGTTGGCCACGTCGGGGTTCTTGGCGAGGATCCTCAGGTTGAGCCGCTCCGGCCACCACTGGCGGTTTCCGCCGCCCTGCGTGGGGTGCGCGGCGCGCCCGTGCGCGACCGGGCAGCCGTCACCGGTGTCCTGAGTCTTCGGATCGGTGACGATGGCCTCGTGGTTCTCGGACATGGAAATCCTTCCGGGCTGGCGGATCACGGTGCTCAGGTGCGGGGCGCGCCGGAACAGGCCGGGCAGCGGCCCCAGTAGACGACCTCGGCCTCGTCGACGGTGAAGCCGTGGCCCGCGGACGCGGTGAGACAGGGCGCGCGTCCCGTCGCGCAGTCCACGTCGGCGACGGCACCGCACGAGCGGCACACGGCGTGGTGGTGGTTGTCCCCGACGCGGCCCTCGTAGCGGGCCGGGCCTCCGGCGGGGGCGATACGGCGTATCAGTCCGGCCGCGGTGAGGGCGTGCAGCGCCTCGTACACGGCCTGGAGGGAGATGTGGCCGACGCGGGCGCGCACCCCGGCGGCGGCGGCCTCCGCCGCGAGGTGGTCACCGGCGCGCACGGTCTCCAGGAGGGCGACGCGGGCGGCCGTCACACGCAGGCCGGCACCGCGCAGCTCCTCGGCGGTGGTCGGGGGCCGGGCTGCCGTCATGGCGCAGAACCTACCGCCGCAAAGACGAACCGTTCAAGAAAACGTACGGTCAAGATCCGGTCGGGCGGCGGGACCGGGCGGGGCCGCGGTGAGTCCGCGCTCCAGGTCGTCCAGGGCGCGCCGGGCCGCGCCGATCCGTTCCAGCAGGTCGCGGTGGTCCTCGGCGGGCGCGGGGACGCTCGGGGGTGCGGGCGGGTCGTCCCGTTCCATCTCCCGGGCCTCGTCCAGGGAGGTCAGGACCACGCCGATGAGGACGTTGACCAGGACGAAGGAGGCCAGGAGCACATAGGAGGCGTAGTAGAGCAGGCTCCAGCGCGACACCTCCAGACCGGCGTGCACCGCGTCGCCGATGCCGTCCAGGGTCATCAGCAGGAAGAGGGTGAGGACGGCGCGGCCGATGGAGCCGTAGTGCTGCGGGTCGGCGTGGCCGAAGAAGACCCAGCCGACCATGGCGTAGACGTACAGCAGGAGGGTGCCGACGAGCAGGAAGCTGAGGGTGCCGGGCAGGCTGCGGGCCACCGCGACGAGCACGACGCGCAGTTGGGGCAGGAAGCGGGCGGTGCGCAGTACGCGGGCCAGCCGCAGCAGCCGCAGCACGGTGGCGTTCTCGCGGACCAGGGGCAGGAAGGCGCAGAGCACCACGGCGAGGTCGAAGAGGTTCCACGGGTCCTTGAGGAAGTCCCGCGGCCGGTCGGCGTGGGCGGCCAGGCGCAGCAGGATCTCGGCGGTGAACACGGCCAGGCAGGCGTGTTCGGCCAGGCGTAACCCGTGGTGCCGGCGGGCGGCGAGTCCGGGGTAGGTCTCGACGCCCAGCAGGGCGGCGTTGAGGAGGATGACGGCGAAGACCGCGAGGGCGAACCACCGGGCCTCGGTGAGGTCGCGGCAGCGGTGTGCCAGCCGGGTGCGGGCGGTGTCCGGTGCGGTGACGGTCTCCCGGGGGTGCTGCTGCGGCATCTGACGCCGTCGCTCCTTCGCGCAGGGGTCGCCTGCGGGACCCGTGATGATCTTCTACAGCACTGTAGATGATCACGGGCGGGCCGGGTCCGCTCCCGGCCGGCGCCCGCACCCGCGGGGCACCGGCCGGGGACGCGGCGCGCGGTTCAGCCGCCGAGCGCCGCCAGGACGACCTGCTTGGCCTCGTCCTGGACCCGGCCGAGGTGGTCGGCGCCCCGGAAGGACTCCGCGTAGATCTTGTACACGTCCTCGGTGCCGGACGGGCGGGCCGCGAACCAGGCGTTCTCGGTGGCCACCTTGATGCCGCCGATGGCGGCGCCGTTGCCGGGCGCCTCGGTGAGCACGGCGGTGACCGGCTCGCCCGCGAGGGTGTCGGCGGTGACCTGGGCCGGGGACAGCCTGGCCAGGCGCGCCTTCTCCTCGCGGCTCGCCGGGGCGTCGATCCGGGCGTAGGCGGGCTCGCCGAAGCGCTCGGTGAGGGCGGCGTAGTGCTGGGAGGGCGTCCGGCCGGTGACGGCGGTGATCTCGGAGGCGAGCAGGGCCAGGATGATGCCGTCCTTGTCGGTGGTCCACACCGAGCCGTCGCGGCGCAGGAAGGACGCCCCGGCCGACTCCTCGCCGCCGAAGCCGAGCGAGCCGTCGGCCAGCCCGTCCACGAACCACTTGAAGCCGACGGGCACCTCCACCAGGGGCCGGCCCAGATCGGCGGCGACCCGGTCGATCATGCCGGAGGACACCAGCGTCTTGCCCACGCCCGCCGCCGACGGCCACTCGGTGCGGTGGGCGTAGAGGTAGGAGATGGCCGTGGCCAGGTAGTGGTTGGGGTTCATCAGACCGGCGTCCGGGGTGACGATGCCGTGCCGGTCGGCGTCGGCGTCGTTGCCGGTGGCGATCTGGAACCGGTCGCGCTGTCCGATGAGCGAGGCCATGGCGTACGGCGAGGAGCAGTCCATGCGGATCTTGCCGTCCCAGTCCAGCGTCATGAACCGCCAGGTGGGGTCGGTGAGCGGATTGACCACGGTCAGGTCGAGCCGGTGCTGCTCGGCGATCCGCCCCCAGTACGCCACCGAGGCGCCGCCCAGCGGGTCGGCGCCGATCCGCACCCCCGCGCCGCGGATCGCGTCCAGGTCCAGCACGCTCGGCAGGTCCGAGACATAGGCGCCGAGGAAGTCGTGGCGGCCGGTGGTCTCCGCGGCGAGCGCCCGGGTGTACGGGATGCGCCGTACGTCCTTCAGGCCGCCCGCGATGATCTCGTTGGCGCGGTCCTGGATCCAGGAGGTGGCCTCGGAGCCGGCCGGGCCGCCGCTGGGCGGGTTGTACTTGAAGCCGCCGTCGGCGGGCGGGTTGTGCGAGGGGGTGACGACGACGCCGTCCGCGAGGCCCGAGGAGCGGCCGCGGTTGTGGGTGAGGATGGCGTGCGAGACGGCCGGGGTGGGCGTGTAGCCGTCGGCCGCGTCGATGAGCACGGTGACGCCGCCCGCCGCGAACACCTCCAGGGCGGTGACCCGGGCGGGCTCGGACAGGGCGTGGGTGTCGGCGCCCAGGAAGAGCGGGCCGTCCGTGCCCTGGGCCGCGCGGTACTCGCAGATCGCCTGGCTGGTCGCGGCGATGTGGTCCTCGTTGAAGGCCGCCGCGAGGGAGGAGCCGCGGTGTCCCGAGGTGCCGAACGCCACCCGCTGGCCCGGCTCGGCCGGGTCCGGGTGCAGCGCGTAGTACGCGGTCACCAGGCGGGCCACGTCGATCAGGTCGTCCGGTGAGGCCGGCCCGCCCGGTGCGCCCGCTCGTTCCTGCTGCATGACTGCCACTCCTCGAATTCGGTGTACTCGCTGCACTCGCTGTCCGGTGACCTGGGGTCCAGGTGTTCCGGTGTTCGACGGCCCTGTGTCCACTCGCGATCTCCATCTTCCCCCGCTCGCGACCGGCCGACGCACCCGAGTCCGAGGAGCGGGACCCGGGTGCGGGACGGGCGGGGGCGGCGCACCCGGCCCCCGCCGGTCGTTCAGTGCCGCGCCACCAGATGGGAGAGGGCGATGTTGAGTTCGAGGACGTTCACCCGGGGTTCGCCCATGAAGCCCAGGGTGCGGCCCTCGGTGTGGTCCGCGACCAGCCGCTGCACCCGGGCGGGCGGCAGGCCGTTGCGCTCGGCGACCCGGTACACCTGGATCCGCGCGTACTGCGGGGAGATGTCGGGGTCGAGACCGGAGCCGGAGGAGGTGACCGCGTCGGCCGGGACGTCGGCGGGCGAGACGGGGTGGCCGGGCACCGAGTTGTCCTTGACGACGGCCGCCTGGGCCTCCCGTACCTGGTCGACGAGGGTCTTGTTGTCGGCGGCGAGGTTGGTGGCGCCGGACACCAGCAGCTTGTAGCGGGTGTTCAGGGTGTTGGTGGCCAGCCCGTTGGCGGGCCGGCCCTGGAACCACTTCAGGTCGGCGGCCGGTGTCCGCTGCCCCTGCTTGAGCGGGAGGTCGTAGGACTGGCCGATGAGGGCGGAGCCGACGACCCTGCCGTCCGAGCTGACCTCGGAGCCGTTGGCCTTGCCGGGGAACAGGCCCTGGGCGATGCCGGTGACCAGGAGCGGATAGAGGACGCCGGTGACCAGCGTCAGCACGAGCAGCGCGCGCAGGCCCGCGCCCAGCAGCCGGGCGGTGTTCGGGAGGGTGTTGTTCATGGCCGTCAGCCGATTCCGGGAATGAGGGACAGGACCAGGTCGATCAGCTTGATGCCGATGAAGGGGGCGATCAGCCCGCCGATGCCGTAGAGGCCGAGGTTGCGGCGGAGCATCCGGTCGGCGCTCATCGGCCGGTAGCGCACGCCCTTGAGGGCGAGCGGCACCAGCGCGACGATGATCAGCGCGTTGAAGACGACGGCGGACAGGATCGCCGAGCTGGGCGAGGACAGCTGCATGACGTTGAGCTTGTCCAGGCCCGGGTAGACCGCGGCGAACAGCGCCGGGATGATCGCGAAGTACTTCGCCACGTCGTTGGCGATGGAGAAGGTGGTGAGCGCGCCCCGGGTGATCAGGAGCTGCTTGCCGATCTCCACGATCTCGATGAGCTTGGTCGGGTTGGAGTCGAGGTCGACCATGTTGCCGGCCTCCTTGGCGGCCGACGTGCCGGTGTTCATCGCCACGCCGACGTCCGCCTGGGCGAGGGCCGGTGCGTCGTTGGTGCCGTCGCCGGTCATCGCGACCAGCTTGCCGCCCGCCTGCTCCCGCTTGATGAGGGCCATCTTGTCCTCGGGGGTGGCCTCGGCGAGGAAGTCGTCGACGCCCGCCTCCTCGGCGATCGCCTTGGCGGTCAGCGGGTTGTCGCCGGTGATCATGACGGTTCTGATGCCCATGCGGCGCAGCTCGGAGAATCGTTCCCGCATGCCGTCCTTGACGACGTCCTTGAGGTGGACGACGCCCAGCACCCGGGCCCCGCGCCCGTCCTCGACGGCGACCAGCAGCGGGGTGCCGCCCGCCTCCGAGATGCCCGCGACGATCGTGTCGGCGTCCTCGGCCACGGTGCCGCCGCGCCCGGTGACCCAGGCGGCGACCGAGCCGGCCGCGCCCTTGCGGATGCTGCGGCCGTCGACGTCCACCCCGGACATCCGGGTCTGCGCGGTGAACGCGACCCACTCGGCGCCGGCCAGTTCGCCCTGGTGGCGCTCCCTGAGCCCGTACCGCTCCTTGGCCAGGACGACGACGGAGCGGCCCTCGGGCGTCTCGTCGGCCAGCGAGGAGAGCTGGGCGGCGTCGGCGAGTTCGGCCTCGGTGGTGCCGCGCACCGGCACGAACGCGGCCGCCTGCCGGTTGCCCAGGGTGATGGTGCCGGTCTTGTCCAGCAGCAGCGTGGAGACGTCGCCCGCGGCCTCGACCGCCCGGCCGGACATGGCCAGCACATTGCGCTGCACCAGCCGGTCCATGCCCGCGATGCCGATGGCCGACAGCAGCGCGCCGATCGTGGTCGGGATCAGGCAGACCAGGAGCGCGACCAGCACCACGAGCGTCAGCTGGGTGCCCGCGTAGTGGGCGAAGGGCGGCAGGGTGGCGCAGGCCAGCAGGAACACGATGGTGAGCGAGGCCAGCAGGATGTTGAGCGCGATCTCGTTGGGCGTCCGCTGCCGTGCGGCGCCCTCGACCAGGCCGATCATCCGGTCGATGAAGGTCTCCCCCGGCCGGGTGGTGATCCGTACGACGATCCGGTCGGAGAGCACCTTGGTCCCGCCGGTCACCGCGGACCGGTCGCCGCCGGACTCCCGGATGACCGGCGCGGACTCGCCGGTGATCGCGGACTCGTCGACGCTCGCCACACCCTCGACGACGTCGCCGTCCCCGGGGATGATGTCACCGGCCTCGCAGACCACCCGGTCGCCGATGGCGAGGGCGGTCCCGGCGACCTGCTCCTCGGTGCCGTCGGCGGCCAGCCGCCGGGCCACGGTGTCGGACTTGGCCCGGCGCAGGGTGTCGGCCTGGGCCTTGCCGCGGCCCTCGGCGACGGCCTCGGCGAGATTGGCGAAGACCACGGTCAGCCACAGCCAGACGCTGATGGTCCAGCCGAACCAGTCGCCCGGGTGGACGCAGGAGAAGGCGGTGGTCAGCACCGAGCCGACCCAGACCACGAACATCACGGGCGACTTGACCTGCACCCGCGGGTCGAGCTTGCGGAAGGCGTCCGGCAGCGACCTGAGCAGCTGCGCCGGGTCGAACAGGCCCGCGCCGACCCGGCCCCGTTCCGGGGAGTGCCCGGTGGGCAGGTCGGGGTGCGGCGCACGGGCGGGGGTGACGGTGGACATGGAGTCCTCTTGGCTCTCGGAACGGCTTTCGGTACGCGGGGTCATCACGCCAGCCCTTCGGCGAGCGGGCCCAGCGCCAGGGCCGGGAAGTAGGTCAGCCCGGTGATGATGAGGATGGCGCCCACGAGCAGCCCGGCGAACAGCGGCTTCTCGGTGCGCAGGGTGCCCGCGGTGACCGGTACCGGCCGCTGCTCGGCCAGCGATCCGGCCAGCGCCAGGACGAACACCATCGGCAGGAAGCGGCCGAGCAGCATGGCCAGTCCGGTGGTGACGTTGAACCAGTCCGTGTTCGCGTTCAGACCGGCGAAGGCCGAGCCGTTGTTGTTGGCCGCCGAGGTGAAGGCGTACAGGACCTCGGAGAAGCCGTGCGCGCCCGGGTTGAGCATCGAGTGCGGCGGGGTCGGCAGCGCCATGGACAGCGCGGTGAAGACCAGGACGAGCGTCGGGGTGACCAGGATGTAGCAGGCGGCGAGCTTGATCTCGCGGGCGCCGATCTTCCGGCCCAGGTACTCGGGGGTGCGGCCGACCATGAGGCCCGCGATGAACACCGCGATCACGGCCATGATCAGCATGCCGTAGAGGCCGGATCCGGTGCCGCCGGGCGCGATCTCGCCGAGCATCATCCCGAGCAGGGTGATGCCGCCGCCCAGCCCGGTGAAGGAGGAGTGGAAGGAGTCCACCGCGCCGGTCGAGGTGAGGGTGGTGGCCACCGCGAAGATCGAGGAGGCGCCCACACCGAAGCGGGTCTCCTTGCCCTCCATGGCGCCGCCCGCGAGTTGCAGGGCGCCCTCGTGGTGGGCGAACTCGGTCCACATCATCAGGGCCGTGAAGCCGAGCCAGATGGTGGCCATGGTCGCCAGGATCGCGTAGCCCTGGCGCACCGAGCCGACCATCAGGCCGAAGGTGCGGGTCAGCGAGAACGGGATGACCAGGATCAGGAAGATCTCGAACAGGTTGGTGAACGGCGTGGGGTTCTCGAAGGGGTGGGCGCTGTTGGCGTTGAAGTAGCCGCCGCCGTTGGTGCCCAGCTCCTTGATGGCCTCCTGCGAGGCGACCGCGCCGCCGTTCCACTGCTGCGAGCCCCCCATGAACTGACCGACCTCATGGATCCCGGAGAAGTTCTGGATCGCACCGCACGCCACCAGCACGACCGCGGCGAGCGCGGCGATCGGCACGAGGATGCGCACGGTGCCGCGCACCAGGTCCACCCAGAAGTTGCCCAGCTCACCGGTGCGGGACCGGGAGAAGCCGCGGACCAGGGCGATGGCCACGGCGATGCCGACCGCGGCCGACACGAAGTTCTGCACGGCCAGACCCGCGGTCTGCACCACATGCCCCATCGTCTGCTCACCGGCGTACGACTGCCAGTTGGTGTTGGTGACGAAGGACGCCGCGGTGTCGAACGCCTGCGCGGGCTCGACGGAGCGGAAGCCGAGGGAGAGCGGCAGCACCCCCTGGATCCGCTGGAGCAGGTACAGGAACAGCACACCGGCCGCGGAGAAGGCGAGGACCGCGCGCAGATAGGCGGGCCAGCGCATCCGCGCGCCGGGGTCGGCACCGATCCCCCGGTAGATCCACCGCTCGACACGCCAGTGCCGCTCGGTGGTGTAGACCCGGGCCATGTAGGAGCCGAGGGGTATGTAGGCCAGTGCCAGTGCGCCCATCAGGGCGAGCAGCTGGAGCACACCGGCAAGTACGGGACTCATGGCGGGGCTCAGAACCTCTCCGGGAAGATCAGGGCGAGGACGAGATAGCCCAGCAGGGCGACGGCCACGATCAGGCCGACGACGTTCTCGGCGGTCACAGCTTCGTCACCCCCTTGGCGACGAGGGCCACCAGCGCGAAGACCGCGAGTGTGGTGACGACGAAGGCCAGATCGGCCATCGTGAGCTCCTGGAATGGTGCGGATGCTTCGGACCCCTAGAGGAAATCCCCTCTCCGGCCGGATCCGACCGTCCGTTGACGCCTCTCATACGGCGCCCGCCCCGGCCTTGACGCCGCCCTGACGTGGCCCTGACGCACCCCTGACACCGGCCGTCACCTCGGCGTTTCCCCGGACCACCGGCCGGGTCCGCGGCGAGGCGGGCGGGGTCACGTCTGGGTGACGGCCGCGGCCAGCAGGACGGCCGCGGCGACCACGGTGAGTCCGGCGATCGAGAAGGCCAGGCAGCGGGCGCGGAGCCGCTGGTAGCGCTCCTCGTACTCACCGCGCAGGGCCCGGCAGCGGTCGGCGACGCGGTGCAGATCGGCCCGCGCCCGGGTGAGGCTGTCGCGGACGTAGTGCTCCTCGATCTCCTCGCGCTGGGCGGTGGTCAGCCACGGCAGCGGCTCGGTGAAGGCGCGGGCCCGCTCCTCGGCCTCGGCGACCCGGGCCTGCCACAGCAGATAGCCCTCCACCTGGTCGGCCAGGTGGGCGGGGGCGAGCGGCTCCTCGCCCGTGCGTCCCGCCGCGTCGGTCATGCCGGCAGGCCCAGATTCTCCTGCCGGTCCGCCAGCGACACCTCCGGGTGGTTCAGGTCGAACGCCGGGGACTCGCTGCGGATCACGGGCAGGGTGACGAAGTTGTGCCGCGGCGGCGGGCAGGACGTCGCCCACTCCAGCGACCGGCCGTAGCCCCACGGGTCGTCGACCTCGACCTTGCGGCCGTACTTCGCCGTCTTCCAGATGTTGTAGAGGAACGGCAGCATCGACAGGCCCAGCAGGAAGGAGCCGATGGTGGAGACCATGTTCAGGCCGGTGAAGCCGTCGGCCGCCAGATAGTCGGCGTAGCGGCGGGGCATGCCCTCCGCGCCCAGCCAGTGCTGCACCAGGAAGGTGGTGTGGAAGCCGACGAACAGCATCCAGAAGGTCATCTTGCCCAGCCGCTCGTCGAGCATCTTGCCGGTCCACTTCGGCCACCAGAAGTGGAATCCGGCGAACATCGCGAAGACGACCGTGCCGAAGACGACGTAGTGGAAGTGGGCCACCACGAAATAGCTGTCGGAGACATGGAAGTCCAGCGGCGGGGAGGCCAGGAGGACACCGGTGAGACCGCCGAAGAGGAAGGTCACCAGGAAGCCGGCCGACCACAGCATGGGGGTCTCGAAGGAGATCGACCCCTTCCACATGGTGCCGATCCAGTTGAAGAACTTCACCCCGGTCGGGACGGCGATGAGGAAGCTCATGAAGGAGAAGAACGGCAGCAGCACCCCGCCGGTGACGAACATATGGTGCGCCCACACCGTCACGGAGAGCCCGGCGATGGAGATGGTGGCGCCGACCAGGCCCATGTATCCGAAGATCGGTTTGCGGGAGAAGACCGGGATGATCTCCGTGACGATGCCGAAGAACGGCAGCGCGATGATGTACACCTCGGGATGCCCGAAGAACCAGAAGAGGTGCTGCCACAGCAGCGCTCCGCCGTTGGCCGCGTCGAAGACATGGGCACCGAACTTGCGGTCCGCCTCCAGGGCGAGCAGCGCGCCCGCGAGGACGGGGAAGGCGAGCAGCACCAGGACACTGGTGAGCAGCACGTTCCATACGAAGATCGGCATGCGGAACATGGTCAGGCCCGGGGCACGCATGCAGACGATCGTGGTGACGAAGTTGACCGAGCCCATGATGGTGCCGAAGCCGGACAGCGCGAGACCCATGATCCACAGGTCGCCGCCGATGCCCGGTGAGTGCACCGCGTCGGTCAGCGGGGAGTAGGCGAACCAGCCGAAGTCGGCGGCGCCGCCGGGGGTGAGGAAGCTGCTCACCGCGATCAGCGAGCCGAGCAGGTAGAGCCAGTAGGCCAGCATGTTCAGCCGGGGGAAGGCCACGTCCGGCGCGCCGATCTGGAGCGGCATGATCCAGTTCGTGAATCCGGCGAACAGCGGCGTCGCGAACATCAGCAGCATGACCGTGCCATGCATGGTGAACGCCTGGTTGAACTGCTCGGTGGACACGATCTGGAGACCCGGCCGGGCCAGCTCCGCGCGCATCACCAGCGCCAGGACGCCGCCGAACAGGAAGAACACGAACGAGGTGACCAGGTACAGCGATCCGATCGTCTTGTGATCGGTCGTCGTGACCCACTTGACCACGACGGCTCCGGGTCGCAGGCGACGACGGGGACCGGTGGTTTCCGGTGTGATCTGCTGAACGTCTGTCATGCGGCCCGTGACACGCTTTCTCTCAAGACATGGATGCGTGGGTTCCGCCCCGCAGGGCTCGTCCTCATCCTCGCGTCTTGCGCGCGCGAAGCGCCGTCCGTCGTCGCCGGGATGGCCCAACACCCGGCGGAATGCACTCGGTCGGCCTACTCCCCCGGTTCCCCGGCCGACGGCGCGGGGGGCTGCGACCGGTCGGTGGCCACGGCGTAGGGCGGGAGTTGGGCGGGGCTCACCCGCTCGCCCAGCACCTCGGCCATGAACCGCACCAGCCAGCGCTGGGCGGGGGTGCGCGAGGACTCGTGCCGGGCGTAGAGCGCCACCTCGGTCGGCTCGGTCTCGAACGGCAGGCGGACCAGGCGCACCCGGTGGGAGGCGGTGAAGACCTCGCCGACGTACTCGGGGACGATCGCGATGAGGTCGGTCTGCTCCAGCAGATAGGGCAGCATCGAGAAGCGGGTGGCGTCCACCGCGACCCGGTCCAGGAGGTCGTGCGCGGCGAGCACGGCCCGCGGCACGACGTGTCCGCTGGGGCCGAAGACCGTGGCGTGGTGCTCGGTGGCCAGGTCCGCGAGCGTGACCGCGTCGCCGCGGATGCGCGGGTGGTCGGCGGCGACCATGCCGACGTAGCGCTCGTGGAAGAGCGGGATCCGCACGGTCCGGTGGGAGGTCAGCACCGGGGTGGCCACGAACGCGTCGAGGTCGCCGCGGCGCAGTTGCTGCTCGGCGTCGTCCACGTCCAGCGCCCGTACGGTGAAGGAGACCCCGGGCGCGCGCTCGCGGGCCGCGGCCAGCAGCCGGGGCAGCAGGGTGGCCTCGCCGAGGTCGGACAGGGCCACGGTGAAGCAGCCCGCCATGACCTTCGGCTCGAAGGTGTCGGCCTGGCGGACGGTGCCGTCGATCTCG
Organism: Streptomyces sp. NPDC003284; assembly: GCF_053589675.1. Classification (NCBI taxonomy): domain Bacteria; kingdom Bacillati; phylum Actinomycetota; class Actinomycetes; order Kitasatosporales; family Streptomycetaceae; genus Streptomyces; species Streptomyces sp. NPDC003284. Next base: position 140,137 of record NZ_JBSFSI010000014.1, read on the forward strand.
GCGAGGGCGCGGCGCAGCGGCTCGTACAGCCGCCGGGCGCCCGCGGTGGGGCTCAGCCCGCGTCCGGTGCGCCGGAACAGCTCGTCGTCGAAGTGCCGGCGCAGCTTGCCCAGGCTGTAGCTGACGGTCGGCTGGGTGACGTGGAGGGTCTCGGCGGTGGCCGTGACGCTGCCGGTCTCGTACAGCAGGACGAAGACCCGCGCGAGGTTGAGATCGAAGGTCTTCATATCGACCAACTCTATAACGCGGGCCCACAACATCTATTGGTGTTCATGTCGGAGCGTTGCCTAGCGTGCGTTGCGTCACTCCGAAAGGAACTTCCGGTGTCCTCCGTACGTCGTGTCTCCCACGAGTTCCTGAAGCGTCAGGGCCTCACCACCGTGTTCGGCAACCCCGGCTCCAACGAGCTGCCGTTCCTCGCCGGCCTGCCCGCCGGTTTCCGTTACGTCCTCGGTCTGCACGAGGGTGCCGTCGTCGGCATGGCGGACGGCTACGCGCAGGCCACCGGCCGGCCGGTGCTGGTCAACCTGCACGCCGCCTCCGGCTCCGGGAACGCCATGGGCGCGCTCACCAACGCCGTCTCCGCCCGCACCCCGCTGGTGATCGTCGCCGGGCAGCAGGTGCGCCCGGCCGTCGGCCCGGAGGCGAACCTCGCCAACGTCGACGCCCCGGCCCTGATGAAGCCGCTGGTCGGCTGGGCGGCGGAGCCGGCGTGCGCCGAGGACGTGCCGCGCGCCCTCGCCCAGGCCGTCTTCGAGGCGCGGCTCCAGCGGCGGCCGACGTACCTGTCGGTGCCGTACGACGACTGGGCGGCCGAGGCCGGTGACAACACCCTGGCGGTGCTGGACCGGCGGGTCGAGCGCGGTGCCGTGCCGACCGCCGGACAGGGCCGCCGGCTGGCGGAGCTGGTCGCCTCGGCGCGGCGGCCCGCGCTGGTGCTGGGCGGCGACATCGACGCGGCCGGGCTCTTCGACGGCGCGGTGCGGCTGGCCGAGCGGCTGGGCGGTCCGGTGTGGGCGGCGCCCTCGCAGTTCCGGCTGCCCTTCCCCAACCGGCACCCGCTGTTCCGCGGTGTGCTGCCCGCCGGGATCGCCCCCGTGTGCGCGGCGCTGGAGGGCCACGACCTGGTGCTGGTGCTGGGCGCTCCGGTGTTCCGCTACCACGAGTACCTGCCCGGCCGGTATCTGCCCGAGGGCACCCGGCTGATCCAGGTGACCGAGGACGCGGCAGCGGCGGCACGGGCCCCGATGGGCGAGGCGCTGGTCGCCGACCCGGGCGCGGTCATCGACCTGCTGACCGAACAGCTCGGCGCGCCCGCCGCGCCCCGCGCCCCGTACCGGCCCGTGCCCGACCCGGCCGCCGGTGAGGGCGGACGCCTGCACCCCGAGCAGGTCTTCGCCGCGCTCCGCGACGAGCAGCCCGAGGACACCGCGTACGTCGTCGAGTCGACCTCCACGAGCGCCGCGTGGTGGCGCCAGATGGACCTGCGCCGCCCCGGCTCCTACTACTTCCCCGCGGCCGGGGGGCTCGGTTTCGGGCTGCCCGGCGCCGTCGGGGTCGCCCTGGCGCAGCCGGACCGGCCGGTCGTCGGCGTGATCGGGGACGGCTCGGCGAACTACGGCATCACCGCCCTGTGGACGGCCGCCCAGCACCGGGTCCCGCTGACCGTCGTCCTGCTGCGCAACGGGACGTACGGCGCGCTGCGCTGGTTCGGTGACCTGCTCGGGGTGCCCGACGCGCCGGGCCTGGACATCCCCGGCCTGGACTTCACCAGGATCGCCGAGGGCTACGGCGTCGCCGCCCGGCAGGCCGCGGACGCCGACGAGCTGCGGGCCCTGCTCGCCGAGCGCCCGGACGGACCGCGGCTGATCCAGGTGGACACGGTGCTCACGACGCCCTCCTGACGGGGAACAACGCCCACAGCGCCGCACGGACGCGGCACCTCACGCCCGCCTCCCGCGCGGCCACCCACGGAAACGAGAGGGAACCTTCGATGACACTCCTGGACAGCGACGTCTGGGCCGGAAAGCTCTTCGGCGACGGCTGGACGGACGCCGGCACGACGCGGCCGGTCACCGAACCGGCCACCGGCGACCGGCTGGGCACCGTGGGCCTCGCCACGGCCGAGGACGCGGCGCGCGCCGCCGCACGGGCGGCCGAGGCGCAGCGCGGGTGGGCGGACCTGCCGCCGGCCCGCCGGGCGGCCGTCCTGCGCCGGGCGGGCGAGCTGCTCACCGCACACGCCGCCGAGGCCGAGGAGTGGCTGGTGCGCGAGGCCGGGTCGGTGCGCGCCAAGGCGGCCTTCGAGGTGGGGCTCACGGTCGGCGAGTTCTTCGAGTGCGCGGGCCTGCCCACGCATCCGCAGGGCGAGGTGCTCACCTCCGAGGAGGCCCGCTGGTCCCTGGCCCGGCGCCGACCGGCCGGGGTCGTGAGCGTCATCGCGCCGTTCAACTTCCCGCTGCTGCTCGCGCTGCGCTCGGTGGCGCCCGCGCTCGCCCTGGGCAACGCGGTGCTGCTCAAGCCGGATCCGCGGACCGCGGTCAGCGGCGGGGTCGTCCTCGCACGGCTCTTCGAGGAGGCGGGGCTTCCCCCGGGCGTGCTGCACCTGCTGCCGGGGGACGGCGAGGTCGGCCGGGCCGTCGTCGAGGCCCCGCAGGTGCGGGTGATCTCGTTCACCGGGTCCACTCCCGTCGGCCGGGCCATCGGCGAGCAGGCGGGCCGTCTGCTCAAGCGGGCCCATCTGGAACTGGGCGGGAACAACGCCCTGGTGGTGCTGCCCGGCGCGGACGTGGGCAAGGCGGCTTCGGCGGGTGCCTTCGGCTCCTATCTGCACCAGGGGCAGATCTGCATGACGACCGGCCGGCACATCGTCCACGAGTCGCTGCTGGAGGAGTACACGGCCGCGCTCGCCGCGAAGGCCGCCGCGCTGCCGGTGGGCGACCCGGCCCGCGCGGACGTGGCGCTCGGTCCGCTCATCGACCGCGGCCAGTTGGAGCGGGTGCACCGCATCGTCACCGAGTCGGTCGCGGCGGGCGCCACGCTCGCGGCGGGCGGCGAGACCGACGGCGCCTGCTACCGCGCGACCGTGCTGTCCGGCGTCACCACGGACATGCCCGCCTGGCGGGAGGAGATCTTCGGCCCGGTCGCGCCGGTCGTCGGCTTCGCCACGCTGGAGGAGGCCGCGCGGATCGTCGACGACTGCGAGTACGGCCTGTCGGTCGGCATCCTCGGCGACGTCGGTACGGCGATGAAGCTCGCCGACCGGATCGAGTCGGGCAAGGTCCACATCAACGAGCAGACGGTCGGCGACGAGCCGAACGCGCCCTTCGGCGGGGTCAAGGCGTCGGGCACCGGCTCCCGCTTCGGCGGCGCGAGGGCCAACGCCGAGGCGTTCACCGAGACCCAGTGGGTCACGATCCGCCCGGACATCGCCGACTACCCGTTCTGACCCCGACCACCTGTTCCGAGCCGACCACCTGTTCCGAGCCGACCACCCGTTCTGAGCGGCCCGCCGTCCGTCCGCGGACGGCCGCCCGCCGCTCCGTCCCCGACCACCGGCAGCCCGTTCCCTTGCGCGATCCTCCGCTCCGTCCCCGCTCCGCCCGCACCCGCTCCCCAGGGGGTATGTCCGATGACATCCACCGTCCCGTCCCACGCCCCGGCCCGGACCACCGCCTCCGGACGCAACGTCTGGACCGTGGTCCTGTGCTGGATCACCGTCATGCTGGAGGGCTACGACCTCGTCGTCCTCGGTGCCATCATCCCGACCCTGCTCAAGACCCACCATCTCGGCATGACCGCCGGGGACGCGACCACGATCGCGACCCTCTCGCTCGTCGGTGTGGCCATCGGCGCGGTGTGCGTGGGACCGCTGGCCGACCGGCTGGGGCGGCGGCTGCTGCTCATCGCCTCGGTGCTGCTGTTCTCCGTCTTCACGCTGCTGGTGCCGCTGGCCGGCTCGGTGACGGTGTTCGCGCTGCTGCGGCTGGCGGCCGGGCTGGGACTGGGCGCCTGCATGCCGGTGTCGCTGACGATGATGGCCGAGCACATGCCCGCGCACCGGCGGGCACGGGCCAGCACCCTGACGATGACCGGCTACCACACCGGTGCGGTGATCACCTCGCTGCTGGCCCTCCAGGTGACCGACAATTGGAAGATCCTCTTCTATGTGCTCGGCGCCGCCGGTCTCGTCATCGCGGCCGTCCAGTGGTTCCGGCTGCCGGAGTCGGAGGCGTTCGTCCGCACCCGGGAGACGGACGGCGACGGTGCCGCGCGGGTGCCGTTCACCGAACTGCTCAAGCCGGCGTACCTGCGCGCGGGCATCGGGGTCTGGGTGGCCTCGTTCATGGGGCTGCTGCTGGTCTACGGCCTCAACACCTGGCTGCCCAAGCTGATGAACGACGCCGGATACCCGGTGCCCACGGCCGTCACCCAGCTCCTGGTGCTCAACGTCGGCGGTGTCATCGGTCTGCTCGTGGGCGGGTGGGTCGCCGACCGCCGGGGCATCAAGGGCACCACGGTCGCCTGGTTCGCGGTCTCGGTGCTGATGCTGGCCTGTCTGAGCGTCAGGATGCACAACGACCTGCTGCTCGACCTGGTCGTCCTCCTCACCGGTGTGTTCGTCTTCTCGGCCCAGGTGCTGGTCTACGCCTACGTGACCGACTTCTACCCGGCGGCCGTGCGCGGCACCGCCCTCGGTTCGGCGTCCGGGATCGGCCGGATCGGTTCGATCGTGGGTCCGTCGGTCACCGGCGCCCTGGTCACCGCCGGGATAGGCCACCCGTGGGGCTTCTACTTCTTCGCGATGGTCGCCGTCCTCGGCTGCGCCGCGGTGCTGACCCTGCCGCGCGCCGCGGCGAAGGCCGGGTGAGGGATCTCGGGGCCGGACCCTGACACGGCGTCAGGGTCCGGTCAGGGTGGCGCCGGGGTTGTCACGGATAGTGACCGACCGGTGCGGTTCGGCAGGCTGGGGGCATGCCGAAGACCACTGCGCGCAGCCCTCACTCCCGTCCCCACTGCCGTACCCGCTCCCGTTTCCGTCCCCGTGCTCTCGCCGCCGGGGCCCTGGCCGGTGCGGTCGCCCTGGTGGGCCTCGCGGGCGCGCTGCCCGCGAGTGCCGCACAGCCGGGCGCTCCGTCCTTCTCGTCCGTCTCCGCCCCCTCCTCCGGCCCGGGTCCGTCGGGTTCCGCTCCCTCGGGTTCCGGCCGGTCCGGCTCCGTCACCGCCTCCGTGGCCGTGCCGACGGACTTCCGCGACTGCCCCGCCCTCCCGGCCGGTGCCGACCCGGCCGCCTGGCGCTGCGAAGTGCACGCCGCCGCACCGCGGTTGTCGATGGGCGGCCTCGCGGTGACGCTCGCGCCGATCACCATGACCCATGCCGAGGGCCCGCTGCCCGACGGGACACCGGGCCAGGTGTGGGGGGCGATGCACAGCGCGGCCACCCCCGTCCCGGGCGGACTCACCGGCACCGCGCAAGCCGGGCCGGCACCGCTGACGGGCCTGTCGCTCCAGCCCGAGTACGGCGGCCGGTCCGACTTCTACACGGGCCGGTTCAGCCTCCGCTTCCGGCTGGTGAGCCCGCTGCTGCCCCGCAGTTGCGTGATCGGGGCCGACGCGCCGGTCGACTTCGCCCTGAAGCGGCCGAGCCCCTCGGAATGGCTGTCCACCAACCCGCCCGTGATCCGGTTCTCCGCGTACGACGACACGTTCGCCGCCCCGGCCGCCGGGCACTGCGGTCCCCTGACCCGCATACTCGGCCGCCGGCTCGGCCTCCCGGCACCGACCGGCAACCTGATGAGCTACGACGCGATCTACACGTTCCGGACCTACGACACCCTGCCCGCCCGCTGACGCGCCCCCGGAACGGGTGACCCCGCCGTTCGAACGCCGCCCGGCGACCCGCAACCCCCCGTGCCCGTACGCAGTTGCTTCCCTGGTACCCCCTCTGCGACGGAGGCTTCTCTTGCGTATGACCGACATCCAGCGCTGCGAGGTCCGGCCCGGACGGCTGGTCGAGTGGACACTCGACCCGGCGGCCGTCCGGACCGCATCGGATCTCCCGGACGATGCCCGACCGCCGGCGTACATCCAGGAGTCGCACATCAGGACGGCCAGGACCGTCCGCGAGAGCGGGCTGTTCGTGCCGACCTGGCTGGGCACCGCGTTCGACGTCCCCGGCCGAGTCGATCTCGACGCGCTCGGGGAGGCCCTGCGCGGCTGGATGCTCCGGCACGAGACGCTGCGCAGCGGCTTCCGCTGGACCGGCGACGACATGCGCCGCTTCACGCTCGACGCCGCCGACGTGGCACTGCGCCGCGAGACGATCGGTGACTTCGACGACCCGGGCGTGCTGGTCCAGCATCTGCAGGACCGTTTCGACCACACCGCGGACGCGCTGCGCTGGCCGAACTTCCTGTTCACTGCGGTCGTCCGGGAGGACGGCGCCAGTGTGTACATGGCGTTCGACCACAGCAACGTGGACTCCTACTCGGTGCAGCGGCTCCCGGCGGAGATCCATGAGCTGTACCGTGCCGGTGCCGGGGGGAGCCGCCCGCAGCCCCGGCCGGTCAGCAGCTATGTCGACTTCTGCCGCACCGAGCGGGCCGACGCGGACGGGATCGACCGCACGGACGCCGTCGTCGAGCGCTGGCGGGACTTCATCGGCCGCTGCGGCGGCCGGCTGCCGAACTTCCCCCTGGACCTCGGTCTGGAGCCGGGCGGTGCGCTGCCCCGCCAGAAGCTGATGAACGAGATGCTCGTGGACGCCGGTGACGCGGCCGCCTTCGAGGCGTACTGCCGGCCCTACGGCGGCAGTCTGGTCGGCATCCTGGCGGCCACCGCCCTGATCGTCCATGAGATCGGCGGGGAGCCGGTCTACCGCACGGTGGTCCCCTTCCACACCCGGCACAAGTCGCAGTGGCGGGACTCGGTCGGCTGGTACGTGGGCGGCGCGCCGATCGAGGTCGAGACCGCGCGGGCGGCCGACTTCCCGGCTCTGCTGCGGATGGTGAGCGACCGGCTGCGTGCCGCCAGGCCCCTGTCCAGGATGCCGCTGGCGCGGGTGCTGCGGCTGCTGGGGACCGACTTCCGGCCGACCTCCCCGGACCTGTACTCGATCGTCTCGTTCGTCGACGCCCGGGACATCCCCGGCTCCGGCGACTGGGCGGGGCTGAAGGCGTACGGCCTGATCAGGGTCTCCTACGGCGACCAGGTGTGCGCGTGGATCAACCGGCTGCACGAGGGGCTCCAGTTCGCGAGCCGCTATCCGGACACCGACATCGCGTACAAGAACATGCGGCTGTACGTGGAGCAACTGCGGGAGGTGATCGTCTCGGTGGGCCGTCCTCAGGTCTCCTGAGGGGGCTCGGGCAGCGCCAGTTCCGCCCAGATCACCTTGCCCTCGGGGGTGTACCGGGTGCCCCAGCGCTCGGTCGTGCGCGCCACCAGGAACAGGCCCCGGCCGCCCTCCTCGGTGGTCGCCGCGTAGCGCAGATGCGGGGAGGCGCTGGTGCCGTCGGAGACCTCGCAGATCAGGGTGCGGTCATGGATCAGCCGGACGTGGATCGGTGCCGATCCGTAGCGGATGGCGTTGGTGACCAGTTCGCTGAGGACCAGTTCCAGGACGAAGCCCAGTTCGGCCAGGCCCCATGCGTCGAGCTGCGCGCCGGCGGCGACCCGGATGCCGGCGACGGCGGCCGGGTCGGGCGGCACGTCCCAGTCGGCGATCCGCTCCGGCGGCAGTGCGCGGGTGCGGGCCACGAGCAGGGCGACGTCGTCGCGCGGCCGGGCGGGCAGCAGGGCGCCGAGCACGGCCCGGCAGTGTTCCTCCGGGTCCCGCTCGGGGTGTCCGGCCAGCGCCCGGCGCAGCAGTTCCATCCCCTCGTCCAGGTCGCGGCGGCGGTCCTCGATGAGGCCGTCGGTGTACAGGACGAGCTGGGTGCCCTCCTCCAGTTCCAGTTCGGCGGTGCGGAAGGGCATGCCGCCGAGGCCGAGCGGCGGTCCGGAGGGCAGGTCGGGGAAGGTGACGGTGCCGTCCGGGCGCACCAGCGCGGGGGCGAGGTGTCCGGCGCGGGCCATGGCACAGCGGCGGGAGACGGGGTCGTAGATCGCGTACAGGCAGGTGGCGCCGACGACGTTGGCCGCGGTCTCGGGGCAGTCCTCGTCCTGGTCGATGCGGCCGACCAGGTCGTCGAGGTGGCTCAGCAGTTCGTCGGGGGGCAGGTCGAGGGTGGAGAAGTTGTGCACCGCGGTGCGCAGCCGGCCCATGGTGGCGGCGGCGTGCAGGCCGTGGCCGACCACGTCCCCGACGACGAGGGCCACCCGGCCGCCGGGCAGCGGGATCACGTCGAACCAGTCGCCGCTGACGCCGGACTGGGCGGGCAGGTAGCGGTAGCCGGCCTCGACGGCGCCGTGCTCGGGCAGGGCCCGCGGCAGCAGGCTGCGCTGGAGGGTGACGGCGAGGGCGTGCTCGCGGGTGAAGCGGCGGGCGTTGTCGATGCTGACGGCGGCGCGGGCCACGAGTTCCTCGGCCAGCGACAGTTCCTCCTCCTCGAAGGGGCCGTGCTCCTTGGAGCGCCAGAAGTTGGCCACGCCCAGCACCGCGCCGCGGGCCCGGATCGGTGCGGTGATCAGCGAGTTGATGCCGTAGTCGACGATCCGCCCGGCGCGCTCGGGGTCCTGTGCCTGCCAGCCGGCCGCCGAGGCCAGGTCGGGCAGCCGTTCGGACACTCCGGTGCCGTAGCCGCGGGCCTGCGGGGTGGAGGGCACGAAGTCGATCAGCCGGCCCCGCTCGTAGAGGGGGTGGTCGTCCCGTACGCCGCGCACGGCGACGCGGCGCATCCCGGCGGAGGCGGGCTCCGGCTCCTCGCCGCACAGGACGGCGTCGTCGAGATCGACGGTGACGAAGTCGGCGAAGCGGTCCACGGTGACCTGGGCGAGTTCGTCGGCGGTGCGGGCGATGTCGAGGGTGGTGCCGATGCCGAGCCCGGCGTCGTAGAGGAGGTTGAGCCGTTCCCGGGCGACCTCGGCGCGGCCGGACAGCGCCTGGAGTTCGGTGGAGTCGCGCAGGGTGACGACGGTGCCCGCGGGGCCTCCGGCGCGGTCGGTGGGGCGCTGGTTGACGGCGAGCAGCAGCCCGCCGGCGAGATGGACCTCGTCGGTGGCCTCCCGGCCGGACGCGAGCAGCGCCGCGGTCTCGGGCTCCAGTTTCGGGAGCTTGGCCACCGGCCGGCCCTCGGCGTCGGGCGGGAGGTCCAGGAGCCGCCGGGCCTCGTCGTTGGCCAGCAGCAGCCGGCCGTCGCCGCCGACGATGAGCACGCCTTCGCGCACGGAGTGCAGGACCGCGTCGTGGTGGTCGTACATGCGGGTCATCTCGTCCGGGCCGAGGCTGTGGGTCTGGCGGCGCAGCCGCCTGCCGACCAGGGCGGTCACGGCGGTGGCCAGGCCCAGGGCGACGGCTCCGGCGGTGAGGATGATCGGGATCTGGTGGTAGACCTGCCCGGTGACGTTCTTGACCTTCAGCCCGGCGGAGACCAGGCCGACCACATGGCCGCCGGTGTCCTCGACGGGGACGATGGCCTGGACCTCCTGCCCGAGCGGCCCGTGCACGCTCTCGGTGCGGACCTGACCGGCCAGCGACGGGCCGATGGTGCCGACGAAGCGCCGGCCGATGCGGTCGGGAAGGGGGTGGGTGTAGCGGATGCCGTGGGTGTCCATGACGACGATGAAGTCGACGCCCGCGGTCCGGCGGCCCGCCTCCGCCAGGGGCTGGAGCACGGCCGAGGGGCTGGGCCCGCGCAGCGCGGCGACGACACCGGGGGCGTGGGCGAAGGTCTGGGCGACGGCGACGGAGCGGCGTCTGGCCTCGGCGCTGGTGTCCCGCTGCGACTGGAGGAGGAGGGCGAGGACGGCGCCGATCACCAGCAGTACCACGAGGGCCACCTGGAGAACGAACACCTGTCCGGCGACGCTTCGCGGACTCTTTCCCGCCAGCGACCGCCCCGGTATCCGTCGAAGACGGGCAAAACGGTCTGCCATGCGGCCTTTGTAGCACCGACACGCCCGAGTCGTCACGGGTTGGGCGGATGTTCGTCGGCCGGTACCGCTCCTTGAGACGGTGGTATCAGTGGGTGGCGGGGTCGCGGAGCAGCGCGTCCAGCCGGTCCAGGATCCAGGACCAGGTCTGGCCGGAGTCGGGCGCGCTGTGGCTGAAACCGCCGGCCAGCTCCAGGCTCACATAGCCGTGGAACACGCTGCCGAGCAGCCGGACCGCGTGGGTCTCCTGCGGTTCCGCCAGGTCGTAGCCGCGCAGGATGGCCCGCGTCATCTGGGCGTGCCGCACGCCCGCGCTCGCGGCGGCCGTCTCCGCGTCGAGCGGGAGCCGGGCGGCGGTGTAGCGGCCGGGGTGCTCCCGGGCGTACCGGCGCAGGACGTCGGCGTAGGCGGCCAGCGCCTCCTTGCCCGCCCGCCCGGCCAGCGCCTCGGCGGCCCGGTCGGCCAGTTCCTCCAGGGCGAGCAGGGCGATGCGGGTCTTGAGATCCTGGGAGCTCGTCAGATGCGAGTACAGGCTCGCGACCTTGACGTCGAACCGTCTGGCGACCGCCGAGACGGTCACCTGTTCGAAGCCGACCTCGTCGGCCAGTTCCGCCCCGGCCCGGACCAGGCGGTCGGTGGTGAGTCCCGCGCGTGGCACAGCGTTCCCTTCCGTTCCCTGAAGGGATTGTGCCCGTGCCTAAAGATGTTAGGCAAATGGCCGTCATGGGACGTCACGGCGTCCCGGTGCCCGAGGTGCTGCTCCACGGCCGCCGGAAGGGCCCCGTCCGCCCGAGTGGTGTCCCGGGCGGACGGGGCCCTCCTGCCACGGACCCGGACCGCTAGTGGTCCGTGCGGGCGGGAGAACCGACGGCCGGCGGAGCGGTCATCAGCTTCCCGAACAGGGCCATGCACGAGGAACAGTGACCGGCCCGCTGCGCGTTCGCCCCGTCGACGCGCCGGCCGAGCCGCCGCCCGCAGAGCGTGGTCACCGTGTTCTTGGCCATGACATGCCACACCGGCGCACCGCCCGGTTCCTCGGCTCCTGCACACATCTCATACATGATCGGCTCCCTTGATGGACGCCTCTCTGACTCCAGGAGACACCCGATCAGCCGTAGGCACGCAGTCACGGAGGGCCATTCGGGTGACACGCCGGGTGGGGGCCCGCGGGCCGGTGCGGGCGGGCGCGGTGCCATCATGGGCGCCATGCGGAAGAGCGGTGCGATACGGACGGCTGCCGCGACGGTGGTCTGCGGAGCCCTGGCGATGTCCCTGACCGGCTGCGGCGGCTCGGGCCACCCGAGAGCGAAGGGCGGCGGGAACGGCGGCGCGGGCGGGACGGCCGCCGCTCCGCACGGCACGGCACCGGACCGGGTGCCCGGCATCGGCGACCGGCTCTGGCGGCAGGTCCCGGCCGCCACCCGCCAGGTCGTCGCCGTCTACGGCGCCGGGCCGAACTCCCCGGACGCGACGGTGCGGCTCTTCACCCGGCAGGGCTCCGGCTGGCGGCAGGAGCGCTCCTGGCCCGCGCACAACGGCCGCAACGGCTGGACGGCCGATCACCACGAGGGCGACCAGCGCACCCCGGTGGGCGTCTTCACACTGAGCGACGCGGGCGGGGTGCTGGCCGATCCGGGGGCCCGGCTGCCGTACACGCGGTCCGCCTCCTTCCAGGCGCCGCACTCCTGGAACAAGAACTCCTGGCACGACTTCGACTACGTCATCGCCATCGACTACAACCGGGTGCGGGGCACCTCGCCGGAGGACCCCACCCGGCCCGAGGGACAGCACAAGGGCGGCAGCATCTGGCTGCACATGGACCACGGCAGCGGCACCTCCGCCTGCGTGAGCCAGTCCGAGGACGCCATGCGCTACCTGCTGCGCACCCTCGATCCGCGCCTGCACCCGGTCGTGGTCATGGGCGACGCCCGGGATCTCGCCGCCTGAGACGGCGTCCACGCACCGGACGGACCGGCGACAAGGTGCCGGATGCATCTACTGTCTGTCGTGCCGACGGACGGGGACCGCACGCACCGAAGGGGAGCCCTGGGATGGCCGAGGAGACAACCGAACGCACAGCGCCGCACGGACCGGAGGCCGTCGTGGCGCTCCGCGAGGTGGGCGTACGCCGCTTCACCACCGACCAGGTGATCCTCGACGGCGTCGACTGGACGGTCCGGCCCGGCGAGCACTGGGCACTGCTGGGCGCCAACGGCGCGGGCAAGACCACGCTGCTGCGGCTGCTGGGCGCACTCATGCACCCCACCTCCGGCAGCGTCGAGGTGCTCGGCGCCCGGCTCGGCCGGGTCGACGTGCGGGAGCTGCGGGCCCGGATCGGACATGTCACCTCCGCGCAGCGCGTACCGCAGGACCTCGACGCCCACACGGTGGTGCTCACCGGCCACACCGGCACGGTGCAGCCGCTGTGGCGGTCCTACGACGACGAGGTGCGCGAGCGCGCCCACGCGCTCCTGGCCGAGCTGGAGATCAAGGAGCTGGCCGACCGGCCGTACGGTGTCTGCTCGGGCGGGCAGCGGGCCCGGATCCTGATCGCCAGGGCGCTGATGGCGGAGCCCGCGCTGCTGCTCCTGGACGAGCCGTTCAACGCCCTCGACCTGCCCTCCCGGGAGGACCTGGTGGAGGCCATGCACCGGCTGGCCGAGGGGCGTCCGCGGCTCGCGACCGTGACGGTCACCCATCATCTGGAGGAGCTGTCCCCCGCCGTCAGCCACACGCTGCTGCTGCGCGAGGGCCGCATCCTGACCAGCGGGCCGGTGGCGGAGGTGCTCACCGGCGACCGGCTGACGTCCTGCTTCGGCCGGCCGATCGCGGTGAACCGGCACGAGGGCCGCTGGTGGGCGTACTCCGGGCGGCAGAGCGGCTAGGACCTCCCGTCCGGGTCCGGCCGATCATGGGGTTCGGCGTGGCGCAGCGTGGCCTGATGCCGCTTTCCCCTACCGGCAGTAACGTGATCAACTTTGGCTCCAGGTGCTCCGTACAGCCGAGTTGAGCGCCGTTCGCCGTCCGAACCCCCCGTGCGAGGATCCTCATGCCGCCCCAGGGCGATGCTCTGCCGCAAGCGCATTCTGACTACCGCAACCATCTGGAGACGTGCCGCCAGTGCCGCGCCGACGCCGCGCCCTGCCCCGTGGCGAAGCATCTGCTGCGCCTGTACAACAACACGCGCAGGGCGGCGGCACGCGTCAACTGACGTGACAGCGGCGGCGGCAGGACCTCGGACCCGGTTCCCGCCGCCGCTCCGTCGTACCGGGCGGCGCCGCATGGGACCGGCGAGCGGCCGGTTCCGGCCAACTTGCCCAGGGGGACGGCAGGTTGACGTACGCGGTCCGGCCGGTGCCGGACGGTCGCCGGACCGGCGCCCGCCGTGCCGCCGGGCGCGGGACCGGCTGCCGCGCGCACTGCCGCGCGCCCCCTTCGGCCGACCGGGTGACCACCCCCCGAGGCGGAGGCCGCGGCACGGAAAATGACCGTCGAGATCAGCGGACGCGCCGCCCCAGTTCTCCCACATATCGCCATAAAACGTGTGTTATTCATTCATGCACACACCTACGCGGCGCACCTTGCTCAGTGCCTCGATCATGGCTGCCGGCTCGGGTCTCCTGGGAGCCTGCTCGGGGTCCGGCTCCTCCTCGGAGACGGGTCCGCACCCGGGAACCGCCCAGGACTCCGGCACCGCGGACGGCGGCCACCGCCCCTTCGTCCCCAAAGGCCCCAAGGGGTACGTGAACCCGTCCGACCCCGAGGTGCTGGCCGCCGAGCGCAAGCGCGGCACGGGACCGGTGCGCACCTTCCGCCTCACCGCCGCCGAGGCCACGTGCGACGTGGGCGGACGCTCGTTCCGGACGTGGGCGTACAGCGACGGGCTGCCCGGCCGGGAAATCCGGGTGACACAGGGCGACATCCTGGACCTCACGCTCGCCAACCGGCTGCCCGTCGCGACGACGCTGCACTCGCACGGGGTCCGGCTGCGCTGCGACATGGACGGTGTGCCCGGCCTCACCCAGCCCGGGATCAAGCCCGGCGAGGAGTTCCGCTACCGCTTCGCGGTGTCCTACCCGGGCACGTACCTGCTCCACTCCCACGAGGGCATGCAGCCCGACCGGGGGCTGTACGCGCCGCTGATCGTGGACGACCCCAAGGAACCGCTGTCCTACGACAAGGAGTGGGTCGTCGTCCTGGACGACTGGGTGGACGGGGTGGAGGGCTCCACCCCGGACGGCGTGCTGGCGCAGCTGCACGGCGGCAAGCATCCGGCGATGAGCATGGAGATGGGCGGCGACCCTCAGCAGGAAGGTTCCGGCAGTCCGCGTCCGTCCGGCGGCCGGAGCGCGCCGCTGCGCAGGGCGGCGGGCGGCCCGTCCCGCATCCTGCGGCAGTCCCACAGCCGTCTCCTGGACGGCATGGGCGGCAATGTGGACTTCCCGTACTACCTGATCAACGGGCGGCTGCCGCAGTCCGCGCAGGTGTTCCGGGCCAAGCCCGGGGACCGGGTGCGGCTGCGGCTCATCAACGCGGGCGCCGACACCGCCTTCCGGGTGGCACTGGGCGGCCACCGGATGACGGTCACACACACCGACGGCTACCCGGTCGAGCACCGCGACACCGACGCGCTGCTCATCGGCATGGCCGAGCGCTACGACGTGCTCGTCACCGTCAAGGACGGCACCTTCCCGCTGGTCGCGCTGGCCGAGGGCAAGGGCGACCGGGCGAAGGCGCTGGCTGTGCTCCGCACCGACCAGGGCAAGGGCCTGCCCGCGCCCTCCGTCCACCCGGACGAGCTGGACGGCCGCCTGCTCCCGGCCCACAGTCTCAAGCCGCACGAGTCGGTGGCCCTGAGCGACGAGAAGCCGGACCGGGAGATCCGCATCCGGCTGACCGGCAACATGAAGGACTACAACTGGGCCTTCGACCACCAGCCCTACTCCACCGAGCACCGCCACGCCGTCCGCCAGGACGAACGGGTCCGGCTCACCCTGATCAACGCCACCGACATGTGGCACCCGCTGCATCTGCACGGCCACACGTTCGCGCTGACCGGCCTCAACGACATCGGCACACGCAAGGACACGGCGATCGTGCTGCCGCACCGCAAGCTGGTCGCCGACTTCTACGCCGACAACCCGGGCCTGTGGATGCTGCACTGCCACAACCAGTACCACTCGGAGTCCGGCATGATGACGATTCTCGGCTACCGCAGGTGACGACCGGTGCGGGCACACCGGCCCGGCGGGCGCTGCGCACCCCGCGCGCGGCCGGGCTGGCCGGGGTGCTGTTCGCGCTGCTGCTCGCGGCGGCGATCGTGCTGATCCGGCTGGGGATCCCGGAGGGCGCGGACGCGGCGACGGCGCCGGTCCGCACCGATCCCGCGCGGCGGGACGCGGTCCGGGCGGCCCTCGCCCTGGTGCCGCTGGCCGGGATCCTCTTCCTGTGGTTCACCGGCGTCGTGCGCACCCATGTGGGGGCGGCCGAGGACAAGTTCCTGGCGACCGTGTTCCTGGGCAGCGGGCTCGTCTTCGTGGCGACCATGTTCGGGGCAGCGGCGGCGGCGGGCGCCGTCGTGGCTGCCCCGCACCCGTCCTCCGGCGCGGTGGCCTCCCCCGCCGCCTGGGAGTTCGGCCGCCGGCTGGCCCACGAGCTGATGACCGGGTACGCGATGCGGATGGCGGCGGTCTTCACCTGCTCGCTGTCGGTGATGGGACACCGGCTGCGGATCCTGCCCCGCTGGCTGACCGTGCTCGGACTGCTCGCCGCGCTGACCCTGCTGTTCGCCTCCTCGACCGTGCCCTGGGCCGAGCTGGTCTTCCCGGCCTGGGCGCTGGTGCTGAGCGCGTACATCCTCGCGGTGGCCGGGCGCGCCGGGCCGGTCGCCGCGACGGCGGACTGAGCGCGGCGGCCCGTCACTCCGACGGACGGTTCCGGCGCGCGGACCGGCCGCCGGGCCCGCGATGCTGTCCGAGGGGAGATGACCGCCGTCCGAGGGCGCCCGCCGAACGGGTGGTCCCCGAGGACCTGGCCGCCGGAAGGGCGGGTCACCGATGAGGCTTGTCGTCGATCTCAACAGATGCCAGGGCTACGCTCAGTGCGCGTTCCTCGCGCCGGACGTGTTCACGATGCACGGCGAGGAGTCACTCGTCTACAGCCCCTGGGCCGACGACGAACAGCGGGAGAAGGTGGCCCGCGCGGTCGCCGCCTGCCCGGTGCAGGCGATCACCGCCGACGGTCTCGGCGGTCCGGCCGAGCCGGCGGCCGCGGCGGGACAGGGGGCACCCGATGCCCGCTGAGCAGTTCCACGAGTGGCTGCGCCGCGAGGGCCGCATCGTCGTCGTGGGTGCCTCGCTGGCCGGTCTGCGGGCCGCCGAGACCCTGCGCGCCGAGGGCTTCCGCGGCTCGCTGACCATGATCGGCGACGAACCGTACCAGCCGTACGACCGGCCGCCGCTGTCCAAGGCGGTCCTGCTGGGCAAGGCGGCGCCGGACCGCACCGACCTCCCCGGGCGCCGCGACGTCGACGCCGTCTGGCGGCTGGGCACGGCCGCGACCGGGCTCGACCTGGCCGCCCAGCGGGTGCGGCTCGCCGACGGCGACGAGGTGCCCTACGACCGGCTGCTGATCGCGACCGGGGTGCGCGCCCGGCCCTGGCCCAAGGAGGAGGAGGCCCAGCTCGACGGGGTCTTCGTGCTCCGCACCCGGGACGACGCCGTCCGGCTGCACCGGCGGCTGAAGGCCGGTCCGCGCCGGGTGTTCGTGATCGGCGCCGGGTTCACCGGTTCGGAGATCGCCTCCGCCTGCCGGGACCAGGACATTCCCGTCACCGTGGCCGAGCGGGCGGACGCGCCGCTGGTGGGCGCCCTCGGCGGGGTGGTCGGCGCGGTCGCCGCGGAACTCCACCACGACCACGGGGTGGATCTGCGCACCGGCGTCATGGTCACCGGCCTGGAGGGCAGCCCGGTCGGCCGGGTGCGGGCCGCGCACCTGTCCGACGGCAGCGTCGTCGAGACGGACCTCGTGGTGGTCTGCCTGGGCGCGACCCGCAACACCGAGTGGCTGACCGGCTCCGGGCTCGGCGCCGGGCCGCGCGGTATCGCCTGCGACGCGGGCTGCCGGGCCTTCGACTTCCGGGGCATCGTCACCGACGACGTGTACGTGGCCGGGGACGTGGCGCGCTCCCCGCATCCGCTGTTCAGCTACCAGTTCCTGTCGCTGGAGCACTGGGGCAACGCCGTCGCCCAGGCGGAGGTGGCCGCGCACAACATGATCAGCGCCAGTTCGGACCGGATCCCGCACATGTGGGTGCCCGCCTTCTGGTCGTCGCAGTTCGGCGTGAACATCAAGTCCGTGGGCGTGCCGTCCATGGGCGAGCAGATCATGATCACGCAGGGCTCGCTCACCGAGCGGCGCTTCGTCGGCGTCTACGGCTACCAGGGCCGCGTCATCGCCGCCGTGAGCTTCGACAACACGCGCTGGCTGGAGTTCTACGAGCGGCAGATCGAGACGGGCGCCCCGTTCCCGGTGGAGTACCCGACGATGGACCGCCGCCCCGAGGGCCGCAAGGCGATGCCGGCCGACTTCCCCGACCCGTCCCTGCCGACGCACGGCCCGACGGTGACGCTCAGCGGCTACTCCCCCACCGACCGGCGCCTGGTGTTCACCCCGGCCCGCCACTGACCGCCGCACGGCCCGAGCCCCGCCCCTCCCTCCCCACCCGAGGACCCCCCATGACGCAACCGTCGCTGCTGCGCCGGATCACCGACTACTCCAGCCGTGCCGACCCCTACCCGCTCTACGCGGAACTGCGCAGGACACCGGTGCTGCACGAGGAGGAGGGCGGTCCGTACGTCGTCAGCTCCTACTACGACATCCTGGGACTGCTGCACGACCCCCGGATCAGCTCGGACGCCGGCAATCTCACCGCTCCGGGCGCCGACGAGCTGTCGGAGCCGGAGGCCACGGGGCTGCCGCCGAGCTTCATCCGGCTCGACCCGCCCGAGCACGACCGGCTGCGCCGGATCGCCAACAGCTCGTTCGGGCCGCCGCACCGGCCGCACCGGATCGACGACATGCGCGGGGAGCTCGGCCGGATCGTCGCCGAACTCCTCGACGAGCTGGGCGACGAGCGGGAGATCGACCTCGTCGACCAGTTCGCCTACCCCTTCCCGGTGACCGTCATCTGCCGCCTCCTCGGGGTGCCGCGCGAGGACGAACCGCGCTTCCGCGCCTGGGTCGACCCGATCGTCGCCGGTCTGGACCCGGACTCGCGCAACGACCCCGGGGCCCCGGTCCAGCGCGCCGCGCAGGAGGCCCGGGTCCAGCTCGGCATGTACCTGGCCGGTCTGGCGGAGCAGCGCGCCAAGGAGCCCCGCGACGACATGCTGTCCGACCTGATGTCCGGTCACGGCCCGGACGGCGCCATGTCCACGATGGAGGTGCTCAGCACGGCCGTGCTGCTGCTGATCGCGGGCCACGAGACGACGGTCAACCTGATCACCAACGGCATGCTGACGCTGCTGCGGTACCCGGAGCACCTGCGGCGGCTGCGCGAGGACCCCGGGCTGTCGGCCGGCATCGTCGAGGAACTGCTGCGCTACGAGCCGCCGGTCCAGCTGGTGCCCTCGCGCACCTGCATCACCGACATCGAGCTGCGCGGGGTGACCATCCCCAAGGGTTCGCGGATCTGGCTGGTCCTGGGCGCGGGCAACCGGGACCCGGAGCGCTTCACCGACCCCGACCGGTTCGACCCGGACCGCGGCGACATCCAGCACCTCGGGTTCGGCAGCGGCATCCACGTCTGCTTCGGCGCCCCGCTGGCCCGGCTGGAGACACAGATCGCGCTCACCGCGCTGGCCCGGCGCCTGGACAACCCCCGGCTCGTCGAGGACCCGCCGCCGTACCGGCAGAACGCGGTGCTGCGCGGCCCGCGGCATCTGAACATCGCGATCGACGGCGTACTGCCCTGACCGGTGCCTGAGGAAACTTCTGGACAACTCGAAAAAATCAGACAAAATAGTCAACGTTGTCATCGCAACGCACCGCGACTCACCGCGATCCCGAGGAGCCGCCCCCGCATGGCGTACGGAGCCCACCACAGCCCCACCCCGCCGCCCCGTCCCGACCTGGGCCCCGCCCGCGACTGCGAGCACTGCCTGGGCTGGGGGACGGTCGTCACCCATGACGGCCGGCACGAACTGTGCGGCACCTGTCAGGCCGTCCCGGACGGCGGCCCGCCCTTCGGCGCGGCCGCGCCCCGGCACGCACCGGACTGAGCGGCCGTCCGCCTCCTCCGTCCGGGTGATGTCCGTCCCCCGTGCGAGTGGTGGTGCTGCTCCGTCCGAGTGGTGCGTCCCCCCACCCCGTCGTAGCGTCATTGGAAGGTTCTGACGTCGTCGCCGGGAGCGGAACATGGGCGGACACACAGTGCGGACAGCAGTCACACTCGGTGCAGCCGTAGTGCTCAGCGCGGCTCTGGGAACGGTCTCCGCGGCCGCCGCGGCACCGGCAACCCCGACAGCGGCCGGACACACATGGCACCGGCAGCCCATCTTCGTGGACTGCCTGTGGAAGCCGCGGACGCGGCCCGAGGCGTTCATCCTGGCCTGCGGTGACGGCAACAGCCGTCTGTCCTCGCTGCACTGGACGCGGTGGAACGGCCGCTCCGCGGTCGCCCGCGGCGTCAACGTCGTCAACGACTGCAAGCCGTACTGCGCGGCGGGCACCTTCCACTCGTACCCGGTGGTCGTGCGGCTCGACCGCGCGGAGCCCTGGAAGAAGCACCCACGGGTCCAGCACTTCACGCAGCTCACCCTCGTCTTCCCCGGCGCGCGGCCGGCCGGGTACGAGCGCACGGTGACCTATCCCCTGTGGAACTGAGCGGAGGGCCGGGACCCCCTCCGGACTGAGCGGGGTTCCGGGACCCGGTCGTCCCCGACCGGCGGTCCGGTGGCGGGCGCGCGCATCACGCGGGCGCTCCCCCGGCCGCCGGTCGCGTGGCGCCCAGGGCTTTTCTCGCAGGTCCGACACTGTTTCGCCGCGCCCACGGGGGAACCCGGGGTGTCTGCCGAGCAAGGGAGCAGCCGGGATGCACTCGATCACCAAGGGCCTGCTGGCGGGTGCCGCGGGCACGCTCGCCCTCGACCTGGTCTCCTACGGCGACATGCTGCTGCGCGGACGCGCGGCCAGCACCGTCCCGGCGCAGGTCGCGGGGCGGCTGGCCGGCCGCGCCGGGGTGCCGCTGGGGCAGGGCGAGGAGCGCGAGAACCGCAGCCAGGCCGCGGGGGCGCTCATGGGGTACGCGACCGGGATCGGCGCGGGCGTGGCCTACGGCCTGCTGCGGCCCCGGCGGCGGCCGCTGCCGGTGCTGGTGGCGGGGCCGCTGCTGGGCGCCGCCGTCATGGCGGGCGCCAACGCGCCCGCGACCGCGCTCCGGCTGACCGATCCGGGCTCCTGGGACCTGGCGTCCTGGGTGTCCGACATCGTCCCGCACCTGGTGTACGGCCTGACGACCGCGGCGGCCTACCACGCCATGCGCTGACCGGCGGGGCGAGCAAGGCGAAGAAAGCGGAGGCACAGTGACGCTGCGCATCGGTGCCGAGGAGGAGTTCCACCTCGTCGACGCGGAGACGGGCCGCCTGGTGCCCCGGGCGGGCGCCGTGCTCGAACGGCTGGGCGGGTCCGGGTACGCGCCGGAGCTCCAGCGGTCCGTCGTGGAGAGCAACAGCGGGGTGCACGCCACCCTCGAAGGGCTGCTGGCCGACCTCACCGCGTCCCGGCGGCGGCTGGCCGCCGCGGCGTCCGCCCTCGGGCTGACCGCGGTGGCCGCCGGCACCGTCCCGCTGGCCGCCCCGGCCCGGGGCGACGTCACCGCCGACCCGCGCTATCTGCGCATGGCCGACCAGTACCGGCGGCTCGCCGACGAGCAGTTGATCTGTAGTGCGCAGGTGCATGTCGACGTGCCCGACCGGGACACCGCCGTACGCGCCATGTGCCTGGTCGGGCCGTGGCTCGCCCCGCTGCTGGCGCTCTCCGCCAGTTCCCCGTACTGGCTGGGCGCGGACACCGGGTACGCGAGCTGGCGGACGATGCTGTGGCAGCGCTGGCCGACCGCGGGCCCGGCGGGCTGCCACTCCGGCGCCGCCTCCTACGACGCCCTGCTGGCGGACCTCATCCGCTCGGGCGTCATCAGTGACCCCGGGATGGTCTACTACGACGTCCGCCCCTCCGCGCACCAGCGCACGCTGGAGCTGAGGATCTGCGACGCCTGCCCGCGCGTGACGACGGTGGTGCTGGTGGCCGGTCTCTTCCGGGCCCTCGTCCACGACGCCTGCGCCCGGCTCACCCGGCGCGAGCACCCCGGCTGCGACGGGCGGCACGAGTGGCTGCGGGCCGCCGCCTGGCAGGCGGCGCGCTGCGGTCTCGAAGGGCCGCTCACCGATCCCGTCACCCTGCGCCCCGCCCCCGCCCGCACCGTCCTGCACACCCTGCTGGCCCGGCTCCGGCCGGTGCTGGAGGCCTACGGCGACTGGGACGCCGTCCGGGAGCTGCTGGAGCTCGCCCTGGCCGACGGCAGCGCGGCCCGGCGGCTGCGGGGCGTGTACGAACGCCGGGGCCCGGCCGCGGCCGTCGCCGCCCTGGCCGCCGAGACGGCGGCGGGCGCGCCCACGGCCGCCGCGCGGCCGGCGGACGCGGCGGCCGGATCCGGTGCGGCGCGTTCCGCACCGGTCGAGGCAGCCGGCGGTTTCGGCACCGGCCGGGCGGGCAACCCCTTGTCCTGACCGAGCCATGTGCGGGAGCCGCCATGTGGAAGCGCAGGAAGTGCACGGGGGACGCGAGGGGCACGAGGGGCGGCAGGGGCAGGTGGCGGGCGCGGCACGCCGGGCCCGTCGCACCGGAGCTGTGCGATCTGTGCGGGCTCACCTTCCCCGCGTGCGAGGCGGTGCGGGAACGGGTGCCCGACTCCTCGGCCGTCCATCCCACCGACGACTGGTTCGACGGGCTGCGCCTCGTCACCGCGTGCAGCGAGGCGCACCTGGCCGTCGTCCGTGAACGCTACCGGCACCGGCCCTTCGTGCAGGAGGAGCTGTGGGCCGCGAAGATCGAGCGTGCGCTGAGCGGCGGCACTCCGGTGCTCACCATGGAACGGCTCGGCTGCCGCACCGGCCTGCACGCACCGGAGATCCGGCGCGCCATCGCCTGGCACAACGCGCACCTGCCGCCGGATCCGCCACCCGGAGCCTGACCGTCCGCGGGGGCGGGGGGGACGGCGGTTTCGGCCGTACGGTCCCCGGGCACCCGTCGCGCGCCCGTCCGCGAGCACCGGGTGTGTGCCGAGCGAGGAGGCCACAGATGCCGCAGAGGCCACAGACGACCGCGCACCACGCGGACCAGCTGTCCGCGCACCACGCCAATCAGCTCTACGGCCCGCAGCCGGACGTGGCGCGGGCGGCGGGCTATCCGGACGCCCCGCCGCGCGTGGGCTTCTTCACCGACACCTCCGTCTGCATCGGCTGCAAGGCGTGCGAGGTGGCGTGCAAGGAGTGGAACTCGGTCCCCGAGGACGGCCTGGAACTGACCGGCATGTCCTACGACAACACGCGCGGCCTGGGCGCGGACACCTGGCGGCACGTGGCCTTCGTCGAGCAGCAGCGCCCCGCCGGTCACGGTGCCGCCGGGCAGGGCGGCGGCCACGGCGGTTTCGACGCCTTCGAGGCCGCCCGCGCGCTCGACGACCCCGCGCGCTCCCCCGCCGCGCCGCCCGCCCCCGAGGGGCGCACCGAACTGCGCTGGCTCATGTCCTCCGACGTGTGCAAGCACTGCACCCACGCGGCCTGTCTCGACGTGTGCCCCACCGGGGCGCTGTTCCGCACCGAGTTCGGCACGGTCGTGGTCCAGCAGGACGTGTGCAACGGCTGCGGCTACTGCGTGCCGGCCTGCCCGTACGGGGTGATCGACCAGCGCAAGGAGGACGGCCGGGTCTGGAAGTGCACCCTGTGCTACGACCGGCTCGGCGCCGGGACGGAACCGGCGTGCGCCAAGGCGTGCCCCACCGACTCCATCCAGTTCGGCCCGCTGGAGGAGCTGCGCGAGCGGGCCGCCGCCCGGGTGGCGCGGCTGCACACGGCCGGTGTCACCGAGGCCCGGCTCTACGGCGAGGACCCCGAGGACGGGGTCGGCGGCGACGGGGCGTTCTTCCTGCTGCTCGACGAGCCCGAGGTCTACGGTCTGCCGCCCGACCCGGTGGTCACCACCCGGGACCTGACCGCGATGTGGAGGCACGCGGCGACGGCCGCCGCCTCGCTCGCCCTGCTGGGCGCCGCCGCCTTCGCCCGGAGGCCGCGGTGAACGGGCGGGACCGGCCCGAGCGGCGGTCGGACGTCACCGGGGAGGGCGTGGAGGGCGCGCGCCCCGGACGCGACGCGCTCGCGCCCGCCCCCTCCGGGAGAGCGGCGGGCGGACGCCGCGGCGGCGGGCGGCGGCGCGGGCGCGGGGAGCGGTCGATGGTCCCCGAGGCCGCGTTCACCTCGTACTACGGCGAGCCGGTCCTGAAGGCCCCCACGTGGAAGCCGGTCGACATCGCCGGATACCTCTGCCTCGGCGGGCTGGCCGGCGGATCGTCCCTGCTGGCGGCGGGCGGGCACGCCACCGGGCGGCCCGCACTGGCGCGGGTGGCGAAGGCGGGCGCGGCGGGTGCCATCACGCTCTCCCTGGGCACGCTGGTGCACGACCTCGGCCGGCCCGCCCGGTTCCTCAACATGCTGCGCGTGGTCAAGCCGACCTCGCCGATGAACACCGGTTCCTGGCTGCTGGCCGGGTACGCGCCGCTGGCCCTGGCCGCCGTCGCCGCCGACGTCACCGGCCGCCTGCGGCTCCTCGGCGCGGGCGCCACCGCCGGGGCGGCCGTGCTGGGCCCGGCCGTCGTCACGTACACCGCGGTCCTGCTGTCGGACACGGCGGTGCCGGCCTGGCACGAGGGGTACCGCACGCTGCCGTTCGTCTTCGCGGGTTCCGGGGCGAGCGCGGCGGCCGGTCTCGCCCTGGCCTGCGCGCCCCTCGGGGAGACCGGACCGGCGCGCCGGGCGGCCGTGCTGGGCGCCGCGCTGGAGCTGGGCGCCTTCCGGCTGATGACACGCCGGATGGGGCTGGTGGCGGAGGTCTTCGAGCGGGGCCGGGCGCACCGGCTGCTGCGGGCCGCCGAGCTGCTGACCGCGGGCGGCGCCGTGCTGGCGGCGTACGCGGGCACGGGTACGGATGCGGGTGCGCGCGGGCGGCGGAGGCGCGGCCGGTGGCCGGGGTGCGGTCGTGGTCGCGGTGCGGCGGTGGCCGCGGGGGCGGCTCTGCTGACCGGATCGGCCGCGCTGCGCTTCGGGGTGTTCCACGCGGGCGTGGCGTCGGCCGAGGATCCCCGGTACACCGTCGTACCGCAGCGCGAGCGGCTGCGGGCCCGCGCGGGCTGACCCACCGGCGGCACGGCCGTTTTCCCCGGGGGCGCCGGGGGTACTCCGCAGCCACCGCGCCACCGCGCGCCGTACCGGGGCCGAGCGCCGTACCGGAGAGGAGGCCCCCGTCATGGGTGTACGCACCTGGATCGACTCCTGGCCGGTCTACCGCCAGCTGACGGGCACCGACCCGCTGGGCCGCGGGGCCGCCGCCAGGAGCGGGCCGAGCGAGCGGCTCACGCCCCGGGTGTCCACCGCGGACGGGGTGGTCAAGTCGATCTGCCCCTACTGCGCCGTGGGCTGCGGCCAGAACGTGTACGTGCAGGACGGGCGGGTCACGCAGATCGAGGGCGACCCCGACTCCCCGATCTCGCGCGGGCGGCTGTGCCCCAAGGGCTCGGCCAGCCTCCAGCTGACCACCGGGGACGCCCGCGAGCACCACGTCCTGTACCGGCGGCCGTATGGCACCGGCTGGGAGCGGCTCGACCTGGACACGGCGATGGACATGATCGCCGACCGGGCGCTCGCGGCCCGGCGGGCGGGCTGGCAGTGGGAGGCCGACGGCGCGCGCACCCGGCGCACCATGGGTATCGCGAGCCTGGGCGGCGCCACGCTGGACAACGAGGAGAACTACCTGATCAAGAAGCTCTTCACCGCGCTGGGCGCGATCCAGATCGAGAACCAGGCGCGTGTTTGACACTCCTCCACCGTTCCCGGTCTGGGAACCTCGTTCGGCCGCGGCGGCGCGACCACCTTCCAGCAGGACCTCCAGAACTCGGACTGCATCGTCATCCAGGGCTCGAACATGGCCGAGTGCCATCCGGTCGGGTTCCAGTGGGTGATGGAGGCCAAGGCCCGGGGCGCGAAGGTGATCCACGTCGATCCGCGCTTCACCCGCACCAGCGCGCTGGCCGATGTGCACGTGCCGCTGCGCGCGGGCTCGGACATCGCCTTCCTCGGCGGGATCATCAACCACGTCCTGAGCACCGGGGCGTACTTCCGCGACTACGTGGCGGCCTACACCAACGGCCCGGTGGTGCTGCGCGAGGACTTCCGGGACACCGAGGACCTGGGCGGCGTGTTCTCCGGGCTGGACCCGGACACCCGC
The DNA here is from genome assembly GCF_053589675.1 of Streptomyces sp. NPDC003284. NCBI lineage: Bacteria > Bacillati > Actinomycetota > Actinomycetes > Kitasatosporales > Streptomycetaceae > Streptomyces > Streptomyces sp. NPDC003284. The sequence continues at coordinate 165,724 of NZ_JBSFSI010000014.1, forward strand.
AGCTACGACAACAGCACCTGGCAGTACGCGGGCACCGAGACGCAGGCGGCCTCGGGGGAACGCGACCTGGAGTACGAGGAGCGCACCGGCGGCGGCGCCTCGGTGAGCGAGGCGGCGCGCGGCGAGTCCCACGGATCGGGCGGCGCCGGGATCGGCGAGGGCGAGCCCGAGCGCGACGAGAGCATGACGCATCCGCGGTGCGTGCTCCAACTGCTCAGGCGGCACTACGCCCGCTACACGCCGGAGCTGGTCGAACAGGTCTGCGGGGTGCCGCAGGAGCTGTTCCGCCAGGTGTGCGCGCTGGTCACGGAGAACTCCGGGCGGGAGCGGACCACCGCGTTCGCCTACGCGGTCGGCTGGACCCAGCACACCGTGGGCGTCCAGTACATCCGGGCCGCGTCGGTGCTGCAAAGCCTGCTCGGCAACATCGGGCGGCCGGGCGGCGGCATCCTGGCGCTGCGCGGGCACGCCTCCATCCAGGGGTCCACGGACATCCCCACCCTCTTCAACCTGCTGCCCGGCTACATCCCGATGCCCCACGCCCACCGGCAGGAGGACCTGGACGCCTTCGTGCGCGGCGCGGCGGCCCGCAAGGGCTACTGGGGCAACATGCGCGCGTACCTGGTCAGCCTGCTCAAGGCGTACTGGGGCGAGGCGGCCACCGAGGGCAACGACTACTGCTTCGACTATCTGCCGCGGCTGACCGGCTCGCACTCCACGTACGAGACGGTGATGGCGCAGCTGGAGGGCGTCTGCAAGGGCTACTTCCTGATGGGGGAGAATCCGGCGGTCGGCTCCGCCAACGCCAAGCTCCAGCGGCTGGGCATGGCGAACCTGGACTGGCTGGTCGTGCGCGACTTCTCGCTGATCGAGTCGGCCACCTGGTGGCAGGACGGCCCGGAGATCGAGTCCGGTGAGCTGCGCACCGAGGACATCGGCACCGAGGTGTTCTTCCTCCCGGCCGCCGCGCACACCGAGAAGGACGGCAGTTTCACCAACACGCAGCGGCTGCTCCAGTGGCACCACAAGGCCGTCGACCCGCCCGGCGAGGCGCGCAGCGACCTGTGGTTCACCTACCACCTCGGGCGGCTCGTCCGGGAGAAGCTGGCCGGTTCCCCGGAGCCCATGGACCGGCCGGTGCTCGATCTGGCCTGGGACTACGCCGCGCGGGGCGAGTGGGGCGAGCCGGACGCGGAGTCGGTGCTCGCCGAGATCAACGGCCGGGACGCCGAGGGCCGGCCGCTGTCCTCGTACGAGCAGTTGCGCGACGACGGTTCGACCGCCTGCGGCTGCTGGATCTACTGCGGGGTCCAGGCCGACGGCGTCAACCGGGCGGCCCTCCGCAGGCCGGGCCGGGAGCAGGACTGGGTGGCCGCCGAGTGGGGCTGGGCGTGGCCCGCCAACCGCCGGATCCTCTACAACCGGGCCTCGGCGGACCCCGACGGCAGGCCGTGGAGCGCGCGCAAGGCGCTGGTGTGGTGGGACGCGGACCGGCGGGAGTGGACCGGCCACGATGTCGCCGACTTCAAGAAGGACAAGTCTCCCGGTCACCGGCCGCCGCCGGACGCGACCGGCCCCGAGGCGCTGTCGGGCACCGACCCGTTCATCATGCAGGCCGACGGCAAGGCGTGGCTGTACGTGCCTTCAGGGCTCACCGACGGCCCGCTGCCCACGCACTACGAACCGCAGGACTCGCCCTTCGAGAACCTGCTGTACGGGCAGCAGCGCAATCCGGTGCGGCAGGTGATGCCGTCGGTGCCGGACAACCGCTACCAGCCCAGCGGCGGCGAGCCGGGCACGGAGGTCTTCCCCTACGTGGCCACCACCTACCGGCTCACCGAGCACCACACGGCGGGCGGCATGTCCCGCTGGCAGCCGTATCTGGCGGAGCTGCAACCGGAGTTCTTCTGCGAGGTGTCCCCGGAGCTGGCCGCCGAACGCGGGCTCGGACACACCGGCTGGGCGACGATCGTCAGCGCCCGGGGCGTGATCGAGGCACGGGTGCTGGTCACCGACCGGATGGCGCCGCTGCGGGTGCACGGCCGGACCCTGCACCAGGTGGGCCTGCCCTACCACTGGGGTCCCAACGGCTACAGCACCGGTGACGCCGCCAACGAGCTGGTGCACCTGTCCCTGGACCCGAACACCCACATCCAGGAGACGAAGGCGTTCGCCGTGGACATCCGGCCCGGCCGCCGCCCACGGGGCCCGGCGGCCCCGGCGCTGGTGCGCGCCTACCGGGCGCGGGCGGGCATCGACGACCGGACGGGCACGGAGCTGTGAGCCGCGCCCGGCCCGGTCTGTGTGCCGCCGGTCCCGGGCTGTCCGAGTCCGGGGGTCATCTGAGGACGAGCGCGTGCGTGCCGCGCGGTCGCAGTTCGCCGATCACCGGGGCGCCGGGGATCTCCCCGGCCACCAGCAGACCGCCGGAGGTCTGGGCGTCGGCCAGGAGCAGCCGGGTGTCCTCGTCGGCGGTGCCGAAGTCGGTGACCGGGGTCACCCACTCCAGGTTGCGCCGGGTGCCGCCGCTGACGTAGCCGTCCCGCACCGCCTGCCGGGCCCCGTCCAGATACGGCACGGCGGCGGTGTCGAGGACGGCGGTCACGTCGGAGGCGCGGGCCAGTTCGTACAGATGGCCGAGGAGTCCGAAGCCCGTCACGTCGGTCGCGCAGGTGGCGCCCGCGGCGAGCGCCGCCTCGGACGCCGCCCGGTTGAGCGCCACCATGGTGGCCACCGCCTGCTCGAACCGCTCTCCGGTGGCCTTGTGCCGGTTGTTCAGCACCCCGAGGCCGAGGGGTTTGGTCAGGGACAGCGGCACTCCGGGGCGGCCGGTGTCGTTGCGCAGCAACCGGGCCGGGTCGGCGAGTCCGGTGACGGCCATGCCGTACTTCGGCTCCGGGTCGTCCACGCTGTGTCCGCCGCCGACGTGGCAGCCCGCCTCGGCGGCGATGTCCAGGCCGCCGCGCAGCACCTCGCGGGCCAGCGCGAAGGGCAGCACCTCGCGCGGCCAGGCGAGGAGGTTCACGGCGAGGACCGGGCGGCCGCCCATCGCGTAGACGTCCGAGAGGGCGTTCGCCGCGGCGATGCGCCCCCAGTCGTAGGGGTCGTCGACGACCGGTGTGAAGAAGTCGGCCGTGCACACCATGGCCATGCCCTGCGTGCCGCCGTCCGCCGCCGCGGGCAGCCGTACGACCGCCGCGTCGTCCCCGGTGGCCGCCCCCACCAGCAGCGGAGCCCTGCTGGGCACCGGCGGCGCCGCCGTCAGCGACCCGAGCACCTCCTCCAGTTCGCCCGGCGGGATCTTGCAGGCGCAGCCGCCTCCGTGGGCGAACTGCGTGAGCCGTACGGGCGTTTCGCCGGTCGTCGTCATGCGGGTCCCTTCCGGTAGCCTGAGCGGGCGGTGGAGGCGTGTGGGTGCCTGGTGGCCCTCCCGGTCTTCAAAACCGAGGTGCCCGAGGATCTCGGGCAGGCGGGTTCGATTCCCGTCCGCCTCCGTCCCCAACTTCGTCTTACCGCCTCTCCCGTCTCTCTTGCCCCTCCCGCCCCTCTTGCCCCTTGTGTCCCTGCGGGCGGCAGCGGCGGTGCCGGTCGTCCAGGCGTTCGGTGTGGCCGCGGACGTCGAGGAGTTCCAGGAGGGGGACGGCGACCCGGCGCGTGGTGTCCAGGGCCCGGCGGGCCTCGCTGAGGGTGAAGGGCTGCGGCAGCCGGCGCAGCACGGCGGCGGCTTCGGTGTCGGCGCCCGGCAGCAGGACCACGCCCTCGGCGAGCCGCAGCAGGGCGCCGGAGCGGACGGCCGCCGCCAGCTCCTTGCGGTGGAGGCCGAGTTCGGTGAGGCGGTCGGCCTCGGGTGCGCGGAAGGGCGTCTTCTCCAGTTGCCCGCGCAGGGCGTCGACGGCGGCTGCCAGCGGTGGGGGCAGCGCCGGGCGGAGGCTGCCCCGGGCGTACAACCGGCCTTGTTCGGAGACGAGTCCGCGCTCGCCCGGGGTGCGGACGAGGGCGTCGACCAGAGTCCGGTCGGGCAGGCCGAGGAGGTGGCGGGCCGCCTCGGCGGGCAGGCCCGGTTGCATGGGGTGCTGTCGCGCGTGCCGTTCGACCTCGGCGGTCAGCCGTGCGCGCAGGCCGGTCCAGTGCTCCGGGTCGGCCAGCCAGTCGCCGGTGCCCGGCGCGGCCGGTGCGGGTACGCCCATCGCCAGCAGCTCGGCGCGGCGCACGAGCCCGCGGCGGCGCAGTTCCGCCGCGCCGTCCGGCTCGCCGGTCGTGCGGGCGAGGTCCGCCGCGCGGGCCCGGCCCGCGCCGCGCCGTGCCAGGCGCGGCGGGCGGACGTCGAGGACGGTCACGGCGCAGGGCGGGCGGGTGCCGCCCGGCTCGCGCAGCACCGCGCGGTCCCCGACGCGCAGCGGCAGTCGCCGGCCCAGCGTCAGCCGCGCGGTGTCCTCGCCCAGCGGGCGCACGGTCACCGGGACGGCCGCCGTGCCGAGGTGCAGCTGGACCTCCCGGGGCAGTTCACCGGCCGGGACGCCGCCGATCCGGACGTCGGCGACCTCGGTGAGCAGCCAGCGGTCCGGGGTCAGCAGCACCTCGCCGCGGCGGAGCGCGCCGTCCGGGGCGCCGTGCACGTTGACCGCCACCCGGGCGACGCCGCTGACGTCCGTGCGCTGTTCCTGGAGGCATTGCAGGCCGCGCACCCGCAGCGCGGTCGTGCCGTCCGAGGTGACCAGGCGGTCCCCGACGCGCAGGGTGCCCGCGCCGAGCGTGCCGGTCACGACGGTGCCGTGGCCGCGCATCGTGAAGGCGCGGTCCAGCCACAGCCGTACGTCGGCGTCGGCCGGCGGCACCGGCAGGGCGCGGGCGAGGCGGGTCAGCTCGGTGCGCAGCGTGTCCAGACCGGCACCGGTGACCGCGCTCACCGCGACGGACGGCACGGTGCCCAGCGAGGTGGCGGCCAGCCGCCGCAGGGCGTCGGCGCGCACCGGAGCGGGATCGGCGAGGTCGCCGCGGGTCACGGCGAGCACGGCGTGCCGCACGCCGAGCGCGTCGAGGATCGCCAGGTGTTCGGCGGACTGGGCCTGCCAGCCCTGGTCGGCGGCGACCACGAAGAGCACGGCGGGCACCGGGCCGACCCCGGCGAGCATGGTGGCGACGAACTTCTCGTGTCCGGGCACGTCGACGAAGGCCAGGTGCTCGCCGTCCGGCCCGGCGGGCGTCCACACGAAGCCGAGGTCGAGGGTGAGCCCGCGGCGGCGCTCCTCCTCGTGGCGGTCGGGTTCCATCCCGGTCAGGGCCCGCACCAGGGCGGACTTGCCGTGGTCGACGTGCCCGGCGGTGGCCAGGACCCGCATGGCCGCCCCGCCTACCTTTCTGCGGCCCGGCGTGCGGTCCGGGCCCGGCGTACGGCCTCGGCCAGCGGTTCGTCGTCCTCGGGCGGCACCGCCCGCAGGTCCAGCAGGCAGCGCCCGGCCTCGACGCGTCCCACGACGGGCCGCGGACCGGCGCGCAGCGCGGCGGCGTACGGCTCCGGCAGGGACAGGGCCGCACTGGGCAGCTCCACTCCGGGAGCACCGCCGCCACCGACCGCGGCCGCGCAGGCGACGGCCCGTACGTCGACGCCGGTGCCGTGCAGCGCGTCGGCGAGCCGTTCGGCGCGGCGCGTCAGTTCGCCCGCGTCGGCGGTGAGGGCTGTCTCGGTCGGGGTGGCGGGGCCCGTCAGGGTCGCCTCCAGCGCGGCCAGGGTCAGTTTGTCGACCCGCAGGGCGCGGGCCAGGGGATGGCGGGCGAGGGTGCCGACCAGGCCGGCGTCGCCGAGGAGGAGGCCGCACTGCGGTCCGCCGAGGAGTTTGTCGCCGCTCGCGGTGACCAGCGCCGCTCCGGCCCGCAGCTCGGTCGCGGCATCGGGTTCCCCGGGCAGCAGCGGGTGCGGGGCGAGCAGTCCGGAGCCGATGTCCACGACGACGGGGACGCCCAGCGCCGCCAGCTCCCGGGTCCGCGCGGCGCGGGTGAAGCCGGTGACGCGGAAGTTGGACGGGTGGACCTTCAGGACGCAGCCCGTGCCGGGGCCGACGGCGGCGGCGTAGTCGGCCGCGTCCGTACGGTTGGTGGTGCCGACCTCGCGCAGCCGGGCGCCGGTGGAGACCAGCAGGTCGGGCAGGCGGAAGCCGTCGCCGATCTCCACCATCTCACCGCGGCTGATGACGATCTCCCGGCCCGCGGCGAGCGCGGTGGCGGCGAGGACGAGGGCGGCGGCGCCGTTGTTGACGACGTGCGCCGCGGCGGCGTCCGGCACCCGGGCGCGCAGCGCGGCCAGCGCGGAGCGGCCGCGACGGGCCCGGGTGCCGGTGGCCAGGTCGAGTTCGACGTCGGTGGGTCCGGCGGCGTCCCGCACCGCCCGCCGGGCCGCCTCGGACAGGGGCGCCCGGCCGAGGTTGGTGTGCAGCAGGACGCCGGTGGCGTTGATCACCGGGCGCAGTCCCCCGGCGGTGGGCGGCAGCAGCGCGACCGCCGCGTCCGGTACGTCCTCGGGCGCCAGGGTGCCGTGCCGTGCCCGGTCCTGGGCCTGCCGGACGGCGGCCTTCACGGGGTCCGGTCCGAGCCGCTGCGCTGCCCGGACCAGGCGGGGATCGCGCAGTACGGCGTCGGTGCGGGGCACGCGCCGCCGTACGTCGCCGTCACCGGGGCCGGAGCCGGGGCCGGGGCCCGTGGCCGCTGCCTCCCCCGGGCCGGACGGGTCCGAGGTGCCGAGCCGCTCGGGCTGTTCGGGCTGTTCGGAGGGGCTGGGCCGTTCGGGTCGGCCGGGTCCTTCTTGGCCGCGCCGGTTGCGCCGTCCCGCGACCCGCTGGTCCACGCCGTCCCTCCGTTCCGGGCCGCGCCCGTTCTCCGGCCGTCCGAGCGGCCCATCGTCCCTCAACGGCCGCGGTCCTCCGCACGACACGCCGGAACCCGGCGGCGGCGGAGGACACGCGCGGACGCGGTGGCGGGAGCGTCAGGTGCTGAGCAGGCGGTTGAAGAACGATCGGTAGTGGCGCAGCGCCTTGCGCAGGTCCTCCGTGTCGACCCGTTCGCCCTGGCTCCACTGGCTCTCCAGCTCCTGCTTGTGCCGGGAGAAGGTCGCGGCCAGGGTCTGCATGACGTCGGCCACCAGGGCGTCGGCGGTGTGCACGGCCTCCCTCGGGTCGTCCACGAACTGGCTCTGGATCTCGTGCCAGCGCTCACGGAAGCCCTGCTCGTCCTCCGGGGTGAGCAGCCGGGGGGCCGCCTCTCCCTCGTCGGCGGCCGCGCCGGTGCTCCCGGCGGCCGCGTCGGTGCGGCCGGTGTCCGGCGCGGCGGGCCGCGAGTCCGGCCGTTCCCGGGCGGCGGACGTATCGGCCGCGCCCTCCGTGCCAGGTGCCGTGCCGGGTGCCGTACCGGCGGTGTCCCGGGCACCACCGGACATCCGGTCGCGGTCCGGTGTCTGCTCCCTGCGCACCGTGCCGGTGCTCTCACCGGGGTAGACGGGGGCCCTGCGGGCACCGGTCCGCTGCTCCTCCGTCTCCGGCGCGGGGGCACCAGAGGGCTGTGCCAGGTCCTCGGTGGACAGGCCGCCGCTGAAGCGGCGCGGTTGGTCCTTGTCTGCGTGCATGGTGTTCCTCCCTGCCCGGCCGGTGCCGCGGGGGCGCCGGCCGGTGTGGCAGGCCGGGTGTCAGGACCGGGCGGGCTGCGCCCGGCCCCCGTCGGAGAGCAGTTCGTCGAAGAGGGCGCGGTAGTGCACCATGGCCCCCCGCAGCTGCTCGGTGGTGGCCTTGCTCCTGGTGCTGAGCGTCTCGACCTCGTGGGCGGCCCGGTAGTGCTCCAGCGTGCTGCCGTGCTCCACGGAGAGGTCGGCCGCCTGCTGTTCGAACCCCTCGGTCGGATAGCCCCGCTCGTGCATCAGCGAGGTGACGAGCCGGTCCGCGTCGTGCACCGCCTCCGCGGGCCGGTCGACGAACTCCTCCTGGACGCCGCTCCACTCACGCGTGTAGCGCTCCCGCGAGACGGCGGGCAGCGGCTTGATGTCCAGCGAGTCGTGCCGCCGTTCGCGTTCCTTGAGTTCGCGCTCACCGGCTCTGCGGCTCTCGGCGCCGCCGACGGTCCGTTCGTACTCGGGCCCGAAGCGCTGGCGCAGACGGCGACGCCTGGTCAGCAGGGAGGCCGCCACGGCGACGAGTGCCAGGACGACGACGACCGGGATGATGATGGCGAGAAGTGTTCCCGTGGACATGTGATGCACCCCCTTGGGCACTGTTCCGCGTGCCCGTCCTCGGGTATGTCATGCGCGGATCCCCTTTCCCACTCGCGTTCCCTCTGGCGCTCGGCGGCCGTCCCGCTCGCGCTCGGCGGCGGGATTCCGCACGGGCCGCACGCGGGTCGCGCACGGGTTCGGCGCTCAAGATGCCGACCCGCGAACGGGCGACTAGCGTCTACCAGTGAGAGCCGCAACCGGGGGCACGCCCCGTCCGGCCAGGTCTCCGTAGAGGGGCCCGTCGCCGCGGTACCGGCCCGTGAGAGTTCACGCGGACGGCACGGCGGTGCCGGAGACCGGGACGTGCTTCTCACTCCAGCGGCGACGCCTACGACCGCGCCGCACATTCTCTGTACAGGGCGCGGCCATCAATCCCGTGCGGTCGATCCATTGCACGGGACGATGGAAGGAAAGGTATTACTCATGCGAGCACAGCGCGTCAAGCGCCTCTTCGCCGTGTCCGCGGCCGGCATCGTGATGGCCGGCGGCGCCGCGATCGGCGCGGCCGGGACCGCTTCGGCCCATGACTCCGGCTACGACTCCCACCACAACTCCGGTTACAGCAGGGACTGCTCCGACCGGGGTGGCTGGTGGAACGACTGCAACGACTACGGCGACCACCGCGGCGACCGTGGTGACCACGGCGACCACCGCGGCGACTACGGTGACCACGGACGTGGCGGCGACCACGGACGCGGTGACCACGGTGGCGACCATGGCGGACGTGGCGGCGACCACGGCGGTGACCACGGCGGCGGCCGCGGTGGTGGCGGTCATGGTGGCGGCGGCCACGGCGGTGGCGGCGGTCACGGACGCTGACCCCGGCACATCACAACCGATCACGGCGTGCGGCCCGGTCATCCGGACCGCACGCCGTGCGGTGTCGTCCAGGACGATGTCCTGCTAGCCGGGTGCCATGGCGCTGTTGCCGTGCTGCCGGCGCACCGCGACATCGAGGTGCCGGGCTCGCCAGGTGCTCAGCAGCCAAGCGGACGGCAACTGGAGCGTGAGCAGAGCGAGACCTGCTGTGGCAAAGGCGTCGTCGGCCGGTGCGGCGGCTTCGTCCCGCCAGGCGGAGAGACCCGCCCAGAGCAGAAGGATCAGCAGGTAGACACATCCGTCGACCAGCGGGATGCGCCACTGCGGTACGGCAGGGGTGAAACGGCGCGTCAGGGTCAGGGTGAGCGTGGCGGCGGCCAGGAATACATAGGAAAGGGAGTTCGCCGGCCACTGCGCTACCCAGGACCCGAGACCGCCTGCCGCCGCTGACCAGGCGAGATCGACCACGGCTCCGATCGTCCAGGAGCCGATGACAACGGTCAGCGCATAGGTGACGGCGCTGCGCCAGGTGACGGTCATGCCACGCTCTTCCGTTCGTAGGCCCAGGGAGCACCCTGCGCGGTGATCCGCTTCCAGGGTCAGTGTCCTCCTTTCCCCGGGGCAGGCCGAATCCGGTCCCTACTTGTAGTGGCCGTAGTAGCCGGTCAGATTCGCCAGCTCGCATCCGGCCGGCCCTGACCCGGACAGGCACCAGGGGCTGGCGGCCTTGGCCTTGTACACGTCGGTCACCCGGCCGCCGTTGTAGATGTAGATGTAGTGGCTGGGCATCCGCCGGTGGTCACCGGAACGGATCTCCCAGTTGCCGTTCGAGCGGATCTTGAACTGCAGGGCTCCGTCGATCGCGTTGGGCAGCTTCTTGCTGCAGAACGGGTTGGTGGCGTGCGTCACCATGCGGATGTCCACATAGCCCGATCCGCTGCCGAGTTTGCGGACCTGCATCTTGCTGCCGGACGCGGTGCGCTTGGCCACGAGCTTGCCGGTCTTCTTGTTGTACACGTGCGTGGCGCCGATGCTCGTGTATCCGTCGACCTTCCTGCTCTTCCAGGTGATCACGGCGTTGGCGGTGGTGCGATAGCTGGAACTGCGCCAGTCGAAGCCGCGGTTGTCGCCGCCGAAGGTATAGCCCTTGCCGTAGGTGCAGACCGCCTTTCCGGCGGCCAGCGGGGCGTCCAGGCGCTTCTGCGCGATGAACGTCGTCCACGTCAAGGTCGTGGTGGTCGCCGCTGCGGCGGCGCCGGCGCGGGCCGTGGCGGACGTGCGCATCGCCGCGAGGTCCGACTGCCCCTTCTCGGAGGCGGGGACGCTCACGCTCAGTCCGAAGGTGCGGGCCTGCGCGGCGTCACCGATCAGCTGCGGAACGATCCGGTACTGATACACCGCGCCCGGCCGCACCGTGGTGTCACGGAAGCTGGTCGATCCCGCCGGGAGCTCCGCGAGGACGATGTCACCGCGGAGCACCGTGTAGCGGGCCTCGCGCGCATACGCCTTCCAGGCGAGGTCCACGAAACGGGGGTTCGCGGCGCTGATGGCCCCCTCGGATGTCATGGAGCTGTCCACCACAGCGGTCTGTCCGGACGGTGCGGTCCGAACGCTGAAGTCCTGCCGGTTCGCGACGAGAGAGGCCGTGCCGGTCACGTCACGGTAGGTGGCCGCGTCCAGACCGAAGGCAGCCTTCGTGTCCACGGGGTGCGCGGCGGGAACCGCGGAGGCAGTGGTGACTGTCGGGCCGAGCACCACGAGCGGCACGATCGAGACGGCAGCCAGTCGACGTATGGCCAGGTGGTTTCGGCATGAAGGCGCAGAGATGCGCATGGATCCCCCAGTTCGGTGCGCGTATCGGTCGGTCGAGATCGTAGCCAAAGTCCGCACACGCGTGCGATTCAATTACAGCGATCACCTGGAAGCAGCTCCGGCGAACCAGACCGGCGGATCCCGGCGAAAGGTGCTCCCGGCTGGTCCAGTCCCCCCGTACGGCTTGCCGCCCAGGCTTGTACGACATGTCGTCCAACGTGGGCGCCCGTACGATGCCGGCGGGTCAGGAGGTCGGAGCGACGAGCATGCGCTCGGTTCCCAGCCGTGTGGCGCCGGTGTCGGTGTACATGGTGGTCTCCCCGTCGGACCAGCGGATGAGGAGGTCGTCGGTGCGGCCGTTCGCGGTGTAGTTGCCGGTCGCCATGGCCATGTCGTGTGTCCAGGTTCCGTTGGGGTTCAGGATCCGTTGTTCCTGTCCGAGGCCTGACGCGGTGGTGCCGACGTAGTTGTCGAGTTCACCGTCGGTCCAGCGCACCATGAGGTCCCATTTCTGGTTGCCGGAGAACTCGCCGCTGGTCAGGAGTGTGGCGTCCTTCCAGGTTCGGTTGGGGTCCTTGAGCTTGTGCTCCTGGCCGAACGTGCCGGCGCTGACGTTGGTGTAGAGGCTCAGTTCACCGTCGGTCCAGCGCACGATCAGGTCGGTGACGTACTGCGAGGCCGCGAAGCGGCCCGCGGCGATCTGGGTGGCGTTCCTCCAGGTGTCGTTGGGTTTGATCATCTGGGTGCCGTCCCAGTTCAGGCCCTTGCTGCCCACATCCCCGTACAACGTCACCTCGCCGTCCACCCAGCGCACCAGCAGGTCGAACTGGTTGGACCCGGTGAAGTCTCCGGCGGTGACGGTCTCGGCGTGCTGCCAGGTCCCGTTCGCCGCCAGCAACTGCCGCTCATTGTCGTAGCCGCCGCGCCCGTTGCCGGGGTAGAGGGTGACCTCGCCGTCCGTCCAGACCACGATCATGTCGCTGTGGCCGGTCTGCCGGAAGTCACCGGAGGCCACCAGCTCGGCGTGCTGCCAGGTGGATGCCGTGCCGGGCAGATGAGGGTCGCCCGACCCCGCGTAGGGCGGCTTCGTGGCCACCTGCTGATGGGCAGCGGCGTGGTCGAACAGATCCTGGGCGTCGGCGCCGTAGACCGGCGCGTACGTCACCCAGTCGACGTTGGCGTCGTTGCCGCCGCCGTTGTATCCGCCTGTGTTGCCGATGACCTTGCCGGTACCGGTGGTGCTGTCGTAGTCCTCGATCCAGGGGCCGCCGGAGACACCTCCGTGGAAACCCTTGCAGGTCATGCGCATCTGCCGGAAACCGGGCAGCTGGGATGTGGTGACGGGACAGCGGACGGGCACGTGATCGGGGTTGACGGCGCCGGAGCCGGGATAGCCGATGACGGTGACCTTGTGGTTGTAGCTGCTGGTGGGCGTGAAAGTGAGAGCGCCTGTGACGTCTTCGACCTTGCCGCGGCTGGTGGCATCGACCTGAGCGAAAGCCAGGTCGAGGTCGGACGTGTCCGTCTTGGTGTTCGACGCGTAGCGCTTGTCCAGATATATCTGGGCGACAGGGAAGACGCCGTAGGGCTGCTCCGGGGCGGAGCTGCCGACGCGGTACTGCGGCACGAAGATGCGGTGACTCGCCGACTGCAGGCCGAGTCCGCAATGCCCGGCGGTCAGAACGATGTCCTTGGCGGCCGTGTGAACGACGCTGCCCGTGCAATAGGTTGTCGGACCGCCCAGCGGCTTGCCGTCGAAGAAGAAGGTTCCCACCACCGAGTGGCCGGGGAAGTGCTCGGAATCGGGTGTTCCGGATGGCGCCGCCAGGTTGCCGGCGGCCCGCTGTGCGATCGATGCCGTACCGGTCACGGCCGGTGCGGCATCGATCGCCACGGCGCTGTCCATGCGGTCCGCGGTCCAGTACTTCTCCTCCTCACCGAGGACCGGTCCACCCGAGGGTGTGGTGGAACCGGCCGACGGACTGGTAACCGGCCGACGGACTGGTGGAGCCGGCGGGGAGGCCGTTCGGCTCTGCGGCGGCCCCCGCGATCGCCGATGAGGCCGAGGGCATGGGCGACTGCGACGCCACATACCGGCCGACGCCGGAGGCCGTGCGCGCGACCGAAACCGTGGGAAGTGGAGTTCCGGTCACAGCGGACGCCGGACCGGCGCCGAGTACGCCCCCACACAGTCCGAGAGCGAGAGCCAGAGCCGGAATCCATCTGCATCTGGAACGCAACGAGGTGTCCTTCCGTCTTGAAGCAAGCCGAACATGGAGCGAGAGCACGTCACCTCACTCGCACACCAGTTCGTTATTGAAGATCGCAAGAATACCGACACGACGCACCTGACACAGCGTCAAAAGGCAGGACGGGAACAGCGATGGAAAGACTCCGTGCCGCAGCATGGACGGCACTCCCGCTCCTGGTGTCCCTCCTGGCTGTGGGGCCGGCCTCGGCAGCGGAGCCGGCGTCCTCGGTCACCTACCGGGGCGTCACATCGGTACGGCCCGGCGACCGGCTGACGGTCAACGCCGAACAGGGCGAGGCGGGATACGGCGACACCATGCACTCATCCGCGTTCATCGCGGCAGGCGAACTGCGCATGACGGATCCGCTGCTGACCACCACCGTCACCATCGCCTGCGAGGCCAGGCCAGGCACCTACCCGGTCCTGCGGCGCGGCGCAGGAGACGTCGGCCCCGACGAACACCCTTTCCGCTGGGCGCGGGTCCGAGTCATACCGATCGACGAGGCCGCGCGCCGGGCCTGCCCCGGCAAGGTGAAGGAACTGCCCCCCACCGACCCGGAGGAACGCTGGGCTCCGGGCACCACCTGGCCCCAGTCGGAATGGGACGTACGGACGTTCCGGGCCGGCAGCCGCATCACGATCACCGACAACTTCGACGAGGGCAGCGACGGCTCCATCACCCTCACCTCCGATGCGTTCACCGACCGGCCCGTCCTCCGCGGCGACAGGGCCGTCCTGACCGCCACCACCACCCTCAAGTGCGAAGCCACCTCAGGCCTCCACGTCGTCTACCGGCACGACGCGGATCAAGAAGGCCCCGCCAGACCGTGGGCCCGGCTGCGCATCACCCCTGCCGCCCGTGGCGACGCATGCTCCAGCCGACCGGCGGCAGCGCACTCCGCCGAGGCGTCCCGCGGCACGGCGATCGCATGGGCCGCGGGCGGTGCGCTCCTCGCCGCCATCCTGGCCGCAGTGGTCCTCCTGCTCAGCCGTTCCCGCCGCGCCAAGGCCGCCTGAGTCCAGGCCGACGCCCCTCCGCCGCCCCCGTGCCCCAGACGGTGTCGCGCACAGGTGATCCCCCGCCGCGCCGTGCACCGAGCGCCGCACTGCAGCGTCGATACCCCGACAGGTCCGGGGACGCGGGTGACCGTCGGATGTCCTGGACCGGAGCTGACCGGACGGGCGAGACGGCGCCTGCGAGAACTTCGTGAACGGTACTCATGCGGACCCCGCCTGCGGAGCGGTCCAGGACCCCGACCTTGCCGTACGCGGTCCAGGCCCGGACCGGGCAGATCTCGGGATCGTCGGCGTAGCGGATCTTCATGTCGCGCACCGAGTGCTTGGTCGTGCCGGGGAGCACGGCGACGGCCAGGCCGTCCGGGTGCGGGGTGACGTCGGCGGTCAGCAGTCCGGCCGGGTACTAGGCCGGGCGCCGCAGCGCCTGGAGGACCGCCCAGACCACCGAGACGAAGGGGACCGCGACGATCGCGCCGATCACCCCGGCGACGATGCTGCCCGCGATCACGGAGACCGCGACGACCAGCGGGTGCAGGCGGACCGCCCAGCTCATCACCAGCGGATGCAGGACATGGCCCTCCAGTTGGCCGATGACGACGATGAGCACGATCACGGCCAGCGCGGTGAGCGGGCCGCGTCCGGCGAGGGCGACCACGGTGGCCACCGCGAGCGCGATCGGTGAGCCGACCAGCGGGATGAAGGCCGCGAAGAACTCCAGCAGGGCCAGCGGCAGTGCGAGGGGCACCCGCAGCACGAACAGGGCGACGCCCACGAGGACGGCGTTGGTGGCGGCCACGATGATGATGCCGCGGGTGTACCCGGCGAAGGCCCGCCAGGCCGCCTGCCCGGCCCGTTCCCAGACCGGCCGGGCGCCGACGGGCAGCTGATCGCGCGCCCAGCGCCACAGGCGTTCCCCGGAATGGATGAAGAAGACCGAGGTGAACAGGGCGAGCGCGCCCGCCGTGACCAGTTCGACGAGCCGCCCCAGACCGCTCACCGCGCTGTCGAAGAGGCTCGCGCGGTGGGCGGAGAGATAGGACAGGAACTGGTTCTGGAGCGCGGAGAGCCGGCCCGGACCGATCCGGAACGGCGAGCGCTGGAGCCACTGTTCGATCCGGTGGATGCCGCCGGTCAGCTCGTTCGTCAGCCGGCCCCACTCCCCCGCCACCGCCCCGGCCACGAAGGCGAGCAGCGCGAAGAGCACCAGCAGGGAGAGCACCAGTACGACGGCCACGCACAGCGGACGGGGCAGCACCCGGTTCAGCCGGTCGGCGGCCGGGCGCAGGACCGAGGTGACGACCAGCGCGACGAACACGGCCACCGCGATGAGCTGGAAGCGGCCCAGCACGGTGAAGACGCCGTAGACGGCGGCGCCGACCAGGATGAGGCGCCAGGCGTAGGCGGCGGCGACGCGCAGCCAGGGGACGGTGCGCTCGGCGCGCGGGTGCTCGGCGGGCGGGGCGGTCCGCTCGGGGCGCGGTCGCGGCGGGATCCTCGTGGAGTGCGCCGGTCTGCTGCCCAGGACCATGTCGCCCGGCCGGCGCCCGCGGCCCCGCCCGGCCGCCGCACCGCCCGCATCCGCCACCGCGCCTCCCGCTGCCGACGTACGGTCAGGTCCCGGTCACCGTACGGGGCGCTCCGGCCCGGCCGTGGGCGCCACGCGCCGGGGCGCGGGTCATCGGCGCGCGGGGCTCCCCGTCCGGCGCAGATGGTCCTCGATCAGGGCGAGGGTGGCGTCGGGCTGTTCGAGCTGCGGAAGGTGCCCGGCCCGGGGTACGACCTCGATCCGGCCGTCGGCGAAGGCACCGGCGTACGCCGCGCCGTAGGCGGGGGTCACCACGCGGTCGCTCTCCCCCCACACCAGCAGGGCGGGCGTACGGACGCGTCCGAGCCTGCGCAGCAGCTTGGGGTCGTGCATGTAGGGGTCGCCGGCCAGGACGCGCATCGTGGCCAGGTCGGCCTGCCGCCGGGCCGCCTCTCCGGGCGGTGCGTCGGCCAGGGCGGCGAGGAAGGGCGTCGGGTCGTGCCAGGAGTGCTCGGCCAGGCCGCGGGGGTCGAGGGCGAGGACGTCGGTGACGGGTTCGTCCGGCACCCGGACGCCGACGGCGTCGAGGAGGACCAGGCCGCTGATCACCCCGGCCGTGTCCCGCACCGCCATCTCGGCGGCCGTCCAGCCGCCCAGCGAGGAGCCGACGACCAGGACGTCGTCCAGGCCGCGGTCGTGCAGGAGGTGGAGGTAGGCGAGGGCGAGGTCGTCGACCCCGGTCAGCCACGCGGGGCGGTGGGTGCCCTCCCAGCCGGGGTGGACCGGGGTGAGGGTGTGGGCGGTGCGGGAGAGGTGCGCGGCGATCCCGGCGACGGTGGCGCGGCCTCCGCCGCCGTGCAGGATCAGCACCGGTCGGCCGGTGCCGGACGCGGAGAGGGTGAGGGGCAGGTCGGCGTAGACGTGCGCCGTGTGGTCCGTGAACATGCCCGACACTGTAACTAAGCATCTTTATATAAGCTAGCTTAGTCATGCTCTAGACTTCCCCCATGGACGCCGACCTGCAAACACTCGGCCGGGCCGTCAAGCTCGCCCAGTACCGCCAGCACCGGGCGCTCGACAGCGCCCTGTCCGCGGTGGGGACGACGCTCGCCCAATGGGACGCGCTGCGGGCGGTCGGCCGTACGCCGGGCGCCTCGGCGCGTGAGCTGGCCGCCGCCACCTTCCAGAGCGAGCAGGCCTTCGGCACGCTCGTGGGCCGGCTCGCCGCGCAGGGGCTGGTCGAGCGCACACCGGGCCGGGGCAGGCGGATCGAGCACCACCTCACCCCGGCGGGCGAACGCGTCCTGGCCTCCGGCCACCAGGTCGCCGACGAGGTGCTGGCCTCGTGCTTCGCCACGCTGTCCGACGACGACCGGGAGCGGTTGCTCGTGCTGCTGCGGCGCCTGACGTCGGAGGACGGCGCCTGACGGAGGGCGGGCGGCCCGCCCGCGAGCGGCCCGCGCGGCCGTGTCCGCGGCGAGAGGTGACGTTACGCCTCAACGGGCGGGCGTCGCCGCCGCCTTGCGCCCCACGCCCGCGTACACCCAGTACTGGGAGGGGTTCTCCGGGATCTCGTCCGCGTCGCCGGGCCGCCACAGCGGCACATGGACCAGGCCGGGGTCCACCAGGTCGAACCCGTCGAACAGCGACAGGATCGCGTCGTGCGAGCGGGCCGTGACCGGTGACGTCGCCCGGTCGCGGTACAACTGCCCGACGGCCGCCGCGGTGTCCGGGCGGTCCTCGTCGGTGGCATGGGTCAGGGCGAGCCAGCCGCCCTCGGGCAGCGCGTCCCGGAACGCGGCGACGATGGCGGCCGGGTCCTCCTGCGGGGTGACGAAGTGCAGGATCGTGATCATCAGGACGGCGACCGGCTGCCCGAAGTCGATGAGTTCGCGCACCCGGGGCGCGGCGAGTATCTCCTCCGGGCGCCGGATGTCACCGGCGACGATGGCCGCGCCCGGGTTGTCGGCGAGCAGCGCCTCGCTGTGCGCGACCGCCACCGGGTCGTTGTCCACGTACACCACCCGGGCGCCGGGTGCGGCGGCCTGGGCGACCTCGTGGACGTTGCCCTGGGTGGGGATGCCGGAACCGAGGTCGATGAACTGGCGTACGCCCGCCTCCGCCAGGAAGCGCACCGCCCGGCCGAGGAAGGCCCGGTTGGCGCGGGCCAGGGTGCGGACCTGGGGATCGATCGCCGTGAAGGCGGCCACCGCCTCCCGGTCTATGGCGAAGTTGTGCTCACCGCCCAGCATGGCGTCGTACATCCTGGCCACACTGGCCTTGCCCGGATCCACGCCCTGCGGCAGACCGTCCCCCTGGAGCATGACCAACTCCCCTACTGATCGGTGACCTTGACCCGGCATCATATAGTTGCGCACGGCACACGCCACCGCTCCGCCGCACACCCGACCACCTGGAAGCCCCGGACCCACCCCACAGCCGGACGGCTTCCCGCGCTCCGGACACACCGCCGCGCACCCCACCACCCGCCCTACCGGACCACCCGCCCCACGCCGACACCGGCCCCACCCGGAAGGCAACGACCCTGCGGAACACAGAACGCACCGAACCCCGCGTCCGCCGTGAGCCGGAAGGCGCCCACCCCGCGCCTGCCGTCCGCCGCCGGTACTTCTCCCCGGCGGCCGACGCCATCGGGTCGCAACTCGACCTGGAGCTGACCGGCCGCCATGTCGTGCACGCGCTGGCGCCCGGTTTCTGCGACGCGGCCTCGGTCTACCTGCTCCAGCGCTGGCTGGTGGAGGAGGAGGCGCGCATGGCCGCCGATCCGCCGCAGATCGAGGCACGCCGCCTCGCCCTGCGGATAGGAGCGGACGCGGCCGAGGACTGGGAGCATCTGCTGCCGGTCGGCGAGGTACTGGTCTTCCCGCGCGAGACGCCGTACGCGCGAGCCGTCGCCAGCGGGCAGACGCAGCTGCTGGACGGCGTCGACGACCACACCGCCGAACGGCTGCTCAAGACCGGCCCGGACCACATGGGTGTGGACGCGCTGGTGCGCAGCGCGTCGTTCCTCATCGTCCCGCTGCGCCTGCGCGGCACGGCGGTCGGCTTCATCGCCTGCACCCGCGGCCCCGACCGTGAGCCGTTCGCGCGGGTGGAGGCCGTGGCCGTGGAGTCGCTGGGCTCCCGGGCCGGAGTCGCGCTGGACAACGCCCGGCGCTACGAGCGGGAGCGCCGCACCGCGCTGGCGATCCGGCGCAGCCTGCTCCCGGACACCGGTCAGAGTTTCGAGGGCTGCCGGGTCGCCCACGGCTACCGGCCCGCCGGGCAGGACACCGTCATCGGCGGGGACTGGTACGACGTGCTGCCCCGGGCCGGGCGCCGCCTCGGGATGATCGTGGGCGACGCGATGGGGCACGGCCCGGAGTCCGCCGTCGCCATGATCCAGCTGCGGACCGCGGTGCGGACCCTGGCGGCGCTCGACATCGGCCCCAGCGAACTGCTGCACCGGCTGGACGCCGTCGCCGGTGACACGCCCGGCGCACCCTTCGCCACCTGCATGTACGCGGAGTGGGACGCGGATCTGAACCTGTGCACCTTCGTCGGGGCCGGTCATCCGCCGCCCCTGATCCGCGGGCCGGGCGGTCCGGCCCGCCGCGTCTCCCTCGTCACCCCGGGGCTGCCGCTGGGGCTGGGCACGGGCCGCTACGAGCCGACCGTGCTGCCGCTGTCGGAGCCCTCCCTCGTGCTGCTCTACAGCGACGGCCTGGTCGAGTCCCGCACCCAGGACATCGACCAGGGCATCACCCGGCTCGCCCGGGACCTCGACGCCGGTACCGAGGAGGCGCCGGAGCCCGACGGCCCGGACGCCCTGCCGTCGCTGTGCCGCCGGCTGCTCGCCGGTTCCGGCGCCGACGACGTCTCCGACGACCGGACACTGCTGCTGGCCGAGCTGACGCCGGGCAGGCACTGAACCGGGCGGGCGCACTGGTCACGGGGTTGTTATGACGGCTGTCATGGTCCATGCTGCTGCCCATGGCGGCCGTACGACGGCGTGCGTGCGGGCGGGGCGGGTCTCGGGGAGGAGCCACATGAGCGCGGTACTGGCACGGACGCTGTGGGAGCGGTACGAGCCCGTCCACAGTCTGGTCTACTTCACGCCCGAGGCGCGGCAGGCCGCCGCCGAGGCCGGTCTGCGCGGCTTCTGGATGGGCTACTTCGCGCTGCGCGCCGCCCCGCTGGGCCCGGTCGGCGCCCCGGTCGTCACCAGCTCGTTCTACGTCTTCCCGCCGCACCACGTGCGCCGGTCCCTGCCGGACGCGTGGGAGCTGGCCACCCCGGCGGACGCGCTCGCGGCCCGGCAGCACGCCATGGACGAGGCCCTGACCCGCCTGTTCGGGCGGGACGCGGTCACCGGTGCCGCCCTGACCGAGGCGGCCGACCTGGCGTGGGCGGCGGCCGAGGCGGCGGACACCGCCGGACGGGTCCTCTCCGCGGCCAACCAGGCGCTGGACCGGCCCGCGCAGCCGCACCTGCGGCTCTGGCAGGCCCTGACGACGCTGCGCGAGCACCGCGGGGACGGGCATGTCGCCGTCCTGGTGTCCCTAGGTCTCGGCCCGGTCGCGGCGATGGTGCTGAAGACGGCGGCGGGCGAGTCCGACGCGGGGCTGCTGCGGGAGATCCGCCCATGGGAGCCGCGGGCGTGGCAGGCGGCCGAGGCCGCCCTGCGGGTGCGCGGCTGGCTCGACGGGGACGGCGCCCTGACCGCAGCCGGGGTCGCCGGGCGCGCCGACATCGAGGCGCGGACGGACGCGGCGGCGGCGCAGCCGTGGGCCGCCGTGGGGGCGGACGCCGGGGCGCGGCTGGCCGCACTCCTCGAACCCCTGGCCGAGGCGGTGCTGCGCGCCGGTCTGATCCCGGCCGGCAATCCCGCGGGTCTCACCGGCACGCTCTGGGAGTCGGCGCGGGCCGCCACCGCGGCGGCCGCTGGCACCGGCGCCACCGGCATCACCAGCGGCACCAGCCGCTGAGACATCCGGGACACCGGAGACGGCCGGACGGTCCGAGCCGGTCGGACACGGTGTATCAGGCGACGCGGGAGACGGGCGGACGCGGGAGACGGTCGGACACGGTGGCGCGGGCGGGCGCGGGAGACCGTCAGGCGCGGTGGCGCGGGCGGGCCGCGAGGACGGCGACGTCGTCGTCGGCCCGGTCCGCCGCCAGCCCGGCGAGGATCTCGTCCAGCAGCCGGGACACGCCCTGCCCCGGCCGGACGCGCAGGGCCGCGAGCCGGGCGAGCGAGACGTCGATGTCCTCGCCGCGCCGCTCGACGAGGCCGTCGGTGAACAGGACCAGCGTGTCGTCGGGCAGCAGCGGCCGCCCGACCGGCTCGTACGCGCCCAGTCCGGTGCCGAGCGGAGGGCCGACCGGCACCGGGACGGGCCCGGCGGTGCCGTCGCCGTGGAAGACGACCGGTGGCGGATGGCCCGCTCCCGCGTAGGTGGCGGTGCCCCGGGCCGGGTCGAGCAGCGCCAGCAGACAGGTCGCCGGGCGGCGGCCCCGCTCCTCGGCCATCGTGGCGTCCACCTGGCGCAGGATGCGGTGGGGCGGCAGGTCGGCGGCGGCGACGTAGCGCAGCATCGAGCGGTAGGCGTTCATGTCGACCGCCGCGTCCAGCCCATGGCCCATCACGTCGCCGATGACCAGCAGCGTCCGGCCGAAGTGCAGGCGTACCGTCTCGCACCAGTCGCCGCCCACCAGCGTGCCCCGGCCGGCGGGCAGATAGCGGGTGGCCAGTTCGATGTTGGGGTGCGGGCGGCCCGGGTCGGCCACCAGCACCTGCTGGAGCCGGCGGACCTGCTCGCCCATCTCCTGGTGCTCCTCCGCGTGCCGCAGATGGGCCGCCGCCACGCGTGCCGTGTAGTGCACCGCCGCCGTCTCGTCGTCGTCGAAGAGCCGCCCGGTCCGCAGGGCGAGGACGACGCCGTAGACCCGGCCCCAGGCGAGCAGCGGCACCGACAGGGCGGCCAGGCTCACCCCGCCGGCCGCGGTGAAGGACGCGGTGATCGGATGGCCCGCGTCCAGCGCCTGGACGACGACGTCGAGGCGCGGGACCCGTTCGAGGCCTGCGAGGAGGGCACGGCGCCCGGCCACGGCCGCGTGGTGCAGGGCGCCGGGCCGCCCGGCCGCCCCGCGGCCGGTGTCCCGCGGGTGGTCGAAGAGGTCCACGGCGGCGGCCTCGCAGAACTCCTCGGCGAGGAACCCGGCCAGTTCGGCTGCGGTCCTGCGGACGTCCAGGGTGGTGCCGATCGCGCCGACGGCGCGTTCGGCCCGCGCGAAGCTGTCCGCCCGCGCGGCGCGGCCCGCGTCCGCCGCACCGGGTCCGGGTCCCTGCTCGCCCTGCACCGGCCGCCCCTTTCCCACGGTCCGGGGATCCGGACGGGCGCGCCGCGGACCGCCGGATCCTTCCACCGGTTCCATCCCAGCACCGACCGGGGCCGCGGGCGGGCAGCGACCCGCGGTGCGGCGCACGGAACGCGCCGTGGCTCCGCGCGGGTGGCGGCCCGTCTCAGCCGGTCCCGCCGCGCCCGGACAGGGCGTCCCTGAGCCGGTCGATCATGCCCGCGCCGGGCGCCAGGAGCTTGTTGCCGGGCGGCGTGTCCGGGGCGGAGGGATGCGGCCGGGTCGGCGCGGTCCGTTTCGCCGTGCGCACCTTGTCGCCGAGTTCCTCCAGCTCCCCGGCGTCGGCCGCCGCGCGCAGCCGGGGGAAGAGGTTCTGCTCCTCGTCCGTGACGTGTTCGCGGGTCTCGCGCATCAGGCGTCCCATGAGCCGGCCGAAGCGGATCTCGTCGGCCGGGCAGTCCTCCAGGTCCTTCATGGTGCGCTCCGCCCGCGCGTGGTCGTCGGTCTCCCGGTCGGCGATCGCGTCGCCGTCCGGCAGCAGCCGCCGTACGGCCGGGTAGAGGTACATCTCCTCGGCCACGGAGTGCCGGACCAGTTCGATGGTGGCCTGGTCCGCCAAGTTCTTGCGCCGCCGGTCCCCGGTGGGGAGGGCCTCGATCTGCGCGAAGATCTCCTCCACCGCGCGGTGGTCGATGGTCAGTTCCCGGATGACGTCTCCGCCGTGTCCCATGGCCGGGCTCCTCGCCGCTCGAAGGTGATGTGTACCGCTGGACCGCCCGGCGGGTTCCCGGACGGGTCCCGGTGACACCGTCGTGCGCCGCCCCGGCGGGCGTACGCCGCTGATGACCAAGCCGCTGCGCGGGCGGGTGCCGGGCGAATCGTTCCGGCACGGAGCCGACCAGGCCGGGACGCGGCCCGCGCGCACGTTCGCCGCGACGGAGCACTCCCCGGGCCGGTCGAGGCCACCCTGTTCGGCCACGGCGCGGTCCGGCCACGGCGGTCCACGCCCCGGACGGGGAACAGCACCGTAAGCGGTGGCGGGGCGGGCGGCGTGCCCCGGGAGGGACCGGCCGCCCGCCGCCGTCAGCGGACCGGCCTGAGGTCCGTGATCTTGCGGGTCCTGAGGTCGGACCGTACGTCGATCTTCGTCACCTGGGCGTTCCTGCCGTCGCTCCAGGTGAGGTAGACCCTGCTGGTGGCGTGGCCGCCGCCCGATCCGGCGTAGACGACCTTCCACTTCACCGGCACGTTCTGTGCGAAGAGGATGCCGTCGGCGTGCTCCCTGGCCTCGTACGCGGCGACGGCCCTGCGGGCGCCCGCGGTCAGGTAGAACGCCTTCAGCGCCTTGGCGTCGGCGCCCGCGGCGGGATCGGAGCCGTCCCAGGCCGTGTCGATGTAGGCGCCGTAGAAGTCGGCGACCCGCTGGGTGACGCTGCGCGGGTCGCCCTGGGCGGCAGCGGCGGGCGCGACGGAGGCGGAGACGGTTCGGGCGGCGGTCGCGGGCGCGGCCACCGTGCGCGCCGTACGGGCCGGGGAGGTCCCGGGGCCCGCGGCCGCCGGGGTCATCGCGGTCAGGGAGCCGGCCGCGGCGAGCGCGGCGGCGGCGATCAGGATTCGTCGGGTGCGGACACGCATGGGCATGTGAGGGTTCCCCCAATGCATGGGGCCGGGTCGGTTCCCGGCTCGTCGGTCGTCGGACAAGACCCGCGCGGACCGCTCTCCGGTTCCGTAATGTCCCGGAAAACTGTCACAGTTCCGAAAGACGAAGAAGGTTGCCCGGTGTTCCGGCCAGATCCGGTCCGGTCCCTCCGGCTCGAATGCATCCGGCGGGTCCGGGAACCCGGCGGAGGCCGTACACCCCTCACGTCTGGAGAGGACCATGAGTCTGCTGCGCGTGGCCGGTCGTCCCCTGCTCGCCTCCATGTTCGTCGTCGGCGGCCTGAACTCCGTCCGCAACCCCGAGGCCGTCACCCCGCTGGCCGAACCGGTCGTCCGTCCGATCACCGAACGCGTGGCCCTCCTGCCCGACCGGACCGAACAGGTCGTACGGCTGAGCGGGGGCGTGCAGGTCGCCGCCGGTGTGCTGCTCGGTCTCGGGCGGCTCCCCCGGCTCTCCGCCCTGGCGCTGGCGGCCACACTGGTGCCGACCACGCTGGCCGGGCACCGCTTCTGGGAGGCGAAGGACCCCGGCGAGCGGGCCCAGCAGCGCATCCACTTCCTGAAGAACCTCTCCATGCTCGGCGGGCTGCTCATCGCCGCCGACGACACCGGTGCCGCGCCGTCGTGGCTGTGGCGCGGCCGGCACACGGCCCATGAGCTGCGGCGCGACGCCGCCCTGGTGCGGCACTCGGTCCGGGCGACGGCGCGACCGGCCGCCGCGGTCGGCGGTCTGCGGGCCAAGCTGCCGGGCTGAGCCCCGGCGGCGGACGGAAGACTCCGCGGGCCCCCAGCCGGTGTACGGCTGGGGGCCCGCGGAGTCTGTGTGCCGACGGCGTCAGGGCGCGTCAGGGCTTGAGGGCGTCCTTGCCCTTCTCCTTGGCCTGGCGTGCGTCGCCCTTGGTCTTCTCGGCGCGGCCCTCGGCGGTCATCCGCTCGTTGCCCACGGTGCGCCCGACCGTCTCCTTGGCCTTGCCCTTCATCTGTTCCTTCTTGGCTTTGGCCTTCTGGTCTCCAGCCACGGTCGCTCACTCCCAGCCATGATCGAGGTCGGTGTCACCGCACCGGGTGTCCTGTGCGGTGCGCGGCAAACCTGGCCGTGGGCCGGGCGCGCCGCCGGGGGAACCCCCGCCGCGCGTTCCGCACCTGTCCGTACGGCCGTCGGAGTGAACGGACCCGTCCGGACCCGGCGAGGGGGTGCGCGCGGGCCCGCCGGACGCCGGGGCCGGGGGCCGCCGGTGGTCGCGGCGCCAGTCGAGGACGGCCACCGCCAGGGACGCCAGCATCGCCACGAGCGCGGAGCCGACCGCGAGCGCCACGGCGGCGCGGTAGTCCTGCCCGGTCGCGGCGAGCACCGCGTAGAAGAGGCCCGGCAGCGCGGCCGTGCCCACGGCGCCGCCCAGCCGCTGGCCGGTCTGGAGGGCGCCGCCCGCCGCCCCGGCCATCCGCACGGGTACGTCGCGGAGTGTCATCGTCACGTTCGGTGAGATGACGCAGCCGCTGCCGAGGCCGCCGACGAGCAGGGCGGGCGCCGCGAGCCAGGTGAGCATGGCGGGCGGGGCGGAGTGCAGGATCAGCGCGGTGGCGCCGAGACCGAGCACCACCGCGACCAGCCCGCAGACCGTGAGCAGCCGTCCCAGCCGCTCCACCAGGCGCCCGGAGACGACCGCGGCGGCGGCCGAGCCGATGGCGAACGGCGTCACCGCGAGCCCGGAGCGCAGCGGCTCGTAGCCCAGGCCGTTCTGGAAGAAGAGCGCGAACACCAGCCATACGCCGCTGAAGCCCACGAAGTACAGCGCGCCGAGCGCGGTGCCCAGGCCGTAGCCGCGGGTGCCGGTGAGCAGCCGCGGGTCCAGCAGGGGCTGCCCGTCGCGGGCCGCCACCCGCCCCTCCCACCGGGCGAAGCAGACCAGCAGCAGCGCGCCGAGCGGGAAGAGCCACCACAGCCGGTGCAGGCCGCCGCTCTCGGCGAAGACCAGGGGCAGCATCAGGGCCAGGACGCCGGTGCCGAGCAGGGTCACGCCGGGCAGGTCGAGCCGTTCCCGGCGGCCGGGCGCCACTCTGGGCAGCAGCCGCAGGCCGAGCAGCAGGGCGACGGCGCCGACGGGGACGTTGACGTAGAAGATCCAGCGCCAGCCCTGGGTGCCCTGGGCGAGGGCGAGGATCAGGCCGCCGGTGATCGGCCCGACCGCGCTGGAGACGCCCACGACGGCGCCGAAGAGACCGAAGGCGCGTCCGCGTTCGGCCCCGCGGAACATCTGCTGGATCAGCGCGGAGTTCTGCGGGGCCAGGCAGCCCGCGCAGGCGCCCTGGGCGAGGCGGGCCACGACGAGCCAGGTGATGCTGGGGGCGGCACCGGCACCGGCGCTGCACAGCACGAAGGCGGCCAGGGCGCACAGGAAGATACGGCGGCGGCCCATCGCGTCGCCGAGCCGTCCGGCGGGCACCAGGACCAGGGCGAACGCCAGGGCGTAGCCGGACACCACCCACTGCACGGAGGACGCCGAGGTGCCCAGGTCGCGCTGCATGGACGGCAGCGCGACGGCCACGATGGTGACGTCGAGCAGGCTCATGAAGCCGGTCGCCAGCGTGACCCACAGGGCCTTCCAGCGCCTGGGGTCGGGCGCGCCCGCCGGGTCGCCGCGGCGACCGCCGGACCGCACTTGCCTGTTCACCCACGCTCCTCCCGGTCGCGGCTCGCGGGCGCGCACCGGCCGTCGGGTCCCGCGCTCCGGGTCCCGCGCTCCGAAGGCGCGTTTTGGGGCCCGGTGCGGAACACCCTCACGGACACGATCGCCGCTCGGCGCGTCCGGGGCCACTTCAGCGCGTCGCGTCCGGCGGGCCCGGCCGGGCCGCGCGCACCGCACCCCGGGGGGTGAAATCGCTCCGGTGGAGAAATAATGGTGTGAGAGGTTCGAAGGCGGGTACACGCTGCCCAGGCCGCACTCGGTGACGGGGCGGTCACGACGGGCAGGAACAGCAGCTGAGAGGGAGGGCCGCGCGATGGCGGTGACCGCGGAGGCGAAGGCGATCCGAGCTCGGACGGAGCTGCCGGAGGTGCCCGACCCCTCACAGGTCGCGCCGACCGACGCACGCGCTCTGTCCCGGGTGTTCTTCGACCGGCTCGCGCACCTGGAGGAGGGCACGCACGAGTACCAGTACGCGCGCAACACGCTGATCGAGATGAACATGTCGCTGGTGCGGTACGCGGCGGGCCGCTTCCGCAGCCGGGGTCCCCAGGAGATGGAGGACATCGTCCAGGTCGGCATGATCGGCCTGATCAAGGCGATCGACCGGTTCGAGATCTCCCGCGAGGTGGAGTTCACCTCCTTCGCCGTGCCGTACATCGTCGGCGAGATCAAGCGTTTCTTCCGGGACACCACCTGGGCCGTGCATGTGCCGCGGCGGCTCCAGGAGGCCCGGGTGGAGCTGGCCAAGGCCACCGAGGAGCTGAGCAGCCGGCTCGGGCGCAAGCCCACCACCAAGGAGCTGGCGGAGCTGATGAACCTCCCCGAGCAGGAGGTCATCGACGCCCGGGTGGCGTCCAACGGCTACACGTCCGCGTCCCTGGACGCCGCCGTCAGCAGCAGTGAGGACGGCGAGAGCGTCCTGGCCGACTTCATCGGCGCCGAGGACATGAGCATGGAGCTGGTGGAGGACCTGCACAGCCTCGCGCCGCTGCTGGAGGAGCTGGACGAACGGGACCGGCAGATCATCCACATGCGGTTCGTCGAGGAGATGACGCAGGCGCAGATCGGCGAGCGGCTGGGGATCTCGCAGATGCATGTCTCGCGGCTGCTCAACCGGCTGCTGGGACGGCTGCGGCAGGGTCTGCTGAGCGTGCACTGAGCAGTCGGCGCGGTCGGCGCGCGCCGGCCGTGACAGCGTGAGCCGAGGACGGGCGCCGGCCCCGGGAGGAGATCCCGGGGCCGGCGCCCGTTCCCGTGCGTGCGGGTGATCAGCGGGTCACGGTGTGCCGCTCGTCGGGGACGCAGTGGGTCATGGTCAGGCCCTCCACGTCGCGCGGCGGGTTCTCGCCCAGCCGGGACAGCCGCTTGCGGTCCTCGTCGGTGAGGTCCTGTCCGGCCAGCGGCTTCAGCCCCGCCACGTCCTGGGGCGAGACGCCGATGCCCTCGCCGACCCTCAGGCCCAGCTCGTTCTCGACCAGCAGGAAGTGCCACACCATGCGCTCCTGCACCGGCCGGTCGCACCGGGAGAGCTGGCCCACCAGGTTCTTCACGAGGTCGTCGCGCTCCCACTGCTCCATCAGCAGATAGCGCTGGCCGGCCTGCTGGTAGTCGTTGGCGCGCGGGATGCGGGCGCGGGTCAGCCGGCCGCGGATCTCGGGCCCCTGCTCCTCGTGCGCGGGGTACACCGCCTCCTGGAGGCCGCCCGTGATGGACGGCTCGTAGTTGACGAGGGGGTTCGCTCCGCCGCCGTCGATGTGGTACGTCATCTGGCCGTCGCGCTGGTTGGTGTGGACCGGCGCGTGCTTGGGCTGGTTGACCGGGAGCTGGAGGTAGTTGGGGCCGACCCGGTAGCGCTGGGTGTCGCTGTAGGAGAAGGTGCGGCCGACCAGCATCTTGTCGTCGGAGAAGTCCAGGCCGTCGACGAGGACGCCGGTGCCGAAGGAGATCTGCTCGTTGTCCGCGAAGTAGTTCTCCGGCATCCGGTCGAGGACCATCCGGCCCACCGGCCGGGGCGGGAAGTCCTGCTCGGGCCAGGTCTTGGTGTCGTCCAGCGGGTCGAAGTCCAGCTCCGGGTGGTCGTTGTCGTCCATCATCTGCACGAGCAGTTCCCACTCGGGGTACTCGCCGCGCGCGACCGCCTCGTAGAGGTCCTTGGTCGCGTGGCCCAGGGACTGCGCCTGGACGTTGGCCGCGTCCTCCTCCGTCATGCTGCGCACGCCCTGCTTGGGCATCCAGTGGTACTTCACGAGCACGGTGCGGCCCTCGTCGTTGACCCACTTGTAGGTGTTGACGCCGAAGCCCTGCATGTGCCGGTAGTCGGCGGGGATGCCGCGCGGGCTGAACAGGTTGACCAGCATGTGCATCGACTCGGGCGTCTGCGACATGAAGTCGAAGATCCGCCGGGGCTGCTGCTCGAAGGTCACCGGGTCGGGCTTGAGGGCGTGGATGACGTCGGGGAACTTGATGGCGTCCCGGATGAAGAAGACGCCGAGGTTGTTGCCGACGAGGTCCCAGTTGCCGTCCTCGGTGTAGAACTTCACCGCGAAGCCGCGCGGGTCGCGGGCGGTCTCGGCGGAGTCGCGGCCGCCGATCACCGTGGAGAAGCGGACGGCGAGTTCGGTGCGCCTGCCGCGCTCCTGGAACAGCGCGGCCCGGGTGTGGCGGCCGATCGGCTCGTCGCCCCAGGCGCCGTACGCCTCGAAGTAGCCGTACGCCGTCACGCCCCGGGCGTGCACCACCCGCTCCGGGATGCGCTCCCGGTCGAAGTGGCTGATCTTCTCCAGGAACTGGTAGTTCTCCAGCGTCGCCGGGCCGCGGGCGCCGACGGTCCGCTGGTTCTGGTTGTCGTAGACGGGATGGCCCTGCCGGTTGGTGAGGACCTTCGGGTCGTCGCCCGGACTCTTGCTGGATACGTCCGTCATGCCCGTGGACTCCTTCGACGTCGTCGGCTCGGTCCCGCGTGGCGGCCGCTGGCCGCTGGGCGGACCGCCGTCCGGCACGACGCGGCGGTACGCACACGCACCACCGGGTGACCTTTTCACCCGTATCCACGCGGATATGTTCACCTTCGCACCGTTGCCCGCGCCCCACGGCCGGGGTTAGGCCGTCCGGCAGGGCCGGGTCCCGGACCGGTCCGGCTCAGCCGTCCACCCGGCCGTCCGCGGGGTCCGGGACCCGGCCGCCGGGCGAGGCCGGGACGGTGTCGCCGGCGAGGGTCTGCTGGGCGTGCGGGACGACGCGGATCAGCCTCAGGACGCCCCAGACGATGAGGCCGGCGCCCGCCAGTTCCGGCAGGAGCCAGACGCCCGTGCGGATGTGCTCGCCGAAGAGGGTGACGCCCAGCAGCAGGCTCACGGTGGCGTCCCCGATGGTCAGGGCGGGCTGGGAGGCGGCCAGGGAACCGGCCTGGAGGGCGTTCTCCAGGAGCAGCAGCGAGCAGACCCCGACGACGGCGAACCCGTAGGTCTGCCAGGTGGTGAGGAAGGCGGTGAAGCCGTCGGCGGCCAGGATGCCGCTGGCGGACTTCAGCAGGGCGGCGGTCAGCGCGTTGCCGATGGCGGCGGCGGCCGCCAGGGCGGCGGCGCGCAGCAGGGGCGAGCGGCCGGGGCGGGCCAGGGCGAACGCCCCGGCCATCGCCCCCAGGCAGCCGATCAGCGCGGGCACCCAGCGGACCATGGGCGCCTGGTCGTGGGATCCGGAGGGGGAGGCGGCGACCAGGACCAGGGCGAGCCCCGCGACGACTCCGGCGACGGCGGCCCAGCCCCGGGCGGGCAGGGCCCGGTGCATGAGGGAGCCCGCGATGAGCAGGGCGAACGGCAGTTCCATGATGAACAGCGGCTGCACCAGCGCCAGCGGTCCGTTGACCAGCGCGAGCGCCTGGAACGCGGCGGAGGCGACGACCCCGCAGATGCCCGCGAGCCACACGGGGTGCCGGGCCAGGGCGAGCAGCAGCCGCAGTCCGCCGCCGGTGGGCACGGCGGAGGCGGCCTTCCGCTGGAAGGCGGTCCCCACGGCGTTGCTCGCGGCGCCCATGACGGCGAAGAACACGGCCAGCCCGATCACAGGTCCACCATGCCCGACGCACGGCGTTCCGTCCTGCCGCGGCGACGGGGCCGGACGGGACGACGCCGCACCGGACGACGGGACGGACGCGACGCCGGACCGGACGGCAGGGACGGGGGCGCGACGCCGGACGGGACGGCAGGGTACGTTCGGGAGGCCGGTCCGCGATCATCATGAGGTCTTTGGCTTGTCATAAGTTCGACTTATGACCTCATAGATCGGACCCGCGTACCCACTTAGGCTTGCCTTAGTTTAGGGTTGCCGTCGAGTCGTCGTTTCACCGCTCGAAGGGAACCTGATCATGCCGCGCCCCCTGCGGGTAGCCATCGTCGGAGCCGGCCCCGCCGGCATCTACGCCGCCGACGCTCTTCTCAAGTCCGGCGTGGCCACCGACCCGGGTGTGTCCATCGACCTCTTCGAGCGGATGCCGGCGCCGTTCGGCCTGATCCGCTACGGCGTCGCCCCCGACCACCCCCGGATCAAGGGCATCGTCACGGCCTTGCACCAGGTGCTGGACAAGCCCCAGATCCGCCTGTTCGGCAACGTCGACTACCCGGGCGACATCAGCCTGGACGACCTGCGCGCCTTCTACGACGCCGTGATCTTCTCCACCGGCGCCACCGCCGACCGGGCGCTGTCCGTGCCCGGCGCCGACCTGGACGGCTCCTACGGCGCCGCCGACTTCGTCTCCTGGTACGACGGGCACCCGGACGTGCCGCGCACCTGGCCGCTCCAGGCCGAGAAGGTCGCCGTCCTCGGCGTCGGCAACGTCGCCCTGGACGTGGCCCGCATCCTCGCCAAGACCGCCGACGAGCTGCTGCCCACCGAGATCCCGCCGAACGTCCACGAGGGCCTGAAGGCCAACAAGGCGCTGGAGATCCACGTGTTCGGCCGCCGCGGTCCCGCGCAGGCGAAGTTCAGCCCGATGGAGCTGCGGGAGCTGGACCACTCCCCCAACATCGAGGTCATCGTGGACCCCGAGGACATCGACTACGACGAGGGCTCCATCGCCACCCGGCGCGGCAACAAGCAGGCCGACATGGTCGCCAAGACGCTGGAGAACTGGGCGATCCGCGACGTCGGCGACCGCCCGCACAAGCTGTTCCTGCACTTCTTCGAGTCCCCGGCGGAGATCCTCGGCGCGGACGGCCGGGTCACCGGGCTGCGCACCGAGCGCACCGAGCTGGACGGCACCGGCAACGTCAAGGGCACCGGCGCCTTCAAGGACTGGGACGTCACGGCCGTCTACCGCGCCGTGGGCTACCTCTCCGACCGGCTGCCGAAGCTGCCCTGGGACGAGGACTCGGGCACCGTCCCGGACGAGGCCGGGCGGATCATCGGCGAGACCGGCGAGCATGTGCAGTCGGCGTACGTGACGGGCTGGATCCGGCGCGGGCCGGTGGGCCTGATCGGCCACACCAAGGGCGACGCCAACGAGACGGTCGCCAGCCTGCTGGACGACTTCGCCTCCGGCCGGCTGCACACCCCGGCCGCCCCGGACCCGGAGGCCGTCGACGCCTTCCTGGCCGAGCACGGTGTCCGGTTCACGACCTGGGACGGCTGGTACCGCCTCGACGCCGCGGAGAAGGCGCTCGGCGAGCCGCAGGGCCGCGAGCGCGTGAAGATCGTCGAGCGCGAGGACATGCTCAGGGCGAGCGGCGCGTAGCACCGGCACCGCCGCGCCCCCGGCCACGTACACGGACGAGCCGTGCCCCCTCGAAGGCGGCACGGCTCGTCCGTCGGTGGTGCGCCGGTGCGCCGGGGCGCACCACGCCGCCCGAAGGCGCCGTTACTTGTTCGCGCACGCGTTCCCGGTGGCGGGGTTGAGCAGCCCGATCACGTCGATCGAGTTGCCGCACAGGTTCAGGCCGAGGTCGATGGGGACCTGGATGACATTGCCGGAGAGCACTCCGGGGCTGCCCACCGCGACGCCCTCCGCACCGGCATCGGCGGCGGCGGTTCCCGCGCACGTCATCAGGGCCGCACCCGCCAGGACCGCGGCGGCCGTCATTCGGATCCTCATGGAGAACTCCTGTCGTTGGAAGGGGTACGTGCCTCCACACTGAGGGCGTCCGCCGCTCCGGGGTGGGAGGCGGCGGCCGAACGGAGTAGCCACGTCAGCCTCCCCGGGGGCCGGGCTGGGCCGAACGGGGCGCGGCAGCCGACGGGACGGGTGCGCGGCGGCGGGCGGGACGGGTGCGCGGCCGCGGCGGGGCCGGGCCCGCGTCAACGCCGTACCACCGCGCACCGCGGGTCCCGGGAGCGCCGCCGACGCATCCGGGCCCGGCCGGAGTGCGACGGCGCACCACCGCGCTGACCTCCGCCGGAGTCCGTCGCGGCGGGCCGCGGGCGCCCACGGGCACCCTCCGCGCGGGCCCGGCCACCGGCCCCGCCGAACCGATCATGATCCGCTGCGGTGATACTGGGAGACGACCGCCGTCCCCGCCCGCAGATTGGCCCATGTCGAACTCTCCCGATCCCCGTCCAGCGGCCCCGCCCACCGTGTGGTGCGCCCGAGGCCGCCACTGTGGCCCCGCCCCGGCGGACGCCGTACGGCGTCACCTGGAGAAGCTGGAGGCCGACTCCGTCCTGCACAGCCACACCGAGCCGGACGACGTCGACCTCTCCCGTGAGCACGTCTTCGAGGCGCGCTGGCTGGCCCCGGGCGAGGTGACCGTGCGCGCCCGGCTCTCGCTCGCGCCGCCACGCGGCGCCGCCGACGAACAGCAGTGGACGCTGATCGCCGAGGCGGAGCAGCCCTGGGACCCGCGCTGGCCCTCTCCCGCCTCCATGTTCTGGCCGGTCCGGCCGCCCGGGGCGGAGGAGCCCGGCACCGGCTGGGACCACGAGGCCGTCACCGGGCTGCGGCTCGGCGACGTCAACCAGCTGCCCGAGGACGACAAGGAGCTGCGGCGGGTGCTGCGGCACGCGGTGCGCGACACCTGGTGCGTCCATGTCGTCGTGCACGAGGCCATGACCCCCGACGAGCGCGGCCGCCCGGCGCTGGTGCGGCTGCTGCCCGAGGGCCTGCGGCACCGGGTCGTGGAGCACCGCGCCGCCCCGCAGCGCCTGCGCGCCGTGAACTGGGTGCTGGACGACTACGGGGCCCGGGTGCCCCGGGGCGGCGCCGTCGTCCTGCCCGGGAGCCCCGCGGCCCCCGGCTACGAGGCGGAGCGGTTCTCCGTGCGCAGCGTCTTCCTGGACGGCAACGAGCCGGCCGAGGTCCTGGACGCGGTACGGCGGTTCGACGCGCTGCCGAGGCCGCTGCCCGAGGGCGGCGACCAGGCGCTGACGGTGCTGCGCGAGCAGTGGCACCTGATGACGATGGAGGAGGAACTGGTCCGGGCGCGCGAGCTGGTGGCCATGTACGCCGAGGCCCTGGACGCGATGACGAAGTCCCGGGACCTGTACCGCGACGCGGCCGAGCGGGCCAACGAGGCGCTCGCCGTGTACCGCGAGGCCGCGGGCGCGGAGGGTGCCCCGCCGGTCCGCAGGCCGGGCGCCGGTCCGGCCGGGCTTTCGCCCTTCCAGCATCTGGCCCGCGGTCTGGAGCGGCTCAAGGGCGGTGCCCGCACCCGGCGCGCGGCTGCGCCGCCGGAGCCGGAGGCCGAGCCGTCGCAGGCACCGCCGGGCCCCCCGCCGCCGCCCCCACCGCCGCCGCCCGCACCCCGGGACGGCGACGCCGCGAAGGGCCCGGCCGGGGACTGACACACCGCCCGGCCGGGTTCCCGGCGTGCCCGGACCTGTCAGGTCGCCGCGGTGACGTGTCAGGCGCCGCGGTGTGGATACGCGGTCTGCACCGCATCACGCGTCCGGAAGGTCATCCACGCCATGGGCAGCGACCAGCACACCGGGCACCGTTCCGGAACGACGTTCCGGGTCAACGGCGAGCCCCACACCCTCCTCCTGGACCACCGCCGCGTCCTGCTGGACGTGCTGCGGGAGGATCTCGGTCTCACCGGGGCGAAGAAGGGCTGCGACCACGGCCAGTGCGGAGCCTGCACGGTCCTCGTCGACGGGCGCCGGACGAACGGCTGCCTGCTGCTCGCCGTCACCCTGGAGGGGTGCGAGGTGACGACCGTCGAGGGCCTGGCGGACGACGACGAGGAGCTGCACCCGCTCCAGCAGGCGTTCCTTGACCGGGACGCCTTCCAGTGCGGCTACTGCACCCCGGGCCAGCTCTGCTCCGCCGTGGGCGTGCTGGCCGAGGCCGCGGCCGGCCATCCCTCGCTGGTCACCGGCCCCGCCGCCGCCCCCGGCCGTCCCGTCCCGCTGGATCCGCGCGAGATCCGGGAGCGGATGAGCGGCAACCTGTGCCGCTGCGGGGCCTATCCGCGCATCGTCGAGGCCGTGGAGGACGTCGTCCCGTGAAACCCTTCGGCTATCTGCGGGCGGGCAGTGTGGACGAGGCGGCGGACGCCTTCGCCGCGCACCCCGGGGCCCGCTATCTCGGTGGCGGCACCAATCTGGTCGACCTGATGAAGCTGGACGTGGAGCGCCCGGACTTCCTCGTCGACGTGACCCGGCTGCCGCTGGACACGATGCGGGAACTGCCCGACGGCTCGCTGCGGGTGGGCGCCACCGTGCGCAACAGCGACCTCGCGGCGCATCCCCTGGTCCGCGACCGCTGGCCGGTGCTGTCGCAGGCGCTGCTCGCGGGTGCCTCCGGGCAACTGCGCAACGCGGCCACCACCGGCGGCAACCTGATGCAGCGCACCCGCTGCCCGTATTTCCAGGACCGGTCCAAGCCGTGCGCCAAGCGGGAGCCCGGCAGCGGCTGCGGCGCCCTGGAGAGCGTGCACCGCGACCACGCCGTGCTCGGGTACTCCGACCGGTGCATCGCCACCAACCCCTCGGACATGGCGGTGGCGCTGTCCGCCCTGGACGCGCGCGTGGAGCTGTACGGGCAGGAGGGCGCCCGCAGCGTCCCGGCGGCCGAGTTCCACCGGCTGCCCGGCGAGCATCCGGAGCGGGACACCGAACTGCGCCCCGGCGAGCTGATCACCTCCGTGGTGCTCCCGGCGGCGGCCGCCCATCTGCCCTCGGCGTACCGCAAGGCCCGCGACCGGGCCTCCTACGCCTTCGCGCTGGCCTCGGTCGCGGTGGTGCTGCGGGTCGCGGACGGCGTCGTGGCGCACGCGGGGATCGCCTTCGGGGCGCTGGCCCACCGGCCCTGGCGGGCGCGGCGCGCCGAGGAGGCCCTGCTCGGCGGCCCGGTCACCGCGGAGGCGTTCGCGGCCGCCGTCGACCGGGAACTCGCCGCGGCCCGGCCGCTGCGGGACAACGCCTACAAGGTGCCGCTGGCCCGCAATCTCGCCGTGGACGTGCTGACCCGGCTCGCCGCGCCCGCCGCGGTCTGATCCCGGGCCGCACGGCGCCGCGCCCCGCTCCACCGCCCGCCCCTGCCACAGGAGGACCCCATGTCCGTCGCCGCGACCGTGCTGGGCGCTCCCGTCGAGCGCCGCGAAGGACGCCTGAAGGTCACCGGCGGCGCCCGCTACGCCGCCGAGTACCGGCTGCCGGGCCGGGTCCACGCCTGGCCGGTGCCCGCGGCGGTGGCCCGGGGCCGGGTGACGGCGGTCGACACCGCCGCCGCTCTGGCGCTGCCCGGCGTCCTGACGGTCCTCACCTGCGAGAACGCCCCGCGGATGGCCGAACCGGAGGACGCGGCGCTCGCCGTGCTCCAGGACCCGCGGGTGCCGCACCGCGGCTGGTTCGTCGCCCTGGCCGTGGCCGAGTCACCGGAGGCGGCGCGGGCCGCCGCCGAGGCGGTCGAGGTCACGTACGCGCAGGAGGAACACGACGTCACCCTGCGCGTGGACCATCCGGGCGCCTACGAGCCGGAGACCGCCAACGGCGGCTTCCCCGGCCGCCGCGAACACGGCCACCCGGAGAGCGCGTTCGCCGCCTCCGCCGTCCGGGTCGACGTCGGCTACCGCGTGCCGCCGCTGCACAACCACCCGATGGAACCGCACTCCAGCACGGCCCACTGGAGCCACGGCCGGCTGACCGTGTACGCCTCCAGCCAGGGCGGCACGGCGATGCGCGACACGCTCGCCCAGATGTTCGAGCTGCCCGAGGAGCGGATCACCGTGGTCTCCGAGCACGTCGGGGGCGGCTTCGGCTCCAAGGGCACCGCCCGCCCCGACACGGTGCTCGCCGTGCTGGCCGCCAAGGCGACCGGACGGCCGGTGACGGTGGCGCTGCCGCGCCGCTTCCTGCCCGCTGCGGTCGGCCACCGGGCACCCACCCTGCACCGGATCCGCCTGGGCGCCGACGTCGACGGCCGACTGACCTCCCTGACCCATGTGGCCACCACCTGGACCTCGCGGATCAAGGAGTTCG
This sequence comes from Streptomyces sp. NPDC003284, assembly GCF_053589675.1. NCBI lineage: Bacteria > Bacillati > Actinomycetota > Actinomycetes > Kitasatosporales > Streptomycetaceae > Streptomyces > Streptomyces sp. NPDC003284. The sequence continues at coordinate 202,512 of NZ_JBSFSI010000014.1, forward strand.
TGGAGCAGGCGGCGGTGCCCGGCCGGGTCATGTACGCCGTGCCGCAGAGCCTCACCACGCACCGGGTGGTGCCCCTCGACGTGCCCTCGCCCTCCTGGATGCGCGCGCCGGGCGAGGCGCCCGGCATGTACGCGCTGGAGTCCGCCCTGGACGAACTGGCCGGTGCGCTGGGCATGGACCCGGTGGAGCTGCGGGTGCGCAACGAACCCGACCGGGAGCCGGACAGCGGCAGGCCGTTCAGCAGCAGGCATCTCGTGGAGTGCCTGCGCGAGGGCGCCCGCCGCTTCGGTTGGGCCCACCGCGACCCGCGGCCCCGGTCCCGGGCGGAGGGGCCCCTGCTGATCGGCACGGGCGTGGCCTCGGCCACGTACCCGGTGTACGTGCAGCCGTCCGCCGCCCGAGCGCGGGCGCTGCCCGACGGCACCTTCGTGGTCGCGATCAACGCCACCGACATCGGGACCGGGGCCCGGACGGTGCTGGCCCAGGTGGCGGCGGACGCGCTGGGCGTGCCGCTGGAGCTGGTGCGCACGGAGGTCGGTGACAGCGATCTGCCGCCCGCCTCGCTGGCCGGCGGCTCCTCCGGGACCGCGTCCTGGGGCTGGGCCGTGCACGAGGCGTGCCGACGGCTCGCGGAGCGGCTCGCCGACCATGCCGGGCCACCGCCGGGGGCAGGGCTCAGCGCGCGGGCGGACACCGCAGGCCAGGCCGACGCGGGGAGCGCGTTCGCCCGGCACGCCTTCGGGGCGCACTTCGCCGAGGTCGCCGTCGACACGGTGACCGGCGAGGTGCGGGTGCGCCGGATGCTCGGCGTGTTCGCCGCCGGACGGATCCTGAACGCCCGTACCGCGCGCTCGCAGTTCGTCGGCGGCATGACCATGGGGCTCGGCATGGCGCTGACCGAGGGCAGCACCATGGATCCGGTCTTCGGGGACTTCGTGGAGTGCGACCTGGCGTCGTACCACGTGCCGGTGCACGCGGACGTGCCGGACGTGGAGGCGTACTGGGTGGAGGAGACCGACACCCGGCTCAACCCGATGGGGAGCAAGGGGATCGGTGAGATCGGCATCGTGGGCAGCGCGGCGGCCGTCGGCAACGCCGTCCACCACGCCACCGGGGTCCGCTTCCGCGAGCTGCCGCTGACGCCGGACAAGGTGCTGGGCGGGCTGGCCGGGTGACCGGCCCTCCGGTCCCGGCCCCCGGCCGCGTGCCGCACCGCTCGGCGGCGGTCCCCCTCCCCCGTCGCCGGGCGGTGCGGCGCGCGGTCCGGTGGTCAGCCCTCGGGCCGGGGCGCCGGGTGCCGTTCGGCGATCTGCACCATCAGCAGCAGGGAGAGGGCGGCCAGCGAGGCGAGCGCGGCGCACACGGCGGTGAGCCCGGCGCTCGACGGCGGCGCCACGGTGACGGCGAGGGCCCGGGAGAGCCCGGCCGGTGCGAACCGGCCCTCGGCGTAGCCGAGCGCGGCCAGCGCGGCGGGCAGCACCGATCCGGCGACCAGGACCGTCACCCCGGCCCGCAGGACCAGTGCGAGCGCCAGCGCGCCGCACAGCGCCGACGCCGCGAGGGCGGCGCCGTAGACGAGGCCGGACGCGCCGTCGGGGCGCAGCGGGAAGTGGGCGGCGCCGCACACCACGAGGGCCGCCGCCGCGACCCAGCCGGGCCAGAAGACGAGCCGTCCCGGTCCGCGCGCTCCGCCGTCCTGCCCGGCCCACTCGTCGTCCGCCGCCGCGGCCATGGGTCCTTCGGGGTCGCAGGACGTGCCGCCGGGACCGGCGCACCGCTCCGTGCCCGCCCCGGCGGCGATGGGTTCCTCCAGGAGGACGGCGGACGGGTCCTCGGCGGCGGTGTACGGCGGCGGGCCGCCGCTCCCGTCGTGGCGGGCGAGGCCGCCGAGGAGGTCCGCCAGTTCCCCGGCGGTCCGGGCGCCGACCGCCGCGCGGACGGCCACCCGGGCGCAGTGCGGCCGCTGCGGCGCGCGGTGCAGCAGCGCCAGCAGGCGGGTGACCTCGTCGAGGTCGCGGTGCTCGACGGCGGCCCGGATGGCGGCGTCGGCGCTCTCGGCCGGGCGCGGCGGCCGGGTCAGCTCGGCGACGAGGCGGGCGACGTCCTCCACCGGGCGGTCCAGGGCGGCGGCGCGCAGGACCCGGCCGGTGGTGTCGGCGTACCGCGGGGAACCCTCCAGGAGGGTGACGAGCCGGACGACCTCCTCCAGGGGCCGGTCGCCCACGGCGCAGCGCACCGGCCGATGGGCCGGTTCGCCGTCCGCGGCCCCGCCCTCACCGCCGTCGGCCGGGGTGCCGGGCGGTCCGGTCCGGTGGATCTCCTCGGTGAAGGCGATCACGGACTGGAGGGACGGGTTCGGCTGGGGTGGTGAAGAGCGGGTGGTCATCTGGGCTCCAGGGCAGGGGTGCGGGCCGCTCCTGCGCCCCCGAATCGCGGCACGCGACTTACCCTGGCCATTACAAGAGCGTGCTCTGCCGGTGCGCCACCCGGGAGGTCCGCGCGAGTGACCGTGGCGCGGAGCCGATGGGCGGGACACCGGGGACGTGCGGAGGAGGAAGGGGAGCGGGACGTGGACTTCTCCATGAAGGTGGTGATCCTGGTCACCGCGGTCCTCGCGGCCCTGGTGCTGGGCGGGGCGATCACGGTGTTCGTCCGGCTGGTGCGGGCCCGGCGGGCGCTGCGCCGCGCCGGGCTGCCGACCGGACCGCGCTGGGTCTTCTGGGGCGCCGTCCTCTATTTCGTCCTGCCGGTCGATCTGCTGCCCGATCCGGTGTATCTGGATGACATCGGTGTCCTGCTCCTCGCCCTGCGCACGCTGCACGGCGCCGCGGGCGCGGCGGGCCCCTGGCCGGTGGTTTCCGGCCGCCGGGGACTGCCGGACGCCCATGATTACGCTCCGTGAGGAAACCATTCACTCGTTCGATTCGTATAAGTCTCCGGAACCCGAAACAAAGTCAGCGGGCCAAGCGAGAACGCACGGATGACCACCGCTTGATCGCGGCTGCACCGACAGGGGAGAGACGATGCAACCGTTCGCGCTCAACTACGCACGTCCGGCCGTGGAGTGGGATGCCGGTACGCCCTACGTCTATGACGCGGGGCTCCAGCTGAACGTGCTCCCGGACGGCAGGATCGCCGCGTGCGACCAGGCACTGCTGAGGGAACTGGGCACCACCACCTCGACCGCGGGCTCCAAGACGCACTTCGACGACTGAACACGGTCGGCGACGATGACCGTACTGATCCTCACCGGCGAGGAGGACGTGACGGCGGACATGGTGGTGGTCCACCTGAACGCCTCCTCGGTCCCGGTGGTCCGGCTCGACCCGGCCGACCTGACCGCGGGCGCCACGCTGTCGGGCGAGTACGCGCACGGCTCGTTCGACGCCCAGTTGTCCTGCGGGGGGCGGCTGGTGAGCCTGAGCGGGCTGCGCGCCGTCTGGGTGCGCCGGCCCGGCGTTCCGGCGTCCCGGGCCGCCCAGCCCTCGTCCTGGCTCACGGAGGAGGCGGCACAGGCGCTGTACGGCATGCTGGGCGGCTCCGGCGCGCGCTGGATGAACCATCCCGACGCGGCCCGCCGTGCCCGGGTGAAGCCGTGGCAGCTGCGGCTCGCCCAGCGCTCCGGGCTGCCGGTGCCCGCGACGCTGATCACCACCGTCCCGCAGGCCGCCCGGGAGTTCGCCGCGCGCTTCCCGGACCTGGTGGTCAAGCCGGTCTCCGGCGCGCATCCGCAGGAGCCGCCGCGGGCGGTGCCCACCACCAGGGTCGCGCCGGACGCCGACTTCGACGCGGTCGCCTACGGCCCCACGCTGCTGCAACGGCGGGTCGACAAACGGGCCGACATCCGGCTGACCGCCGTGGGCGGCACCCTGCTGGCGGCCCGCAAGGAGATCCCGGCGGACGCGGACCCGGACGAGGTGGACGTCCGCTTCGCCTCCTCGCGGACGCCGTGGCGGGCGGCCGAGGTGCCGCCCGGCGTGGAGGCCGCGGTACGCGCCTATCTCCGGGCGGCCGAACTGGCGTACGGTGCCTTCGACTTCGCGGAGGACTCCGAGGGGACCTGGTGGTTCCTGGAGTGCAACCAGTCGGGGCAGTTCGGGTTCATCGAGGTGGAGACGGGCCAGCCGATCGCCCGCACCATCGCCGCGTGGCTGGCCCGGCCGGGGGCGCCCGTGGCCGGATCGTGACCTGCTTGCCCCTGGCACCCGGCGGCACGCAGTGCCACGAAGTGCCGCGGGCGCCCCCGCCCGTACGCCACGCAGGCCGTTCAGACGGCCAGCGAAAGACCGCTGTCGCCGTCGGTGTCCTGTGCCGCCTCCGCCGTCCGGCCGGTGGCCAGCAGCAGCGCGTCCGCGCGGACGATCGCGTCGTGGATGCTCGTCGTGCCCATCATGACGCACAGGGTGTAACTGACGTCCTCCAGCTCCCGAGCCGCATCGGCCCGCTCCCTCTCAGCCTGCGCGATCTTCAGTGATGCGTACCGAGTCAGCAACGTCCTGACGATCTTCGGGTCCGGAACCAGCACGGAGCGCCCCTCTCTCGATTTTTTGCTGCGTATGCCCCAGGCACGCCGTGCCATGCATGCCGACCGCCTCGCGAGACATGATTGACCAGATTCAGTCGATTCCCGGTGGATCATCCGTGGAACGACCGGCACACCGCGCGGCTCTCGGATATCCGGCCCGGGGACGGCGCGTCCCCGGCGGAGGGGAGGAAGGGGCCGGGGGCCTCGGAGCGGCGGGTGCCGCACGCGCCGCCGCGGTGCGCCGCCGGGCCCTGGTCGGGGCGGGGCGCGGCGCCGCGGACGCGCCGCGCGCGACAGGGCCGCGCACCACGCTCGATCCGCTGGGTGACGGTCACCGGGGCCTCCGCTGCGCACTCGGCCCACCTGCGCGGGCAGCCCCCGGTCACGGCGGCACGGCGCCGTACGACCCGGCAGAAGGTATCCGCAATATAGGTGCTTTTCGGCCCTTCGACCAAGATTGGGTCGGCGCCACGCACCGGGCGGGCAGGAGAACAGCGCGTCAGAAGCCCGGCACGGCACAGGGATTGCGGCCGACGAGGGGCGGGGGCGGCGGAATCTTCGGGCGCCTGGCGGGATCCCGACGGACGAGAACGGGCCAGTGATCTCCCGCCCCCGGGGTCAGGGCCGCCCGGATCGCACGGGAAAAGCGGGCATACCGGTGGAAAGTCCCGGGGGCCGGGTCACCCGGCGAGGGCGTCGGCCAGTTCTACGGTGACCCGGTTGATCTCACCGTCCTGCTCGGCGAGCAGCTCCCGCAGGGCGCCGGAGCGGGCCCGGACCGCCTGCCGGGCCCGCCGCTCCCACACCACAGGGTTCTCCCGGTGGTTGAGGAGCTTGGGGTAGACGGCGGCGACGCTCTCCCACTGGCGGGCGTCGGCGATGTTCCTGAGCAGTTGGATGATCTGCGGCCGGCAGGTCACCTGGGGCGTCCGGGCCAGCTCCCAGAGGAAGGGCACGGTGGGGGCGGTCGCCTGCTCCACCACGAAGCCGTACTGGCAGATGCGTCCGCGCAGCTCCTTGAGGGCCGCCCGCGCGGCCTCGGCGTCGCCCCGGGCCATGCTGCGCAGCAGCGGGGGGATGCCGGCCGCGGAGCCGGTGGCGTCCCGGATGTCGCTCCAGGGCACCTGCCCCAGGGCCGAGAGGGGTGCGGCGGCCGCGGCGGCGGCATGGGGGGCGCGGTCGGTGCGCTGGGTGCTCGGCTGCTCCGTCGGTGCGGTGCGCATGGCATCGGGCCTTTCCGCGGCGGTCGTATGGGGGGTGGGTCCTTCAGCGGGGCGGGTGCGCGGGCCGCGTCGCCCCGGCCGTCCGGACGGACCGGGACGGGGAGGTGCGGATCCGGGCGCGTCCCGCACCGGTGGCGCGGACGAGGTGGGGCGATCCGGGCAGGACCGGGTCCGCTGCGCCCGGTCTTCCGGGCGGGAGACTCGCGGACGAGAGCACGGCATCTCCCTGATGAGACGTCATCTGTCGGCGCCCACAAGGGGGTTGACGCCCCCGCTATTATCCACGCTGTCAGCGCCCGCGTGCAATTGCACGCGAAATTTCTCGTGAAAGTGCGCGGGACGGGGAAGGATCCGGAAGCAACCCGCCGGAGCCCAACAGCGGCCCGGCGCACCTCACGACGGAACGTGAACAGCGAGGAGACTGCGGTGCCATCGACGCCGAACGGAGTGCGGGCCAGCTCTTTGGACGCCCGCTGGATCAAGAGCAGGCACAGCAACGCCGAGGGCAACTGTGTGGAGGTCGCCGCCCTGAACGGCGGCGGGATAGCGGTGCGCAACTCCCGGGACCCCGACGGGCCGGCCCTCGTCTACACCCCGGCCGAGGTGGCGGCGTTCCTGGCGGGCGCCAAGGAGGGCGAGTTCGACCACCTGCTGTGGTGATCGACGGCCCTCCGCGGGCAAGCGGAGGGCGGTTGCCGAGTTACCGATAGGTGTTCGGACGGATGCCCTCCGTGCGGGACCGGTGCGATAGTGTCCATCTCAAGTCCGCCGGTCCACTGGGGAGTCAGGATGTCCGCCGAGTCGCAAGGCCACTCCCGCCTCGAACCCTATCTGGACGGTTCCGAACCGGCGCCCACTTTGCTGAAGTTGCTGGTCGGTGTACAGCTCACCGGCTTCCGCGAGGACGCCGGACTGTCCCAGGAGCAGGCGGCCCGGGGTCTCGGCTTCAGTGCCGCGAAACTCTCGCGCATCGAGTCGGGCAAGGGCCGTCGGCCCCCGGCGGAGGGCGACGTGCGCGCCCTCCTTCAGCTCTACGGCACCGACGAGTACGAGTCCTCGGTCCTGCTGAAGCTGCTGCGGCGGGCCGGTGAGCCCGGCTGGTGGCAGCGGTACGACAAGCGGCTGATGCCCGAGTGGTTCGACCGCCTCGTCGGTCTCCAGGAGGCCGCGGCCGCGATCCGTACCTTCGAGCTCCAGTACGTGCCCGGTCTGCTCCAGATCCCGGCGTACACCCGGGCGGTGGTGGAGCGCGGACTGCCGACCGCGCCGTCGCACGAGGTGCAGCGGCGGGTGGAGCTGCGCACCCGGCGCACCGATCTGCTGCGCCGCGAGGATCCGCCGCAGTTGTGGGCGGTGCTCGACGAGTCGGTGCTGCTGCGCGTCCTCGGCAGCCGCGAGATCATGCGCGAGCAGCTCGACCATCTGATCGAGACGGCACAGCTCCCGCATGTCACGGTGCAGGTGGTGCCGCTGGACGTGACCAACGCGTCCGCACCCGCGATACCCATCACCTATCTGCGCTTCGGCGGGCTCGATCTGCCGGACGTCGTCTACCTGGAACACATCAGGAGCGCCAACTTCCTTGAGGACCGGGACGAGACCGAGGAGTACCGGATCGCCCTGGACCGGCTGGCCGACGAGGCCCTGACGCCGGCGAAGTCACTGGAACTGCTGCGCACCACGGCCCGGCAGCGCTACTCGGCGCCCTGAGCGCGCGCCGCGTCCGGGACGCGGCAGGACGCCCGCGGCCCGCTCCCTCCCGCCGCTTCCTCGGCTTCCTTCGCTCCCCGGCTCCCCGTTCTTCCGCTGCTCAGCGGACCACGCCTATGCCACCGAACTCCACCCATTCGTGGGTGAGCTGACGGGGCGCCACCTCGGTGTCGGGGCGCCAGGTGGAGACCTCGACCAGACCCGGCTCCAGGACATCGAGGCCCTCGAACCACTCGGCGACGTCCTTCTCCTCGCGCACCCTCCCCCAGTGCCCCTGGGTGGCCTTGTCCATGAAGTCGGTGACGAACTCCCGCACCTCGGCTTCCCCGCTGACCAGTTGGCACATCAGCAGGATGCTGCCGGGCACCAGCCGCTCCCGGACCCGCCGGACCACGGCGAGCGGGCCGTCGGTGCCGCTGTCCGGGATGCAGTGGAAGACGGAGTTGAACAGCACCGCCACCGGCTGGGAGAGGTCGATCAGCCGCCGGGTGTCCTCGTGCGCGAAGATCTCGTCGGTCTGCCGCATGTCGGCGTGTATGACCGCGGTGCGCTCGTCCTGCTGGAGGAGGGCGCGGCCGTGCACCAGCACCATGGGGTCGTTGTCCACGTAGACGACGTGGGTGTCCGGGTCGATGCGCTGGGCGACCTGGTGGACGTTGTCCTGGGTGGGCAGACCGGAGCCGTGGTCCAGGAACTGGCGTATCCCGTAGTCCTGGGCGAGGGTGCGGACGGCCCGCTGGAGGAAGCGGCGGTTGTTCAGGGCGAGCCGGCGCGTGCTCGGGACGACCTTGTCGAGTTCCTCGCACGCCGCGCGGTCCGCCGCGTAGTTGTCCTTGCCGCCGAGGTAGTGGTCGTACATGCGCGCGGCGGTCGGCACATGCTCGTCGATGTTGGTGGACAGCTGGTTCTCCGCAGGCATCCATTCCCCCAGGTTCACCGGGTCCACCGCGTCAACGGGCCCGGTCCGAACAGAGGTTACATCCTACGGAGGCCCCGTTCGCCGTCACCAGCCACGGGACGGGCGGGCTGCCCGGACACGGCCGCCGAACGTCCTGATCCACCCGATCGTCACGGATTCTTCACACCGCCGGACCCATCGAAGGCACGGTTCGGAGCACCCGCCTGGCTGTCGGAGGAGGAGGCGTCGTGGTGGTCGTCGCTGTGCTGTTGCTGCCGTTCGTGGGTGGACTGCTGCTGATCATGGACCGGATCGAGGACCGGGTGTCCGCACCGGCCCCGGCCCGCGGCCGGCCCGCCCGGCACCGCGGGCATCTGCGGCTGGTCCCCGGCGGCCGCCGCACCGCCGGAGCGGTGGCCGCGCGGGAGGAGCGGGAGGAGCAGGAGGACCAGGACGCAGCGGCGCATGCACCGGGACGGGACCCGGGGCGGCGGCACGCCGCCTGACCGGGGTCCGGTGAGCGGCCCGGCGCGGTGACGCTCCGGCGCTCCGGGCCCACGCCCGCTCGCCGTGGCCGCGGGCCGCTGTGGCACCCTCGGGCGGGACCGGCCCGCACGGACGCGGGCCGTCACCTCGTTCGGCACCGTGGAGAGGCAACCGCATGCGCATCGGACTGCTCGGCACCGGCCCCTGGGCCCAGATGGTCCACGCCCCGGCCCTCGGCGGGCACGACGGGCTGGAGTTCGCCGGGGTGTGGGGCCGCCGTGCGGCCGCCGCCGAGGAGCTGGCCGAGCGGCACGGCACCCGTGCCTACGCCGACGCCGACGCGCTGCTCGCGGACGTGGACGCGGTCGCCGTCGCGCTGCCGCCGGACGTGCAGGCGGAGTTGGCGGTGCGCGCGGCCCGCGCCGGGTGCCATCTGCTGCTGGACAAGCCGCTGGCGCCGACGGTGGAGCAGGCCCGCGCGGTGGTCGGGGCCGCCGAGCGGGCGCAGGTGGCCTCGGTGGTCTTCTTCACCACCCGCTTCCAGAGCGCGCCGCAGGCGTGGATCGCCGAACAGGCGGAGCGGGGCGGCTGGTTCACGGGCCGGGCGCAGTGGCTCGGCGCCCTGTTCGGCGGTGCCGAGGACAGTCCGTTCGCGGCCTCGCCGTGGCGGCGGGAGAAGGGCGCGCTGTGGGACGTGGGCCCGCACGCGCTGTCGGTGCTGCTGCCCGTCCTCGGTGACGTACGGCGGGTGACGGCCGCCGCGCCCGGCCCCGGGGACACCGTGCATGTGGTCCTCGACCACGCCGGTGGCGCCTCCAGCACCCTCACGCTGAGCCTCTCCGCCCCGCCCGCCGCGGCCGGGACGGCGGTGGAGGTGCGGGGCACGGCGGGGGCGGCCGTCCTGCCGGAGGGCACCGAGGAGGCCGTCGTCGCCTTCGCGCGGGCGGCCGACGCCCTCACGGAAGCCGCCCGCACCGGGCGCCCGCACCCGTGCGACGCCGCGTTCGGGCTGCGGGTCACGGAGATCCTCGCGGAGGCCGGTGACCTGCTGGACCGCGACGGCGGCTGAGCCCGGGGCGCGGCTGAGCCGGGAGACCGGCCGGGCGGGGGGTGCGGAAGGTTGCGGAAGGTGCGGAAGGCGGGCCGATCCCCCGGGCCCGGTCCGCCGCCCCGCAAGGCTCTCGCGAAGGCGCGTGCCCCCGGACCAAGTGATTCCGAATTGCCCGTCCTGCGGTCAACCGCCGTGGAGGAAGCGGGAGTCGGGGTGGGGCGCAAGGGGTTGGCGCGGTGGGCGGTGCTGCGTAGCATCGGGCCCTCCGGCGGCGGTGAGAGCGCTCTCACACGCATCGCCGCCCCTCCCCCACACCCCCCGTCCGGCTTCAAGGAGGCTCCCCCACATGGCTCCTCGTCACCAGCGTCCGCTCGGCCGCAGGACGTTCCTCACCGCTCTCGGCGGCACAGCCCTCGCGGCGCCCGCCCTCGCCGCCCTCGCCCCACGCGCCCTGGCGGGCCCGGCCCGCTCCGCGGCGGCGGGCGCGCTCCCGCTGACGATCGCCAACGACAGCGGTTCCTTCGACAACGCCTCCGTCCACGTGTACATCGTCGGCAACCAGGACGGCGCCCAGGTCCGGGTCACCCCCGACGGCACCCTCGCGCCCGTCTCGGTCGCGGACAACGGCACGGACGGCTTCACCGACTACGCGATCCCGCTCGCGGGCGGCGGCGAGACCCGGCTGTCGCTGCCGTACATGTCCGGCCGGATCTATGTCTCCCTCGGGCAGAAGCTCAGGCTGCGCGCGGTCACCGACGGCGACGGGCGACCGGCGCTCCAGTACCCGGCGGGCTGGGTGTCCTCCGACCCCAACCATCCGGTGCTGCACGACTGCGCCGAGTTCACGTACAACGCCTCCGGCATGTTCTGCAACACGACGATGGTCGACATGTTCAGCGTGCCGATGAGCCTGCGGCTGACCGGCGCGCAGGACCAGACCACGGGCACCGTGCGCGACGGCGGCCGGGCCGCCGTGTTCGACGCCGTGCGGCAGGCCGGTGACTTCGCGCGGCTCGTCGTGGACGACACCCGGGTGATCGCCCCGGGGCACGGCCTGGACGCCGGGCTGTTCCCCGCGAACTACTTCGCCCCCGCCATCGACGAGGTGTGGGACGCCTACGGCGGCAAGGACCTCACGGTCGCCACCGACGCGGGCACCTTCACCGGCCGGGTGCGTGACGGCCGGCTCGTCTTCACCGGGCCGGCCTCCGTCTCCTTCGCCAAGCCGTCGACCCGGGACGTCCTGTTCTGCGACGGCGCGCTCGCCGCGCCCAACGACGGGACGACCGGGCCGGTCGCGGCCGTGCTCGGCGCCGGGTTCAACCGGTCGGTGCTGCTGAGCGGCGCCCCGCAGCCGGTGACCGACGCGGGCTCCTTCTACGCGGCCGGGATCACCAACCACTACTCGCGCGCGGTGCACGCGGCGACCGTGGACGGCAAGGCGTACGGCTTCGCCTTCGACGACGTGGCGGGCTTCGCCTCCTACATCCAGGACACGGCGCCCGCCGGGCTCCGGCTGACCCTCACGCCGTTCTAGGGCCTGTCGTCGCGTCCGGGACGTGGCGCCGCGCCGCCGCGCCGCCCGGTCGCCGCGGGCCGCTCCCGGCACCCGCGGGGCGGTTCCGGGGTGCGGGGTCGGGGACGGCGTAGCAGCGTGGTGGTGTGGTGAAGCCTCCTGCCCTGCTGTCGCGGTCGCCGCGCCGGGACCCGTACCGGCGGGGCTGGCTGCGGGGTGCCCCGCCGCCGCGCTGGGTGCGGGCGCTGCCGGTGGCGCTGGCCGCCGTGGTGTGTGTGGTGACGCTGCTGAGCCCGAGCCCGCTCGACATAGGGTTCCTGCTGGGCGCCATCCCGCCGCTGGCCGTGCTGTCGTACGGGCCGCTGACCACCGCGCTGCTCGGCGGCGTGGTGGTGGTCCTGCTGAGCGTGCCGGCCTTCCAGCTGGACCATCCCGGCAACACCGACCTGGAGACGGTCACCTTCGTGGCCGTGCTCAGTGTCCTGCTGTCGTACGTGCGCAGCCGCCGCGACGCCCAGCTGGACCTGGCGCGTACGGTCGCCGAGGCCGCGCAGCGGGCCGTCGTGCCGCCGCTGCCCGAGCGGGTGGGGCCGGTGCGCTGCGCCGGTCTGTACCGGGCCGCGCAGCGCGGCACACTGGTCGGCGGGGACTTCTTCGACGTGCGGCGCGGGCCCGGGGGCGTACGGGCGGTCATCGGCGATGTGCAGGGGCACGGGCTCGCGGCGGTCTCCACGGTCGCCGCGCTGCTGGGCAGTTTCCGGGAGGCGGTGCTCGACCGGCCGGGCCTGCCGGAGATGGTGGCCGCGCTGGACCGCCGCCTCGTGGTCGACTCGGCCGAGGTGCGGCACGCGGAGCTGTTCGCCACGGCGGTGCTGCTGGAGTTCTCCGGGGACGCGCGCTCGGTGCGGATCGTGACGTGCGGCCATCCGCCGCCGATCCTGCTGCGCGGGGGTGCCGCGACGGAGATCGCCGTCATCCCCTGGACCCCGCTCGGTCTCGGCCTGTCCGACGCGCTCCCGCCGCACGACGGGCACATCGAGCGGCTGCTCCCCGGCGATGTGCTGTTCCTCGCCTCGGACGGGGTCACCGAGGCGAGGAACACCGACGGCACGTTCTACCCGCTGCTGGACCGGCTGCCCCTGCTGGCCGACCGCGATCCGGCGGCCCTGGCCGACCGCGTGCTGGCCGACGTCCTCGCGCACTGCGGGACGATCCGCGACGACGTGACGATGCTCGTCCTGACACCGGGCCCGCCGGACCCGGACCGCCGAGCCGATCCGGACCGGACCCGAACCACTCGGGCCCCCTGAGCGCACCCGGCCGCGCACAGCGCCCCGAGGCCCGTGGCCCGTGGCAGCGCGCGAGGGCGGCGGGAGAGCGTCGGTGCGCGTGGCGGTTCCCGGGGCCCGTGGTGTGCGTCGACCCGGCGTCCGCGCGGGGTGGTTCAGGGTGGGGCCGCGGGGTACGGGGCCCGCGCCGCGTGGCGGCCGGACCGGTCCCCCGTTCCGGTCCCGCCTGCGCACGCGGCCCCGCGGAAACCCCCGCGGCGTCTCGAACTTACGTCTCGCTTACGCGCGTCAAAACCGCGTCGGTGCCCTTTCGGGCAGCCGGAGGACTCACCCGTGCACAGGTGAGTCCGTAATGCCCCTGTTGGGGCCCGTCACGGTGCGCGGTCAGGTTCCCTCGGCCCCGCCGGACGGGGTGGTTTCCGGTACGAGGGGTTCCAGTACGGGCGGTTCCAGGTCGCCCGCCGCCAGCTGGGCCAGGACGACCTCGTAGAGATCGCTGCCGACGGCGAGGAGCTGGCGTTCGAGGACCGGTTCGACACCGCGTACGTGTTCGCGCACGGTCTGCGCGTGCACGCCGAGCAGTTGGGCGGCGCGCTCGGCGTTGCCGCCCGCCGCGGTCCAGGCGCGCAGGGTGCCGCGCAGGTCCCGGGTGTCGGCGGCCAGCCGCCCGAGGAGTTCGTGCGCCCAGGTGCGCAGCGCCGGGCCGGCCAGCAGCTCGTCCAGGCCGACCTGCCGGGAGCGCGCCGCGGGGGCGCGGGCCGGTTCGGGCGCGACGCCCGCCTGGGTGTTCAGCGCGAGGTGCGTGGCGGCGCGGACGGTCAGCAGAGAGAAGTCCGCGCCGAGCAGTGCCTCGACGCGTTCCACGCGGGCCCGGACGGTGTTGCGGCTCACCCCGAGGATGCGGGCGGCGCTGACCGCGGTGAACTCCAGGCCGAGCCGGGTGGTGGCGACGAGTTCGGCGCGGGTGTGGTGGGGCAGCGTGTCCAGCGGGCGCAGCAGCCGTCCCGCCCAGGCCCGCAGCGCCTCGGCGTCCATCAGGCGCTCGGGGTGGGTGCGCTCGGCGTACACGGCCGTGCCGTCCGGGCGGAACCGGGCCAGCGCGAGGGCGCTGACGGCCTGCCCGTAGGCCGTGGCGGTCCGGGCGAGGCTGTGCCGGATGCTGCCGCCGAGGAAGGTGCGCGGGCGGGCGCCGACCAGGGAGCGCAGCGCCCGCCCGGTGGTCTCGGCGGGGGCGATGACGATGACGTGGCCGTCCACGGCCGGGCAGCGCACGACCAGGGCCTGGCCGTCGGCGGCGTCCAGGCATTCGGCGGTCAGCCGTTCCCTCTCGTCGGGGTGCGCCTCCAGGACGTAGACGTGCGCGGTGTCGGTGTCGAGCAGGCCGGGCCACAGGCCCGCGGCGACCCGGCGGGCGGAGACGATGTCCTCGACCATCAGCAGTTGCAGGATCGCCAGCCGCAGCGCGGACGCCGCCTGTTCGAGGCGGCGTCCGGTCTCGGTGGTGTCCTCGGCCCGCAGCAGCAGTTCGACCACGGCGGCGGCGCGGGTGAGCATGTCGGCGGTGCGCCGGTCGAAGGGGGTGGCGCGGGAGACGGCGAGCACCCCGGCGGCGGGCGCCTGCGGATGCCCCACGCGCACCGCGCGGACGTGCCGGGTCTCGTCCTGGAGCGCCGCCGAGGCGAACCGGCCGGCGAGGAGGTCCGCTGTCACGTCGTCGGCCAGGGGCAGCGCCGCTCCGGCGAGGAGGGTGCCCGTGCCGTCCAGGAGGCAGGCCGTCCCGTGGGCGGCGCCGGCCAGCCAGGCCACCACCCGGCGCGGGTCGCGTCCCGCGGGGCGCAGTTGGTCGAGGAGTTCCTCGGCCCAGGCCGCGTGCCCGTCGTCCGCACTGTGACCCGGTGCGTCTCCGTCCTGTCGGCCGGCCATGTCGGCCCTCTCCTCCCGCTCCGGTACACCGCACTGACCTCGGCGTTCTCGGTCCGGGACGTTACCAGCGGCGGCCTCTGCCGTCCTGGTGACGGCCCGCGGGCCACACGGACGGGTGCGGTGGGAGGGGCGGCTCCGCCGACGGCTCACAGGGGGGGTGGTGAGCGGTCGGCGGAGCCGCGGGCCCGAGGCCGGGGGGAGGGCTCCCGGGCGCCGTACGCCTCTGCTTCCCCGGATTCCGCGGGGTACGCCCCTCCGTGTGCGGCGGATTCGGCGGGTCGGCGGGTTCGGCGGGTTCGATGGATCCGGCGGGTCCGCGGCGTGGCTGATCCGGGCCCGGCGCCGCGTGCCCGGCGGATCCGGCGCGCCGGACCGGGCGCGGCGGGTGCCCGCGGGGCACGGGCCCCGCGCACGGCATAAGCTCGGCGGATGGCGAAGTACTTCGACGTGCACCCGGACAACCCCCAGCCCCGCGCCATCCGGCAGGTCGCCGACGGCCTGCGCGAAGGCGCGTTGATCGCGTATCCGACCGACTCCTGCTACGCCCTGGGCTGCCGGCTGGGCAGCCGCGACGGCGTCGACCGGATCCGGACGATCCGCCGCCTGGACGACCGGCACCACTTCACTCTGGTGTGCCAGGACTTCGCGCAGCTGGGGCAGTTCGTGCGGATCGACAACGACGTGTTCCGCGCGATCAAGGCGGCCACGCCCGGCCGTTACACCTTCATCCTCCCGGCGACGCGGGAGGTGCCGCGGATGCTCCAGCACCCGAAGAAGAAGACCGTCGGGGTGCGCATCCCGGACCATGTGGTCGCCCAGGCCCTGCTGACGGAGCTGGGTGAGCCGCTGCTGTCGAGCACCCTGCTGCTGCCGGACGAGGAGGAGCCGATGACGCAGGGCTGGGAGATCAAGGACCGGCTCGACCATGTGCTGGACGCGGTCCTCGACTCGGGCGACTGCGGCACCGAGCCGACCACCGTGGTCGACTTCTCCGGCGGGGAGGCCGAGATCGTGCGCCGCGGGGCGGGCGACACGTCGCGCTTCGAGTGAGGTGCGGCGCGTGGCACGATGACCTTGATCCACCCGTCCCCGGCCGCCGGCTGCGGCCCGGGGCGCCCCACCACCGTCGGCGGGGACCTCTCCGGCGACGACCGCGCAGGAAGGCAGCGCCCCATGAGCGCCGTACAGGGACAGGCCGTCGACATCCCCACCGAGGACGGCACGGCGGACGCGTATCTCGCCCACCCCGGGGACGGACTGCCCCGGCCGGGCGTCCTGTTCTACACGGACGCGTTCGGCCCGCGCCCGCAGGTGCGGGCCATGGCCGACCGGATCGCCGGGTCCGGTGCCGGGTACACGGTGCTGGTGCCCCATGTGTTCTACCGGCACGGGCCCGCTCCGGTGGTGGAGTTGCCCGACTTCATCGATCTGGCCGAGCGGCCGGAGATCTTCGCCCGGATCGTTCCGGTCATGCGGTCCCTGACGCCCGGTATGTCACGCCGCGACGCGGGCGCCTATCTGCGCCGGATGGCCGAGGACCCGCTGGTCGCGGACGGCCCGGTGGCGGTGACCGGCTACTGCATGGGCGCCCGGCTGGCCCTGCTGACCGCGGGCGCGTACCCGGACCGGGTGGCGGCGGCGGCCGGTTTCCACGGCGGCGGACTGGCCACCGACGCCCCGGACAGCCCGCACCTGGCCGCCCCCGGCGTCACGGCGGAGCTGTACTTCGGTCACGCGGACGAGGACCCCTCGCTGCCGCCCGAGCAGATCGAGCGGCTGGAGGAGGCGCTGACCGCGGCGGGTGTCCGGCACCGCTGCGAGGTCTATCCGGGCGCCGGGCACGGCTACACCCAGGCCGACACCGACGCCTACGACGCGAAAGCGGACGAACGGCACTGGGCGGCGCTGCTCGGTCTGCTGGAGCGCACCTTCTGAGAGCGGACGCCGCCTCAGCTCCCGCGCACGGGAGGTGAGTTGGCGGCGACCGCACCCCCGCCCCGCCTGCCGTGCGCCGTCCGCGCGTTGTTACGGTGCACCGCGTGTCTGACTCCTCACGCGATACCGTCGAAGGCGCCGGCTGGAACGACGCCGAACGCGGCACCTACGCCCGGCTGATGCCGGACCGGGTCGAGAAACTGTCCTGGCTCAGCCCCCGGACGCTGTGGGCCGCGCGCAACGGCGTGGCCGCGGGCTGGTTCGGGGACCCCACCGGGCGGACCCGGTCCCGGTGGGTGGCGCAGCGGGCGGCGGCCGGGGCGCCCGCCGACAAGGTGATCCGGCGCACCGAGGCGGACCGCTTCTCCTTCATGGTCCTCGGGGACCCCGGCGAGGGCGGCGACTCCCAGTACGCCGTCGTGCCGGGCTTCCTGAAGGTCTCCCGGGACACGTCGTTCGCCGTGATCACCAGCGATGTGATCTACCCCGTGGGCAGCACCGACGACTACGGCACGAAGTTCTTCCGCCCGTACCGCGACTATCCGGCGCCGGTCTACGCGATACCCGGCAACCACGACTGGTACGAGGACCTCGGCGGCTTCATGCGCGTCTTCTGCGACGACGCCCCGCCGCTGCCGCCCGAGCCCCGGCCGCGCGCGCTGGGCCGCGCCTGGTGGCGGGAGCTGCTGTGGCACCGCCCGCGCCCGGCCGACGAGCAACGCCTGGCCGAGGCACGGACGTTGCGTTCCGCCCCGGGCCAGCAGGCCGTCCAGCCGGGCCCGTACTGGGCGATCGACGCCGGGCCGGTGCGGATCGTCGGCATCGACACGGGCCTGCTCGGCACGATCGACGCGGAACAGGGCGCCTGGCTGCGCGAGGTGTCGCGCGGCCCCCGCCCGAAGATCCTCCTGACCGGCTCGCCGCTGTACGTGGACGGTGAGCACCACCCCTGCCCGATCGAGGGCGGTGGCACCGTCGACGACATCGTCCGCGACCCCGCCCACCACTATGTGGCGGCGATCGGCGGCGACATCCACAACTACCAGCGCTACCCGGTGGACGTGGACGGCCGCACGGTGCAGTACGTGGTCTCCGGTGGCGGCGGGGCGTTCATGCACGCCACGCACACCATCGGCCGGGTCTCGGTCGCGAACGTCACCGAGTCCGACTTCCGCTGCTATCCGCTGCGCGGCGACTCGCTGGCGTTCTACAGCGGTGTCTACGCCCGCCGGCTGCGGCTGCGCCGTTTCTTCACGCTGACCGAGGCGGAGGCCATGGCGGTGGTCGCCGAGCGGCTGGGCACGCCGCCGGTGCGCGCGCCGGGCGGCCCGGTCAGGGTCACCCGGCGTGTGCGGCTGGTGGCGAGCCTGCTGGGCGCGGGCCGCCGCCCCGGCCGCCGGGGACGCTTCCGGCTGCCGGTGCGCACCCTGTACACGCAGGTGTTCTCGCCGGGCTCGGTCACCTACAGCCCGCCGTTCTTCAAGTCGTTCCTGCGGCTGGACGTCACGCCCGAGGCGGTGCGGCTGCGCTGTTTCGCGGCGACCGGGAACCTCGCCCAGGAGACGGACCCGCCGGTCGAGGACGAGGTGACGATCCCGCTGCGCCCGCCCGCGTGAGCGGGCCCGCGCTCACCAGCGGCCCGGCTCGCTGCCGGTGACCGGCTCGGAGGGCCGCCCGTCCACGCCGACCGGCACCTCGCCGTGCAGCATCACCCGGTGCATGATCCGCGGGACGCCGAGGTGCGTGTTGTCGGCGGGCGCCAGGTGGACGGTGGCGCGGTTGTCCCAGAAGGCCACGCTGCCCGGCTCCCAGCGGAAGCGGACCGTGTACTCGGGGCGTACGGCCTGCTCCAGCAGCATCTCCAGCAGGGCCTGGCTCTCCGCGCGGGAGACGTCCTCGATCTGCTCGACGTAGTAGCCGTTGACGAAGAGCACCCGCTCGCCCGTCTCCGGGTGGACGCGCACCAGCGGGTGCACCGTGGCGATCTGGCGCTCCAGCAGATGGCGGACGTACGCGTCGTCGCCGGGGCGCGGCTGGTAGCCGACGCCGAGCCGGTGCTCGGCGCGCAGCGTGTCGGCGAAGGCCCGGACCGGCGCCGAGAGTCCGGCGTAGGCGGCGGCCAGGTTGGACCAGGTGGTGTCGCCGCCGTACGGGGGGACGCTCTCGGCGCGCAGGATCGTCGCGGCCGGAGGGTCGATCCGGGCGCCGTGGTCGCAGTGCCAGCCGCGCAGCAGCGAGTGCCGGCGCCGCCGCAGCCACTCGTCGTGGTCCATGCCGAACCGGCCGCCCAGCTCCAGCCGGTCGGCGGTGGTCTCCACCTCGGGGACGTCCGGCGGCGAGGCGCCGCCGCGCCGCCGCAGCACCACCGGCTCGCCGAAGCGGCGCGCGAAGGCGACATGTCCGGCGTGGTCGAGGCGCTGCCCGCGGAAGAACACCACCTTCCAGCGCAGGACCGCCGCGCGGATCGCCGCGACCGCCGCCTCGTCGAGGCCGGCGGCCAGGTCCACCCCGGTGATCTCCGCCCCGATGTGTCCGGCGACGGGCCTCACCTCCAGGCCGCCCGCCGTGGTGCCGTCCGCCGTGTCCGTGTGCGTCGTCATGCGCGCTCCGCTGGTCGTCCGTCACGTACCAGGGAGATCGTGGCAGGCTTTGCGGACGGTGGCGACAGTGCCGTGTGCCGCGCGCGCCCGGCGGGTGCCGGTACCGGCTCCGCGGCCCCGGCCGCCCTCCGACCGTCGACGGGAAGGTTCCCCCACATGACCGGCATCCCCACCTATTCGCTCGACGACGGCACCCGGCTGCCCGCCGTCGGCCTCGGCACCTGGCCGATGGACGACGCCGAGGCGGAGCGGGCGGTGGCCGAGGGCCTGCGCCTCGGTTACCGGCTCGTCGACACGGCGGTCAACTACGACAACGAGACCGGCGTGGGCCGGGCGCTCGCGCGCAGCGGTGTGCCGCGCGAGGAGGTCGTGCTGACGACCAAGCTCCCCGGCCGCCACCACGGCTACGAGGAGACGCTCGCCTCCTTCGAGGAGTCCCGGCGGCGCCTCGGCGTGGACCGCGTCGACCTGTATCTGATCCACTGGCCGCTCCCCCGCGTCGACCGGTACGTGGAGTCGTGGAGGGCCATGCTCAAGCTCCGTGACGAGGGCCTGGTGGGCTCGGTGGGCGTCTCCAACTTCACCCGGGAGCACATCGAGCGGCTGGAGCGGGAGACGGGCGTGCTGCCGTCCGTCAACCAGATCGAGCTGCATCCGCTCTTCCCGCAGCCGGAACTGCGGGAGTTCCACGCCGCCAAGGGCATCCGCACCGAGAGCTGGAGCCCGCTGGGCCGCGGTCCCGCCGTGCTGGAGGACCCGTCGGTGGTCGCGGTGGCGCGGGAGCTCGGGGTGACGCCCGCCCAGGCCGTGCTGCGCTGGCACATCCAGCTCGGCGCGGTGCCCCTGCCGAAGTCGTCGGACCCGGGGCGGCAGCGGGAGAACCTGGACGTCTTCGGGTTCGCCCTGGACCAGGACCAGCTGGACGCGCTCACCCACGACAGGCCGCGGCGCCTGGGCGGGGCCCCGGAGACGCACGAGGAGTTCTGAGGCGCGCGAGGAGTGCCCCCGGCGCGCGGGTCGGCCGGCGCGCCGGGGGTACCCGGTCCTGGCGGATCCGGCGGCCGGGTGCGCGGACCCGGCACACCGGTGCGAGGAGGCCCCGTGAGCAGGGACGGACGGCTCGGGGAGTACCGCGGCAGGCGTGACTTCGGGCGGACCCGGGAGCCCTCGGGCGGCCGGGCGGGCTCCGGGCCCGCTCCCCGCTTCGTGGTGCAGATCCACGACGCCCGCCGGATGCACTTCGACTTCCGGCTCCAGGTGGGCGACGTGCTCAGGTCCTGGTCGGTGCCGAAGGGCCCCTCCGACGACCCGCACGACAAGCGGCTCGCGGTGCCCACGGAGGACCATCCGCTGGAGTACGAGGACTTCGAGGGCGTCATCCCCCGGGGCCAGTACGGCGGCGGCACGGTGATCGTCTGGGACCGGGGCACCTACGAGCCGCTGAGCCACGACCGCCGGGGGCGTCCGGTCGGCTTCGCCGAGTCGCTGGAGCACGGGCACGCCACGTTCCGGCTGTACGGCGCGAAGCTGCACGGCGCGTACGCCCTGACCCGGTTCCGGGGCACCGCCCGGGGCGACGACGAGGACGCCTGGCTGTTGGTGAAGAAGGACGAGGGCCGGGCGGCGGCGCACGGCACCCCCGACCCGCGCCGGGCCCGCTCGGTGCGCACCGGCCGCACCCTGGCCCAGGTCGCCGCGGACGGCGGCGCGGAGTGAGGACGGCCCGCGGCCCCGCGCCCGGTGCCGTCCCCGGTCCGGGCGTCAGGCGCGGCGGGCGCGCAGGGCGGCCAGGGCCCGGTCGGCGTGGGTGCGCATGCGCAGTTCGCTGCGGACCACCTCCAGGACGCAGCGGTCCCGGCCGATGACGAAGGTGGCCCGTCTGGTCGGTGCCAGGGCCAGGGCGCGCCGCACACCGAACCGCTCGCGCACGGCGCCGTCCGCGTCGGACAGCAGAGGCATGCCGAGGGCGTGCCGTCCGGTGAACTCCCGCTGGCGCTCCACCGGATCGCCGCTGATGCCGACGGGACGCGCCCCGACGGCGGCGAACTCGGCCGCCAGGTCCCGGAAGTGGCAGGCCTGTGCCGTGCAGGCGGGGGTGAGGGCGGCCGGGTAGAAGAACAGCACCACCGGGCCCTCGGCGAGCAGTCCGGACAGGGTCCGCGTGGTCCCGCTCTCGTCCGGCAGCGCGAAGTCCTCGACGGTGTCGCCGGGGCGCGGCGTGCCCGGCCCGCTCACGCGGCGCGCCCCGCGCCCTTGGCGACGCTGCGCGCCCACAGCACCAGCGGGACCTGGAGGGGCAGCCGCCCGTAGGCCGCCGCCTTCTGCCGGGCGGGCCGGTCGCGCCAGTCCGCCGCCATCCGCACATTGGCCGGGAAGACCCCGACGAAGAACGCGGCGGTGGCCAGCGCGGCGGCCTTGCGGGTGCGGGGCGCGGCCAGTCCGGCGGCCAGCGCGAACTCGGCGACGGCGCTGGCGTAGGTCCAGGTGCGCGGGGCGCCGGGCAGGGCACGCGGGACGATGGCGTCGAACTGACGGGGCGAGGCGAAATGGGCGGTCCCCGCGGTGGCCAGCAGAGCGGCGAGCAGCAGGGGTGAGCGTTCGGACCGGGGCACGGTTCCTCCTCCGACGACCGGCGGCGGACCCGAGGCGGCTCCGCGGCGCGATCCTACTGGAGAGTAAGTACGGCTGGGGAGAGGCGCCCGATCAGGGGAAAGCGCCGGGCGCCCGGAGTGGCGCACGGCCCGTCCGTCGACATCTCAGCCGTGACCCTGCCGCTGATCGCGCCCATGCTCGCCACCCCCGGCGCCCTGCCGTCCGCCGCCCAGGACGCGCACTGGGCGTACGAGACCAAGCAGGACGGGCAGCGCACGGTGGCCTATCTGCCGGGCGACGGCGGTCTGCTGCTGCGGGCCCGCTCGGGCGAGGACATCACGGCCGCCTACCCCGAGCTGGCGCCGCTGGGCCGCGCGCTGGGCTCCGTCCCGGCGGTGCTGGACGGCGAGGTGCTGGCCCTGGACGAGCGGGGCCGGGCCAGCTTCCAGCTGCTCCAGGGGCGGATGGGGCTGGCCCACGCGCCCGCGCTGGCCGCGCGCCGTGCCGCACGCGTCCCCGTCCACCTGGTGCTCTTCGACGTCCTGCACCTGGAGGGGCGGCCGCTGCTCGCGCTGCCCTACGCGCGGCGCCGGGAGCGGCTGGAGGCGCTCGGGCTGCACGGCCCGTACTGGTCCACGCCCGCCGCCGTGGTCGGCCACGGGGCCCGCGCCCTGGCCGCCACCCGGGAGCACGGTCTGGAGGGGCTGGTCTGCAAGCGGCTGGACTCGGTGTACGAGCCCGGGGTGCGCTCCCGGGCCTGGATCAAGATCCGCAACATGCGCGGCGAGGACGTGCTGGTGGGCGGCTGGCTGCCCGGCAAGGGGCGGCTGACGGGGCTGCCGGGCGCGGTGCTGGTGGGGCAGCGCGCCGGGGGGCGGCTGCGCTGGGTCGGCCGGGTGGGCACCGGCTGGAGCGAGGCCGGGCGGGCGGAGCTGGCCGGGCTGCTCGCGGGCCTGGCCACCGATGTGTGCCCCTTCGACCCGGTGCCCCCGGTCCGCGGGGCGCACTGGGTGCTGCCCCGGCTGGTCGGCGAGGTCCGCTACAGCGTCCGCACCCGGGCGGGCATGCTGCGCCAGCCGTCCTGGCTGCGGCTGCGCCCCGACCTGTCCCCCGAGGACGCGGCGGCCGACCTGCCGGACGACACGCGGCCGTGAGAGCCGGGCCGGGTCCGCGCCGTGCGGGCCCGGCCGAAGGTCTATCGTGTCCCGCATGTCCGCGCCCGAACTGATCCGTATCGTCTCCCGCGACTCGCCCATGGCGCTCGCTCAGGTGGAGCGTGTCCGCGCCGAGTTGGCCGCCCTGCACCCCGGTGTGCGCACCGAGGTGGTGCCGGTGAAGACCACCGGCGACAAGTGGCTCGGGGAGCTGTCGAAGGTCGAGGGCAAGGGGGCGTTCACCAAGGAGGTGGACGCGGCGCTGCTGGCCGGCGAGGCGGATCTCGCGGTGCACTGCCTGAAGGACGTGCCCGCGGACCGGCCGCTGCCCGCGGGCACCACGTTCGCCGCGTTCCTGAAGCGGGACGACGTCCGCGACGCCCTGGTCCAC
Organism: Streptomyces sp. NPDC003284; assembly: GCF_053589675.1. Taxonomy (NCBI): domain Bacteria; kingdom Bacillati; phylum Actinomycetota; class Actinomycetes; order Kitasatosporales; family Streptomycetaceae; genus Streptomyces; species Streptomyces sp. NPDC003284. The sequence goes on from NZ_JBSFSI010000014.1 coordinate 225,805, forward strand.
CCCGGCGGGCTCACCCTGGACGAGCTGCCGCCCGGCACCCGGGTCGGCACCTCGGCGGTGCGCCGGATCGCCCAGCTGGCCGCGACCCGTCCGCAGCTGGTCTGTGTGCCGTTCCGCGGCAACGCCAACCGGCGGCTGGAGAAGCTGGCCGCCGGTGAGGCGGACGCGCTGCTGCTGGCCGCGTCCGGTCTGGAGCGCATCGGGCGGCAGGACGTGATCAGCGAGGTGCTGTCCGTGGACGCGATGATGCCGCCGGTCGGCGCGGGCGTCCTCGCCCTCCAGTGCCGCGAGGGCGACGACGAGCTGATCGAGGCCGTCAGCGGGCTCGGCGACGGCGACACCCATCGGGCGGCGAGCGCGGAGCGCATGCTCCTGCATGTGCTCCAGGGGCACTGCAACAGCCCGATCGCCGGGTACGCGCACGTCGACGGCGGCGGGGAACTCTCCCTGCGGGCCTGTGTGTTCACCCCGGACGGCAAGACCCGGCTGAACGCGCACGAGTGGGCGGGCCGGCTGGACGCGGCCACCCTGGGCACATCGGTCGCGGTGGCGCTGCTGCGGCAGGGCGCCCGCGAGATCATCGACGGCATCCCGCACTGACGTACGAGCCCGGCCCGCGCCGTCGCGGGACGGGTCAGCCGGTGGCGCCGGGCTCCGCCTGGTCGCGCAGGAAGACGCTGATCTGGTGGGCGAGGCCGCCGGGCCCGCCGGGGCTGGGCGCGCCGGTGCCGACGGGCGCCTCGTGCACGCCGACGCCGCCGCTCCACAGGCGGCGGTCGGTCCACTCCTCGTCCACGCGCAGCTGCACCTGGACGTCGACCTGGTGCAGGGCGTCCTCCGGGCCCGCCGCGTACAGCACAGCGGTGGCCCGGCGCAGCGGGTGGACGTCGTAGCCCTCGATGAACTGGGAGTTGCGCCAGTCCACGAACGCGCTCTCGCCGTCGGGGCCGATCCGCACGTCGATCTGGCCGTCCTCCAGGTGGACGCCGAAGTGCCGGGTGCCGCGGTTCTCGACGGTGGCCCGCACGCGGAAGTACGCCAGTCCCTCGGCGGCGTCGTCCCGGCCGCGGGGCGGCTCGGCCCGTTCCAGTCGGTGGACGCGAACGCGCAGGCCGGCGTACTCGTCGTACTCCTGCCAGTCCCCGACCACGTTCGGCTCGTACACAGCGCACCTCTCGACTTCCAAGAGCTGTTTCCTATCTGTGGGCCGAGCGCACTGTCAAATGCGCGGAATGCGCGGCGGCCGGGTAATTCCGCGGCATTGACCCGTGATCAAGCCGTGCGCTGGCGGAATCCCCCGGCAGGTGATCATTTTCCCGGCCGCGGGCGTGCCGCACATCACGTCCGGCGGGGGCGGCACGCGGCGCGCCGGTGACGGATTCCCCGCGCCGCCGACGACGGGCCGTCACCCCGCCGCGGCGGTCACCGGGCCAGCCGGCCGAGCAGCGCGGAGGCCGCGGTGATGCCCGCGGCGGCGGCCAGGACGAGCACGGCGAAGTCGAGGCCCAGGTGCGCGGGGGTGCCCAGCAGCAGTCCGCGCAGGGCGTCGACCTGGTAGCTGAGCGGGTTGACCCTGCTGACCACCTGGAGCCACCCGGGCATCACGGCCACCGGGTACAGGGCGTTGGAGGCGAAGAAGAGCGGCATGGTGATGGCCTGTCCGATGCCCATCAGCCGGTCGCGGCTGAGCACGATCCCGGCGATGGTCATGGACAGGCAGGAGAAGAACGCCGAGCCGAGGACCACGGCCGTGGCGACCCCGAGCAGCCGGAGCGGGTTCCAGGTCAGCGCCACGCCGAGCAGCGCGGCCAGCACGATGACCACGACGGCCTGGATCAGCGACTTCACCCCGGCCGCGAACGCCTTTCCGGTGACCAGCGCCGAGCGCGGGGTGGGGGTGACCAGCAGCTTGTTGAGGACGCCCGCGTCGCGCTCCCAGATGATCTGGATGCCGTAGAAGATGGCGATGAACATCGCGGACTGGGCGATGATGCCCGGTGCCATGAAGTCCAGGTAGGGCAGGCCGCCGGTGGGGATCGCGTGGATCCGGGTGAAGGTCTGGCCGAAGATCAGCAGCCACAGGGCGGGCTGGACGGCGCGGGTGTACAGCTCGGTGCGGTCGTGGCGCAGCTTCTGGAGTTCGACCGCGCACATGGCGGCGACCCGGGCGGGCAGCAGCCGCCAGCCCGCGCGGGGCTTGGGGGGCCGCACCAGCAGGCCGATGCCGTCCGCGAAGGCGGGGTCAGCCGACCCGGTGGGCGGTGCGACGGGTGCTTCGGACATCGCGGAAATCTCCTGAACTGTCGTCGAGGCCGCTGCCGGCCACCTCGCGGAAGACGTCCTCCAGCGTGGGCGGCGCGTCCGCGGCGGGTCCGCCCTCGGCGCGGCGCCGTTCGCCCAGGCCCCGGCGCAGCTCGCCGGGGGTGCCCAGGGCGCGGATCCGGCCGCGGTGCATCAGGGCGACCCGGTCGCAGTACTGGTCGGCCTCGTCCATGTAGTGCGTGGTCACCAGGACGGTCATGCCGGTGGCGGCGCGCACGGCGTTGATGTGCTCCCACACCCCGGTGCGGGCGATCGGGTCGAGACCGATCGTCGGCTCGTCGAGGATCAGCAGGCGGGGGGCGCTGACCAGGGCCTGGGCCAGTTCGAGACGGCGGATCATGCCGCCGGAGTAGGTCTTGGCCAGCCGGTCGGCGGCGTCCGTGAGGTCGACGGCGGTCAGTGCCTGGGTGACGCGGGCGGAGCGTTCGCGGCGCGGCACGTCGAAGACGCGGGCGAACAGGGTGACGTTCTCCCGGCCGGTGAGGGCGGCGTCGGCGGACAGCTGCTGGGGGACGTAGCCCAGCAGCCGCCGTACGGCCATCCGGTCGCCGGCCGGGTCGTGGCCGAAGACGCGGACCATCCCGGCGGGGACCGGCAGCAGGGTGGTGACGCAGCGGATGGCGGTGGTCTTGCCGGCGCCGTTGGGTCCGAGCAGGCCGAACACCTCGCCCGTCCGCACGGCCAGGTCCAGGCCGTCGACGGCGGTGGTGCCGCCGAAGGAGTAGGTGAGCCGGGTGCAGGTGACGGCGTCGGGTGCGGCGGCGTCGCTGGTCATGGGCGGTCGCCCTCCTCGCGCAGGTTCTCGGCCAGCCGGCGCAGGGCGGGGAGCGCGGCGCGCAGCGCCTCCCGGTCGGCCTCGGGCAGCCGGTCGAGCTGGTCGCGGACCAGGGCGGCGCGGCGGGCGCGCCAGTCCCGCAGCCGCGCCCCGGCGGCCTCGGTCAGCAGCAGCCGGGCGGCCCGGCGGTCGGCGGGGTCCGTCTCCCGGACCAGCTGGCCGTCCCGGACGAGCTGGTTGACCAGGGTGGAGACGGAGTTGCCCGCCAGATGCAGTTCCTTGGCCGCCTCCGAGACGCCGATGCCGGGGCGGGTCTCGACCAGGCGCAGCAGTTCGACCTCGGCGCCGCGCAGCCGGGTCACGGTCAGTCCGGCGCGCAGCCGGCGCCGGACGAGCCGCTGCACCCCGACCAGGGCGTCGGCCAGCTCCTCGGCCTGGATCTCCGGTTCCGCTTCCATGCTTCGACGTTACCTCTGTAGCAGAGGTAAGTACCGCCAAGGGCGGACCAAGGCGGACCAAGACTCGGCCAAGGACCCGGCGCGGCCCCCGCGGACCGCCGCTCCGGCGGCGCAGGAAAGGGCGCACATCGAAATGCACGCCATTTTCCCGGGAATGCAATTCCGGGGAAGACCCGTACAATCGGCGGGACAATCGGCGGGACAATCCGCCGGACCCCGAATGAAATCATTTCGCGACCGGGCGGACGCATACCGTCACCGCATTCGCTGAATTGTTTCGGGATCTCCGGCTTCGGGAATCCGCAATTCAGTGCTTCGGACCGGAGGCACGCCCGTGGGAGCCGGCGCGCCGGGCCCCGATGCGATCCGGGCAGGATCTGCCCCGCGCCTCCCGTGGTGTCCGTCCATCCAGCACCTGCTGAGGGAGGCGCAGCGTATGCGTACCACCGGCAGAACGACGTCCCACCCGCACGACGACGCCCCCGACACGGCGGCGGCCTTCGAGCGGCTCGCGGGACTGCCCGCGGGAGCGGAGCGCAAGGCGCTGCGCGACGAGCTGGTCCAGGTGTGGCTGCCGATGGCCGAGCGGATCGCGGTCCGCTTCCGGGGCCGCGGCGAGGCACTGGAGGATCTGTACCAGGTGGCGGCGCTCGGCCTGGTCAAGGCCGTCGACCACTACGATCCGGCGCGCGGCTACGCGTTCGAGGCGTATGCCGTGCCGACCGTCACCGGTGAGATCAAGCGGCACTTCCGCGACCACATGTGGACGCTGCACGTGCCGCGCCGGGTCCAGGACCTGCGCAACCGGGTGCGGCGCGCGGCCAAGGAACTGGCCCAGACGACGCCGGGCCGCTCCCCCACCGTCGCGGAGATCGCCGAGTACACCGACCTGAGCGTCGAGGACGTACGCACCGGCATGGAGGCCCTGGACTGCTTCGCCGCGCTGTCGCTGGAGGCGGAGGTGCCCGGCACCGACGGGTACGCGCTCGGCGACGGCCTGGGCGAGGCCGACGCGCGCTACGACCTGGTGGTGGACCGGGTGGCCGTACGGCCCTGTCTCCAGGCGCTGCCCGAGCGTGAGCGCATGATCCTCTATCTGCGGTTCTTCCGGGGCATGACGCAGAGCCGGATCGCCCAGCAGCTCGGCATCTCGCAGATGCATGTCTCGCGGCTGCTCAGCGGGTGCTTCGCCCAGTTGCGCGAGGAACTGCTCGCCGAGGCCGGCTGACGCCCGCCGACGCCCGTCCGGGTGCCGTTTCGGCGGCATGCGGGGGGTACTCGGCAGGCGCCCTCGGGGGTTCCGGTCGGACACTGGTGTGAGACCGGTGGCCACCGGCCGACGAGACCAGGACGTGCCATGAACCACGACACGACACCCGCCGGACCCACGACCGGCGTCGTCTCCACGCACACGGTGTGCGGCGCGCCCTGCTGGGTCAGCCTGACCAGCCGGGACCTGGAGGCCACGGAGGAGTTCTACTCGGCCCTGCTGGGCTGGGAGTGGCGTTCGGCCAGGCTCGGCGACCGCTTCCGCATCGCGCTCGCCGACGGCGCCCCGGTCGCCGGGATCGCCGCGGTGGCGTCCATGTGGCAGATGGCCGTGGCCTGGACCCCGTACTTCGCGGTGCCGAGCGCCGACCGGGCGGTCTCGCGGGTGCAGGAGCGCGGCGGCACCTCGGCGGTCGGCCCGATCTCGCTGCCGCCCGGCCGGGCGGCGCTGCTGGCGGACCGGGACGGCGCGACCTTCGGGATCTGGGAGGGCGAGCTGTTCACCGACTGGGAGACCTGGCGCAAGGCCGCTCCGGCCTACATCCGGCTGCACACCCGTGACGCGTTCGACGCGGCCATCTTCTACGGCGAGGTCCTGGACTGGGCGACGGAGCGGCCCGGCTGCTGCGAGGTCCGCTACGAGGGCGACGAGGTGGTCCTGCGCAGCCACGGCGAGGTGGTGGCACGGATCGAGTCGGGCGCGCTGGAGGCGGCCCCCGATCCCACCATCCGGCCGCACTGGCAGATCCACTTCCGGGTGGCGGACGTGGCCGCCTGCGCCAGGACGGCGGAGAGCCACGGCGGCAGTGTGCTGCGCGAGGGCGCCCAGGAGGCCGTGCTGCGCGATCCGGACGGGGCGCAGTTCACGGTGACCTCCCGCAGGGAGGCCTGAGCGGGCACGCCCGCCGCCCCGCCCCTTCGTGTGTCCGGGGCGGGGCGGCGGGCGTGCGGCGTCAGCGGGCCGTGCGCGGGGGCCGGGTGAGCAGGACCAGGCTCCGGGACTCGACGCGCAGGTCGCCGCCGGGCTTGTGCTCGGCCTCGTCCGGGGGGCCCTGCGGCTCGGCGGTGTCGACGACCGTGGTCCAGCGCTCGCCGTGGGCGGGGCCGGGCAGCCGGAAGTCGACCGGTTCCCAGTAGCCGTTGAGCAGCAGCAGGAACGAGTCGTCGACCACGGGCCGGCCCTGCGGGTCGGGCTCGGCGATGGCGTCGCCGTTGAGGAAGACCATGACGGAGTGCGCGTCCGAGCGCTGCCAGTCCTCCTCGGCCATCTCGCGGCCGTCCGGCAGCATCCACACCAGGTCGGGCAGCGGCTGGTCGTCGCGGGTGGCCGTCTCGCCCTGGAAGAAGCGGCGGCGGCGCAGCACCGGGTGGGCGGTGCGCAGTCCGATGACGTGCCGGGTGAAGTCCGCGAGGTCCCGCTGCTCACGGGTGAGCCGCCAGTCGATCCAGGAGACCTCGTTGTCCTGGCAGTAGGCGTTGTTGTTGCCGCCCTGGGTACGGCCCAGTTCGTCGCCGTGGCACAGCATGGGGATGCCCTGGGAGAGCAGCAGGGTGGCGATGAAGTTGCGCTGCTGGCGGGCGCGCAGCTCGCGCACCGCCGGGTCGCGGCTGTCGCCCTCGGCCCCGCAGTTCCAGGACCGGTTGGAGTTCTCGCCGTCGCGGTTGTCCTCGCCGTTGGCGTCGTTGTGCTTGTCGTTGTACGACACCAGGTCGCGCAGGGTGAAACCGTCGTGCGCGGTCACGAAGTTGACGCTGGCGCGGGGGCGGCGCCGGTTGTGGGCGTACAGGTCGGAGGAGCCGGTCAGCCGGGAGGCGAAGTCGCCCAGCGTGTGTTCCTCGCCGCGCCAGAAGTCCCGTACGGCGTCCCGGTACAGGCCGTTCCACTCCGACCACAGCGGCGGGAAGTTGCCCACCTGGTAGCCGCCCTCGCCCACGTCCCACGGTTCGGCGATCAGCTTCACCCGGCTGATCACCGGGTCCTGCTGGATCAGGTCGAAGAACGCGGAGAGCCGGTCCACCTCGTGGAACTGCCGGGCCAGGGTGGCCGCCAGGTCGAAGCGGAAGCCGTCCACATGCATCTCGGTGACCCAGTAGCGCAGCGAGTCCATGATCAGCTGGAGCACGTAGGGGTGGCGCATCAGCAGGCTGTTGCCGGTGCCCGTGGTGTCGTAGTAGTGCGCGAAGTCGCCGTCGACCAGGCGGTAGTACGAGGCGTTGTCGATGCCGCGGAAGGACAGTGTCGGGCCGTTCTCGTTGCCCTCGGCGGTGTGGTTGTAGACCACGTCGAGGATCACTTCGAGGCCGGCCTCGTGCAGCGCCTTGACCATCGACTTGAACTCGGCGACCTGCCCGCCGCGGGTGCCGTGGGCGGCGTATTCGTGGTGCGGGGCGAAGAAGCCGATCGTGTTGTAGCCCCAGTAGTTGGACAGGCCCCGGCCCTGGAGCACCCCGTCGTGCACGAACTGGTGCACCGGCATCAGCTCCACGGCCGTCACGCCCAGCGAGGTCAGGTGCTCGACGACGGCGGGGTGCGCGAGACCGGCGTAGGTGCCGCGCAGCTCGGGCGGGACGTCGGGGTGGGTGCGGGTCAGGCCGCGCACATGGGCCTCGTAGATCACCGTGTCGGCGTAGGCCCGCCGGGGCGGCCGGTCGCCGCCCCAGTCGAAGGCCGGGTCGGTGACCACACCGAGCAGGGTGTGCCCGGCGCTGTCGGCCGGGTCGGGTCCGTGCGGGGCCCGCTCGTAGAGCGAGGGGTGGTCGTCCATCCGCCCGTCCACCGCCCTGGCGTACGGGTCCAGCAGCAGCTTCTTCGGGTTGCAGCGGTGGCCGGCCGCCGGGTGCCAGGGGCCGTGCACCCGGTAGCCGTAGCGCTGGCCGGGGCCGACGCCCGGCAGATAGCCGTGCCAGACGAAGCCGTCGGCCTCGGTCAGCGGCACCGGCCGGTGGGTGCCCGCGTCGTCCACGAGGACCAGGTCGACCTGGTCGGCGACCTCGCTGAACAGGGCGAAGTTGGTGCCCTCGCCGTCGTACGCGGCACCCAGCGGGTAGGGGTACCCGCTCCACACGGGCACGGGCACCCCCTTTGCGCGGCTGGTGCGCCGGGTCACCGGGCCCCCTCCAGGACGGCCTCGGGGCCGGTCAGCGCGGAGGCGAGCGCGGCAACGGCCAGCTCGCGGGGCGGCTTCAGGCCCTCGCGCAGGGTCGGGGCCGGTGCCTTGGCGACCAGCGGGACACGCACCCCGGCGCGGGCCCGCTGCGAGAACCAGATGACCTTGCTCCCGGTCTCGGCGGCGCAGCAGCCCCAGCCGTCGCTGGTCGCCGCGATACGCGCCAGACAGGTGCGCAGGTCCTGGTCGGGGCGCAGGTCGTGGTTATTCTCCCCGACCGCGGTGATGAGGTGCTGGCCGGTCCACCACATCTCGATGGAGGTGTGCTTGTCCCGGGCGTGCTCGTCGATGGCGTTCAGCAGCATCTCGGCGCCGCCGCACACGGGTTCGACGAGGTCCTCCAGATCCCAGAGCCGGAGGTGGGCGGCCAGGATGCGCCTGACCTGTCCGACCCGTTCCGGGCTGACTTCCACGTCGAGGTGGTAGTAGCAGGGCACTGCGGTCTTCATCGTCCTTGGCTCCTCACCGGCGGGGCCCGCGCTCCCTGTCCCGCCCTTGCGGGCCGGACCCCCGAGCACGAAGCGTGAGCGTTTGTTGCCTCTGAGTCAGAACCACAGTGCGGGCGCTACGCCATTCGTGCAACACGAGCGGACGGCGCGGGCCGCCGGGACCGTGGGACCGGGCGGGTGACCTGGTTGAAGATCCAACAGGACGCTGTGTCGTTGAACGTGCACCATGAGTGAAAGTCTCGAGCGCCGTGAACGGGACCGCGTGCCTTCGCGTGCGCGGTCGCCGCCCCGACCGTCGGGGAAACGTGCCCATCGAGCGCTCCCGAAAGGTGATCAGCGCCATGCTGCTACCCGCCAAAGCCGAAGTCGCCCGGCATCTGCGGCGCCACCGGGTGTGGGAACGCGCGATGCTCGCGGCGCCCGACGACCGCAGGGTCCGGGCCACCTTCGAGGATTCGGGCTACACGCTGTGCGTGCTGATGGGCAAGCGCTGCGCGCGAGAGGCGGCGGACGCCGCGGAGCGGTACCTGCGCACCAACCCGGGCACCTATCTGCGGGAACAGGGCGCCGCCCGGCCGCACGTGGGTGCCCTGGCGCGCCGGGGCCGCGGCGCGGCGACGGACCGCGGCCCGGCGGAGGAGCGGTGGTCGGCGGCGGAGCGCAGGGCGCCTCAGGAGCCCCGGCCCGCGGCGGACCGGCGCTCCCCGGCAGGGGCGTAGGGAACGCGGCCGTCCGCCGTCCCGGGCAGCGGTCCCGGACGGCGGCACCGCCGCACGACGTACCGAGCAGTACCTGGTTCCCGGCCGGGCGTGAGCCCGGCCTCAAGCACGGTGGAGGTGACACCCATGAGGACGACTCCGAGTCATGCACCGGCCGTCGGCCGCATCCCCGTACGGGATGTGCGCCCGGCCGTGGAGAGCGGCAGGCGCCCGGCCAAGGCGGTGGTGGGCGAGACGTTCCAGGTCACCGCCACCGTGTTCGGCGAGGGGCACGACGCGGTCGCGGCGAACGTGGTGCTGTGCGACCCGGCGGGCCGGCCGGGGCCGTGGACGCCGATGCGCGAGCTGGCCCCGGGCACCGACCGCTGGGGCGCCGAGGTCACCCCGACCGCGACCGGCCGCTGGACCTACCACGTCGAGGCATGGGCCGACCCCGTCACCACCTGGCGGCGGCACGCCCAGATCAAGGTCCCGGCCGGGATCGACGCGGGGCTGGTGCTGGAGGAGGGCGCGGAACTGCACGCCAGGGCGGCCGAAGGGGTGCCCGAGGGGCCGGAACGGGACACGCTGCTTGCCGCCGTCCGGGTGATGGACGACGACTCCCTGCCCGTGATGACCCGGCTGTCGGCGGCGTTGACGCCGGAGGTGGACGCGGTCCTGGCCCGCCGTCCCCTGCGCGACCTGGTCACCGCCTCCGCACCCCTCCCGCTCCAGGTCGAACGCGAACGCGCCCTCTACAGCGCCTGGTACGAGTTCTTCCCCCGCTCCGAAGGCACCCCCGACCAGCCCCACGGCACCCTGCGCACCGCCGAACGCCGCCTGCCCGCCATCGCCGCCATGGGCTTCGACGTCGTCTACCTCCCCCCCATCCACCCCATCGGCACCACCCACCGCAAAGGCCCCGACAACACCCTCACCGCCCGGCCCGACGACGTCGGCGTCCCCTGGGCCATCGGCTCACCCGAAGGCGGCCACGACACCGTCCACCCCCGCCTGGGCACCCTCGACGACTTCGACCACTTCACCGCCCGCGCCCGCGAACTCGGCCTCGA